>DATHHW010000132.1:0-89351 GCA_035317005.1 Pyrinomonadaceae bacterium | reverse complement strand
AAAGGCAGCGGAGTCGACCAGCGAATCAAACTTGATCCCGCCCTGGCTCGTGGTTTGTCCTACTATACTGGCGCCATCATTGAAATTAATGTACCCGATCTGGCAGGCAGTCTCGGTGGCGGCGGTCGTTACGACAATCTGGTGGGGATGTTTCTCGGCAAGGATGTTCCCGCCTGTGGGTTTTCACTTGGCCTCGAGCGAATCATCGTCGTGATGAGCGAGCGCGAAATGTTTCCAGCCGAGTTAGTTTCCTCGCCCGCCGATGTCATGGTGACGATTTGGAACGAAGATTCGGTTGGAGAATCGCTCGCGTTGGCGACTGAATTGAGAAGCGCGGGGTTGCGCGTCGATCTTTATCCGGAAGCAGACAAGATGGGGAAGCAGTTCAAATACGCTTCAGCGCGCAGCATTCCCTTTGTCGCGATTGTCGGCGATGAGGAGCGAGCTCGCGGTGAACTTGCGATCAAGGACATGAAAACCGGAGAGCAACGATCAGTGAAGCGCAGTGAAGTCGCGAGTGTGTTACAGAACCGAGAGCGGTAGCGACCGGATGCTATGCTCAACCTTAAGAATATGCGAAAGATAAGAAGCTACTTAATGGCGAGTTGAATGCTCGCACCCCGTCGCTACCGCTCCGGGTTCTGTATCTTTGACACTCGTTTGAGGTGACCGGCAACCAGCCGGCGAAGCCGGCAACATATCAGTAGCCCACAGCGCAAGCTGTGGGTAGGCAAGACAAGAGAAATAGGCAGCCCGCTTTAGCGGGCGACATAATTCGTCGTCGTGTGATTCATATGTCGCCCCTGCCGGGGCTGGAACACTCCACCGGCGTCGAACCCACAGCTGGCGCTGTGGGCTACTGATATTCCGCCAGCTTCGCTGGCTTAACAGATATAACATCATGAACGAACTATTAGCCCAACACTATCTAACCGACGCGCTGCAAACTTTTCGCGACTACAAAAAACTCGCGGAACGCGCGTTTGAGCAAGTCAGCGATGACGACTTGTTCAAAACCATCGACGAAGAATCCAACAGCATCGCAGTCAACATGAAGCACATGGCCGGCAACATGCTCTCGCGCTGGACTGCCTTTCTCACCACCGACGGCGAGAAACCGGAGCGTGACCGCGACATCGAATTTGTGATGCTGCCCGGGACGACGAAAGATGACATGATTGCTTACTGGGACCAGGGCTGGAAATGTGTCTTTGATGCCGTCGAGCCGCTCAAGCCGGAAGACTTGATGCGCACAGTCAGGATCCGCGGCCAGGATCACACCGTGGTTCAAGCCATCAATCGGCAAATCGCGCACTACGCTTATCACGTCGGCCAGATCGTTTATCTCGCGAAGCATTTCAAGTCGAGCGAGTGGCAAAGCCTGAGCGTGCCGCGCAACAGGTCCGCTGAGTTCAACGCCCACCTCGAACAGAAGATGAAAGAATCTGCGACCGCTCCGCGAGAGAGTCGTTTGGATGAAGTGGTGGATTTTGCGGTACGGAACAAGGAGTAGCTGTGAGAGGGATTGATCGTGTGTGTTCTCCTTTGCGTCTTTGCGCCTTTGCGTGAAGCAATCTCTCGCCAAGGCGCAAAGGCGCCAAGAAAACTTAAAGCCCATTAAAACCAGGAGCCAAAATGTTTCTCGGCCTACGAACCGCAATCTACCACGTTGATGACATCGACCAGGGCAAGAATTGGTACAGCGAAGTGCTGGGCGTGCAGCCTTACTTTGACGAACCGTTCTATGTCGGTTTCACTGTGGCGGGTTTCGAACTTGGTTTACAACCGACCGCGGCCACGGGCGTGGAAAAGGCCGATGGCGCGGTCGCTTACTGGGGCGCCGAGGATGCCGCTGCGGAGTTACAGCGGATTCTCGATCTGGGCGCAACCGTTCACGAAGCATTGCAGGACGTAGGCCAGGGGATCAAAGTCGCCACCGTCAAAGATCCGTTCGGCAATATCTTCGGCATCATCGAGAATCCGAATTTCAAACTTCAATGATGGTCACCCAACTTCATCATGTAAACGTCACTGTGCCTCCGGAACTCGAAGCGGCGACGAAGGAATTTTACGGCAGTGTTCTTGGTCTGGAGCAGGTGCCGAAGCCAGCGGCCGCGCGGCAGACCGGCGCCTGGTATCAGATCGGAGCGACGCAGTTGCACTTGTCTGTAGATAAAGAAGAGGTGGGCACGCTGAGTTCGCGACACATTTGTTTTGCCGTCTCTGATCTCGGCGCAGCGGAAAAAAGATTTCGCGAAGCCGGTGTGGAAATCATTGCCGACCCGCGCCCCATGCCGGGCACGCCGCGTTTCTATGTGCGCGATCCGGGCGGGAATCGGTTGGAGATAGTGCAGCGAGTCTCTGTGTGACTCTGTGGTTCTCTGTGCCTCTGTGGTGGAGAGCGATCCATTACCACAGAGACACGGAGGACCACAGAGGTTCACTGAGAAAAACAAATGAGTTTCACTTTTATCAATCCCGAATCACTCGGCGCACCGCTTGGTTATTCGAACGGCGTTTTGACAGAAGGCGGCCGTCTGTTGTTCGTCGCCGGGCAGATCGCCTGGAATCAGCAACAGCAGATCGTCAGCCCGGATCTCGTCGAACAATTCGATCAGGCATTGGCCAACGTCATGACTGTCGTAAAGGAAGCAGGTGGCCGGCCGGAACAAATTGCGCGGTTGGTAATCTATGTAACCGACAAGAACGAGTATCGCGGACGCATGCAGGAAATCGGTGAATGCTATCGGGCGCAGATGGGCAAGCATTTTCCCGCAATGGTACTGGTCGAGGTGAACGGCCTGCTGGAAGACGACGCGAAGATCGAAATTGAAGCGATCGCGGTTTTGTAGCGCAAGTTGTTAACTTGCGAATTTCAAAACTCAAGAGCGGCAAGTTAACAACTTGGGCCACAAAGCATGAACACACCGAAGAGTTTTCTGTACGAGCAACGCGACGGCATCGCGACCATCACGCTGAATCGTCCCGAGCGTCTGAACGCGATCACGTTTGAGGTCTATCGTGAACTGACCGACATGTTCGCATCGCTACGCGATGAAACAAACGTGCGCGTCGTAGTAATCACCGGCGCCGGCCGCGCGTTCTGCTCGGGCGGAGACGTTCGCGACATCATCGGCGAGCTGCAGGGAAGCGATGCCGCCGGTTTGCTGGAATTCACGCGCCTGACCTGTGAACTGATCCGGAATATGCGTCTGCTGCCGAAACCAATCATTGCCAGCTTGAATGGCACGACCGCCGGCGCCGGATCGTGCATCGCGCTGGCTTCTGATATACGCATTGCCGCGGAGGAAGCGAAGATTGCTTTCATCTTTGTGAAAGTCGGACTAGCGGGCACAGACATGGGCGCGACTTACCTCTTGCCGCGCGTGGTCGGCTTGGCGAAAGCTACCGAACTATTGATGACCGGCGACTTCATATCGGCCCAGGAAGCCGAGAAGATTGGCTTGTACAATCGTACCGTGCCGCGCGATCAACTGGAGACAGCGACGCGCGAGTTTGCCGAAAAGTTGGCCCGCGGTCCTGCGCTGGGCCTGGCAAAGACAAAAGAAATGCTGAATCGCGAAATGCACATGGGATTTGAGTCGGGGTTGGAAGCCGAAGCTGTGGCGCAGGCCCTATGCATGCAGCATCCGGATTTTCAGGAAGCGCATGACGCGTTTCTGGCGAAGCGGGAAGCGAAGTTCAAGTAATTTTTGGAGTGCGGCGACTAGTCGCCGCTTTCTAAAGCGCTGAGTAGTCAGCGCACTCCAAAGAATGAGCGCCTTGCAGCGCTTTGCGCACGGGACGTACGCGCTCCCAGCAAAGCGGTTGAGTTGATTGCTATGGATCGGTTCATCGAAACAACACCGTTCTTCTCGACCGATCACCGAACTCTGGCTGAGCACGTAGCCGATTTAGCCGAGCGCGAAGTCGAGGTGCGCGCCGGCGATGACGAGCAAGACGCCGACGAAGCTGTTCGCAGTTACGTGATGCTGTTGTTTGAAGCAGATCTGTTGCGCTATGCCGTCGCGACGCCTGGTCAGGCATTTGATCTCCGCTCGTTCTGCATCATTCGCGAGACGCTCTCTTATTCATCATCCCTCGCCGATCTCGCTTTCGTAATGCAGGGATTGGGTACCTATGCGATCAGCCTGGCAGGCACCGAGCACGTGCGCGACTTCTGGCTGGCCCGAGCGGCAAACGCCAAGGCCATCGGGGCTTTTGCTTTGACCGAACCCGAGGCCGGTTCCGACGTTGCTGCGCTTAAGACTACAGCGCGACGCGAAGAGGACACATACATCATCGACGGCCGCAAGCGCTTTATTTCAAACGCCGGCGTCGCCGACTTCTACACGGTGTTTGCGCGCACAGGCACGCGTGAAGATGGACGCGCAGAGATTTCGGCGTTTGTGGTCTCAGCGCGCATGCCGGGCTTCACCGTGGCGGAGCGGACCGAGATGATGGCGCCGCATCCGATTGGCGAACTCGAATTCAAAGGTTGCAAAGTGCCGGCGGAGGACATGATCGGCGCCCAGGGTGATGGGTTGCGCCTCGCGCTCCAAACGCTGGATATGTTTCGCGCCAGCGTAGGCGCGGCCGCGTGCGGCATGGCGCGGCGGGCGCTGGACGAAAGCATTCTGCATGCAAAGTCCCGCGAGCAGTTTGGCCGCTCGCTCTCAGGACATCAGTTGATTAAGGAGAAGCTGGCCGACATGGCGACCGAACTGGACGCTGCCCGGCTGCTGGTCTATCGCGCGGCGTATTTGAAGGACGCGGGCGCCGCCAGCTCAACCCGCGAGGCGAGTCAGGCCAAACTCTTTGCGACGGAAGCTGCCGGACGCATCATCGATCAAGCCCTGCAGATTCACGGCGGCGCCGGTCTGATACGCGGCACGGTGGTCGAGCGGCTCTATCGCGACGTGCGCGCGCTGCGCATCTATGAAGGAACTTCCGAAATACAGAAACTCGTGATCGCGAATCAACTCTTGAAAGAGTGAGCAGCCAAACATCACAGCAGTCCCAGCCCGGGTCGCATCTCGCGCGACGTCTCGGCCTTTTCGACGCGACGATGATCGTGATGGGCGGGATCATCGGCGCGGGAATCTTCACTAATCCTTACGTGGTCGCCCAGCAGGTGCACACGCCGTTTCTGATTCTGGGAGCATGGGCCGTGGGCGGGTTGATTGCTCTCGCCGGCGCTTTCATCTACGCGGAACTTTCATCGCAAAGCTCAGAGTCCGGCGGCCAGTACGTCTACTTGCGTGACGCGCTTCATCCTTTGGTGGCCTTTGGCTACGGCTGGAGTCTGCTATTCGTAATTCAGACCGGCGGGATGGCGGCGGTCGCGCTCATCTTTGCGAATCATGTTTTTGAGTTGGCCGGTGTGCGCGTAACTGACATGCGCGCCGCGCTGCTGGCTTCAACCGCGCTGGCCCTTTTGACAATCGTAAATTGTATCGGCGTGCGCGCGGGCAGTTTGACCCAGAATGTTTTCATGATCCTCAAACTAATCGCGATCGCGGCGCTGGTCGGATTTGGATTGATGGTCAGTGGCCCTGTTCAAGGCTCAGCAGCGACAACCTCGGTCTCTTCGGCGACCACGTTGCAGTCGCTGATTGCGTTTGGCGCGGCGCTGATACCGGCACAATTTGCGTACGGAGGTTGGCAGACAGCTTGCTTTGTCGCCGGCGAAGTGCGCGAGCCGCGCCGGAACCTGCCGCGTGGATTGCTGTACGGCGTTCTGGGCGTGATCGTGGTTTATCTTTCCGTGAACTATGTCTGCGTCCACGCGTTGGGGGCGCAAGGCCTGGCGCAAACGAAGACGCCGGCATCCGCGGTGATGCGTCTGGCGCTGGGCGAAAGAGGCGGGCGCTTCCTGGCGGCGGGGATCGCGATTTCCACGATTGGATTCCTGAGCCAGAGCATGCTGACCGCGCCCAGAGTTTATTTCGCCATGGCGGATGATGGTCTCTTCTTCAAACAACTCGCCTGGCTTAATCGCGCTCGGGTCCCCGCGGTCGCGATCGCGTTGCAAGGCGTGCTGGCAATCGTCATCGTGCTGGTGGCCAGCCGCTTCGAACAAATTCTGAACTACGTCGTGTCCGTTGACGTGGTGTTCTTTGCCCTGACGGCCGTGTGCGTGTTCGTATTCCGCCGGCGCAATCGCGGGAAACCGAAGGGCGACTTTTTTCATATTCCGGGTCATCCGTTTACCACCTCGTTCTTTATCGTGGCTTGCTGCGTGATTACATTTAGCGTCGTCTACAAAGAGCCGCTCAACACGGCGATCAGTCTCGGGATCATGCTGCTGGGTTTGCCGGCATATTTTGTTTGGGCGTGGCTGCGAAAGCGGCGAGAGGCAGGTCTATGAACTTGTCGAATTGATCTGCTTAAGGACTGGAAATTAAGCGATGCATTTTAACGCAAAGGGCGCAGAGGTTTTCTCAGAGGGACGCAAAGGCTCTTCCTCTGCGTTCCTTTGCGAGAGCCTTTGCGTCCTTTGCGTTTAGGCTTTGCGTTTGAAGAAAAAATGAACACGCAATCTATCTACATGCACTGGGCCAAGACGCGCCCGAAGGTCAAATACGATCTGGCGTTAAGCGGCATCCTCAATCTTCCCTTCGCTGAGTTGGAGGCGACAATCGAAGATTTGGATCTGAACGGCGATAACGCCTACGGCTACGGCCCGCTGATCGACGCGCTCGCCGCGCACAGCCAGGTTCCGCCTGAATCCGTCGTGACGATTTGCGGCGGCACCTCGATGGCGAACCACCTGGCGATGGCCGCGGCCCTCGAGCATGGCGATGAAGTGTTGATTGAGGAGCCGACCTACGAACCACTTCTCGCTGTTGCCAAATATTTCGGAGCCTCGATCAAACGATTCCCGAGATCGTTTGAGAATGCCTATCAGATCGATGTCGAGGAACTCTCGAAAGCGATTACACCGCGCACGCGTCTGATTGTGTTGACGAACCTGCATAATCCGAGCAGCACTCTGGTACCGGAACAAACTCTGCGGCAAATAGGCGAGTTGGCTGCCATCGTCGGGGCGCGCGTCCTGGTCGACGAGGTTTATTTGGAAGCGATGTTTGAAGCCGCGCCCAGATCGTCGATTCATCTCGGCCCGGAATTCATCGCCACCACCAGCCTGACGAAGGGCTACGGGTTGAGCGGCCTGCGCTGCGGATGGATTTTGGCTGAGCCTGATATGGCCGAACGAATGCGGCTGTTGCGCGACATCTTTGACGGGATAGGGCCGCAGCCCGCGGAACGACTCAGTGTCGTGGCGCTCAACAAACTGCCAAAGTTCATCGCTCGCGCGAAGCGGATTCTGGAAACCAATCGCACAGTGCTCAGTGACTTTCTAGACTCGCGCGAGGACCTGCAAGTTGTCCGCACTGAATCAGGCACCACCTCGTTTCCGCGCCTGCTGAAGGGGCGAGTAGAAGATCTTTACGACTCACTCCACCAAAAGTGCGACACGGCCGTCGTGCCCGGCCGCTTCTTTGAATCGCCCCAGCACTTTCGGATTGGCATGTGTGCTGAGCCTGAGCTGTTCAATGAAGGTGTGCAGAGATTGGGCGCGGCACTGGATGAACTGCGAGCATGAAAATCAACATCATCGGTGGCGGGCCGGCGGGCATGTACTTCGCCATCCTCATGAAGAGCGCCGCCGCCGCACACGACATCACGATCTATGAACGCAACGGCCCTGACGATACGTTTGGTTGGGGCGTGGTGTTTTCGGGGAAGACCCTCAGCAACTTAAAGGCCGCCGATGAACCGTCCCACGCCGCCATCACGCGCAACTTTGAAGCCTGGGACAATGTCGATGTAGTCCATCGCGATCAAAAGATTTCCATTCATGGCAACAGCTTCTCGGGAATTGCGCGCTTGCGTCTGCTTAAGATACTGCAGCGGCGTTGTGAGGATCTGGACGTCCAAATCAATTTTCGAACTGAGCTCACCTACTTTGATTTATTAAGAGCGGATTGCGATCTGCTCGTGGCCGCGGATGGCGTCAACAGCTTTGTCAGACAAACCTTCACAGATCAGTTTCGACCCGAACTTAGCGTGCGCCCGAACAAATACATCTGGTACGGCACGAATCAATTGTTTCATGGCTTGACCCTGACGTTTCGCGAAACCAGGGCGGGCGTTTTCGCAGCACATTCGTACGAGTTCGACCAGACGACCAGTACTTTTATCGTCGAATGTGACCCGCAGACCTGGCACGAAGCCGGCTTTGACAAGATGTCGGATGCAGAAACGCGCGCGTACCTCGCTGAAGTATTCGCGCCCGACTTGAATGGACAGCCTTTGCTTTCAAATAACTCAAAGTGGCTTAACTTTCTGCTCGTGAAAAATTGGCACTGGAGTTTCGATCACGTGGTGCTGCTCGGTGATGCATTGCACACAGCGCATTTCTCAATTGGATCAGGCACCAAGCTGGCGATGGAAGATGCGATTGCCTTGAAGGAATGTTTCGACGAAAACTCAGATGTGCAGTCGGCTTTGCGACGATTTGAAGAAGTGCGAAAGCCGGTCATCGAGGAATATCAGGCTGCAGCTTATGAAAGTATGGTGTGGTTTGAGAACGCGAGAGAGTTCATGCACCTGGGGCCGACTGAACTTGCTTACGTGTTGATGACTCGCAGTGGAAGAGTTGATCGCGAAAGTTTGCGGCGGCGTGATCCTGAGTTTGTGGCAGCGTATGAAGCTCGATCCGCAGATTACGCAGGTTCCACAGATCAGAAAGACTAAAACGACTTGACCGGCCGAGATGAATCGCTTTCTGATGAAGTGAACCTGGAAGTGGTAGTCTGAGGTCTCTAAAACTTATTTGTCGTGATTTCTTTTCTGCGTAATCTGTGTAATCTGCGGATCACCGTCTCCATTTCGGGGCCAGCAGTCGTCGACGCCCATCCTCGGCCATCGCAATCCCCGGTTCATCCAACTCCTTCCGATCCCAAAGCTTACAGGTCACCTGGCGATGCGCTTGATCCAGAGCTTCGCAGTAATTCGTATAGGTGCAGCGGCGGACTTCATCGCCGCGACCGAGCTTCACTTTGATGAACCAATCAGGATCGGCCAGGGCCTGTCGCGCCAGACCCGCGATGTCTGCATGACCGCGCTGAAGAATTGATTCGGCTTGCGCAAAAGTAGTAATACCCCCTGTCGCAACAAGCGGCGTATTGAATCCGGCAGCGTTCACCGCATGTTTGATTTTTGCGACCAGCGGCACCGAGCGGCCGAACGGTCCACGTTCGTCGGACAGAGTCGTCGGCATACATTCGTAGCCGCTCTGCCCGGTGTAAGGATATACAGCCTGGCCAATCTTTGGCTGCTCGGCATCCTCGAATTTTCCGCCCTTCGAGATCGAAAGATAGTCCATCCCGGCTTTCGCGAATTCGACGCCGAAGTAAACGGCGTCATCGATTCGATTACCACTGGCGATCACTTCATCGCCGAGGAAGCGCGCGCCGACAACGTAATCGTCACCAACCGCTTGGCGCACGGCTCGATAAACTTCCAGCGGCAGTCGCCCGCGATTTTCGCGGGGCCCGCCATATCCATCATCACGATCGTTGAGCGCGCTCAGGAAGCCGGCCATCGTATACGCGTGCGCGTAATGCAACTCGACACCGTCGAACCCAACATCGCGGGCACGGTGCGCGGCTTCGGAAAAGATCGACGGCAAGACCTGGGGAAGGTCACGAACATGCGGCAGGTGCAGGTCAGTGACGCGTTCGCGATAACCGAAGCGCAGGGATTCAAGCTCGCGCTGGTTAAGTACGCAGTCGATGACCGTGTCCGGAGCGTCGTTGAGAAAAGCGCGGACCTTGGTTTCGGCGGCGCTGATCCAGCTCGAGTCTTCCGTAACTTCGGCAATCGCCTGGCGATGCTGTGCAGTGATCTTAAGAAAGCGCTGAAAATATTTTGCCGGATCGGGCCGGCGCTTGACCGCGAGGAAGTCGATGATCTGAATAAAGAGTCTGGTGTGGCCGTCGCTCGCTTCGCGCACCGTGTCGACCAGTTGCCGCAAGCCCGGAAGAAATCGATCGTGGCTAATACGTAATAGCGGGCCGCTGGGAATATCGCGAATGCCGGTGGCTTCGACAACCAGGGCAGCCGGCTGGCCTGCCGCGAATCGTCGATACCAATCGAGGTTGTCCTGAGTGACAAATCCCTCTTCTGTGGCGCGCCATGGGACCATCGCCGGCACCCAGGTCCGGCTTTCCAGCGTGAGCGGACCGATTGTGATTGGTTGAAGCAATAAAGAGTTCGCGGCTTCCTCCGCTGTCGGCCAGGTCGTTTCAGGAATTGCGTGCTTGATGGGATTCGCGAACTTCCACATTGCGTTCACTTTAACATGTTAATGAAGACTGAGCCGCCGCGGCTTTGCCGCCTGATGTGCGGAAAGGCTCTGCCTTTCCGTTAGATCTCTAAGAAGGTTGAGGCTACGCCTCGAGCTGAGAGCGGAGGCGTAGCCCCGAAAATAATTGGAGCACTTGACGGAAGGGCTGAGCCCTTCCGCACATCAGGCGGCTAAGCCGCAACGAAATCTGAGGCATCTCTGTGGTAAATTAGCCGGAACCAAGGAGAACCCTCTTGACTGATGACCTTCTCAAATGGCGTGGTGAGTTTCCCATACTTGACGACACAGTCTATCTGATTTCCCACAGTCTCGGGGCGATGCCGCGCGCTACCTATGAACGCCTGCATGAGTACGCTGACATTTGGGCGACGCGCGGTGTGCGTGCCTGGGCCGAGGGTTGGTGGCACATGCCGGTGACGGTGGGAAATCAAGTCGCGCGCATCATCGGCGCCAATCCCGAAACGGTCGTGATGCATCAAAATGTTTCGATCTGTCAGTCGTTGATTCTCTCCTGCCTGCTGCCGCTGCCGGAAAATTCGAGACGCCGCAAGATTGTTTATTCCGAACTCAACTTTCCGTCGGTGATGTACGTGTACGAAGCGCACGCACGTGCACATGGGCTGCGCATCGAAACGGTAAAGTCGGACGATGGGATCACGGTGCCGCTGGAGCGAATGCTGGCGGCGATCGACGAAGAAACGCTGCTGGCGCCGATCTCGCATGTGCTGTTCAAGAGCGCCTTCCTGCAAGACGCGAAGGCGATCACTGAGCGCGCCCACAAAGTCGGCGCGATGGTGATTCTGGACACCTATCAATCAGCGGGCACGGTGCCCTTCAGTGTAAGAGACCTGCAGGTTGATTTCGCCACTGGCGGTTCGGTGAAGTGGTTGTGCGGCGGGCCAGGCGCCGGATATCTTTACGTGCGGCCGGATCTGATTGATCGGCTGGAGCCGAAGACGACGGGATGGATGGCCCACGAAGAACCGTTCGCGTTCGATAGCGAGCTGCGTTACGCTCCGAACATCACCCGGTTTCTGCATGGCTCGCCGGCAATTCCGGCTTTGTACGCGGCGCAGTCGGGCTATGAAATCATCGACACGATCGGCGTGGAAAAGATTCGCGAGAAGAGCGTGCGCCAGACTCAACGTGTGATCGAGCTGGCCCACGAAGCAGGTTTTCGGGTTACCAGTCCGAAAGATCCGGCGCAGCGTGGCGGCACGATCACGGTTTGGGACGATCACGCCGCGGCCATCACCAAAGAATTGATTCGCCGTGAATTCATCGTCGATTATCGCCCCGGGGCGGGCGTGCGCATCTCGCCGCACTTTTATACCAGGGATGAAGAGCTGGAGCTGGTGATCGCCGAGATGAAAAAGATTCGCGACGCGAAGGCTTATGAAGGAAGTGAAAAGGTAGGGGCGGCTTTTTAATGTCCGACAAACATAAGGAACGTCTGATCAAGCGGGTTGAAGCGCATGTGGTTTCTTCCCCTCCCTTTGGGAGGGGTTAGGGGAGGGTACGAAGCTTGACGCGCACAAGCCCTCTCCCCAACCCTCTCCCAAAGGGAGAGGGAGAAAGAGAAAGCTTCTCGGACAGCCAAAGCGGTGACAAGTCACCGCACTCCAAAAGGAGAGACTATGGATCAGTTTCTTCAGTCAACAAATCTGCTGGAAACGATCGTCTCCGCGGCCGAAGAGAACAGTAAGGCAGCCCGCGAATTGTTTTCCGGTCTCAGCACCGCTCAACTCAATTGGAAACCTGCGCCGGAGAAGTGGAGTATCGCTCAGTGTCTGGATCATCTCGCGATTACTTCCCACGAGTTCGATGGCTATTTTTCCGACGCGCTTGTGCGCGGACGAAAGAAATGGCCGGGGACCATCGGGCCAGCCTATCGACCGAGTTTCATGGGTGGTTGGCTGATCAAACAAGTTAACCCGGAAGGGGGAAGGAACTTGACGGCGCCAAAAGTGTTCCGGCCGTCTGAGTCGTCAAATATTGACGAACCACTGGCGAAGTTTCTGAAACAGCAAGGGCGATTCATTGAATTTGTCCGAGAGACTAGTGGCGTCGACTACAATAAAACGAAATTAAGATCGCCCGTCACGCCGTTAATACGGTACAGTCTGGCTGACGCTTTTGTAGTCACGGTGGTTCACGGCCGGCGGCATCTGGGGCAGGCGCGCCGAGTGCGTGAAACATCCGGCTTTCCCATTGGCTCGTGAATAGTTTCTTCCCTGATTATCATGTCGCGTAACTACGGCAAAGACGCACCGCTCTCCTACAACAAATATCTGCGCGTGCCTGAGCTTATCGACTTGCAGTCATGTCTGTCGACGCCGGCCCAGCACGATGAATTGCTTTTCATCACCGTGCATCAAGCTTACGAACTCTGGTTCAAGCAAATCCTGCACGAGATTGACGCGGCCATCGTTTTGATGAAGGAAGACCGCGCGGCCGAAGCCGCCCAGGCTTTGCGCCGCATTGTCGAGATCGAAAAACTGCTCATCGCGCAAATTCATCTTCTGGAAACCATGAAGCCGGTCCGCTTTCTCGCGTTTCGGGATGAACTGAATCCGGCCAGCGGCTTTCAGTCGATGCAATTTCGCGAAATTGAATTCTCCTCCGGTTTGAAAGACGAAAAGGTTTTGCGGGCGTTCGCCGGCGACGACTTCGCCTTCCAACGGCTGCAGGCACGCATGAATGCGCCGTCGCTGTCGGAAGCATTCTTTGCGCTGCTGCGCCGTCATGGGTTCGACACTCCCGCCAGCGACTCGCCGCGGGACGCGAAGGAACGGCGCAGCAATTACGGCAAGCGGCAACGCGCTTTGGTCGAAGTGCTCACGCACGAAGAGCAGTTCTACAAGGAATCCCAACTGGCCGAAGGGTTGATCGAGCACGACGAATACTTCTCGCTCTGGCGTTCGCACCACATAAAAATGGTCGAGCGCATGGTCGGCGCCAAGCCCGGCACCGGCGGTTCAGAGGGAGTCGGATACCTGCAAAAGACGCTGGACAAAAAATTCTTTCCCGAACTTTGGGACGCGCGCACCTACCTGAGCAGCAAACACGAAGCCGAAGGGTGTCCGTTTGCGAAGACGTGAACCTCCGCGGTAAGTGCATCCACTTCTCAGACAAAGAGAGCGATCCACGAAATCACACGAACAAACCCCGGTCAACGGCCACTGGTTTTTTCGTGCCATTTCGCGTGATTTCGTGGATCGTCCGACCTCGCAGTAACGGACGGTTTGTCACCATCTCAGGCCACTTCGTCCCCGACTTCTTGCCATCAAACTGAAGACGCCTCACTTTGGCGCGGGTAGATCCCTGAGATCAGTACCGCGAGCGGTAGCGACCGGGGTTTGAACGCAGCAAGCGACTCGAGATCGAGGATGCGACCCGGTCGCTACCGCTCGCCGGTACTGACCTCGCGGCCACCTGGTGATGAAACCTTCTGGTGACGATGATCGTTACACCAGGCGACATTCATGAACGATTTCAACAACCTTCCTGAAGAGCGGTCTCGCGCCGAACAACTGCTGTCAAAGCGATCGGTACAAGTGGGTCTGATGTTGTCCGTTTGGACCATCATGGCATTCTTCTTTGCCACTCAGGTTTACATGCTTTACTACCGCGAGGAGAAGCCGGTCCCTTTCAAGCGGGCCCTCTTCGTTGAGGGTTTGGGATGTTTTCTTTGGGCGCTGTCGACGCCTCTGGTGCTTTGGCTGGCACGGCGTTTCCGTATCGGCAGAAACAACTGGCGCCGTCGCGTCCCGCTTCACTTCCTCACCGGCTTGGGTCTCGTCAGCACGCTGCTGACCATCGACTATGTGGTTTATATGTTTGGCACCGGCCGGCCTGAGAATCTGACGCCGCTGCGCATTCTGCAATTCATCATTTATAACGTCGATCGTTGGCTGCTGACTTACTGGGTGATCGTTCTGAGCAGTCATGCTTTCAACTATTACAAGAGTTTTCGACAGGGAGAACTAAAGGCCGCGCAGTTGAGCACACAGCTCGCGCAATCCCAGTTGGAAGCGTTGAAGATGCAGTTACATCCTCACTTCCTCTTTAATACTCTCCATTCAATTTCGGCTCTATTAAATAAGGATGTTGACGCGGCGCGCACGATGATTTCGCGTCTGGGCGACTTTCTGCGGTTGACGCTGGAGAATGCCGGCACGCAGGAAGTACCGCTCCAGCAGGAGATCGAATTCCTCAATGGGTATCTCGAGATTGAACGGATCCGTTTTCAGGATCGGCTGACCACCTGTGTCGATATTGATCCGAGTGTTTTGGACGTCCGCGTGCCCAATCTGATCCTCCAGCCAATTGTCGAGAACGCCATGCGGCATGCCGTCGCCACGACTTCCAACCGGGGCCGGATTGAAATCATTGCCTGGCCAAGAAACGGCATGCTTCGCATTGAGGTTAGAGACAATGGGCCCGGCATATCGCGCCCCCCGGCGTCGGGCAACGGAAAGCACGGAGTGGGTCTGGCAAATACCCGGGCCCGCCTCGAGCGGCTTTATGGATCCAATCACCGGTTTGAGCTGGCGAACGAACCTGCTGGTGGATTCGTCGTGACGCTCGAGATTCCGCGCGCCTCGGAAATGACGGTTATCAAATCCAACATCTCGTCCGACTGACCCGCACTCTGCTTAGTTTCAGAAGCCCGACCGTCCAGGGAGGGGCGCTGAAATGCGCGTCTCGAAGTTGCCCTCCCTCACAGTCGGGCTTCTGACTGCAAAAATCTCTGCGCCCCATGAATTAGGAACAACCCGGACGACTAAGCGTGAAATCACGGCATCAAAATGTCCATGATCCGAAGCCCGTGCATTCTTTCGTAGGCAAAAGCATTTTTTCGTACATCGGCAGAAGAGGATTTGGAAACCTTTCGTCAGACCAACTCGTAACGAGTGGTCACAGCGGGCGTTGTTTGAATCAAAACGCCTTTTATCGCGACATCGACTTTCAGATGTTCATCCAGAACTTACGATGAGACGCATACAAGGAACCAGCAGACCAGTCACTGTTTTGCACGGCGTGGGTGAAGAGGGCAGTAGCCCGCGCGTAAGCAAGGGCGTCGCTCTCGCTTAAGAACGCCCTCCCTGACGGTCGGGCTACTGCCGGCCTGAAGTTTGGAGCGAAGATGATCGAGTCAAACCGGATTCGGGTATTGGTTGTTGATGACGAGCCTTTAGCTCGCGGAATGGTCCGCGAGATGCTCGAAAACGATCCCGAAGCCGAGATTGTGGGCGAGTGCTCAAACGGACGTGAAGCCATTAGCGCGATTAAATCGCTGGCTCCCGATCTGGTTTTCCTGGATGTGCAGATGCCCGAATGCGGCGGGTTCGACGTCCTCGAGTCTTTCAAGAATCAACATCTGCCGCGCGTCATTTTCGTGACTGCCTATGATCAGTATGCGGTGCGCGCATTTGAGGTGCACGCTCTCGACTATCTGCTCAAGCCATTCGATCGCGAACGTTTCATGGCCGCCTGGGAGCGCGCCAGGATTCACCTGAGCAGGGAGCAATTCGATCGACGCGACCAGCACATTCTGGCGCTCCTTGAAGAGCTGAAAGCAGGGCCGCGGTATATTGAGCGTCTGGTAGTGAAAACTGCCGGCCGCGTCTTCTTCCTCGACGTCCATGATATTGACTGTCTCGAGGCTGAGGGCAACTACGTGCGCGTGCACAACGGACCCAGGTCTCACCTGCTGCGCGAGACAATCAGCGGTCTCGAGTCCCAATTGGATCCCAGGGAGTTTCTGCGCATTCATCGCTCGGCGATTGTGAGGATCGACAAAATCAAAGAACTCCAGCCCTGGTTCCATGGTGAGTATCACGTCATCCTCAAGGGTGGCAAGCAACTTACTTTGAGCCGAAACTATCGGTCGAATCTGCAGGAAGCCGTCGGCAACTCCCTCTAGACGGGGTTTGTGGCCCTGACCTCAGCCGCTCTGTCCCGCGTTTTGTCCCACTCGTCACAAAGCTGATCTCGACACTTCCGAACATTCGTATATTAGCGACCGTTCGGAGTACCGCCTTTAGGCGGAAAAGTGACGGCGAAGAATGAACCGGGCTGAAGGCGGAACTCCGAACGAGGACATTGGATCCACAGCGCGATCAGGCCGGGACGAAAAAGTAGCATAGACTTCAGTCTGTGTTGCTGCTCAAACATCACAGACTAAAGTCTATGCTACAGCTTGGCGTAGTTGAGGAGGAGAAGAGATGAGCACACAAATAACCTGGGGACCGCGCGTGTTGACGGCGCCAGAGCTTAGTCTGCGCAACGAGGTGGTTTTGGACAATCGGCTCACTGCGCTCAAGGAGGTCGCGCTCACGCTGCTGCGCGAAGTCGAATCCCTGAGAATTACCGGGCCGGTGAACCTAAGCCGCAAGATCCGGCTGCCCGATGAAGTGCAGCGATTCGAAGTCGATCTGATCTGCAGCGCGCTCAGCCGGACGGCGGGAAACCAAACTCGCGCGGCCCGGCTGCTGGGTGTGCACCTCACAACGCTGAACAGTAAGATCAAGCGTTACAAGATTCCCATCGACGATCACCGGCCAGAGATTGAAAAACCAGATCACCAGGAGAGCGCCGCCTGAGTATCTTTGGAACAAACACGATCGGCTTTAGCCGAGACTTGATCGATCCGCACCAGCCCGGGGTTTCGCCGCCCCGGGCTTCTTTGTGTGGCATGGACTCTGTGATTTAGTCGCAGGATTGCATCGAGCCCGCTTCGCGGGCTTGGGAAACGCAGCTCGGTATTAAGTTGTTCGGAGCGTCCTGAAGTACGTGCCACGCTAACGGCGTCGTAAATGGGTTCATGCTAAACTACGCCGCAAGGGTCAACGGTCATGTCAAGAAACACTCAATCCATCACGGACGCAAACGGTGAACGGACGGCTGTAATAATTCCGCTTGAGGAGTACGAGGAGCTACTCGAAGGCTTGCATGTAATTCGAGTAGCCGAAGAAACCAAGGATGACACCTCAAGGCCGCTCAACGAAGTTGTCGAGGATTTGAGGGCCGCCAACGAGATCGATGAATAAGGTCATCACCTTCCATGCTTAGTGATCCAAATGTCCATCGACTTTCCCGAACAATTCAACATGGCCGACTACTTCCTCTATCACAATCTGGAGGAGGGGCGGGAAAACAAGGTCTGTCTCTACTTCAAAGATCAAACCTACACCTACGGTGAGGCGGCGCGGATGTCGAACCGCGTGGGCAACGCTTTGCGCGAAGCCGGCGTCCAGATGGAAGATCGCGTTCTGATCGTGTTGCCTGACTGTCCTGAGTTTGTCTGGTCCTGGTTTGGCGCGGCGCGCATCGGCGCGGTCATCACGATGGTGAATCCGCTGCTGCCCGCCGACGATTACCGTTACTACCTCGAATACACGCGCGCGCGCGCGGCGATCGTTCACGAGTCTTTTATGAAGCCGTTCGCCGAGGCGTCCCAAGAGGCGAGTTATCTGCGAGCTACACTGGTCGTACAGAATGAAGATGCCGTCGACGAAGATCAGATCGATCCGAAACACAGCCGCGTTAAGTTTCTTTCCTTCAATGAGAGTGTCTCCTCGCAGCCGGGCGTTTGCCGGGCAGCGGACACGCACCGTGACGACATCGCAATCTGGTTGTTCACCTCCGGCTCCACCGGACATCCGAAGGGCGCGGTGCACCTGCAACACGATTTGCCTTACAACACCGAGGTCTTCGCCAAGCAGACTATGGGTGTCAACGAAGACGACTTAACCGTTTCCGTTCCCAAACTGTTTTTCGGTTACGCCACCGGCACCAATCTGTTGTTTCCTTTTTCAGTGGGCGGCGCCACGGCGCTGTTTGCCGAGCGCTCGACGCCGGAAAAGATGTTCGAAGTGATCGAACGTTATCGCCCGACCATCCTCACGACCGTGCCGACGATGATCAATTCCATGATCAATGCCGAAGATGCCGGCTCGCATGACATTTCGAGCATTCGGTTTTGTTATTCGGCGGGCGAGGCTCTGCCGATCGAACTCTATCATCGCTGGAAGGAAACCTTCGGCGTGGAAATCTGCGATGGCATTGGTTCGGCGGAAATGTTTCACATCTACATCACGAACCGGCCCACCGATGTGAAGCCCGGAACGTTGGGTCGCATAGTCGAAGGTTACGAAGCCAGGATCGTCGATGCGGAAGGGAAGGAAGTTTCCACGGCTGAGATGGGCACATTAAGGATTAAGGGCGATTCGGCGGCGCTCTGTTATTGGAATGCGCACGAGAAATCTAAAGAGACATTCTCGGGCGATTGGTGCGCAACTGGAGACCAAATGCATGTCGACAGCGACGGTTACTATTGGTATCACGGCCGCACCGACGACATGTTGAAAGTCGGCGGCGTCTTTGTCGCGCCCGCAGAGATCGAAAACTGCCTGCTGCAACACGAAGCCGTGATGGAATGCGCGGTCGTCGGCCACGACGGTGGTGATGGGTTGGTGAAGCCGAAGGCTTTTGTTGTGCTCCGCGAAGGTCACGAACCAAACGAAGCTGTGGCGGACGGGATTAAGCAGTTTGTGAAGTCAAGAATCGCGCTCTACAAGTATCCTCGCTGGATCGAGTTTGTCCCCGCGCTACCCAAGAATGACCGGGGCAAGATCGACCGCAAACTCCTGAAAAGTTAGTTGGTCATTCGGTGAAGCCGTCTCCAATCTCTTCACTCAGTAGGAGTGAGATGTCTATAGCGACGAACGCAACGTCGCGATCAACTCCGTTCGGAGGAGCGGAGGTCAACGAGACTCTCTACTGCTCAAGCTCATTCCGCTCCTCCGAACGGAGTTGTCGGGGTTGGACACACAATCTATGAACATCTCATCCGTAACGGGGTGAAATCCCTGGGCGCTAATCGAGAATCAGCCCATTCTCAGACTGCACCCACACTTATTACTTCAGATTCCTTCGGAAAAATAGCAGAAACGAGCGGCTTTTTTGGAAATGCATACCTACTAACCATTTCCTGTAAGCGAGAGTCGAAGAAGACCTGACGGAGGAAGATATCGTGCAAAAGTTAATCCTATTATTGGCGGCGGTAGTTCTAATCGGTTTGCCCGCGGTGGCCTCAGCCGACACTGTAACCTTTCAAGCGCCGGCAACCGGCGCGAACCAGGGCCTGGGTGGAGCCAAGCAGTTCGACTTGGACCATCACATGGCTTACGCGTGGCGCATCGGCGGCGTGGATCTAACCGGCAAGAGCATCACCAGCGCGACGCTGACTTTCAAGAACATCAAAAACTGGGACAGCAACCCGAACATGTTGTTCATCCATCTGCTCGACACGGCAAAAGCCGCCGGCGTCAGTTCGTTCCAGGATGCTCCGCTCAGCCAGGCTCCGGTAACGGACATCAACGACGATTTCGCCGGGACACGATATCTGAACAATCCGCTGGTGGCTCGGGGTACGGCGAACACCTTTCTGACGCAGCAGTCGTTCTCGACTACTGGCCGCGATTTCGTCTACACGTTCACGGCGGACCAACTGAAGGTTTTGAGTGCTTACTTCCTGAATGGCAGCGACATCGCTTTTGGTTTCGATCCTGATTGCCACTTCTGGAACGACGGCATAGCCTTCACCTTTACTACCACTCCGAACACGGTACCGGAACCGACGACAATGCTTCTGCTCGGCAGCGGGTTGGCCGGACTCTACTATCGTCGCAAGCGTCAGCAGAAAAAGCTGCAAGCGATCAGCTAAACGCATTCGCGATTTGTCACATAGAAAAGCCGCAGGCAGCGTTGCCCGCGGCTTTCTTGTTTTGCAGTAGCATAGACTTCAGTCTGTGGTTGTAGTTAGCCCATGACTCAAATCACAGACTGAAGTCTATGCTACTTCCTACCTCAGTCGCCCTTCGAGATTGTAATCGCGCAGCCGGCGATAAAGAGTAGACGGCGAGATGCCCAGCATCTCAGCAGCTTTCCCTCGATGCCATCCGGTCTGCTCAAGCGCCGAGATGATCTGTTGCTTTTCGACGTCGCGCAGCGAGCCCGAACCCGACAAGGCGCCGGTGTCACCAGTGCTCATGGGCATCGCATCACCAGCCGAAACCGGCGCGGATGACAAACCGACGGAGAATGGCGCGGCGCCGTTAGTGCTGCGAGCAACTTCCGGGGGCAACTCATTCGAGGTAATGCGTCCTTCATTTGACAAGAGTATCGCGCGCTCCAGACAGTTGCGCAGTTGTCGCACATTGCCCGGCCAGGCGTACGCCTGCAACCTACTTAACGCATCCGCCGTGACCTCAGGATGATTGGCTCCGCCGAGTTGTTTCAGGATGTAATTCATTAGCGGCTCGACATCTTCGGGTCGCTCTCGCAAAGGCGCCAGATGAATCTGGAAACTGTTGATGCGATAAAGCAGATCTGCGCGAAACGTTCCGTCTCCCAGAACAGAATCAAGATTGCGGTTGGTCGCCGCTACGATGCGCACATTTACTTCGACTTTGCGCACGCCGCCGACGCGGAAAAAGGTCCGCGTCTCGATCGCTCGCAGCAGTTTCGCTTGTAAGCTGGCCGGCAGCTCAGCCACCTCATCCAGGAAAAGGGTGCCGCCGTCGGCCAACTCAATCAATCCCAGTTTGCGAGCCTTGGCGCCGGAAAATGCGCCGGCTTCATAGCCGAACAATTCCGACTCCAGCAGCGTCTCCTGGAAGGCCGCGCAGTTCAAATCGATGAAAGACCCGTTAGCACGATTCGACAGCCGATGGACGGCATGCGCGATCAATTCCTTGCCGGTGCCTGACTCGCCGGTGATCAAAACCGAAGCTTCGGACGGTGCGACGCGCTCAACCAAACGAATGGCTTCGTTCATCGCCTGCGACTGGCTCACGATTTCGGGCAAAGCGGATTGCCGCTCGAGTTGTGCCCTCAACCTGACATTGTCGACCCGCAGGTTTCGTTTTTCCGCCGCTTGCCGGACGCGCACATCCAGCTCGTTAATGCTGTAGGGCTTGGTTAAATAATCATAAGCCCCGTTCTTCATCGCTTCCACAGCAGTTTCGATCGTGCCCTGACCGGTGAGCATGATTACTTCAGGCGGATTAGGCCGTTCGTGAACGCGGCGCAAAAGTTCCATGCCGTCCATGCGCGGCATGTTGATGTCGCACAAGAGCACGTCCACATTGCTTTCTTCCAGTTTGCGCAACGCTGCCTCGCCATCAGCCGCGGCCTGCACGCGATAACCCAGGCGTTGCAGTTCCTTCTGCAAAACCAAACGCAGATTGGCTTCGTCTTCCGCGATTAATAATCTTGCGTCACGCTGTTCGTTCACTGCTTTTGCTCCGCACTAAAGGAAGGTAAGTTCCATTCATCCGCAATCGGCAACGTAATCGTAAAGGTTGTGCCGGCGCCCACGGTAGACCGCACGTCCAGGCGGCCGCCATGATCAGATAAAATACCATAACAGACGGCCAGCCCCAGCCCCGTGCCGCGGCCCACATCCTTGGTGGTAAAGAACGGATCGAAAATTTTGGTCATGTTCTCCGGGGCGATTCCAATGCCCGTATCTTTGACCTGGACCAGTATGCGAGCATCCGAGCGTATCGCTCGCAACGTCAAGGTCCCGCCTTCCGGCATTGCGTCTATCGCGTTCGTGGCCAAAGCAACCACGGCCTGCTGGAGCTGACCGACGTCGCCGGCGACTTTCGGAAGACCGGCTGCGGCTTCGATCACAATCTGAACGTCGTCGCCCCGCTGTTGATGTGTCACCAGACGCGCGGTGGCTTTGATTACTTCAGTGATATCCACCGGCACGCGTTGGCCGGCGCGCAGGCGGCTGAAATCAAGCAGCCCGTTGGTAATGGTCTTACAACGAAAGGCCTCATCACGAATCAAGCCGAGATACTCGCGCAAGTCTCCGGCGTCAGGCGAGTCGTTAAAGGCACCCTCTTCAATTCGCTTCTCGAGCGACTCAGCACACGCCGCGATGGTTGCTAAAGGGTTGTTGATTTCGTGCACCACGCCGGCGGCCAAACGGCCGACTGCGGCCAGCTTCTCGGCGCGCGCGACGGCCCGGTGGGCTTTGACGCGAGAGGTAATATTCTCGCCGACCGTGATCACATGCGTCACCTCGTCGTTTTCATCGGCGCGCATGGGGATCTTGCTGATCAACCAGTGGTTGGTCTCGCCTGTCTCAGTAATGCTTTCCTGTTCGACCCGATGAATTTCCCCGGTGGCAAAGACCCGGCCGAATTCACGTTCCAAAAGTTCGCGACTCTGCTTGGTAAGCACCTCAAAAATGTTCCGGCCCAGGGCTTCGCCGCGGGGCAGACCGAGTTCGCCGAGTTCACGGTTTCGGTTCCAGGCGACAATCCGGTAGTCACGATCGATTGCGTAGAGAGACAAGGGCAGCGTATCGACAATAGCTTCGGTGAAGCGCTGCTGCATTTCGGATTCGGCGGTGCGCAGGTCAACTTCACGGGCCAGGGTGGCCGCTGATTCACGCGCGCCCAGGTAGAGAGTCGAGATGTGCGCCGCCAGCGCGGCTTGCTGGGCGGCGGCATTTATCAGGCGGCATTCATCCTCAGTGCATTCTTCAGCCGCCGTGAAAGCCACCACCATGGCGCCAAAAATCTTTTCGCCGACGCGAATCGGCACCAGATATTCCGTTTCATGCTGCGCGTCGCGAAACAGAAACTCCCGGCTGTTGGTGAGCCAGGCGGGAGACTTCGCTCGCGCAGAGCTCAACCATTTCTCCAGCCGATCCATATTGATCAAAGCGGAACTGCCGGCGCTTCCTTCTCGATCAAAAACGCACACTGCGAGTCCATGCCCGTTGTTATTCACGGCACAGGCGCTTTGTGAAGCGTTCGTTCCTTCGTAAATGGCGCCGGCGACGCGGCTGGCAACTTGTTCGGGTACGATCGTTCGCAGCAGGCCGCGGCCCAGGTCTGCGAGAAAACTCAACTCACGATTGCTGCCGATTAGTTCCGATTCACGTTGCGCATAATTCAAATGAGAGTTGACGCGCGAAACCAACTCGCCGGGTGTGGATGGCTTGACGATGTAATCATCGGCGCCGGCGGTGAAGGCTTCGACTTTGCGGACTTCGCTATCGTCGGCGGAAAACACAACCAGGGGCATCTGCGTCATCGTCGGCTGGGCGCGCAGCAGACGGCAAAGCGCGAGACCATCCACTTCAGGAAGCTCGACGTCGAGCAGCACCAGGTCGCACAACTGTCTGTGCAATAGGCGCAGCGCCGATGGCGCATCCGGCACACCTATTGTGCGGTGGCCGGCGCTTTCGAAAACGCTGCGCAGACCATCACGCGCGGCTCGATCGTTATCGACGATCAAGAGAGTGGCGCCGGTTGTTTGTGGAGTGGGTGAAACTTGCATTCTTCGTTGCACGGGTTTGTGGCAGTCCTTCGCTTTTGAGAGGTGGTTCCTGCGGATGAGGAGGCGTAATTACAACACCGCTTGCGATAGCGAGCGGTCGAGAGCCTGGGACAAAGGCGTTGGATTCAGCCGGCCAGTCAGAACGCGGGCCGGTTCGCGGGTAAGACAGAGCGTGGACCCGCGTACCACTCTTCCAATTTGACGGCTGAGAGCCGAGTTGTCAAGAGTTTATTAGGATTTCTTTAGGAAAAGCCGATGTTCGGCTGCCGCTTGGAACGCAAATCGACAAATGGGGCAGGAAGGTTCAATGATCTTGGATAGTTCGGAATGGTGCTGCGTAATCCCGCATCCGGCGGTATGACGAAGCAGCTTTTGATGGGTATTTAGTATTTCGGCATCGTTTTCGTGGTTTGGAAATATGGAATCATGACGAATACGGGACGCAGTCGCTTTGTGGTTCTTACAAAAGACGACCAACCATTCGCAGGTCACAAACTCGGCTCGCTAGCCGCTGCGATTCATGCTCTACTCCGGTTTGGGAACACGCCCATGTCGGAGGGTGACATCATCCGAAACACGCGTTCGATTGCTCATGAACATAATCCTACGAGGAAGCCGCGTGAACGCGGCTGAATCAACCTGGTTCTTTTTCGTGATTGTTCGTGTGATTTAGTGGATCGCCTGCTGTGAGCAAAGACTCGATCCACGAAATCACACGAAGCCACACGAACAGAACTTCTGAAACGTCAATTGAGAGACACTACTTTAATTAATCGCGGTGGTTACCAGTGGGCCATCGGCGCGTTCTGACGCATCCCTGGAGGAAGTGAGTTGCTTGCGGGCTGCGCGGAACGGGGTGGTCTTATGGGTTGATTTGGCGCGGTACATCGCCTGATCGGCGGCCACCAGGAGTTGATCCAGAGTCTCGCCGTCAATTCCATAGACAGATGAACCCACGCTGATCCCGACGCGCGCGCGTCCCTGCGCACGAACGTCGATTGAAAAATCTGAGACTGCCCTTTCGATGCGTTCGCGAAGCTCTTCGACCTGCACCACAGTCGCATCATTTACGATCGCGACAAATTCGTCTCCGGCATAGCGCGCCAGAAAGTCGTATTCGCGCAATTGAGCGTGAACCAGGCCGGCGACCTCGCGCAGCATGCGATCGCCGAGCTTGTGTCCGAACATGTCGTTGACCAACTTGAAATCATCGAGGTCAAGCATGATCACCTGGAATGGGTTGCCGGTGCGGCGCGCGCGCGAGACTTCTTCTTCGAAACGGACGTGCAATCTACGCGCGTTCGGCAGGCCCGTGAGCGAGTCCGTGAGCGCATTTGATTCGGCCCGGGCATGATTCACCGCGTTAGCCAGTGCGTCGGACCCGAGCCGGGTCACCGTTTCCAGCAGACGGATCTGATCGTCGCTATATTCCTTGAGACTCGTCGAATAAACCGAAAGCGCTCCCAGCAACAGATCGTCCTTGAACAATGGCAGCGAAGCCATCGAGCTGTAGTCTTCGTCGGCAGGCAACTTCACGTTAGCAAAATCCAGGCTCGGATGAATTCGGTTGACCGGTCGCCGGCTCGATAAAGCAAAGCCCGTTACACCTTCACCGGGAGCGACGCACCTCGTGTGCAATAGATCGGCGTTCCGGCCCATCGCGAGCGCCGCGGTCGCGTAACCTTTGACTTCGTCATGGAGATAAACCACACAGGTATCAAAAGGAACAATCTGGCCCACCTTGTCGACCAACACCGACAGGGTGTTCTTGACCTCTAGTGAAGATCCAAACGTGCGGGCGATTTCGTATAGCGCGTAAACTTCGCGATGCGCGTTGCGAATCTGGTCGTAGGCGCCGAACGATGTATTCTCTCGATCCTGGGCCATTTGTTCCGCCGCCGGAACCACTGGACTGCCAGGCACGCTGATATGAATTTGATCGGCGAGGCCGCGAGCCGCTATTTCAGTTTCGAAGCGAGGCAAGTGTTCGATGAATAGATCGATAATCCGCGGATCGAATTGCGTTCCCGCGTCCCCGCGCAATAAGTCGATTGCGTCTGCGCGCGACATCCCCGGACGAAAGGGCCGGTCCTCGCGCACTGAATCAAAGCAATCAACCACTGACATGATCCGGGCGGTGATCGGAATTTGTTCTTCCTGCAACCCATCCGGATATCCTTTGCCATCCCAACGCTCGTGATGATGACGGACTATCGGCAGAACCGGATAAGGAAAGTTGACGCGGCCCAGAATCTCGGCGCCGACGACCGTATGTATCTTGGTCTTCTCGAACTCAGCCGGGGTTAGCGTTCCGGGTTTATTCAAAATATGGTCGGGCACCGCGAGTTTTCCTACATCGTGCAACAGAGCACCGGCGTTGAGTGCGGCGATCTCAGCGTCAGATAGATGCAGCAGCTTGCCCAACCCTTCGGCGTAAATCTGCACGCGGCGCACATGGAAGTGTGTCGTTTGATCCTTGGCATCAATCGCCGTGGCCAGCGCTTCGACGGTCGCCAGATGCAGGCGGCTTAGTTCTTCAGCTTCCCGGGTCTTGGCATTAACACGCTCAAAATAAATCTTGTAGGTCCAAAAAGTAGCCGCAATGATGGGCACGCCCAGCAACACGTAGGCCCACCCCAGATGCGTAACCGCCGAGTAGATGACCGCGGTCGCAATCGCCGATCCAAGAAACGACCACCACGTCCATAGATACCCATCGCGCCAGGACTTCAGAATTGGCCGCTGGGTCCGCAACGCGTAAATCGTCGAAGTCGTAAAACCGTTAATGAAATACTGCAGCATGGCTAACAATGCGAGCGCGCCCAGCAAATGTTCCAGACGCACGGGAGTTACGCCCAGCGGGTGCTGCGAGACGTAAGCGTAATGCGCCAGCGCAAAATAAAACGCCTGACCTGCGATAAAGACCGTCACTGCCATCATCGCCGGCGCGGCGATCCAACTGGCCACCCGCTTCGAAGTCCGGCGGCAACTGACGAATGCATCCACCACACCGATCACGATCGCGGCGGGTATGCCGAGAAACAACACGCCCAGAAAGATGAATACATCGCCCGCAGTGAAACTGGATCTTGTGTTGGGAATGCGAATCGGATTTGAACCGGCCACGACTACCAGCGCAAGCAGGCCGGCAAACTGTATCCACTGAATTGATGAAAGACTGAAGCAATGTTGGGCCGCCCACCCGAATACACTTGCGCCAGCAATGACCATGACAGTCCAATACGTCTTTGCCGGACGGTTGTAGTCGGATAGGTCGATCAGTTTCATCGCTCTGGTTGTTGGTGTGGCACGCGCATCCTGCGCGTGATTCACGGGCGGGACGCCCCTGCCACTCTGGCCGTCATTAAGAAAATGTGTCTGCGCCGAAAGCGAAGTCCCGGAGCAACTGGGCTTTTCGCTTCCGGCGCATGACCGGACAAGCTGGCGGATGCTGGCCCGCGTCCACCACTTGGCGTGCCTGAATTCAATGATTCTGATCCTTGCGCGATGTTGGCACTCGCTTGCGGAAACTGTTCTTGCGCGGCTAGCGGGCCCAGTGCGGTGGGCCCAGTCAGCGGTAAACGCTTCTAGCCGCGACTTGTGACCTACAAGGGCTGTGCCGGGGACTAATCGCGCGAGAAAGTCCGGAAACCCTGCAATTCGCGAGGTTTCATACGCCACGAAAGGTGACTATCTGTTACCCGCGGTTCCTAACTTCAATGTGACAGGTCAAAGTGAAGGCTCGGTCAGGTGTGAGATTGAGGGAGCGTTGACCAAACCTCTAACCACAACTCGTGCCTTGGCCGCAGAGCGGCCAAATGTTTATAGTTCATGTTGCCCGAAGAGTCTCCTTAGCTCCGGAGGAGCGCAATGTGCTTCCAGCGAAGCCGAAAATATTTCGCTCCTCCGGAGCTTGAGAGTTTTTTGGATCCACCTTCTATAAACATTTAGTCCCTCCGGGACTGAACCGAGGGAGCTGGAAGAACCGACTTGCTTGTCGCGAGAACTTCAGAACCGCCAAACTAGTGAGCAAAGTCATTCAACCCAGACGCGAACGCCCGGCGACGATCGGTTACAGCGAATTGCTGCGTAGCAACCGCAGTTTTCGCTTTCTCTGGCTGGGCCAGGTAGTTAGCCAGATGGGCGATTGGTTCGACACGATCGCCGTCTATACGATCACTTTGCGACTGACCGGTTCCACTCGTTCGGTGGCTTTGATCATGGTCGCGCGCTTTCTTCCCAGCGTCGTTATGGGGCCGCTGTCAGGGGTCGTCGCTGATAGATTCAGCCGGCGTTCGATCATGATTACGGCCGATCTCCTGCGCGCAGTCGTAGTCCTGGGGTTCTTATTCATCCGCCGTCCCGATCAGATGTGGCTGGTCTATGTTCTGACCGTGATGCAGCTCGCGTTCTCGGCGTTTTTTGAACCGGCCAAGACCGCTGCCATTCCTTCGATCGTTTCTGACCGCGAGTTATTGTCCGCGAACGCGATCGCGTCGGTTACCTGGTCGGCGATGTTGACGCTCGGGGCAGCCATTGGCGGATTCGTCGCCGGCTGGTTCGGCACAGATGTCGCTTTCGTGCTCGACTCGCTAACCTTCGTGGCGTCGGCGCTGCTGATCCTGAGCGTCAAGATGCCCAAGCGTCCAGCCCGCGTCAAAGCGAAACTTACTGTCGGCAAAGCGCTGGGCGTCACCGACACAATCGAAGGCGCGCGCTACGTCAAGCATCGCCGCCGCGTGTTGGCATACCTGATGGTAAAGCCCGCCTGGGGAATGGGTGGCGGGATTCTGACTTTGCTGGCGGTGTTCGGCGAAAGAGTGTTTCCGATCGCCGGGAAAACTGCGACGGGAATCGGCGTGTTGTTTACGGCGCGCGGGATCGGCACGGCCGTTGGACCAATTGTCGCGCGGCGCTGGGCGGGCGAGACACCGAAGCAGATGCAAAACGCGATCGGCATTGCGTTTCTGATCGGCGGAGTCTTCTACATCGCCTTTGGCGTCTCGCGCAGTTTCATTCTGGCCTTGCTGTTTCTGGCGATAGCACACTGTGGGGGCAGCATTCTGTGGGTTTTTTCCACTGTGTTACTGCAACGCGAGGTCGAGGACACCTTTCGGGGCCGCGTGTTCGCCGCGGAACTGGCGCTGCTGACACTGACAATGGCCGCGTCGAACTATCTCGTGGGCGAATTGATGGATCGCTTTGGTTTCTCGCCGCGGGTAGTCACGGCCGCTGTGGGGACGTTTTTCCTGGTGCCCGGGTTGATCTGGTTTGCGACCGAGAAGTTGTGGGATCGCAAAGGCCCGATTGCCGAGCCGCGGCAGGAGTCGATTATCCTGGAGGATGTCTCGGCGAATCTGGAGACAGACCATTTTGAGGTTTAGCGAGTTCGAAGGCGGTTCCTAAGTTAGCGGCGTATAGAGTACCAACTTCAGTTGGGTTCTTTTCGCGGTTAATAAAGCCCGACTGAAGTCGGTACTCTGAGCGCCGCTAAATTGAAGTGACGCCACTCCAGAATGACCTTGATCATCTCGCCTCTCCTTTGAAAGAAGGGCCGGACTTGATATGAAGATCAAAATCGGCGTCATGGGATCGGCGGAGGCTGAGACCGCCACAGCACTGCCCGAGAAAGCGACAGCGCTGGGCAAAGCAATCGCGAGTCGTGACGTAATCCTGCTTACCGGCGCAACGACGGGAGTGGTTTATGAAACCGGCAAGGCGGCCAGCGATGCCGGCGTCCTTCATATCGGCATTTCTCCCGCGGGCGATGAACGCGAACACGTCGAGCGATACCAACTTCCGCTGGACGCGTGCGCTGCGATCATTTACACGGGCTTTGGCTTGAAAGGCCGCAACGTCGTGCTGGTTCGATCGTGTGATGTTGTGCTGTTCATTGCCGGTTCGATTGGGTCGCTGAACGAATTCACGATCGCATACGATGAAGGTAAGGTTATCGGGTGTCTGACCAGCACAGGCGGAGTGGCTGATAAGGTCGAAGAACTCGTCAGGACTTTTCAGAAACCGACGAAGGCGCGGATGTTCTACCATGATGATCCGGTAGAGCTTTTGGAGGCGTGTCTCGCAGCAACAAGGCGATGAAGTCCCGTAGGGACGCACTGTTTATAGTCACTCTTTTTTTTCAAGCGGACTGAGCCCCGTTAGGGGCGAAACGCGTTTGGGACTTGTAACGATCAATATCACACCCCTAAAAGGGGCTCGCGAACTTCCTTCCGCTGGTTCTATAAACATTTCGCCACTCCGTGGCTTAGAATGGGAAGGAGACTAACTAATGGACTTAGGATTAAAAGATCGCGTTGCCTTAGTCGCGGCCGCCAGCCGCGGGATTGGCTATGCGGCCGCGCGCGAGTTGGCGCGCGAAGGCGCCCGCGTGTTTCTTTGTTCGCGGGACGAAGGACATGCGTCCCAAGCAGCGCAGAAGATTCACGAAGAAACCGGAGCCAACGTCGCGGGCATCGCCGCTGATGTGGTCGACGGCGCGCAAACCGAAAGCTTTGTTAACCTGGCCCTGGAACGCGCGGGCCGCGTTGATATTTGCGTCACTAATGCGGGCGGACCCCCGGCGACGATTTTTGCGGACACCGACCTCGACATGTTTCGCCAGGCCTTTGAGCAGAACGCGCTGTCGGCGATCAGGTTCGCCAAGCTCGTCCTGCCTGGCATGCGGGCGCAAGGTTGGGGACGGATCATCAACATCACTTCCGTCTCAGTCAAACAGCCGATCGAAGGATTGCTGCTTTCGAATACCGTGCGCGCAGGTTTGACTGGTTGGGCCAAGACCGTTTCCGGCGAAGTCGCCGCTGATGGGGTTACCGTGAACAACGTGGCGCCGGGTTACACTCTGACGGAGAGACAGGATGAATTGGCCGCAGTCCGTGGTAAAGCTTCAGGTAAATCAAAGCAGGAGATCATCGATTCATGGGCGACGCAGACTCCCATGCGGCGCATGGCCAGACCCGAAGAGATCGCCGCCGCCGTGGCTTTCCTCGCTTCTGAGCGCGCGTCCTACATCACGGGCGTGACTCTGCAAGTGGACGGTGGTTGGGTGCGCAGCCTGTTATGATGGCCCTGCAGCAATTCAAGATCCTGCGAGACTCATGATCATCAGCACGAACCAGATGCAGAGCTGTTTTCGGTATCTCTATGCAAATTTCACCGCCTGCATCGTGCTCGGCTCTTTTGTCACATCCCTCCATGCGCAAGTGCAGCCTGGTGCTAAGTCGGACCAGCCCGATTTCTCTCAAGTACGAAAACTAATTCAAGAGCAGATGGCCGCCAAGTCTATTCCTTCACTGGCAGTCGCCGTGGTGTTTCGGGGCAAGATCGTTTGGGAGGAAGGCTTTGGCTTCGCCGATCGAGAGCAGCACATCCGCGCGACCGAGCACACCATGTATTACCTCGCTTCAGTGAGCAAAACCTTTACTGCCACCGCGATCATGATGCTCAATGAACGGAAGCGCATCGACCTCGACCGTCCGATCGATGATTACATTAAGCCGGCACGGCTCAGCAGCCCGTTATGGAACCCGGCCGAAGCCACCGTGCGCAGAGTCGCCAATCACACTGCCGGACTCACAACGTTTGGCCGGAACTGCTTTGCGGACCAGCACAATTGTCATATTTCACCCGACGAGACCATCCAACGCTACGGTGTGATTTTTTGGCGACCGGGCGACCATTTTGATTATTCAAATCTGGGCTACGGAATTCTGGGCGAAGCGGTCGGACGAACATCCGGAAAAAGTTACGCAGACTTTCTGCGCGATAAGATCTTTAAGCCGCTGGGAATGAGGCACGCCTCACTCGCGATTCGAAATGATCTGAAAGGATATGCCGCGACTCGCTACAGCTCTATTAATGGCCGGCGACCCCCCGCCCAATCCGCGACGCCCGGCGCATCGGGCATTTACTGCAGCGCGCACGACCTGGCGTTGTTCGGTCTGTTTCATCTGAAGGCTCACCTCCCAAAACAAAAAGCAATCCTGTCCGACTCTGCCATTGAGACGATGCAGAATTCGACGGTCAACGCCGACGAGAACGGACGTTACGGCCTCGGCTGGTGGGTGACTGAAGACCTTCATGGATTTCGTAGCGTACGTGGCCAGGGCGGAACTGACGACGCCTGGGCGGCTCTGCAACTGATTCCTTCCGCAGGCATAGCCGTAGTCATACTCGCAAATACAGGCACCGACTTTCCGTCGAAGTTGAGTGACGAGATCCTTTCGGTATTGCTGCCGTCTTATCGCCAGAGTGCCGCGATCGCCGATAACAACTCACCCACTCAGCGGCCGCCAGTGGGTCCCGAGCCGTCTCTTACAGGTAATTGGGTTGGCAGAATCCAAACCTATAAGGGAAACGTTCCGCTGGTGTTTTCGATAGCTCAATCCGGCGACGTTCAGGCCAAGCTCGGATCGGCCCTGGCCGTGCCGCTGAAAAACGCTCAGTTCGGCAGTCGCTTCGGTAAACAGCTTTTGGCGGGGCGACTCGCCGCAAGCACCTTAGGCACAGACGAAGACACTGGACCAGAGCCTTACGATCTTGACTTCGAGTTATACCTCGCAGATCAGAAGCAGGGCCAGAAGCTATACGGCTCTGTCACGACGCGGATGCGATCCGGTGCGCGGTTTGGCGCGCGGCTAAGTTATTGGGTCGAGTTAGAGAAGCCAATCAAGTGAGTAATTGGGAACGCGGGCGCCCTCGCCCGCGGTGAGCGCGCCGCGCGAAAGAACTCACCCCGGAAGATCGGCCCGGAACGTAAGTGAGTCTATGGCTTGGGGCGGGCGGGGGCGCCCGTGTTCCCACCATTCGCGTCGTTGTCTTCAAATTGCCCACTACTGCGAAATAGATCGGCTTCCTGTAAGGCGCATAGTTAGGAAAGTGTCGGGTCGATATTAAATCGACAACGTCCACCGAAAAAACGCGCAGTTGAGGTACAATCAACGCCGGTCGCAAATGAGCAACCATAATCTTACGCTGGGCATAAATCCAGCTACGCTTTTCAGACAAGAAGGAGAGAATCGATGAATAGTAGACACGCAACCCTCAGAGTTCTGGCCACGGCCGCTCTGATTTTTACCGTAGCCGGGCTTTCGGGATACCCGTCTTCGGCAAAGACCGCCGGCAATGTTCCCACGCTCGTGCCCCGACTCGATCTGGCCCAACCCACTAATGCCCGGCCGATCACTGCCCTGCTGATGGATGATCCCGAGGCCATCTACGAGGGTGCCAGGATCGTGCACAACGTCACAGTGGACGGAGTGAAAGGTATGCGAGTTCATGCCAACTTCAAGGTCCTTTATGGAAAAGGCGTCCCCAGCATGATGATCGCGTATTTTTATTACGACGATGAGGACAACACGCCACTAAAAACCGACGATGCAAACTTTCGCGACAAGAAGGGCGGGGTGTCCTGTCATGTGAATTTCACCCCGGCCTACGATCCGGCGGTATACGAGGACTTGACGCTCTTCATGCCCTACGAAGCACTCAACATGGAAAGCGGCGAAAAGTATGACCTGAAATTCTATCTCGCCCTGTACGACAAAGCGGGTGGCAGGTTCTTTGGCAAGTCGGGTTGGTACAAATTCAAGCTGACCATGCCTTAGACGAATGACCTGAAGAGGAAGCTACTTCCACAGCTTCATCGATATTTGAGTGATGAGGTCAGTACCGTGAGCGGTAGCGACCGGGTTACAGTCCTGGCGAGTCGACCGTCGCGAGGGTTGAGACCCGGTCCCTACCGCTCTCGGTACTGACCCTATGATCGTCAGCAATTCTGCTATGGCGCGCGGTTGGGAAAGCAAGTCAGTCGAAGACCAGATCGGCGACGCCCAGGCTGAAAAGGACGCCCGCTCCAAACCCTTCCTGTCTCCTGCCGAACGCGAGCACCAGACGCGCAAAGAATCGTTGCTGCTCTCACGTTCCCAAATCATTAGCCGTTTGAAACTAGCGCGGAATGCGCGTTATCGGGCCCAACTCGAAGCCGCACTCGAACATGTGGAGACGCAGTTGCGCGAATTCGGATAACGCGTCAGAAGCGTTCCCCGATATAGACTTGCCGCAGCCAGGATACGCGCATCTGAAAAGCCACGGCCATTCCAATCAAAGCTAACTCCATCAGCGCCAGGACTATGATGGGAGCATACTTTCGTTTTGCCCGCAGGACGGACGGCAAAGGCACGAACGAGAGAACCAGCAGTATTAAAGTGAAAGCGGCTGAAGTGACCAGCGTAAGCGTCAAGCAGAGTTGGATGCTTGATGCGGACAACGACACGTTGCCGCCCATGATGCTTCCGACCAGGATCGATTGAGCTTCCCACTCCAGCAGCAGTGGAATAAAGCTCATGCCGCCGGCAACTACAAAGAACCACGCCGACGGAGTAGCGGTCGTCCTCGTCGTCATGAATGCGCGAATGACTATCACCAGCATACCAACGAAAGACAGGAAAACTGCCAAGCAAAGCCCAACCAAAGTCACCATATCGGCCTCAAGTATTCCTCGCGCAACCGCGCCGATTCCGGCCGACTCGGCATTCCTCATTGCTTCCATCACTCTCATCAGGCCGACCGCAGTCAGCGCGGCGCCAAGCATCCCGATCACGTACGCGAGTGAAGGCACCAGGCGCGCGAGGATGCTGACTCGGGAAGGCGTAGTTTGCTCGTTGGGGAATTGAGATATTGGCGTCATTAGTCCACGCGATGGTCCCGTCGATTAACCAGGACCACTATTCTCAAGGTTCAATTCGCTCGGCAACGCGGACGTCAGAGGCCGTCCCCAGCGTGGCGATATTATGGCGTAGTCTTCGCCGGCGCCGGCGGCATATTGAACTTCGACTCATCCGTCGTCGCGTTCAGTTTGACCTCCGCGAACTTTCGGGTCTGGACTGGATTGCCCACCTCGATCGCCGAACTACGCGCCGTAAAGGGAAACTTGACTCCATCTACATCCCGGTAATCTTCAAAGTCGGCTTGTTCGGGAATCACGCCGATCATTGTGGGGGTGTAGGTGATGCGACGCAGCAATAATCCCGTTTCGACATCAAAGAACAAGCGCTGGCGCTTTCCGTCAGTGGCCGTCCCGTTCAGGACATAGACTTCGCGATCGCCGATCTTGTCCTTGCCGGTGACGCGCGTGCGCGTGAATTGCTCTTTGAGTTTAATCAGGGCAAAGAGATTATTCGCAGCTCTGAGATCGGCCAACTGCCCGCCAGTAATCTCGCGCACACCGCGTGCGGTCTTCTCCCAACCAACGGTGCCGTTGAAACCGCGTTCGAAGGGCCCCTGCGGAGTGGTTACGATCTGATAGAACTTGTCGGGCGCGACTTGATAGAGCTCAAATTGAAGCGAGTTGCCGTTGGCCTGGACTATCGTTCCCTTCGCCATGCGCGACTTCAACTTATCAACGGCCGCCTGGCCGCCGATGGCCGCGATGTACTTATTGAAAAGATCGTCCGCGGAAGGCAACGCCGGGGCAGGGCTCGGTGAAGCTTGAGCAGTACCGCCGGGCGCGCCGGCGACGGGTGACGGTCGCGGCGTGGGCACGGCCAGTGGCAGGCTCGGAGATCCCGGCGGCGATGTTCTGGCGCGATGACAAGTCCAACAAGACACCTGTGGATTACCGTTAAATGTACTCTTGTTGGTGTCCAGCACCAGCTTGACCATTCTGCGCGCCGTCGCCTTCTCTTCCTTTTCGTCCGACGCGTAATCCCACTGACCGTTGTTGTTCACATGGCAATAGTTACATCGCACTCCCAGCGAAGCGGCAAAGAAATTCATGGCCGGGATTAGCTGGGACTGGGGCATGCCGGTGAGAACCTTTATGTTCTTTTGGACTTGCTCGACGGTCTGTTCTTGCGCCGCGGCCGGAGCGGCCGGCGTTTGCGAAGGTACTGCGATACCCAAAGTCGATAGCGAGACTGTGAACGGAACTGGTGATGATTTCTGTGCGCGAACATTTGTGATCACGAGAACGGCGCTGACGCAGGTCAAGGCGACGACGAGAAGTCTGAGAATGTTGAGTTTCATTGTTTGCTCCGAATGAAGCGCTCCGAAAGCAGCGACAGACTCGAACCCGAAAATGCTCTGGCCGCAAAAGCTTTAGGAACTGCATGTCTGTTTCTTGGAAGACCTATTTAACGGCACGCTTTTATAGACCGAAATGTTCGGCTGATGCAACAGCGGGTGAAGAGTGGCATAGACTTCAGTCTGTGATCTGAAGTGGCGCAAAGCCGGATCACAGACTGAAGTCTATGCCACCAAAACAAAACACCCGGCAGGGAACCGGGTGTCGGAAGTTTGGAGTTCCGCCTTCAGGCGGCTGATCTAATTCTGGAGGTGTTCCGCCTAAAGGCGGGACTCCGAACTAACTCACTTACTCTTTTTGCGCGGGTGATTTTCCCTGGGCTTCATCAAGCTGTCCAGCGATTGGTAGATCTGTAAATAGATTTGGGTTTCGCGCGGTATCAGTGTGCGCCAACCGTTACCGGCGCGCCGGATGTAGCCAGGCAGCTTCGCCGCGTTTGAGTTGTAACCGGCGGCCAGCAGTTCAGTGGTGGTCGCCTGTCTGGCGCTGAGAGCTGATAGAACATCTTCGTTCGCGGACAGATCGTTCCAGGTGTCCTGCATGTAAAGCAACATCGCTTCGAGCGCGTTACCGTGGTTGCGCATGCCGGCGACAAAATCGGGGTTCAAGCCAACGCCGGGATGGCGCGTTCGCATGAGTGCATACGTCCAGGGAATCATCTGTACCATGCCGCCCGCGCCGGCTGAACTAACCGAGTAACGATAAGTGTCGAGTTCGTTCAGCGCGTACAAGGTGTAAATCTCTTCGAACAGCGCGATGCGATTTTCATTGCGGAAGCGTTCGTGGTCGACGTGCTCGACGATGCAAAGGTGCTTGGCAACTTCAATCAGATTTGGAGCAATGTTCACCCCTCTCTCGTGCAGGCGCTTCGCCGCGAGATCCATCATCGAGTTAACGTATGTTTGGCCCGACTTCATCAGTTCGGCTGACAACAGGGCGGGATGAGCCGACGTGTAATAAGCCATTTCGCGAAAGACACCTTTGCGCTCGATGGGAAATTCCACTACCAGCGGCAATAGCGAACGGTTCTTGTCGTCAAAAGCCGTGACGGCCGTATTGACGCCATTCGCGCGCACGACCCGAACAGACACTGGCAATCCCAGCGAAGTTGTCGTTGAAACTTCCGAGCCCTTGGTCAGGAAGGTTTGCTTTGCGATGCGGATCAAATGAATCTGTGAAGTCTCGGGCAACAAGGCAGCAACCGTCACGTAATCGAGTGAAGGCGTCACCATCGCAGTCGGCACGGGACGAACTTTCATCAAGCGCTCAGCCTCGTTGATGCGCAAACGAATCCGGTGCGCTGAGAGACGACCGCCTTTGGATTCTTCGCGCGCTGCCGACTTCGATTCTTCCGGCTGCTGCTTGTTAGGGGTGGTGGCTTTCTCAGTCGAGCGCGTTTCGGACTCGGCCGGACGCGACGGAGTCTGCGGTTGAGTAGAAGGGTCCTGGAACTTCGCCTTCGAAGAACGAGTAGTCTTTGCGGCGGCTACCACGCGCGGACGAGTCATCGATTCGATCGACCTTGAGGATTGCGCTTCAGAGCCGGCGGCTACGGAGAGTACGAGTGTAATGAGAAGATACATAGAAGGCTTTTTCATGATGTTTGCTTTTCTGAGGGAAGGACTTCGCGGTGTGCGAAGTTGGCACTCAGATTCGCGTAAACATCACTCGATGTCAATCACTTTTTTTCTGGAAGATCGCGCATTGAATTCCACTTTTTTTCTGGAAGATCATCGATTGATCTCCAGTTTATTTTCTGGAAGATCACCAGTTGATTTCCAATTTATTTCTGGATGATCTTACGTCGGTTTCCAGTTTTTTCAAAATCGTAAAAAGCAGAGCAATGTTTCAAATTCTTCTTTCCGCGATCAGATTTCTTTCCTTTTGTCGGTGAGATGGTTTTGTGTCGCGCGCGGCTCGCGCAAACCAAATTACTCATCGTCTCTGTGCAAACCATGTTCCAGTTTCTTTACTCGCTCAGTCAGCTCTTTTAGTTCCTTACGTACCTGCGGCAAGCGGCTGATGTGAGCATTCAAGCGCTTATATTCATCCAAAGGCTGAATCGGAATGCCCCACCAAACACCGGGACGGACAATTTTCCCCGGCAGAATACCCGCCTTCGAGCCGATGATCGCGCCGCTCTGCACGCGTATGTGATCGCCAAAGCCGACCTGGCCTCCGATCACACAATCATCTTCAATGATCACGCTGCCGCTGATGCCCGTCTGCGCCGCGATCACCACTCGTTCTCCAATGTCACAGTTGTGTCCGACATGAACCATGTTATCCAGCTTCGTGCCCCGACCGATGCGCGTCCGGCCGAGAGCCGCTCGATCGACGCAAGTGTGTGCTCCTAATTCGACGTCGTCTTCAATGATCACCGTCCCGATCTGGGGAAACTTGTGATAACCCATTTCGCCGCGCACGTAACCAAAGCCATCCGCGCCAATGACTACGCCGGCATGCAGAATGACGCGGTTACCTATCGTTACGCCGTCTTCCAGGAAAACATTCGGGTGAATCACACAATCGCTGCCGACCGTTACGTTGTCACCGATTTTTGCGCCCGCGCGAATCTGCGTCCGATCGCCGACGATCGAATTCTCACCGACGCACACAAATGCGCCAATAAAGACATCGCCGCCTATTTTCGCCGCGGACGAAACAACAGCCGTGTGATGTATTTCTGGCTGCCGCTGCTTCGGAGGATGTAAGACTTCAGCGATTAAAGCGAACGCCAGTTTTGGATTCTTTACCTCAATTCGGCAGGGAACTTTCACATCTGCGGCGAATGGGGTGATAACACATGACGCTTTGGTATTGCTTGCGGCTGCGAAGAGTTTTTCGTCCTCTACGTACGCAATGTCACCCGCGGCGGCAGAATCCAGGCCAGCCACATGAAGGATCGAAACACCTCCGTCGCCGACGACTCGGCCGCCAACAAGTGCCGCGAGTTGAGAAACTGTTTTAGCGATCGGGCTCATGACTTATCGCAAAGTGTGAGGCGATAGTACAACGGCGTCGCGCCAAATGGCGAACTCAGGTTTAGCGAAAGCGCCCGAAAACATTGACGTTTATCTTTGCGGACGGGTTGGACGGGTTTTTGTCTTGCCTTTGACTGTCCCGGCAAATTATCATGAACAGCGCTGCTGACGAGCTTGGTCTTATTTTCGGGCGGCAGTGCTATCTAATTCTTAGGCTTTTAATAATTGGGGCGCGTCTGAACGCGATGAAGCGTCACCGAGGAGAGCATTATTGTTTAGTGATCAATTCCGCCGAGGCGAAGCAGACAAGAGTAAATTAACCGGAGTCAAAAGCTCGAAAATTGTCTCGACGCTCTCGGATGTTGCCTGGAAAGCTTTTCAGTCAGTCAACCAACGCCTGCCCGAAGGCGAGGCCATTCGTCCCAAGTGGGCGCCCGGCCCGCTGCTGAAGTCTTACGAACGCACCTCGCCGCCACTCGGCTTTCCCAGAGAGACAGATTCACTTTGCCCGCGCTGCGTCAAAGAAGTGCGCGACGCCGTCATCAGTGGCGAGACTACGCTGGAATCGCTCATGAATGAGCATCCGGGCGAAATCAAAGCTCAGATAGTTGAAGAGAATGGACAGGTCGTCATGCGTAAGACCTGCCCGAAGCACGGCGAGTTCGTCGACGTGATGGCGACCGACCCGGCATTTCTCGAGCGGATTGAATCTCTGTTTTTCGGACGTGACTTTAAAGCTGCCGAAGACAAGCACGTGCACAAACACGGAACGTCGAATATCAAGTTTGGCCGCGGCGCGGTTTTGACGGTTGACCTGACCAACCGCTGTAACATGATGTGCAATCCGTGCTTCATGGACGCGAACCAGGTTGGTTACGTTCACGAACCGACGTTTGAAGATACCAAAGCAATTTTGGATCGCGCGGTTTCGTTCAAACCAAAACGGCAGGTGATTATTCTTTTCTCCGGCGGCGAGCCTACTCTCTCGCCTTATTATCTGGAAGCAGTCGCTTACGCAAAGAAGGTCGGGTTCTATCGCATCCTGGCCGCGACCAACGGAATCCGCTTTGCCGAAGACATCGAGTTTTGTAAGGCAGCGAAAGAAGCCGGACAGCACGGAGTCTATTTACAGTTTGACGGTGTCAGCGAAGAGAAGAACGCACATCGCGGTGTTGGTAACCTGTTCGATGTAAAGCAGCAGGCGATTGAAAACCTCGCCAGCGTCGGCATCAAAGTTACCCTCGTCACGACCATCGTCAATACCATCAACAACGATGGTATCGGCGCCATCGTCGAGTTCGCGGCTAAGAACATCGATAAGGTACAGACGATCGCATTCCAACCGGTTTCCTTTACCGGACGTGATGAAGATGTGCCCGATGCGGTGCGCATCAAGCAGCGCTACACGCTCGCCGGCATGACCCACGATCTGAAGGATCAACTCGGTGGACGTTTGCAGCCTTTGCGTGATTGGTATCCGCTCTCGTCTTATTCCGCGTTTACCAGCGTTATGGACATGTTGCAGGGCGCAGACGCGCCGTGGGGCTGGTCTTCCTGCAATTGCCACCCGAACTGCGGCATTTTTACCTTGATCGTCGTCAACAAAAATACCGGCCACTATTCGTCTTTGTTCGACTTCTTCAACTACGAACAGTTTATGAAAGACGTCGCGGTGATCACCGATACCGCGCGCGGCAGGAAGCTTTCTTACGCGCAACTGGGCATGGCGATCATGCGCAACTTTGACGCGGCCCGCGCGCCTGAAGGCTTTCCGATTTCGCAGATCATCAATCTTTTCAAGCCGTCGTCGACCAACTCCAGTTCGGACCGCAACGATCGGATGAAAGCAAAAGTCGCCCCATCGACAAATGGCACGAGCGATAACTGGCGTGTCTTGTGCGTCGAAGGCATGTGGTTCCAGGATCTTTTCAATTACGACTTCCGCCGCACAGAGATGTGCGTGATTCCTTACGGCACGCAGGAAGGCGAGATTTCCTTCTGCGCCTACAACACCGGCGTCGGTTGGCGGCAGATCATCGAGAACATGCACAAGACTGCTAACCTGGCTGAGTGGTACGAACAGAACGAGCGCCATGCCGTATACGCCGCCGGCCACAACGTGCCGGGCATTTCGAAAAAACACTCGCTGAGTTTGCCGATTGTGAGCGCAATCATCGATGATGATGCGCCTCCCAGCTCGGTGACGCCTTATCTCATTGAGGAACACGAAGAAGAAATCGTAGTTACCGTGTAGTCTCTCAGCGAATCGTTCCGCGAGTTCGAAAGAGTTTGACCAACCTCGGCATAAGCTGTCGAGCCCATTTCTCTCCTCGCTCTGGTTGAAAGGAAAACTATGAAGTCACTCACGCGAATTGGCGCATTGGTCGCGGTTAGTTTGATTTGTTCGGCATCGATCTGGTCGCAAGATAAGACAAAGAAAGATAAGCAGGCCCAGCAAACTCAAACTCCAGCACAAGCCACCCCGGCCACGCCCAGACCACCGCTTGCATTTGGCCTGAGCGAAGACACGCCGGTCAAATTAAGACTGACTCGAACCATGTCTTCCAAGGACGCAAAGGCTGACGAGAAAGTAGACTTCGAGGTTCTGGAGGATATTAAGGTTGGTGACGCAATAATAGTTCAGCATGGAGCAATGGCGATTGGTACTGTTACCGAAGCACAGCCCAAGCGCCGGATGGGCCGCGCCGGCAAGCTGAACATTAACATTGACTACGTTCAACTTGTTGATGGAGAGAAAGTGCCGTTGCGCGCGGTAAAAGGCGGCAGCGGCGGGAGCCACACCGGGGCGATGACCGGGGCCATAGTAGCCACCAGCATTCTGTTTTTTCCCGCGGCTCCATTTTTTCTTTTCATGCATGGCAAGGACATCACCATCCCGAAAGGAACGGAGATTACCGCATACATCGCGGCGGATACACCACTCAGTCCCGCAAACTTCAACAAGCAATCCAGTACGAGCGAGTCTGGGACCGCGAAGTCAGAAGCGGCAGCCACTGGCCTATCTTCAATAATAGTTAAGTCCACACCAGACGGAGCTGAGATCTCAGTCGATGACAAGTTCCTGGGCACCACACCATCGACAGTTCAGCTAACTCCCGGAGAGCACAAGATTGTCATCATGAAAGCTGGCTTTAAACCATGGGAGCGAACGATGACTATTAACCCCAACGGAAGCGTCAACCTCGACGTGAGTTTGGAGAAGGCTCCATAACAGCTTTCCGCGCTCGATCAACGAGCGAATCGGAACAGAACGGGACGGTCTGGTCCAGACCGGATTTTGTAACTCTCCCAAAGTAGTTCCGCAGGGCTGGCAAACGCGCCAGGCCCGGTTCTCTTCCCCGCTTTAATTCTCTCCTCGGTTCAACTTGAAGGGAGAAATTCATGAATTCAGTCATACGAATTACCGCATTGCTCGTCTTTTGTCTGATCTGTTCGTCTTCCATGCTGGCGCAGCAGAAGACGGCCGTGAAAGATAAACAGACCGAGCTGCCCCAGAGTTCGACTGCTAATAAGACGGCCACCAGACCACCGCTTGCGTTCGGCTTGGCCGAAGACACACCGGTAAGAATCAGATTAGCTCGAACCATGTCCTCGCGAGATGCAAGGGTTGACGAGAGAGTGGATTTCGAGGTCCTCGAGGACATCAAGGTGGGTAATGTTGTGGTCGTTGAACGTGGCGCCCTGGCGATAGCCACGGTCACTGAAGCGCACCCGAAACGAAGAATGGGACGCGCTGGCAAGCTACATATGAACATCGACTACGTCCGGCTGGCTAACGGAGAAAAGGTGCTGCTGCGCGCGATGAAAGGCGGTAGCGGTGGAAACCATATCGCCGCGATGACGGGCGCGATGGTTGCCACCAGCCTCGTGTTCTTTCCGGCAGCACCGTTCTTTCTTTTCCTGCACGGCAAGGACATAACCATTCCGAAGGGAACTGAAATTACGGCGTATGTTGCAGCGGACACGCCGCTGGATCCTGCGAAGTTCAACAAGCAATCAGTGGCGGGAACTCGAGACCAGCACAGCTCGGGGACTCGGTCTCCAGTTTATCTTCAGTAGCGTTTGAGTAGATCCGGGTGAGAGCCTCGCCGACGGCATGCTCCTCCATTCACCTCGAAGAGAATGCGTGGCCTAACCAGGTCACGCATTTTGTTTTTGCAGACTCCGTTCTGGTGATGATCCCGGATTAGCTTTTGTCGCGGAGTAACGGACCCGAGTCAGGTAGATTTGAATCCGATCTCTTTCTTGATTCGGGGTAGCTGGTCGAGAATCGTTTGCACAATATTATTTGGAAGCTGAAGCAGATCAGCTTCAATCCTATCGAAGCGCTCGTCGCTCTTCCGTTGCCACGCTTCCATCTTGCGTTGCCACTCTTCCATCTTGTGCCACCCCTCTTCGGTTTTGCGCTGCCATTCTTCGTGTCTCAGTTGCCGTTGGTCGCCCGTCCGCTGCAGCGCAAGTCGCTCCTGATCGTTTCTGGCGATCTGCTCGACGAACGCAGCCTGGTTGCGAATCAGCAAAGCCATCGCTTCTTGTAGATGATTATTAGTGGCCGGGCTCTTTCTCGCTGCCATGCTTCAGAGTCTATCACTCCCCGCAAGCACATCGTACAAAACTCACTACTACGGTCGCATGGAGGGGCTTGGCCACCTTTGCCAAAATGTTTCTACGGCACTCATCTTGCGATGCGAAGCATGCCCGATATCTTAAAAGGAGTATTTTCATCCGTGAGAAACCTGATTTCACTACTATTAGCAGCAGTTCTTTTGCAGTCGACGACTTTGGCCCAGAGTCCGCTGGTCCCTGCTGACGCAATAAAACCAGTCCAGGAGTCGCAATCGGTTTCTGACAGTCCCGCGCCGGCTCAACCGGAAAGTCGCGAGATCAAACTCGCGATGGGCACAGCCATTGAAATCGAGTCGGCTTACACGACCAGTTCGCTCAATCTGCGACCGAACGATTACTTAACTTTTCGCGTGCTGATTCCGATTAAAGTCGATGGCGTCATCGTGATTCCAGACAAAGCGCTGGTGACAGGGCGCGTGGTAGAAGCGAAGCGCGGTGGGCATTGGGGCAAAGCCGGGAGGCTTTCATGGGCCATGCAGGATGTGATTGCGCTCGATGGCACCCGTGTTCCCATTCGGGTGCAGAAGGATATTCCCAGCGGTCGCGAAGGGATCAAAGGTACCGGCCACGGCGGTCAGGTCGCAACCGAAATGGTAGTGTTCGGCGCATTAATGTTTGCCTTCGCGCCTTTGGTGTTGATGAGCGGTTTCAAACGCGGAGAGAATGCCGTGCTGCCGGAAGGCAAACGCTTCACGGTTTTCGTCGAGGCTGACACCGTGGTCAAAGTGCCGACGGAGCGCTAGATCGATTAGAAGTTTCGCAGGCGACTACACCGCGCCTGAAGCAGTTTCAATCAGCGCCTGCTTCTAAGGGCGAGTACCAACGCCAGACCGATCACCACCACCGTTACGATCAGCACAGTCAACAGGGCCGCCGAGACTCTCCCTACGCTAAAGCTAAAGCTAAACCCACCGGTGTCTGGCGGCACCAACCGCGCGCCGACCAAAGAAAAAATCGTCAGGGCGCCACAAACGGCTAATACTATCAACAGGCGTTCGGCCAGCGTGTGTCGAGTCATCGCGCTTGGTCCCCACAGAGGTGTTCGACTCAGTAGAGCGCATGCACTTTTATCATCATTAACTGCTTAGAGTTTAGAGTCATCTCTGATTCAAACAAAAAACCGGCGCAGCCTTCTTAAGGCCACGCCGGTTGAGACAACCTGTGTTGCTTTGTCTTTAACGGTTCGGAGTTGGCGGTGGCGCACCCTCTGGTACGACCCACAGTTCAAACAGCCAATCCTCTCGCGGTGGGCCCATGATAATGACCACACGGTGCGAATCGATGCCTCGCGAATTGACCAGGTAGTCCGAAATCCGCTGAGCGCGTGCTTGCGCATCGTTTGGTTTCGCACGCCGCGACGGATAGACAATGACATAGCCTTGCGATCCGGGCTCGCTCTGCAACTGAATTGCGTAGTTGTCGAGCCGCGCCTTCTCGTCATTGCGAGCGATGTCATAGTACTCGTCAAACTTCCGCGGCTTGTTCATGATCGGGATAGACACCGAACAACTTGCCGGGCAGGGCATGCCAAAGCCGGTAATGTCGACACTGGCGCGCACGGTCTGACCCGCAAGGCCGTTGGTATCGACGGTGATGCTCGGACTGCCCTGGCCACTGATGATCCGACCCGCTGAGACGGTCCAGTTGTAACCAGGCGTGATATTTGGGGTACCGCCGCTAACGTTCGCCGTGAAAGTCACGGGAGCATTTTCGGTGCCGGCCTCAGGACATGAAACGTTTACGGTCGGACAAACCGGGGGCGGTGGCGGTGGGGGCGGACAATCGGTAACGATGATCGATACCGATGAAAACGCTACACAGTTAAGGTCACGGCCGTCATCAACCTCAACGAACGCAGAATATACTCCCGGTGGGGCTCCGGCGAGATCCCAGGTGGTGTTGGCCCCTTCGCCCCTGAGTCTGCCGCCAGACGTGGTCCACTTATAACGCAAAGCAGCCCCGTCAGGGGAGCTCGCCGTGGCCACCAACCGAATGCGGGCTGATTCGTCATTGCAGGCTTTAATCATCGAGGAATCAGCCGCCAGAGAAAGGGACGGTGGTCCCGATGTCCGCTCATATCGTTTCCGTTTCTGAGCATTCACGCTTGCCGAGGCAAACACCAACATGGCGCCGGCCATCGCCAGCGCGAGGCCAAACCAAAGACTCTTTCGAGACATCATCATTTACCCTTTCGTATGGCGTAACCGGGCAACGGGCCACGCCCTGGTGCGATTTTCGAGGAGTTTAACCTCCCAGCACTCTGAAAACCAGAGACAACTATCAAGTAAAAGAGCCAATCGCAACGGGTTTCCACTGGTAATGGTGCAATTCTAAATAAATCCTCGCGCGCGAGGTGTCAGAAGCCCGCACGTCAGCAAGGGCTCGGTTGGCGATCGAGCCCTCCCTCACGGTCGGGCTTCTGACACTTACGCTTGACCCGCCTGGCACTACTCACTGTAAAGTCTACGCATGCCAGTCGTCTCTGTGCGCTTGCCGGCGCGACAAAGAAATTACGAAATCAGGATTGGCGCGGGCCTGATGTCAGAGTTGGGCCGCGAAGCGCGCGCCGTGCTTGGGCCACAATCAAGTCGAGCTGCCCTGATCTCAAATCCGATCGTATTCAAGCATTACGGAAAGCTTGCCCAGCAGAGTCTCACCCAAGCGAATTTCAAGACCACGCATTGGTTGATGCCCGAAGGTGAACGTCACAAGTCGCTCGGCTCGTTGGCACAGGCGCTCAAGTTCTTAACCGAATCCGGAATTGAGCGAGGCGACGTAGTGGTCGCGCTGGGCGGCGGAGTGGTAGGCGACCTGGCCGGTTTTGCCGCTGCTACTTACCTGCGCGGCATTGCTTTCGTGCAAGTGCCGACGACCCTGCTCGCGCAGATCGACGCGTCGGTCGGCGGCAAGACCGGTGTGAACCTGCCGGCCGGGAAGAATCTCGTCGGCGTTTTTCATCAACCGCGTTTGGTTGTCATCGACACTCAGACATTACGGACCCTGCCCCGGCGTGAATTGACGGCAGGTTGGTGCGAGGCGGTGAAGCAGGGAGCAGTCAGCAGTCGGAAGTTGTTCGATCAAACTGACCGTCTGCTTCGCCGCAGTAAAATAGACTTCAGTTTGTGTCTTGGCGAAGCCGAATCACAGACTGAAGTCTGTGACACCATCGCCGCGCACTGTCGTTTCAAGGCTGCAATCGTCGCGGGTGACGAGCGGGAAGAAATTGCCCGCACCGATCGACGGTCGCGGCGCATCCTCAATTTTGGCCATACCACCGCGCACGCGCTGGAAAACCTAACAGGTTACCGGCGCTTTCGTCATGGTGAGGCCGTGGGTTATGGCATTCTCGTCGCTGGCGAAATATCAAAAAATGTAGGCATGCTCGCCTCTGGCGAGTTAGAATCGTTGCGCGAGGCAGTGCGGCGCTGCGGCCCGCTGCCACGCGCTGATGATCTTTCAATCGACGGGATTACCGCAGCGATGAAGGGCGACAAGAAGTCAGTCGGCGGCGTAACCAAATGGGTTTTGCTGGAGCGGATCGGGCGCGCTCGCATCGTTGACGGAAGTCAGATCGACCAGCGAACGCTACGATCTTCCCTGCGCGCAGGTCTAAAGGCTCTTTCCTGATGCCGAGCAGTAGACTCAATAGATCGGTTCATAACTTGTTTAGACGGCGGGAGTCTAAACAGTCACCAACCGGGGTCCCCGACACTTAACCAAGGATGACGATATATGCGAACGACAAGTAACGAGCGCGGCGGTGCGCGACTCAAATTCATAATCGCAATCACGGTTTTCGCCGTGGTGGTTTACGTGGGTTACATGTATGTTCCGGTCGCGGTTGATGCTTACTATTTCAAAGACGCGATGCAAAACAAGGTCAACGCGGCGGCCACCCAGGGCTATGAAACAAACTGGGTCAAGGACCAGTTGGAAAAGAGTAGGGCGGAGTTTAACGTTCCGCCGGAAGCGATCATCACCCCCGGCCGCCAGGACAATCAAATGCTGGTGCGCGTACAGTTCACCCGCCCGATTTCATTCCCGGGTTATACCTACAACTACGAATTCGACTACACGGCCAAGAGCACCACGTTTTTGTTTGTGAAGTAGCTTATCGGCCAGTCGAAGTTGCCGGCGTTCTCACAAGCACCGAGACTTTTCCTTCTGATTGAGTGAAATTGCTGCGCCTCTTTCAGTCAGGTTCTTGCGATCCTCGAAAAAACCAGCGTATTAGAGGAAGGCACATCTGTTGCTGAGGGGGATCGTCGTAATGAAATCTCACCCGAATGTTTGCGCACCTCGCTCCCGGTGCATTCTCTTCGCAGCTTTGATTCTGCCGCTCGCATTATTGGGAGCCATCGATCGCCCACGCGCCGCGACTAATTCACCAACCGCACGAATTATCCCGCTGGCCATCGCCGGCCGCACTGGCCCCAACGGTGGCGGCGCCCGCCTGAACCTCGCTTCGCATAACCTTCTCGGCTTGACCTCTGGCCACGCGTCGAGCGGTCCTCAGGTCCACCATGACGGTGGCGAGCTACTCGCCGCTGATGCAACACTCACCTGGAACACCTTTCTCGGTGGTTTCTCGGTTTTCGAGAGCGCTGCCGCGCTGGCGGTTGATAGCAGCGGAAATATTTATGTGGCGGGCACTGGTAATTCGACCTGGGGGGCACCGGTCCGCGCGTTCAGCGGAGATGATGATGCCTTTGTCGCGAAGCTGGATGCCAACGGAAATCTGATCTGGAATACGTTCGTGGGCGGCAGCCGGAGTGATCTGGCCACCGCACTGGCTGTGGACGGAAATGGAAATATCTATTTGGGTGGCTTTAGCACCGCGACCTGGGGATCACCGATCCGCGCCTTCAGCGGTGGTTACGATGCGTTTTCGGCCAAACTTGATTCAGGCGGACATCTGATTTGGAATACCTTTCTCGGCGGCCCCGGTATTAACTCCGGTTTTGATTACGGCCGTGCGCTGACAGTTGATGCCGGCGGAAACATTTATGTGGCGGGCCAGAGTGGTGCAACCTGGGGTTCCCCAGTCCGCGCGTACAGCAACGACGATGATGCCTTTGTGGCGAGACTTGATACGAACGGAAATCTGATCTGGAACACATTCCTCGGTGGGTTTGGAGCCGACGAGGGTTTCGGGTTGGCGACGGATGCGCGGGGAAATGTCTATGTGGCGGGCGGTAGTAACGCGGGCTGGGCTTCACCGGCCGATGCCTACAGTGGCTACTATGATGCCTACGTCGCGAAATTGGATTCGAGCGGCAGTCTGGCTTGGAACACGTTTCTTGGTAGTACTGCGTACGACTTTGGCTATGCGCTGGGATTGGATCCGAGCGGAAATGTCTATGTGGCAGGTTACAGCGTGGCGACGTGGGGTTCGCCCGTCCGACCCTTTGGCGGTGGTAATGGTGATGCCTTTGCCGCTAAGTTGGATCCCACCGGCAAACCGATCTGGAACACTTTCCTCGGCGGCAACGCCCTCGACTTTGGCTTCGCTCTGGGAGTGGATTCCGGCGGGAATGCCTTCGTGGCGGGCCGGAGTGATGCAACCTGGGGATCGCCGATTCGCGCCTTCGGCGGTGGCAGTGACGACGGCTTTGCCGCAAAGTTGGATGCCAGCGGAAAACTGATCTGGAACGCTTTCCTCGGCGGCACCTCGTACGATCAGGCTAATGCGCTGGCGGCAGATGGGAAAGGAAACGTTTACGTCGCGGGCGAGAGCGAAGCAACCTGGGGTTCGCCCGTTCGCGCTTATACCAGTGGCAGCGATGGCTTTGTCGCCAAAATCGCCGACCCAGCTCCCGGTCAAACTATCCAGTTCTTCTCGCCGACATACAGCGTTAACGAGGGAGCGCCGCGGCTCGACATTACGGTAAGTCGCACTGGCGACACGAGCGGTATTGCCAGCGTCGGGTTTGCCACGAACGATACGTCGGGCTCGCAGAATTGCAGCGTCTTCAACCACGTTGCTTCGCAGCGATGTGACTATCTGAACACGACCGGCACCTTGACGTTCGCTGCGGGTGAAACTTCCAAATCTTTTTCGGTGTCGATCGTCGACGACTCGTACGCTGAAGGCGACGAGACTTTCACGGTTAGCCTGAGCAACGTTTCGGTCGCCGCCCTGGGCGTGCCAGCGACGGCTACCGTAACGATCACCGATAACGACCCGGCAAACGGGCCTAATCCAATTGATACTGCCAGCTTCTTTGTGCGTCTGCACTATCTCGACTTTTTGAATCGTGAACCCGATCAAGCCGGATGGGACTTCTGGACCAACCAACTTGCGTGCGGCAGCGATCAGCAGTGCATCGAAGTGAAGCGCATCAATGTCTCCGGCGCTTTCTTTCTTTCGATTGAGTTTCAGGAGACTGGTTACCTCGACTATCGGATTTACAAAGCCGCTTACGCGAATATTCCGAACGCGCCGGTACCGATCAGGCTCAGCGAGTTTCTGCCTGACACGCAGGAGATTAGCCATGGAGTAGTGGTGGGCCAAACGGGTTGGGAACAAGTTTTAGAGAGTAACAAGCAAGTCTTCACGTCGGAGTTTGTGCAGCGTTCGCGATTCTCCTCGGCGTTTCCGACATCGATGACGCCGGGGCAATTCGTCGATCAACTCTTTACCAATGCCGGAGTTATGCCTGCGCCGCCTGACCGCAACTCGGCAGTAGCTGAGTTCGGCTTGGCCACTACTACCGCGGATTTAGCTGCGCGTGCGCGAGCATTGCGCGACGTTGCGGAGAATTCGACTCTGAAAAGTCAGGAACTCAATCGAGCGTTCGTGTTAATGCAGTATTTCGGTTACCTGAGAAGAAATCCGAACGATGCTCCCGACTCGGACTTCATCGGTTACAACTTCTGGCTGACGAAGCTGAATCAATTCAACGGTAACTTTGTCAACGCTGAGATGGTGAAGGCGTTCATCACGTCCAGCGAGTATCGCCAGCGTTTCGGCCCATGAATCCTTCTGTCCGATATACTTAAGGAAGGTCTGAACAAGTACTTTCGACGCGTAGCGCCGATGTGAATTTAGCCCGGCCTTTTAAGGCCGGGGAAAGGCGAACGACGTATTCACGTCGCGTAGCGACGCCTGAAACTCGTGCGAATTCACTTGTCGCTACTCGACAAGGCAGACAAACCACCTGATCCCGGCGTTGGAACGCCGGGCTAAATTCATACCGACGCTACGCGTCGAAGACACTGGTTCAGAGGTTCCTTCAGTTTGTCGCTTCAACTTAAGTACGGTAAGAACGTCGACAAACTGAGGTTTGTCGGACATTCAAGCCGCTGGTTGAGGCGCGGTAGCAAACGCTTTCAATTGCACGAGCCCAGCCGGCGCCTCGCCCAGCCACGTAGTCGGACAGACCCCGCAGCGCGTGCATTGATTTACGGAAGGACAGGGTGCGGTTGAGCGAGCGTCGTGAGCGCGCTCGTCTTCCTGCTGCATGAACTCGCGCGACAAACCTGAATTGACGATCTCCCAGGGAAGTATTTCGTCGTAACTACGTCGGCGGCTGGTATGGAATGCGGGATCGACTTGCGTTTCGCGCAACGCCGCATTCAAATCGCCTTTCAAACGTGCCGTAGCTTCGATAACGCGGGCGATGCGTCGATCGCCGGAAGAGAACAGCGCCTGTTCATGCGCGATGCGCGCTGACATCGCGCGCACCTCGACGTTGGGAATCCGAGCGAGGTTCTTGGAAACCCATTTCAATCTACGCTTCAATTCCTTTTCGTCGCAGATCGCCTCCCATTGAAACGGCGTGTTCGGCTTGGGCACCAGGCCATTGAGCGAAGGAATGATTTTGCCGGCCCGGCCAAAACGCTTTCCAGCTTCGAGCATTCGATCCTTAATCCGTTCGACCAGCGTAATCATCTCAGCCAGGTCTTCATCCGTCTCGGTCGGCAAGCCAACCATCATATAGAGCTTGAGGGTCAGCATGCCGCGATCGAACACAGCACCACAGATGTCGACAATCTCGTCGTTGGTCAGGTTCTTGTTGATGACGCGGCGCAGGCGATCCGATCCTGTCTCTGGCGCCACCGCGATTTGCTGATCGCGTGATTCAACCAGAGCGTCCAGCAACTCTTCGGAAATCTGATCGAGCCGCAAAGAAGAAACCGAAATGCGATAGTCCATCGCGCGCAGGCCCTGCAGGATTTCGCTGATCTCGGGATGATCGCAGACCGCCGTTGAAACCAGACCAATCTTGTCGGTCTTGCCGCGCCATTCAGCCGCCTTGGCCAGAATGTCGCGCGCGGGCACCACGCGCGGCGGCCAGTAGTTGTAACCAGCCCAGCAGAAACGACAACCCTGCGAACACCCGCGCGAGATCTCGATCAGAAACCGATCGCCCATCTCAGCTTGCGGCGCCCAGATAGTTGTCGAGGGCGCGAAGACTTCATCGCGCTTCAGTTGCGCCACGATCTCAGTTTGTCCACGACGAATTGCCCGGCGCAGGCTGCCTTCCTTGGGGCTTTCGGCCGAAACTGCGCGACCCACACGGGCCGGAACACCTTCTTCCGTCGCTGTGTAAGCTTCAACTGTGCCGTCGTCTTTGTAGCTGACGTGATAGAGCGAAGGCACATAGAAACCGCGGCCTTGGCGCGCCAACGCCAACAGAGTATCTTCCTTCGTTTCGTTTTCCAGCAACGCGTCGATCAGTTTTGGCCCGAGGATTTCGCCTTCTCCAACACCAATCACATCGGTGAACTCGGCAATCGGTTCGGGATTCAAAAACGAAGACGCCCCACCCATTACTATTAAAGGATCATGCCTGGTTCGATCTTTGGCCCAGACCGGCACGCCGCTCATTTGCAGCATGCGGGCCATGTTCACGTAATCAGTTTCGAAGGAAATCGAAAACGCGATTACATCAAAGTCGCGCAGCTTTGTTTGTGATTCGAGCGAGAGCAAAGGCGTCCGCGTTCGCTCGTACTCCCCCATCTCGTCCAGCGGACGGTTATCAGAAGCCCGACCGTGAGGGAGGGCCTGATCATAACCCGAGCCCCTGCCCGATCGTGCGCTGCTAACATTGTCAGGCAAGAAGCCGCGCTCGCAGGAAACATCAGGAATGTTGTTGAAAATTTCATACATCGCCTGAAAGCCAAGGTTGGCCATGCCGATGCTGTAGACGTTTGGATAGCAGAGCGCGATGCGGAGTTGCGCACCTTGCTTCAAGATCCAGCCCTCTTCGCCGGCGAGCTTACGCTTGTAGCTTTCGATGATTTTTTTCATAAACCTTCTAACTTCTTCCCCTCTCCCACTGGGAGAGGGGCCAGGGGAGAGGGCTTGAGCGAAACACAAAAAAGGAAATGTGCTTCGTCGCTAAAACCCTCACCCAACCCTCACCCAAAGGTAGAGGGCTTTTATCCGTGCTGAACAGTTTCCAGAAATGCCTTGAGCTTTCTCGATCGCGAGGGATGACGCAGTTTGCGCAGGGCTTTGGCTTCGATTTGACGAATGCGTTCGCGGGTTACGGCAAAGTGCTGTCCGACTTCCTCGAGCGTGTGTTCAGAGCCGGTGGTGCCCAGACCAAACCGCATCTTGATCACTTTTTCTTCGCGGGGCGTTAAGGTGGCAAGCACTTCGTCGGTTATCTCGCGCAGGTTCGAAGCGACTACCGCGTCCGAAGGATTCAGGATCGATTTGTCCTCGATGAAGTCTCCGAGATGCGAGTCTTCCTCCTCACCAATCGGTGTTTCGAGCGAAATCGGTTCCTGCGCGATCTTCAAGACCTTGCGCACCTTCGAAACCGGAATATCCATCTTCTTCGCAATCTCTTCGCTGGTCGGCTCACGTCCCAACTCCTGCACCAGCGCGCGCGAAGTGCGGATCAGCTTATTGATCGTTTCGATCATGTGCACGGGAATGCGAATCGTACGCGCCTGGTCGGCGATCGCCCGGGTGATGGCCTGGCGAATCCACCACGTTGCGTAGGTCGAGAACTTGTAACCACGCCGCCACTCGAACTTGTCGACGGCTTTCATCAGACCGATGTTGCCTTCCTGGATCAAGTCAAGGAACTGCAAGCCGCGGTTGGTATATTTCTTCGCGATCGAAACGACCAGACGGAGGTTAGCTTCAACCAGTTCACGTTTAGCCTGGCCGGTCTGATGTTCGCCGGTAACGATGGCCTGCAGCGAACGTTTGATCTCGACCGGCGAGATGTGATGTTCCTGCTCGACTGTCTGCAAGCGTTTCTTGCCGTTGGAAACGTGCTTCTTGTACGCTTTTATGTCGTCGGCTTTAAGGCGCTTCTTGGTCAGCCTGTCGGAATAAGTATCTACTTCGCGCTCGGCTGAACGGACTTCCTTCTGCACGTTGCGGATCGAATTGATCAGGCGCTGCCGCGAGCGCTCGGTCATATTCAACCGGCCGATTTCGTCGGCAATCTCGATGCGCAACCGGGCAACTTTGCGACGCAGGCGCAGCAGCTTCTTGGTTTTCTTGCCGCGCGTAACCTTCTGTTCCGTGCGTAGCTTGACCCACTCTTTCAGGGCGTTCTTGAACAGGCGGCGAATGTTCTCGATGCCTTCGATGGTCCACTCGCGGTACTCGTCAGCCTTGTCTTCTTCGCCGGCCAGCTCGGCCTGTTCGGAGAAGTTAACGACTTCGCGAATGTTGATTGTATGGGCAGCCAGCTCGTCGCCAATCTTGAGTAATTCACCCACGGCGATCGGTGAGCGGGCTATGGATTTCTGAGTTTTGATCTGGCCGCGCTCGATGCGTTTGGCAATCGCTACTTCACCTTCGCGGGTCAGGAGCGGCACCACGCCCATTTCGCGGAGGTAAAGCCGCACCGGGTCGTTCGTTTTCTCCAGCGCCCCGGCGGAAAGATCCAGCTCAAGGTCGTCGTCGCCTGACTCTTCATCGTCGGTGGCAATGGCCGCCGCTTGCTCAATCAAGCGTTCATCGGAATCCGCCACGTGAATGTTTGAGGCGTCCAGCTTTTGCAATACATCCTCGATATCATCCGGTGAAACTACATTTTCCGGCAGTTCGCGATTCAGATCGTCGTATGACAGAAATTTCTTGTCGCCACCCAATTGCAGCAGTCGGTCCATCACGTCGTCTCTATCTTTTTCTTCTCTAATAGCCACGGTTGTTGTGTTCCTATCCCTTTGCTTCGTGTCACTCAGCCGATTAACGCTCGTCACTCTCGGGTTTTTGTGACCGCGCGAGCAGCGCGCCTCGCCTAATCTGCAAATCTAACTGCGCCATGGCGAGTCGGTTGACCTTCTCGCTATCTCCGGCGCGTTCGGCCTCAGCCAACTCAGAACCCAATTCGTCGATCTCGCGATCAAGTTTAGTAACCCGCAACGCGTTCAGACAACTATCGGCAGCGGTCAGCGACTCGTCGAAAGACTCGATCGTCGTTTCGGTCATCTGCAAACGATTCAGCAACTCGGTCGCTTGCGGATCGTCCGCAATTGCTTTGCTCAAAGAATCCGCGACATCCTCGTCCTCTGCGTCCAAACTGACCAGGGCCCGAAAAATCGTTGCCGAGGCCAGGTTTTCGTAATCCGCACTATCCAGACGCGGCAGCACAATTTTTCGCAACTCTTTATTCGCCAGCAGGAGCACGAGCAGTCTCTCTTCCGCCACGGTGGGCCGGCTCATCGGGCTGCGCCTGACTACTTCCCGAACGGAGGCCGCATCTGTGCTGGCGCCGGTCTTGATTCGTTGCCATAGTTCGCGGCGTTGTTCCGGTTGCACGCGCAGAGCATCCATCGTGATGTCAAAATATTCGCGCTTCTGAATCCGTTCGCGGACAGCGCGAACAAACGGGAGCGCCTCCTCCACTGCCGCAGCCTTGTCAGCCGGGCTGTGAAGGTTACGATCCCGTACCGCTTGATCGATCACAAATTGTATGTGGGGCTGTGCCTCGCCGCGGCGCTTCTGGTACTCGCTGGCGCCGTATTTTCTGATGAAATCATCAGGATCGGCGTTATCCGGAAGAACTAAAACCTTTACTTCCAAATCCTCTGCCAGAATCGTTTCGATCGCCCGTTTCGCTGCCTGCACACCCGCGCGATCACCATCATAGTTCACCACCACCTTACGCGCAAATCTGGCGATCAGTTTCACCTGCTCAGGCGTTAACGCAGTTCCCAGACTGGCCACGACGTTCCGCACCCCGATTTGATAGGGCATGATCAGATCCAGGTAGCCCTCGACCAGAATCGCAAAGCCCTGGCGGCGAATTTCATCACGCGTCAGGTTAAGCCCGTACAAATGCCTTCCCTTCGTATAAGCCGCTGTTTCCGGGGAGTTTAGATACTTCGGCTCGCCCTCCGGATCCAGGACCCGGCCGCCAAAGGCCACGGGTCTGCCCTGGGGGTCGATTACCGGAAACATCAACCGGCCGCGAAAACGATCGTACGAACCGCCTTCTTCTTTCTTCACGACGAGGCCGCTCTTCTCGAGTTGTTCTTTGGTCGCGCCCTTTTGGCGTAGATGAGTTGACAGAGCGTCCCAGCGGTCAGGGGCAAAGCCGAGTCGAAACGTTTTCTGCGTCTCTGCGGTGATGCCACGCTGTTCCAGATATTCGCGCACGGCCCGCGCGGGCGGCGAGTTGCTGTTGAGTTGGTCCTCCCACCAGGTCATCGCCCACTGGTTCAGTTCAATCACCTGATCGGATTCGCGCTTGTGCGCTTCAAAACGGCTGTCCTCAACCAACTTTGGCAGCGGCACCCCTGACTTCTCGGCGACGATCTTGATCGCTTCAGGAAAATCAACGCGCTCGATCTCCATCACGAAGGTGAACACCGTGCCGCCTTTGTGACAGCCGAAGCAGAAAAACATCTCCTTGGCAGGACTGACGGAGAACGAGGGCTTGGTTTCCTTGTGAAACGGACACGGCGCGACCCAGTTCGCGCCGGTCTTCTTCAGCGAGACATAGTCCTGCACGATGCGCACAATGTCCGCCTGTCGTTTGAGATCATCGATGAAGGTTTGTGGAAAACGCACGAGTGTTAAGTCGGTTGTGACTTTAGCTTAGCGAGGAAATCAGTTGGAGAAAAGACAGGCAGCGTGGCGTTCCTATAGTCCTTCAAATTGCGTGTGACGATTGCATCCAGTCCGCTTGCGGCAGCGCTCGAATGCTGAACTGCATCTTCGTAATCGGCAAACGGCAGATTGAGTGCTTGGATTAGACAAGCATCTGTGATGGGACAGACTTGGACCAGAGTCAGCAGATCAGCGATCCCTTGTCTTATCTGAACGGCACCCACAATTTTGCGCCCAAGGTAAAAGAGATTTACAGGTGTAATGCTTGAAATGTAGCCCCCGAATTGCCCATTGATGTTCAGTGAGATCAACTCGCGGGCTGCTTGAAAGAACGGCTCTCGCTCCAATACAAAATCAAAAATAACATCTGTGTCTAGCAGAGCACGCATCAAGAATACTTCTCAGCCAAATAGTTAATGTAGTCATCTTTCAACTCTTCATCTGTTGGCGGGGGTGCGTCTGTCTTCAACAGCCCTTGAAGTCGATGAAATGCCGCCAGCTTCTCTTCGATGCTGCTCTCGCCTTTGGCTTGACGCTCGCCTGTGATTGCTGAGCCGTTGGCCTCTATCTCTTGTCTGATGCTGCTCGTAATCTCTTCGACCGCTGCTTTTCTTTCAGCGAGCGGTAGTTGCCGAGCCTCTTTGACTATCTCTTCTCTGGTCATAATCCTCCTTTCGCGGACGCTACCGCCGCACGGACATCCAGTTCAGTTAGCGGTGGGAAGTGTTTGGTTATCTCTTTCAGAGACAGACCTTCAGCCAACGAATCCAAAATGACCGCGAGATAGATCCTGGTACCCTGGACACACGGCCCGCCTCCGCACACGTTTGCCTTCACCACAACGCGCTTGAGAAGTTTTCTGTATGTGTTATCGGTCATCTTTCCTCGAACTCCGGCCTGCCGTGCGCTGCGATTCTACCGCATTCAACCAGCCGTGACGATTGTCGAAGACATGGTCACTGTTCCTTGTCGGGAGCAAGCTTAATGAACACCCGGGGATCAGCAGGAGTTGCGAACAGCGAAGCATAAGTTATGTCTGACTCTGCTTGCTTTTCATAAGGCATAAACGCGTTCAGTGCTTCGCCTCCGGAATGTTCCAGCATGATCTGAATCGCATCAGTCTTTTCCAGCCTGCCGGGAACCTGTATGCGCACGTCAACACACAGCGCTGTCGAAGTAAAGCTGCCATCTCCTGCCGCCTCGCGATAAGCGTCGAGGTACATTTCCATAATCTCGCTGGTCTCGAGATGTGAGGGATCGCCGTGGCCGCCCGCGAGTTGCACTTCGCCTTCTCTGGTGATGAAAGCCCCAAACGGGACAAATGCACCGTGGTCTTTCAGCATCGCCTGCGCGATCGGAATTACCGCGCTGAGCAGCTTGTCAAAGTCAGGATTGATCATGCTCACTTACTGTTTCAACTCTACCAAAGTCGCCCCAGCCCCACCTTGATCCTGTGACGCAGTTTTGAAGCGCGCAACGTGTGGATGCCCGGTTAACAGGTCCGCGATCGCGCGGCGGAGCGCGCCGGTGCCGTGGCCGTGGATTATGCGTACTTCGTTGAGGCCGTTCAAGAAACCTTCGTCGAGAAATTTGTCAGTCAGATCAACTGCCTCGTCCGTCTTTTTGCCGATCAGATTGAGTTCGGCGCTGGTCGAAACATCTGAGTTGGAAGCTTTTGAGCGCAGATGGACCTCAGTGGTTTGTGCCGCGCGTCGCAGCGCCGCGCGAGTCTTCTCGGATCCGGAACCCTCCCTCACGGTCGGGCTACTGCCCCGGCCAGGGCGCTCGCGGACTTCATCGACCAGTCCGAGATTCTCAAGCTTCTCGCGCAGGTGCAGCGAGCCCACGCGCACTTCAGCCTCATCTTCCTTAATTTGATCGACGATCCCGATTGAACCAAACGAAAGCAGCCGCACACGGTCGCCGATCCTGACGGCGCGACCCGAAAAGCGAGCGGGAGCGCGGACATCCTGTCCGCCAGCGCGCGCAGCCCGCTCCTCGATAACCGATTCCGACTTCCCGGCCTGTGACGCGCCTCCATCGTTAACAACCTTTCCGTCGCGGACTACTCGGACGCCGCGAAGTTGCGGGGGCAAGCCGCCTTCCTGACCTTGAGATTGTTCAGGTTGAGTTGAGAGCTTTAATCGCCCGGGTTTCGAAGCGGATTGCGCTGCACGCTGCGCCTCGCGGTTTAACTCAGCCGTGCGCCGTTCGGTTTCGCGCTCGACTTTCAAGCGCACCGCGCGATCTTCGATCTTCGCCAACAGTTCACTGCTCAGCTTTTCAAACTCAGCGATCGAATTAGAGAGCTGCCGTGCAAACTGGGCCTGGCGCTCACGTTCATGTTTTTCGGCTTCTTTGTCTAACTCGGCAAACTTTTCGGCGACGGCCGCTCGTTCTTCTTCCAGCGCTCGGCGCAGGACTTCGGCCTCTTCCGCTTCTCGTTTGATATGACGCAGGTACTCGATTGAATCGCGCGAAGATTTTTCGACCTGCTTGGATGCATTGCCGATCACTTCCGCGGGGATGCCGAAGCGTTGAGCAATCTCCAAACCTGACGACGAACCGGCCACGCCGACGAGCAGACGATACGTCGGCCGCAGTGTCCGTTCATCAAATTCAACGCTGGCATTCAGCACGTCAGGCTGGTTCGCCGCATACATCTTTAGTCCCGAGTAATGCGTCGTCGCGAGTACGTGGGCGCCGCGCTGTTTGAAGTGATCGACGACCGCGACGCCCAGCGCCGAGCCTTCTTCCGGATCTGTGCCGGTGCCGACTTCATCCAGCAGCACCAGGGCCGGCGTTTCGCATGACTCGATCATCCATCCGATGTTCGCCACGTGCGAAGTGAACGTTGAAAGGTTTGCCGCCAGCGATTGGTGGTCGCCGATGTCCGCCAGAATAGATTGATAGAACGGAACGCGCGCTTGTTTCGCGGGCACCGGCAAACCTGAAAGCGCCATCAGCGAAAGCAATCCGGCAGTCTTGAGCACGACAGTCTTGCCGCCGGCGTTCGCGCCCGAGATAACCATCGTCGTGTGGTTTGCATCCAGTTTGAATGAAACCGGAACGACCGCGGCGCCGGTGGGGCGTAACGTTTCTTCGAGGAGTGGATGACGAGCTGCAATGAATTCGAGAGTGTCAGTAGCATAGACTTCAGTCTGTGACTCCGAAAAATCACAGACTGAAGTCTGTGCTACTTCCGGCACTACGCAATCAAACCGTTCCGCGAAGGCGGTCTTGGCGTTGATGAAATCAAGTTCAGCGATGGCCTCGGCGGCGCGTTCAATTGCCGGTAACTCACGGCGCAACTCTGCCGAGAGCGCGAACAGAATCTCGGCTATCTCGCGTTGTTCCGCTTCCCTTAGTGACTGCAATTCATTGTTGGCCTCGATCGTCTCGAGTGGCTCGACAAAGATCGTCTGGCCTGACGACGACGATCCGTGCGCGACGCCGTTGATGCGTGCGCGATGATCGGCGCGGACCGGAATCACAAAGCGGTCATTGCGCACAGTGACCAACTGTTCCTGGATCGCTTCGCTTGAGCGGCGCATGACGCCTTCCAACGAGCGCGTGATTCGCGAGCGCGCATGCGCAAGTTCCCGGCGAATCCGGGCCAGTTCGGGACTGGCGCGGTCATCAAGTTCGCCACCCGGCAAAATCTTTTTGGTCAGAAGCGCGGCCAGTTTTTTTAGTTCACCGGTGACGCCGGCGACGATTTCGAACAACGTCGGCGCTTGGACGCGTTCCGCGAGGATTACTGCGCGTGCCTCTATTGCTCGCTCGCAGAGCCTGGCCAGATCGAGCAGGGCCAAAGGTTCGAGCGCCGCACCTTCGATCTTCAAACGCGAGATTGAATCAGTGGCATCGGCAATTCCGTCGAACGAGAAACGACCTCCGCGCTGACGCAGCTCAATATTTTCCGCAACCGCGCTCAGCGCTCGTTGCAACTGGCGAAGATCGGCGGACGGTTCCAGCAGATCAACGCGGCCCTGTCCCATCGCAGTTTGCGCGCTGCGACGCACCAGCGCGCGCAGCGAATCGAATTCCAGCGTATCGAAGGCTTGCGGGTTCATTGGTGAGTAAATAATATCACCTGCACTTAGGCTAACAGGTGTTTAGAGTACCAACTTTAGTTGGGTCCTTTCCTGGTCAACAAAAAACCCGACTGAAGTCGGTACTCTGAACACCGGTTATCCCAGACCGGGACCTCATCTGAGCCGCTCCCGCTTTGCTCGCTTCTTCTTTTTGGAATATATTCGTCAACTTCTCAAACCGAGACTCAACCGAAGAAAGAGGCACTAACGAATGCAAACCGTTCCTATCACCGTCGCTCACGGCGACGGCATTGGCCCTGAAATAATGGAGGCGACACTGCACATCCTGAAAGAAGCGGGCGCGAAACTTCAGATCCAGAAGATCGATATTGGCGAGAAAGTCTATCTGGCCGGAAACTCTTCCGGAATCGAGCCCAGTTCGTGGGATTCACTGCGCGATACCAAGGTTTTTCTTAAGGCGCCGATCACCACGCCGCAGGGCGGTGGTTTCAAGAGCCTGAACGTGACCGTGCGCAAGACCCTGGGCTTGTATGCGAACGTGCGGCCCTGCGTCTCGTATCATCCATTCATCGAGACGAAACATCCCAACATGGATGTGGTGATTGTCCGCGAGAATGAAGAGGACCTCTACGCGGGGATCGAATATCGGCAGACGGACCAGGTGATGCAGTGTCTGAAACTGATATCGCGGCCCGGCTCGGAAAAGATTGTTCGCTACGCATTCGAATACGCCCGCCGTCATAACCGCAAAAAAGTCACCTGCTTTACCAAAGACAACATCATGAAACTGACCGACGGTCTGTTTCACAAAGTCTTTAATGAACTGGCCGCCGAGTATCCCGACATCGAAAACGAACATTGGATCGTAGACATCGGCGCGGCCAAGATGGCCGACACGCCGAACGCTTTTGACGTGATCGTAATGCCGAACCTTTACGGTGACATTTTGTCGGATGTGGCCGCCCAGATTGCCGGGTCAGTTGGTCTGGCCGGCTCGGCGAACATCGGCGAGAACATCGCGATGTTCGAAGCGATCCATGGATCGGCGCCGCGCCGTGCGGGACAAAACCTGGCCAATCCTTCGGGGTTGTTGCTGGGCGCGATCATGATGCTGGTGCATATCGGCCAGACCGGCGTTGCTGAGAAGGTCCACAACGCCTGGCTCAGGACGATCGAAGATGGGATTCACACTTACGATATTTATGACGAAGGTTCGAGCAAGCAAAAAGTTGGAACGAAAGAATTTGCGCAGGCGGTCGTCGATCGTCTGGGCAAGAAGCCGCATACTCTGCGAGCTGTCACTTATAAGCAGGAGGACATGGCGGAAGTTTATAGCGAGACGATTGTTAAAGAGCGGTCGGATACCCGGAAAGAGCTCGTGGGCGTCGATGTCTATCTCGACTGGTTGAAAGGGTCGCCCGACAATCTGGGAACCGCACTCCGGAACGTCGCGCCGGAGGGTCTTGATCTGGTAATGATCAGTAACCGCGGCGTGAAGGTTTGGCCGGGCGGCAAATCCGAAACGTTCTGCTCTGATCACTGGCGCTGCCGGTTTATGGCCAAAGACAAGGGCGCGACTATTAATCATCAACAGGTTGTCGATTTGCTCGGCAGCATCGTCAGCGCAGGTTTCGATTTCGTTCAAACGGAGAGTCTCTGCAACTTTGACGGCGAGCGTGGGTACTCGCTGGATCAAGGGGAGTAAGAATTGTGGATTGCGGAATTCGAATTGCGAATTTTGCATGACGTAAGCCCGACCGTTAGGGAGGGCTTGATCATCATCGGAGCCCTTGCTTACGCGCGGGCTTCTGACACGAAAGGATCAGGATAGAAACTCACAATGGCCCAAAAGCGTCAGTCCAAAAATCCGAAATCCGCAATTCCAAATTTGAACTTCCTCGTCGGCGTCATCATGGGCAGCAAGTCCGATTGGGAGACGATGCGCGCGACGTCCCAGACGCTTGATCGCTTTGGCGTGGCCCACGAATGTCACGTCATGTCTGCGCATCGCACGCCGGAGCTCGCTTCCGAATTCGCCCGCTCTGCCGAATCACGCGGACTCGAGGTGATCATCGCCGCGGCCGGGGGAGCGGCCCACCTGGCTGGAGTGATCGCCGCGCATACAATCTTGCCGGTGCTCGGCGTACCGATGAAGAGCGATGCCTTGAACGGTCTGGATTCTTTGCTTTCAACGGTGCAGATGCCGGCCGGAATTCCGGTGGCCACGTTGGCGATTGGAAAGGCGGGGGCCACGAATGCGGCGCTGTTGGCGGTTGCGATTCTCGCTAATAGCCGACCGGAGTTGAAGGAAAAGCTTCGTGATTTTCGGGCCGAACAGGAAAAGAGAATCAAAGAGACGATATTGGATTGACGAAAGTGGGCTGATGCCTATTCCTTCATAATGTGGAACATGAAAGCTGGCATGCCCACTACTATGCAGACAACACTGAGCACGAATCCTCGTGTGGAATATTGGGCAGATTGAATCATCGAGCCGGCAGCTGTTAGGCCAACACCTAAAACAATTCCACCAATTCCGCCTAGAACTCGTTGCCACCTTGCAGGTTTCCCCGACGCCAGGTGTTCGCTCGCTTGGTCAACGTAAGCCGGCGAAACAGAATCGGACTGATGCCGTTTGGCAACCTTCGCTGATTCGACCGTCAACTCTCCAATAAACTCGTTGATGCGCTCCGTTAGACGCTGGAAACCCTCCGGAGAGAACAAACCCGGATGGATTTGCCGAAGTTCTAGTTCAGCCGTCTTAATGATGCGTTCTAATTCAGTAGAAGCGTGGGGATCACTCATTCGAAGTAGTGGATTTGAGTAGTGGATTCAGAGCACTCTTTCTGAGTGCTGACAAATAGATTTCTGCTAAACGTTTTTTGAGAAGAATGACATCACGATTCTTGAGTCTTATGAAGGTTGCGATTCCAACAATAATAAATGCGAGGAGGAAAAGCCCAGCAATGAACCATGACAACCGCCGGGCGGTAGCGAAATGCTGTGGATTAGATATGGTAAGAGAATCGGTAATAATAGAGCCAAAGACCGTGGCCAAAAACCCGAGAGCGGTGCTCGCCAGTACCCAACTCAGTTGTCGCCAAACATAGCTCACAGGGAACGTGCCTTCCGTCTGTTCCTCGATCGACTTTTTGGCGTGTTGTTCTTTGCGCATAGAACCTGTGTGGATAACCCTCTCGCTGTTTATATTACTCCGTCATTCGAGATCAATAAAGTAATAATTCTTGCTATTCCATTGGCCCAGCTTATTATGGCTTAAAAGACTTGCGCCGCTCTTCTTCTTCCTGCCTTTTCTTTTCTTCCCGATCCTTTTGTCGTTTCTCGATCACCTCGGTTATTGCGGTGTCTTCAAGAGACAACTGCGCCCCGATGTGAGCATCAGTCACGTCTCCTCCAATCACTGCCGCAATCAAAAAACCGTCGCACCTAAGTTCTTTTTCTTTGCCCAGGCGATCGGAATCGCGAGGTACTCGCCATTCACCCGGCAGGCCCAGGGTTTTCGATACCGTCTGGGCGAATTCATCCACGCCGTTCCACTTGAACGAATCGTCGTACCCAAGCAGAACGTAAGATATACGTCCATCCACAAAGCGCAACTGGATACTCCTGACATCCTTCAACTCCGGAAATTTAGAACTGTCAGCCGTAAAGGAGCGACCTTCTGCCGTACCAGTCGCGATGTCAATCTGTACGCCCCGGTCACGATTGGACGACCCTTTCGGGTAGAGGTCGACGTCGATCAGAGTGAGTCGCACCTGGGACAAGCCAAGCTCGTCAGCACGATTCAGGGAAAGACCTGGAAACCGAGCTAACACTTGCGCCTGGGTCATGCCCAACCGAAGGCCGCGCAATGCGGGAGCCTGGGCCAGGGCCAACGTGCACTTAGCGGCGGGCGCGGTAGTTTTACTGTCGCCCTGTCCGAAAGCCACGGATGAGAAAGTCAGTAGTAATATTACGTTGAGGATTGTCAATTTCATGTTCTGTGATCCGTAAAAAGGTGAAGCTAACTATTTTTAAGCTACTACATCGCGCGCGAGTAACGCCGCCCCGATGGCTACGCCATCCGCTCCCAATTCGGCGGCCACGATCTTAGTCGCTTCAAAGCAAGGTTGGAACGAACGCCGGCGGGCTTCTTCGATTATGGGTTTGAGGATCAGATCGCCGGCTTCCATGATCGCGCCGCCCAGAATAATCCGCTCGATACTCAAGAGGTTGATCATGCTGGCCACCGCCGTGCCGATAGATTTACCAGTGCGCTCGATCATCATGACTGAAAAATCATCGCCATTGTTTGCTTCGCGAGCCACGTCTATGGCAGTAAAGCTTTGCTCCAGCGCCAGCCTTGATAGCGACGAGGTTGAATCCCGGTCAAGTCGCTCACGCGCGCGCCGCACGATGTTCGGTCCCGAAGCAACTGTCTCCAGACAGCCGGTATTTCCGCACAGACACTCCGCGCCCTCAGTGTTGATGGTAATGTGACCGATTTCTCCGGCGCACCCGGAAGCGCCGAGCCAGAGTTTCCCGTCCAGAATGATCGCGCCGCCAATCGCCTCGCCAATGCCAATGTAGAAAATGTCGCGTGCATCGCGGCCGGCACCGGCCTTGTATTCGCCGTAAGCCGCGGCGTTGGCATCGTTCTCGAGCTCAAACCGCAGGCCCGTTGCCTTCATCAACTCAGAATGAATGTCGTCGCGCGCCGCTGAAGGAAGCCCGGTCGAAATCAGGACGCGGTCTGTTTCGCGATTCACCAATCCGGGAATGCCCAGGCCGACCGACTTGATCGGCCCGGCTTCGCCCAGGCCGGTTACCAGTTTGGCGATTTCTCCAATCAGATTTTCCGGGTGGTAGGTTGCATCGCGCCGCGCGATGACCTCTCCCGCAGCGGAAATCACTACGCCACGCATCGTGGTCGAGGCGACTTCAATCCCGGCAAAATTAGGTTCAGAGTTATTGGGCATCGGCGAGCGGCCTTTCACACGAGCTTCGCGATCGAGGGCAGGAATTTCGTCGCCATCTTATTAAAGGGCTGAGGGGCTGTCAAACCGGGCGTTGTGCGTGTAGAATGCCGTGGCATCGAGCCCATGCCTGACAGACCTGATAATTCGCGGGCGGCAGCGCTGCAACTGCGGAGGATTTTGTTGCCGACCGATTTCAGTGGTTGCGCGAACTATGCGCTCCCTTATGCCGCCTCGATCGCCCGCGCGACCGGCGCCACAATAATTTGCGTACACGTGGTTGAGCCGATTGTGCCCGCCGTGGGATATTCCGGTTTAGCCGAACCAATGCCGATCGCCGACATCAGTGAGCAGTTGGAAGATTCGGCCGAGCGCGAGTTGCCACAACTTGCCGAGTGCGATGATTTCAACGGCCTCGAGGTCGAAGAAGTTATCGTGCATGGCGACGCCGCCGCTGAGATTGTGCGCGTGGCCGGCGAACGCGAGGTTGATCTGATTGTAATTTCGTCGCACGGCCGCACAGGCCTGGGCCGAATTATCTTTGGTTCAACCGCAGAGGCGGTAGTGCGTCACGCCAGTTGCCCAGTCCTGGTCGTAAAACCTCCCCCACAGGAAGAGGAGCCTGAAGAGTGAGCAGTAAGCAGTGAGCAGTAAGCAGCGGAAGGCCGCACACCAGCGCAATTCTTACTGCTCACCGCTCACTGCTCACCGCTCACTGCTATATGAACAGCCTCCAGTTTTTGTCTCACTTGATCGAGCTGTACGGCCTCTATGCCGTGTTCTTCCTGGCTATGATCGAGGGCGACCTCACGCTCCTGCTGGCCGGTGTGCTGGCGCACAATGACTTCTTCGGTAGTTACAGTTTCGCGCGGGTGCTGCTTTGGGGCACGCTGGGAGGAGTTGCGAGTGACAACGTCGCTTATGCGGTCGGTCGCGCTTGCAACAAGACGGTTCGCAACTTTCGCTTCTATCGGAGCGCGCAGAGTCGAATGGAGCGGTTGACCAGACACTTTGGCACGCTCTCAATTTTTGTGTCGAAGTACATCTATGGTTTGCGTTGGGCTTCATGCACTTTCTACGGGGTTGCGCGCATGCCCTACCTGCGTTTTCTGCCGCTCTCTTTGGCCAGTTGTTTTTTGTGGGTGTTCATTCTCAGCGGGGTCGGATATTTTTTCAGCAGCGCCGTGATGGGATTGATTGGCGACTTTCGCCACGTGGGAAAAATTCTCCTCGTGATCGTGGTGGCCGGAGTGCTCGGGTTCTATTTGATTAAGCGCCTTTGGCTTTCGAAAAAGGTGGAGTTGGCCCAACCGGAGCGGCTGCAGGAAATCGAGCATGCCGCGATCGAAGGCATCAAAGAATTATCGGGAGAAATCCAGGAAAAAATTCACCTGAAATCAACGCGACGCCGAGAAAATTCAAGCTCGTCAAAGCGTGACGCGCGCCACTGAGAGAACTCGCGCAGGAATGACTCGCGCAACTGGAAGAGCTAGAATTTCAAATTTCAAATCCACCGCCAATGGTGTCAGAAGCCCGACCGTCAGGGAGGGCTGCTAACGCATCCAGGCCCTGCCTGACGGTCGGGCTTCTGACACGGACGTTTATCAAAATTGGAATAATCAAAGTGATCATTGAATCTTCCGCCCCAACCCGTGCCGATCTTGCCGGCGGCACCATCGACATCTGGCCGCTTTATCTGTTTCATCCGGGCGCGATGACCGTTAACTTTGCGCTGTCGCTGCGCGCGCATGTCAGAATCGAAACGCGCGACGATGATCGGCTGATCCTGGAATCACGCGATCGCGGCGTCCGTTTTGAAACGACTCTCGATCGCATAGACGAGTTGGCAAGTGACGACCAACTCGAGCTCGTCTCGAAGATGGTCCATTTCTTCCAGCCTGAGACGGGATTCCATCTTATCGCGCACAGCGAAGCACCCGCCGGCGCCGGCATTTCCGGATCATCGGCCCTGGCGATCGCCCTCATCGGCGGGCTGAACCGGCTGGTGGGAAACCGTTATGAAAACCGACAATTCATCGGCATTGCGGCCAACATTGAGACCACGGTCATCAAGGTGCCGGCTGGTTTGCAGGACTACTACCCGGCGTTCTACGGCTCGACTTCATGCATTCATCTCGATCTCGACGGGGTCGATCGGGAGCATCTGGCTATCGACGAAAGCGAAATTGAGCGCCGCTTCGTGATCTGTTACACGGGCGAGCCGCGTCATTCGGGAATTAACAACTGGGAAATGTTTAAGCGTCACATCGACCGCGAGGCGGACGTGTTCGAAATCTTCGAACGCATCCGCGACGCCGCGGTGCAAATGCGCGCTGCGCTCCTCGCCAACGACTGGAATGCCGTAGCAGAAACGATGCGCGTCGCCTATCCGAACCGCAAGCGCCTGGCGCCGATGATCACAACCCCCCACATGGATGACCTCGTAGAAAAGGCTCTGGCGAACGGAGCCGAAGCGGCGAAAGTTTGCGGCGCGGGTGGCGGCGGCTGTATTGCATTCCTTTGCGCCGAGGGACGCCGGGAAGATCTCGAACGCGCTTTGGTGGAAGCAGGCGGGGAAATCCTGAAATGGGACGTGGCGCGTGACGGGTTGAGAGTAAATGAGAGCTGAGCTTCGTGATCCAACGGAAGGCAACGTCTCATCAGTTGATTGAAACGAACATGGTTTCTTCCCCTTCCGTTGGCTCCGTAGGAGCCAAATGTTTATAGCTCCCACGGAGTGATTTGTTTCCTGCGCTCCGTGAGGAGCGCAACAAAGAAACGTTCCGCTCCTACGGAGCGCGTTCCAAGGTGCAGCCCGGGCTATAAACATTTCGCCTCTACGAGGCGAGGAGCAAGCATGGGTTCGTTCAAGCGCGGATCGAAACGGGCTAGTAACCCTGAGAGGCAAGCCGCGTGGTTGCGCCGGTAAGCGCAGTCGAGAACAGTGACTCGCTTCGCTTTTCAGACTCAGCTCGGCAGTCCGACACGTCTCGTGAAATCGCGAAATCGCGGCTCAGATCTCAGCCCATTCAGACGCGGATCGAAGCGCAGGGACGCGGGTGACAGCGACCGCTGGTTGTACGCCTTCTCGAGTTCCGAAAGCGCCTGATCATTCTGGCCCAGACCAGCATAGACAACCGCTTTCTGATAAGGCGAAAGGTAAAGCCGCTTACCGAGCTCGTCAATTTTTTGCAGGATCTTCTGCGCTTCGTCTTTCTTACCCGAGATAGCGTACACGTGGCCCAGGGATCCCAGGCCTTCCACGCCATTTGAAAGAGCGATCGCCTTTTGGAACTCCTCGATAGCCTGGGGACCGCGCCTCTGTTGTTCGTACGCGAGGCCGAGCCATTCATGCGAGGGCGCAAAGTTTGGACTTGCCTCCAACTTCCTGTTCATGAGATCGACGACCCGATCATACTGGCCGGTCAAGTAGAAGTGCTGGGACAACCCGCTGCCTGTAGCGAAAGGCAGGAACGCTTCGAATTTCTGCTGTTCCGCTTCGGCTTCGGCCACGCGGTTCATGGTCAGCAGGTAAGACCCGTACCAGGCATGCACCAGGTTCGGGTTTAGTTCGCGCGCCCGCGCGTATTCACGCTCAGCCCGCGGAAAGTCCCAATCGTACAGAAAAGCGATTCTGCCCAACATCGAATGCGCATAGGCAACTGTTTCGTCCAGCTCGAGCGCCTTCATCACCGCCGCCCGGCTCTTGGGCACATAGTCCGCCGGCGCCCTGCCGGACCGCACGAGTCTCATATAAGAATCGCTCAGACCCGCATAAGCCATCGCGTACTTTGGATCCAGAGCTATGGCATGCTGAAAATAGTCGATGCTTTTGTCGTTGTCCGCCGGAGTCAATTTGTTCATGAAGAAGTGCGCCTTGAGGAAAGTCTCGTACGCTTGTTGATTCTCCGTATACCGCCGTTGCAAGCCCTGTGTTTCTTCGTGGTCGAGCGTGACCAGCAGGCTGTTCAGGACTTTGGCACAAAGCGAATCTTCAAGCCTGAAGATGTCATCAAACTTTTCATCGTAACTTTCAGCGAGTAGTGCGACTCCATCGCGCACGCGGATTAAGCTTATCGACAGGTGCTGCCGCGTTCGATCAATCTCTCCGTACAAGACGTAATCCACTTTCATCAGGCTTCCGATAGTCCTCGGATCCTGACTCCTCTGACCATAGTGAAGTGCAGCGGTAATCGGACTGACGGAGACCTTTGTGCTGTTGCCCAGTCTGGTAACCAGGGCATCGGCTATCTCAAAGCCCAGATATTCCTCACCCGCGACCGAGGTCTTGAACGGCAGGACAGCCACAGCGTTCGCAGCCAGAGAAGGCGGGGGCGGCGGGATGGTCGCGGCTCGTTTCTTCCAGAGCACGAGTCCGCCAATAGTAACCAGTCCAATCACAATCGTAATGATCGTGATCAACCGATAAGAATGGGTCCGCTTTGCAGTCGTGCCCTCAAAAGCAAGAGGGGGCTCCACTACAACCGGCTGCGCAGCTCGGAAACTTTCCGGCGGCGCTTCCATGTCTTCCACTACTGCGCTCGCCGGAGTTCCTGCGCCATTCGCTTCAGCCAACTCGGCGATAAATCGGTACCCGCGAGTATGAACAGTCTGGATGTATTTCGGTGCTTTGGGATCGTCACCAAGGATCTTACGCAGCTTGCCTATCTCTCGGGTCAAAGCATTCTCGGTTACGTTCGCTCCGTTCCAGATCGCGTCGAGAATTTCTTCCTTTTCGATCAAGCGGCCGCGGTTCTCGATGAGGAACAACAGCAGTCTGAGCGCCTTGGGTTCGAGCTGAATAGCGGTGCCGGCCTTGAACGCCTGGAACGTTCCGGGCTCGACGCGCACATCATCGAACAAAAATGCTGAGCAATTCCCGGGGGTCATAAAAGCGTCACAAAAACATCAGTCTTCACTCAGGACATAATGCGCATCCAAAGCTATGTTCACGGTCGAGTTAGGAAAAGCTTAGGAGTAGTTGTACCAAAAGACAATCTCTCCCGACCGTTCCCCAATCTTGAAGCCAAGTCAGTCGCATGTGTCAGAAGCCCGACCGTGAGGGAGGGCCCGGCATCCAATCAGGCCCTCCCTGACGGTCGGGCTTCTGACACTGGTCACATCAGACATCACAAAGGAGTTCGTTTTGAAGCAAATCCCTCAGTCTTTCACGCACAACCGAAGGCGCGCCCCTTTATTCTCAGTTGCCAAACGAGCGAAGCGCCTGGCAGTCGTGGCGCAAATCGGTCTGGCTCTAATCAGCCTGGGCTCGATGACAATCGTTTCGGCCCAGCAAACCCAAAACCATACGGTGACTTTTCGCGGACGCGTGGTCGACGCACGCTCAGGAGAGCCGGTGGCGAAAGTCAAAATAGTTGTGAGTGGCTCGCCGCAAAATACCACTACCGATGAAACCGGGGCTTTCACGCTTACCGACGTGACGCCAGGAGACCTTAGTCTCTACATCACGACGATCGGCTACGGTTTAGTTAAGAAGACAATCATCGTGAAAGAGTCTGACACGGCCGAAGTCGTAATTGCCCTGAATCAGGAGGCCGCGACCTTGACGGAACATGTCACGGTCGCCGCTGAACCCTACGCCATCACCGAAACAAATGCGCCGTCTGAACAGACGCTCAACAAGACCGAACTACAGGACCTTTCAAAAGTAATCATCAGCGATCCACTCCGGGCCGTGCAGAGCCTGCCCGGCGTGACCGCCAATAACGACCTGCTCGCGGAGTTTGCCGTGCGCGGCGCCGACTTCAGGAGGGTGGGAATTTTTCTCGATGGCGTTCTGACTGACACTCTCCTGCACATCGCTTCAGGCAACGCCGACGAGCGCTTCACGTTCGCAGTACTCAATACCGATACGATCAATGAAGTGTCCCTTTTGAGCGGAGCATTTCCCGCAAAGTACGGAGATGCGACTGGCGGAGTACTGCTGCTTGGGACCAGAGACGGCAATCGGATCAAGCCGGCCTTTCGCGTTTCCACGGGACTACAAATCGGAACTTCGGGTGTGGTGGACGGTCCGCTGGCAAACAAACGTGGTTCGTGGCTTTTTGCGGCGCGCTCAAGCCTGCTTGACTATGTGTCGCGCGCCATCGACAAAATCAGCAGCGACAACAAGACCGAGACCGGCAGTGGTGACTTTAGCGATATCGAAGGCAAGGTGATTCTTGATCTGTCGTCGCGGCATCGAATCGGCCTGGGCGGACATGCCAGCTTCTTGAAGTTCAATGACAGCGCGCTGCCGAATCTACAGGACCCTAATTTGATATTCAACGCCCGATCCCGGAACTTTTTGGTAAATGCGTTCTGGGATTACACACCGAACGCCCGGCTCCTGGTTCAGACGAGGATCTTCGGAACGCGGACTAACATTAAGAACCTGAACGGAAACAAATCTATTGTGGCCGACGAGTCACGCAGTCAATTCGGTGCTCGCAGCGACCTTAATTTTCTGGTGCGGCCGGCCCACCGAATCGAGAGCGGTGTCTACGTGCGTTCTTTCAGCGCCAGGCAGAACAAAAACTTCTTTTTGCCGCCTGCTCCCGGGACGATAGTCAATCTCGAAACCTTTGATCGAAGCGCGACCGAGACGGGCATCTATCTACAGGACACCTACACGAATCAGCGAAATGGCCTTAGTCTCACCGGTGGCCTGCGAATAGACCACAGTGGATTGACGAACGAGACAGTGGTGTCGCCGCGGGCGGCGATGGCCCTCAAGATCCGGAACGGTTGGACCGTCCGGGCGGGCTTTGGCAGGTACTACCAGTTCCCCGACTTCGAACCGCTCTTCGGACAACTCGGCAACCCGAATTTGCGCGCCGAGCAAGCCACTCATTACAACCTGAGCGTCGAACGCACCTTTGGCGACCGGTATCGGGCCCTGGTCGAGACATATGACCGTGAAGATCGCGATCTAGTTTTCAATCTGTTCCAGCCGGTGCTGTCAAACCCGATCACGTTTCCCCAACTTCCGTTCCGCAATTCTTTAGGCGGGCATGCGCGTGGTGTGGAATTCACTTTTCAAAGACGGAGCGCCAATCGGCTCTCTGGCTGGGTCACTTATTCCTTTGCCAGAACGCAATACACGGAAAGCCCAAGCGGCCTGAGCTTCCCCGGCGACTTTGACCAGCGTCACACTTTGAGCGCTTACGGCAGCTACAGATTCACCGGCACATTTAACGTGAGCGGGCAATGGCGTTATGGCAGCGGGTTTCCCATTCCCGGTTTCTTCCGCACCCAGGGAGATGATGTATTCCTCGCCAGCGAGCGCAACTCTCTGAGACTGCCGGCCTACAGTCGGGTGGACTTGCGGGTCAATAAAGCCTTCCTGTTCGAGAGATGGAAGCTGACTCTTTCGGGGGAACTGCTGAACGTGACGAATCACACAAACCTCCGCGCCCCAATCATCCACGGGCTCAACTTTACAACCGGTCAGGTGTTTCGTCATTTCGGGGAGCGGATGCCGGTGTTACCAGCGCTGGGAGTCGCGATTGAGTTCTGATCTTAGATGAACTTACTTTTGAAGGACTAGGCCACATGTTTACTGGGAACGCGGGCAACGCGCTCAAATCCTGACCTCATGAAGGCTTTGCCCAAAAAGTAATTTTCTCAGTCCGCAAAGCGGACGAATGATAGTAGCCCAGCAGTTCACTGCTGGGAAAAGGAGCTGGAGGATTTGTAGTCCGTGAAGCGGACGGCTGAATGATAGCCATCCGATCCTTTAATCTTTTCAGCCGTCCGCTTCACGGACTTCGTACCAGAGGCCGGCCGATCCCAGCGATGAATCGCTGGGCTATTTTCAATCGTCCGCGAAACGCGGACTCAGAGGCACAGACTTTTTGGGCAAAGCTCCTCATGAAGCTGTTCGCGCCGCGCGCTCAATTCTGAAATCTCTATACCGGAAGAGCCAGGAAGAGTATTCTCAATCGATCGTGACTAGACATACCAATCGAATAATCTGCGGGTGCGTTGCGGCGTGCCTCCTGGTTGCGCCTGGTTACTTCACTTGCCAGGCCCAGATGACTGGTTCGAGTCCTTCTCCCCAACCTACGCCACCAACTCAGCAGCAAGAGCCGCTCAAGATCTACACCGAAGAAGTACTTCTCCCCGTGGTCGCCACCGATAGCAACGGGCGCTTTGATCCCACGCTCGCAGCCGACGATCTGCTAATACTGGAAGACGGCCAGCCGCAAGTAGTACGCAGCGTGCGGCGAATTCCCGCCAGCGTTCTCCTGTTGCTGGACACTGGCGGCTTCAGAAACCCGGCAATGAAAACCAACGCCACCCGCGATCTTGCCATGCATCTGGTTTCCCAACTTCGGTCAGGCGATCAAGTTGCGGCCCTTCAATTCGGCGGCAAAGTTGAGTTGATTCAGAGTTGGACCGCGGACCAGGAAGTCGCCATCCATTCGCTCCGGTCCAAAATCTCTTCGGGACGGTACGGTCGTTTGCCAGATGCCCTGGCCGCGGCTTCAGTGCAACTGAGAAATTCTCCGCCCGGTAATCGCCACATTGTATTGGTTACAGATGGAGGAGAGTCCCTGATCGACAAAGCGGACCTGGCGGCGGGCATGAAACAACTCTTCACGGCTCAAGCCACCATTCACGTCATCAGCTATACGTTGCTGGGTCGTAAAGAGATAAACGTCCAGCATCGCAAAATCCCGGTGATCGCCACTGCCACCACGCCGAAAAGTGAGATGGACACAACCGTCTTGCCAATTTTTCCAAATGCTCCTGAGAAGTTAGCCGAGGAACTGAAACACAAGAGCTTGCTTCGCATACTCCTGACGGAGTCATACCCGGGAGCAATCGATGTTGACTACCCTGTGTGGCGACATAGTAGAGACCAACTGAAAACTCTGAAGCAGAATGAGATTTGGCTGGCTTGGCTCGCGGAGGAAACTGGGGGAGACATTATTCTGCCGGTTTTAGCGGAAGAACTTCCGAAGCTCGCCGATGACCTGGCCCGCGAAGTTGATTCTCAGTACGTCGTCACCTACCGGCCGAAATCAGGTGTCGCACTCAAATCCTCGGCAGAGGTCCGGCGCATCGAAGTGGCTTCGCGCCGCGTGGGTCTGTACGTTCGTTCCCGGCGCAGCTACATTGTTACTGCACCCTCTCAGTAAGTCGAAAATATCTTAGGCGGCCGGTTTGCCCGAGGTTGTATGCGCTGGAGGTTCGATTGAGGCCGGAAGCAGCCTAAGAAAGTCATCCGCATACCACGCCGTGCAGGTTGCGATATGCTCGCGCAGCACGGCACTAGAGTTGTAGCCGTCGACGATGTAGGCTTTCCACCGCGGTTGAATTTCCGCCGGTTGTTCCGCCAGTTGCAGGGCCACCAATTCCATAAAGCCAGAAACCATTTCGGCCGTGCTTAGAACTTTCAGTTTTTCCAGCTCACTCGGGGCCTTACTCAGATCTTTATTGTCGTAGAAATAGGGCCTGAGTTCGGGGCTCTCAGCGAAAAACTTCATTATCACAAGGCTTTGACTATAGAGCCGTTCGTTCACATCGCCGCGACTCTGAAGCAGCATTACTTCGACCTGGCGCTTCGTCGCCTTGAGGGCAAAGACGCCGCCGATAACAGCACCGAGGATAACTCCCAGGACGCCCGCTACGGCCGCGATGATGGTTGGATCCATTGCCTTGTTATTCCTGTCCGCTCGACAGCACTGCTTGAAGATCGCTGTAGTCAGTTTTAGGTTTCGTCCGGCACGCGAAGCTGATGTCTTTCGGTCTGCCGGGCGCGGTGACACTGACGCCTTGCGTGCTGATCCGTGGTCTCTCTTCGCCGTTATAGGTGTCGAAGATCTGATACTCATAGCCGTTGATCTGGAAACTAATCTCTGTCTCGTCAACCTGCGCGCGAAAGTAATGCATGTATTGAAATTTCTGCTGTGACCCGTTGCGATCCTTCGGATACTCCAGCTCGACTTTTCCCGGCAAGCCAAACCGGTACTGCAAGTATCCACGATCACTGGTTAGCTCCTTTGCAGCGCACAACGAGACGATCTTCGCCGGACGCTTGACGGGGCAACTGAAAATGAGAATCGCGGACCGTGCTGTCGGTGACGTCGGCACCAGCCGGCGCAAGCAAGCAACCTGCCGCCCAGCAACCATTGACGCTATGGTCGAGTCTGCCAGGACAATGACCCGGTCGCTACCGCTCTCGGTACTGACCTCATCATCGCTTAGGAGACTCTCGCGAGGTCTTTTGGTCATCAAACACCTAACCAGATAAGCACCACGTTCAAGGCAAAACAAAACAACCCGGCCAGGAAACAGGCGTATTGCAGGCCCACCAGCACCCAAACCTTTTTCATGTCGCGATCGCCGGAATCATCCACCCGCCTCACAAAGAATGAGATGCAAAGCAACAGAATCGCCGCGACGATGATCGAAGCCCAGAAACTCATCCAGCCTGCATACATCAAACCTGACGGCGACGGTTTGCCGGTCAGTTTCGGCCAGAGGCTGACGCAGATAATTGTCTCCAGACTGATCAGCCACTTGCTCCAGTCTGAAAGCAGCTTGAGGGAATCAACGGTTCGTTGTGATCTATCCATTGCTGAAGGGGCCGGAATGATAAATCGGGAATCGCGAATAATAAATAGCTTTACTTAATGCCGATGATGCCGGCGTCCGGTCTCTTTGATCATGCGCAGGCTGTCCGCCTCGCGAAAGGCGTCATAGATTCACCTCGGCCACGATCTTAACGCTGCGGAGTTGGTTAGAGCCGGGCAGGTAAGTTATGGTCGCCGGAAGGGATTTCGCGAACGCAGTTTCCAGCAAACTCTGCATCCTCGGTTCGATCGTGGTCACCGTGACGGAGCTCTCTGCGTCGCCAAGCACGGCACTACACGAACCTGTGTCCTCGTCGAACTCGAGTGAAGCCACGTTGCCCTGAAAAGTAAGGTCTCCATCATCATCAGCCATTGTTTTTCTCCCTGGGAATAATCGAAATCTCGAAAGCGACCTCACTCTAATTAATAACCCAACCTGAGGCAAGCAGAGGCCGCCCCGGAAAACCTTCCTGGACAGGTTACTTCAGCCCGATGATGCCGCCGTCCAGCAGTTTCTTGATCATGCGCAGGCTGTCCGCTTCGCGAAAGGGACAAACGGAAAGGATTGATTCGATGTCCGACTCACCATTGATTCGCGAAAGCACAAAACCTTCCTGCGGTCCGAGTCGTTCGTGCTCGAGTTGCTCTGTCGTCACCAGAATCCGCGGCATAGCGCGCGGAGACAATCCGCCGGCATAGATCTGCGCCACCAATTTCTTCTCGGCCTCTTCGCGCAGGCGTTGGGCTTCAGGATTCTTCGCTTCCTGCTCGAGCGCGCTGTGAATTATCGCTAAAGCATTCTCAGCGTTGTTCTCTTTGATCTCAACGCGGGCCAGCTTGAGCAGTTCGGGCACCGTCTGGGGCAAATTGAGCGCTGACAAGTCAGTCGACACTTCCACCGGCGCGGGTGCTTCGCCGGCGACTTTGATGAAGCCTTTGTCGACCAGATCGAACAGCAGAGCGCACGCGTGAAACAACGAGGTGTGCATGTTGTAACAAATCTCGGCCGCGGTCATGTGCTTTTCGACGTGATAGAGGACTTGCCGAGTCTCCGGACTCGCATTGCCCAGCGAATGCGTCCAGCCGGGAATCAATTCGAAGAAGGTGCGATCGGAAGGTATGACCGTGCGGTAGCGCGACCATTCATCGATGCGGTAGATGCCATCCATGATGACTTTGGTCACTTCGACCCGGATGCGGATCAGATCCTGCGGTGGAGGTTCGCTGTCGAAAAACTCGAAGTGCGCTTCTTCCCAGATAAAGAGATCGTAGATGATTTCCAGCGTGCGCGTGCGCAGGACTTCGACTATGTTCGCCTGGCTGAGAAAGCCGCGCGACGACAGGATCACGCCCAGCTTGCCGCCGGATTGACGCTGAATTTCCATCGCCGCCTGGAGCTGGGCTTCGTCGATCTTGCCATAGTGCAACAACACCTGGCCCAGGTACTCTTTCGGATCGTTGGAACTGGAGCCGACGATGATGCCGTCTTCAAGGTAGATGTGCTTGACGATGTCACCGAGGCCGAGCTTGAGCGTGCCGGTCTTGCGACCTGACGCCAGAAACTGGAGCAGGTCAGAGACACTCATTGTGTTCAGAGTTCCGCGAATTCCCATCGGGTGAATCCTAAGCAGCTCTTCAAAATGGAGGAGGGTTAACTAGCGTGGAACCCAGGGCAAGTGAACTGAGACCAGGCAATTTCGGGCTCAAACAGATTACAGTTTTCGGCGGGAAAGATTCAAGTCCTATCTCGTGTAGTGATCTGCTCCCAGGAAATGCAGGGAAACATAAGGCTCGTTGCCGATCACCCAACTATCATGGGGCACTGATGGGATATGAAAGAGTGAACCCGGAGTCAGCTCTATCTCTGAGCCGTCCTGCATCGCGGCCATGGCACGACCAGAGATGACCAGGCCCACGTGCTCTACGTCACAGAGGGGCGTACCTGTGGACTGACCTACATGCTCAGACCATTTCCAACCTGGCTCGTAACTCGCTCTCCCAATGGTCATGCCACCGATGTTCACAATTTCAAATCTGCCTTTCTCAAAGACGCGGGTCTCATCGGGAGCCTCAAATCGCTTCAAGATAACGTCGAGCATTTGGTTTCCTTTCGATCATAATGGCTTCAGAGCACTGCGCGCGAGTTTCTTTTTCAGATCCGTATAGCCCTGATCTCCCGCGACCAGTTGGCCCAGAACTTTGCGTATGCCGCGATGGCCGCGCGCGAAGTCGATCATGCGTTCAGTGAAAGGCGCGCCCCAGAAGTTTCCGTAAAACTTTCGCCGCATCTGCGAAGCGCGCTGCAATTCGCGGCCAAAGTCCTGGCGCCAGAGTTTTTCGTAATTCAGAGGCGAGCCTGACAGGTATGCATCGGCGAACAGCTCCGCGGAGCGCAGGGCGTAGTAGATTCCTTCGCCGGTGACCGGATCGGCGAAACCCGCCGCGTCACCGAGCAACGCCCATTGCTCGCCGCAGGCGTGCCGCCCGTCCCAGGTGCGCGGCTCGAGGCCGGGAATACGCGCGGCGTAACGCTCAGCGGATTTTTTTAGTTCATCGCGAATGTGGCGCAAGTTGTTAACTTGCGCTGTTGTGTTTCCGCTGGACCAAAGCCGCATCGGCGAACGCAAGTTACCAACTTGCGCTACTTCGTAATAGCTCACCATAAAATCCCAAAGCAGTTTATCGAGCGCTTCGTGATCGAAAGCGTCCTGCGTGGTCGCAATCCCAAACGAAATATGATCGGGACGCGGAAACGCCCATGCGTAGCCAACCCACTTCGGCAGAAAAGCAACGACAGTCGCGGCATTGCCGTCGCTGGGCAAAGGCGCGCGATAGCCGAACGCAACTTCCATCTCCGCAGGCGGCAAGGGTCCGGCGAGTTTTTTAGCGATGGGACTGTTCGCGCCGTCGGCGCCGACTAACCATTTACAACTGAACTCGGCGCCGCTTTGAGTTTGAACAACCCAGCCGGCATCAGTTTGTTTGAAGCCGCGAGCGGAAACTTTTTCGGCAAAGATGTGTGCGCCTGCTTCACGCGCGCGTTCGCGTAGAAAAGTATCGAACGCGATCCGCGAATAGACGGCAAACGGTTCGTCGAGTTTCAGATGCAGACGCTTGCCGGAAGGCGAGTACATGTCGAGCTCATCGATCGTGCGCCCCACGGCTTCGAGCAAGTGCGGCCAGGCCTTCAGGGCCTTCGAGGTCACGCCGCCACCGCAGGCCTTCGGCTCGCCGGCCGGCCGGCCATCAAACAGAGCCACGCGCGTGCCGCCACGCGCGAGACGTTCCGCGGCAAACGATCCGGCCGGACCGGCGCCAACGATTAGGACGTCGTAGTGATCCATTGCGGCAGCCATGATAGTTGTCGTTGCTCACCTCTGCAAACGAGCTAGTTGCAATGAATGAAACAACGGCGGCATCGACAGAGCGCCGTTAGGCGCAGAATGTCTATAGACCTCGTGCCCATATCGGGAGTTCGAGCTCTGTAGGAGCGGAATGAGCTATGACGCTCCTAAGGAGTTGGGTCTAGTATTCTTTCTTCCAAGCTATAAACATTTCGCTCCGCCGGAGCGATTGCGTGGTTGGTCCACTAACTCTCACCACAAGGGCAGTGCTAAAATCGCGTCGTTCATTAAAGAAGAAAATCTCTGTGGCCTCAGTGGTGCTTCTATGGCCAATACGAGCTCAGTAGTCTTCGCCGGAATTGCCCCGCATCCTCCGATCATGGTCCCGGAAGTCGGACGCGAGGCGTCTGTCGAAGTGCGCAACTCGATCGATGCGATGGCCGACCTCACCGAGCGAGTGATCCGCAGCGGAGCTGAAACCGTCGTGCTGATTTCGCCGCACGCGCCGCTCGAACGTGACGCGTTCGTCGCTTACGATGGGCCACAGTTGTATGCCGACTTTGCAAACTTTCGTGCGCCTGCCGCCACCGTTCATGCTCAGCTCGACGACGAACTGCTAAGCGAGATCACGCGCACTGCCGCTGAACAAAATCTGGTGACGATCAGGATCAAAGGATTCGATCTCGATCATGGCACCGCGGTTCCCCTCTACTTTCTGCAACGCTACGGTTGGCATGGAAGCGTGGTCGCGCTGGGATACAGTTTTCTTCCCAATGAAGATCACGTGAAGTTCGGCCGGTGTATCAGGCAAGCCATCGAACGTGTCGGGCGTCCGGTCGCGTTCATCGCCAGTGGCGACCTCAGCCACCGGCTGAAGCTTGAGGCGCCCGCCGGCTATAATCCAAAAGCACATCTGTTCGACGAAGAGGTCGTCGAAGCGATTCGCAGTTGTGCCACCAAACGCATCGTTGATCTCGATCCGGAGCTGCGCCGGATGGCCGGCGAGTGTGGCTATCGCTCGATGCTGGTGGCGATCGGAGTCGCGCAGGAACTCGAACCGTCGTGCGAAGTGATCAGTTATGAAGCGCCTTTCGGCGTCGGTTACCTGGTAGCGCAGTTGTTAGCAGCGAAAGAGTCAGAACCGCCTGCGGTAGCGGGCGGTTTAATCACAGCCAATGAAAACCGAGGGGGACAGGTAGGCACCGCGTTACCAGCCCTCGCTCGTGCCGTCGTTGAGACTTTCGTTAAGGAGGGCAAAGTGATCCTTGCTCCTGATAACCCTTCCGACCTTCTCAGCCAGCGCGCCGGCTGCTTCGTTTCCATTAAGACTCACGCAGGAGAATTGCGCGGCTGCATCGGCACGATCGAGCCCACCAGGGACACGTTGGCGGAAGAAATAATCCTCAACGCGATCAGCGCGGCTACGCGCGATCCGCGCTTCACGCCGGTCCGCGCAGATGAACTACCAGGTTTGAAGTATTCCGTCGATGTGCTTTCACAACCCGAGGCGGCAAAGTTAAACGACCTTGACCCCAGTGTTTATGGCGTGATCGTTGAAGACAAAAACGGAGTGCGGCGGGGTTTGTTGCTGCCTAATCTTCAAGGGATCGAGACGGCAGCTCAGCAGGTAGAGATCGCTTCGCGCAAGGCAGGGATTCTGGCCGGAGATGAAATCAAGTTCTGGCGTTTTCGGTCTGACAGATACCGTGAAGAACTTTAGTGGTGTCCTAACCTAACGGCGTTTAGAGTACCAACTTTAGTTGGGTTCTTTCTAGCTTAGACAAAAGCCCGACTAAAGTCGGTACTCTGAACACCGCTTATCAAAGTAAGTCACTACCAACTTCAGTCTGTGATTTCCTGTTTAGCGGTATGAATCACAGGCTGAAGTCTTTGCCAGGATTATCAGATATCCAAATTCCTCACATCCAGCGCGTTGTCTTCGATGAATTTGCGCCGCGGTTCGACGGCGTCGCCCATCAAGATGGAAAAGATGTCGTCGGTTTCTACGGCGTCGTCGATTCGGACCTGGAGCAGGGTGCGCTTCTCGGGGTTCATGGTTGTTTCCCAGAGCTGCTCCGGATTCATTTCGCCTAAGCCCTTGTAACGCTGAATCGACAGATCCTTTTTTGCGGCCGCGAGCACTTTCTGCAACAGCTCCTCGCGGGTCGAAATCTCTTCGCTGGTCCCGTTCGTGCCGGTGATAAATGGTGGCGCCAATTCGTCTTCCAGAATCATGTAAAGTTCCACAGCCTTCTGAAACTCAACATAGCTGGCAAAGTTCCAGTCGATCGCAACATTCACTCCTGAAGTGGTGGTAACTTCAATCTCCCACAAACCGTGTTCTTCATCGGTCGAGAGATCAGTTTTGAAACCTGCCTTGTCCAGAGCCTTCTCTACTTTGGCGATCAGGTCGCCATCCTGAAAGATGCCGCGCAACGTAAGGCCTTCTTTACGCCACACACCTTTCTTGCCGGCGAAAGCTTCCAGCAGGACATCAAGCAAACGCGCGTCTCCGCCGAGCCGGCGAATCGTGCGCTCGCAGTAACGTTTCAGATCGACGAGCTTTTCCAGAGACTGGGCCAGGGCTTTACCTTCGATATCCTGGTTGGCTCCGACTGACTTTACCGTCATGTCGGCGGTCGCCATGCGCATTAGATACCGAGTCATCAAACCTTCATCTTTGATGTACTCTTCCTTCTTCCCACGCTTCACCTTGAACAAGGGCGGTTGGGCGATGTAGACGTAACCCTTCTCGACCAGTTCGGCCATTTGCCGGTAGAAGAAAGTCAGCAAGAGCGTCCTGATGTGCGAACCATCGACGTCAGCGTCAGTCATCAGGATGATCTTGTGATAGCGCAGTTTGCTCGCATCAAAATCTTCTTTGCCGATGCCGGTGCCGAGAGCGGTGATCAGCGACTTGATCTCACTATGGCCGAGCATCTTGTCGAAACGCGCCTTTTCGACGTTCAGAATTTTTCCCTTGAGCGGAAGAATGGCCTGGTTCTTACGATCGCGGCCCTGCTTGGCTGAGCCGCCGGCGGAATCGCCCTCAACGATATAGATTTCCGACAGCGCCGGATCGCGCTCCTGACAATCGGCGAGCTTGCCGGGCAACATTGTCGAACCCATCGCGCCTTTGCGCACTATCTCTCGGGCCTTGCGGGCTGCATCGCGCGCGCGGGCGGCGTCCAGCGATTTGCCGACGATGCGCCGGGCAACGGTCGGATTCTGCTCGAGGAACTCCGTCAGGCGTTCGTTAAGAAACGATTCGACCGCGCCCTTCACATCGGAATTGAGCTTGCCCTTCGTCTGTCCTTCGAACTGCGGCTGCGGCAGCTTGACTGAGATTACGGCAACCAGACCTTCGCGCACATCGTCACCAGTCAAAGAGGTTTTGAAGTTCTTTGCCAAACCTGACGATTGCGCATAAGCATTGATCGTGCGGGTGAAGGCCGAACGGAATCCGGAAAGATGCGTCCCGCCATCGACGGTGTTGATGTTGTTGGCGAACGAGTAGACCTTCTCGTCATAGCCATCGTTGTATTGAATGGCCACTTCGATCGCCAGGACATCGCTGACTCTCTCAAAATAAATCGGCTTGTCGTGCAGCACGCTCTTGCTCTTGTTGAGGTGCTTAACGAACTCCGCAATACCGCCACGATAGTAAAACTCGTGTGACTTTTCCGGCTCTTCACGCTCGTCCTTGATCGTGATGCGAATGCCTTTGTTCAGAAAGGCCTTCTCTCGGAGACGCTCAGAGAGTTTGTCAAAAACAAACTCAGTCGTGTCGAAGATTTGCGGATCCGGTTTGAAAGTGATCTTCGTTCCCCGCTTACGCGTCTTACCGGTCTGCTCCAGTCGCTCGACTGGAATCCCGCGGGCGTAATCCTGTTCGTAGGTCAGACCGTCGCGCCAGATTTCCAGGTGCAGCGACTCGGAAAGAAAGTTCACGACAGAGACACCGACGCCATGCAAGCCACCTGAAACTTTATAAGCATTCGAATCGAACTTTCCGCCGGCATGCAACTTGGTCATGACGACTTCGGCCGCGGACCGTCTTTCCTTTTTCATCATGTCCACGGGGATGCCGCGGCCGTTGTCGATTACCGTAATAGAATTGTCCAGATGGATGTTGACTTCGACAGTGTCGCAATATCCGGCCAGGGCTTCGTCGATGGAATTGTCCACCACTTCATAGACCAGATGATGCAGTCCTATTTCGCCCGTGGAGCCGATATACATCGCCGGCCGCTTGCGGACGGCATCGCGTCCTTCAAGTACGGCGATCGACGATGAATCGTAAGTCTCTTTTTTATTCTTCAGATTTGATGATGGAGTTGCCAATTCGTGCTTACCTTTCACTTCCGTTTCTAATACTCACTTTACTTTCGGTGTTATCCAATTGCTGCTCTCAAAGCCAAATCTTCCCTCGCTTGGCCTGCGCTCACCTCATAAAAGTGGGCCCGCCGGCTGAACCGCTCGAAGTGGTTTTTCTTTGACGTCGTAACGAACGTTTGAGTGCGTCCGTCCAGGTATTCAAGCAGTCGTTCAATGCGGATTCCGTCGAGTTCAGCGTCCACGTCATCAATGAGGAAAATCGGATAATCCTGATGCTGTGAATGATACACTGAAATCGCAGCTAAATCAAGCGTTATCAATGCGCTACGCTGCTGTCCAGAGCTGCCAAAACTGCGCAGATTCCGGTCGCCAAAAAGGACGCTCAAGTCATCTCGATGAGGCCCGATCAAGCAGGCGCCGGCAAACACTTCGGCCTGCATTCGTATCTGCAGCCGTTGGGCTATTAGATCCTCGTAGTTATTCAGATCCCCTTTACCCTCGAGCGAGGAGACGTAGCGAATGGAAAGTGTGTCACCGAACAAACTGTGCTCGAGCGCGTCATTCAAGAGATCCACATAAGTTGTGCGCGACCTGTGGATCTGGGCGCTCAAATTAATCAGTTGCTCGTTCCAGGGTTCGAGCAGGTGGGCCACCTCTTCGAATTTCAGACGGCTTTCGCTTGCCTGCTGCAAAAGGCTCCTTTTTTGCTTGATTACTTTGGCGTAGCTACTCAGCGCCTGGGCATACGATGGATGCAGTGAGATGGCGCCGCGATCGATAAAACCGCGGCGTGCTTCAGGACCGCCGCGCACGACTTCTAACTCGTCTGCGGTGAACCAGACGGCGTGCAATTGCGCGGCATAGTGCGCCAGAGGTTCGCGCTTACGATTAACGAAGGTTTGCCTGGTGTTTGCTCTGATGTCTACTTGCAGGTCGCGTTCGATGTCGCTGCCCTGGCAGACCTGTCCCTGAACTGAAGCGGCCGCTTTGCTAAACGCTATCGCTTCGTGAAGATGCCGAGTTCGGAATGATTTTGCATGCGCTAGCAGGTGGATGGCTTCCAACCAGTTGGTTTTTCCCTGACCGTTGTTCCCATAGATGACATTGATGCCTTTGCCCCAACGGATCTCGCCTTCCAGGTTTCTGAAGTCGTGGGCCCGGATCGATCTAAGGAACATATTTGAAATTCTAACATAGCATCTTAGTTTGTTGTGGCCGCTTCAGTCGGGACTCTTATGGCGCAAAAAAACAAAACGAGCACTAAGAAGAGTTTCTGGTGCTCGCCTTCTAACTCAGTCAATCTGTCTTATGCTAACTGCTTGAGAAACTCCGTGACATATCTTTTCGTGAACTTTGCAGGCAGCGCATCCCTGGGAACGAGTTACCTGAGACGGAGTGTACACCTCCGGTATTAACAAGCGATTAGCGAGCGGAGGGTGTCATAAAACCCTTACTTGATTATTCCTTCCATTTCAGTTTGTTATCCTTCAACAGATTGTAGAACCTCGTCCGCGACGTGTTCATGATTTCCCACGGTTTCTGCCCCTGTATCCGCGCCTGGTCAATGGACTCCTTTAGAATGAAAACTCGTAGGGCCTGAGTGTTTGCCTTAAACGCAAGGACGAGGTGGCCCACCTGGACGCCATCGTTGCGAGCTTCCTGGCGGAGTTATTCGCGTTCAAGAGTCTTGATCTGAACGGCGAGGAGGTCGCCTCGAACGCCCTCGAAGTTGAGAAGTTGTTCGCTGAGGTGTGCAGCGCCCTCGCTGAAAGGCCGTGTCAAGAGGATGCGGAACAACTGGCAAAGGACCTGCGGGCCCATCAAGCTCACTTCGTCGAAGTAGTCCTTGCGATGGTTCGTGACCGCGCGGCTGACGTGTCTACCACCGGTCCAGGGAGTTCGATGCCCGCCGTTGAACAGCGCCTACAAGAACTGGAGAGCCAGAACTTTGAAGATCTGGTCAAGGATTATGCACTTGTCGCCACAGGCCAGACGGACCATAAAGTACCGCTGCCAGACATCGCATACAAGCATCTGACGCTAGTGGAAAACTCTCTCCGGCACAAACTCCGTACCGACGTTGAGAACTTCGCAGAGCAGGAGTCCGTGCAGTTGGTTAAGAAGGGGTTCCGAGGTTATTTTGGCGGGCGCCGACACGCGCTTGAGACAGCGTACGTAGTCAAAATGGAGTTTTTCCTCCTCTCTGTTCGCGAGTTAATTAGCCGCTCGCAGCGACTGGTCATACTCCGTTCGGCTTTGGACAAGGTCCACATGTTCTACGCCGTGCTTGAAGGCATTTCCAGCGCTATCCGAGCGGCCCAGAGTAGGGCCGAGGCCGAGGCCGCCAAACTTCAAGAATCGGTGAGTAACGCCGAAGCGGCAACATTAAGAAGCCGAGGAGATTTAATTTCCGGGACGATCGCTACCGCGTACGAGGCTACAGCCAAGCTGTCGGGAGACCACGCTGAACGCGAGAAGGGGCACGAGGCCGCACATACTGTTACAGCGCACTTCCTAAAGGATCTGATCGATCTCTTCGATCTCCGCAACCAGCACAATACGGAGTGCCTGGTTGCATTATCAACCCTTGCGAATCATATGCGGGTTCACCACTCAGCTCTGGTTAATGAAGCGGGTGAACGCAGTGCTCCTCAAACAACCGGCATGATTTCAAGGGTTTTCGCTGCTCTTGACAAGATCACGGCAAGCCAAGATCGCTATCTCAAAGCCTCACAAAAAGCGGTAGTCGGCTCGCCAGCCCCTTTGATCTCATAGAGCGATGCGGATTGTGTTTTGGCGATGAGCTGATGGAACATTTGGGGCACTTAGGCCGTGACGGCTCGGCCTGTTGTCCCAGCCGTATCCTATGGAGGCAACTAATCGCTTTGCGGAGTACCGAAGGCAGGTGGCCAGGGTGTGACGACAAGATCAGAGCTATTAGCCAGTCCCCCCGTATACTCGCCTGCTACGGGGCTCGACTTGCTCTCCAGCGTCACCTCATACTCCAAACAAGCGTGGCAAACTCTCACAATCTACGAGCGACGTGAGGACTCTTATTCCTTTGGATAGCAAATCGTGTGTGTCGCTGTTTATTAATAAATGATCGCGACAATTAAAGTTTGCAACTTTACTGGCCGCAAGTTGTTGAATCTAGATTGGCGTCGGCAGAGAGGCTTGGAGTAAAGTTTGAAACTTTAATACCTGATTGAGGAGTTAGGTTGTCAATAAACTCGTCCAAGAGCCTTTTGTTAGGCTTTCCGTCAGTTAGGCTCATAAAGCACCTTCAATAAGCACAAAAGCGTAAGTCGATGAGAAATCAACCTACGCCCGTATAATTCTGCCTGCTTTCGTTGGAACCAAACGGATCCAACCCTTTTCCATGAGATGTTGTCCGCCTGTTTCCCTTTTCCTTTTGGCCCCGACGAGCTGGTTGCTTAAGTTTCGAACTTTATTTGTAAGTTGCAGACTTTAATTGTCCAGATCAATAAAACAACGAAATCGAGTTCTATGCTACAGCCTCATCGGCATGATGATGTACCGGTAGTCGTGTTTATCGTCTGAGACCGGACGCAACTGGGCCTGTGAATTACCATCTTTGAACTCGAAAGCAACTTTCTCCGTACCAACCACATTAAGAAAGTCCTGCAGGTATTGAGCGTTGAAACCAATCTCAGTTTCTTCGCCGGCGAAATCCGTGCCCAGAGTTTCCCGCGCTTCGCCTTCTTCCGCGTTCTGTGAACTAATCAGCAGCTGCTCTTTGCTGAGATGAAAACGAATCGCGTGCGAACGATCGTCAGCCATCAAGGCAACGCGTCGAATTGCCTGGTTTAGACTAACCGTATCGAAGATGGCCGACTGATCGTTGTTCTTCGGCATGACCATTTCATAGTTCGGAAACTGCCCTGATAGCATTCTGGAAATTAAGAGCCGGGAGCCGACCTGAAAGTAAACGTGATTCTCATCAGCTCCGAGATTTATGTCGCCGTCAAAATCAGCCGTCAGCTTGGTTAGTTCGGCGAGCGTTTTTCGGGGAATCAAGACATCGAGACCAGCGTCCTGCGGATCCTTACCAATCTCTGTGGTAGCTACAAAGGCAAGTCGATGTCCGTCGGTTGTCACCATCTTGGCGCCCTGCTTATCGAGTTCAAACTTCGCCCCAGAGAGTGTGTAGCGTCCTTCCTCCTGGGTTATGGCGAAGATCGTGCGGTCAATTAGTAACTTCAGCAGCGAAGCCGGCAGTTTAAGTGGAGTCGATTTGAAACCAGGTAACTCCGGAAAGGTATCTTTCGATATTCCCGGCAGACGAAACTTTGAACGATCACACTCAACCGTCACCCATTCGTTTTCTTCTTTGCGAAAACTAACCGGAGCGTCGGGCAGCAGACGTGCGATGTCAAAGAGTTTCCGAGCCTGAACGCAGATCGCTCCCTGAGACTTTATTTCTTCCGCATCAGCATCACATCTAATCGTGACATCCAGATCGGTTCCGCTAATTCGAATCGCCTCTTCGCCTGCTGACTCGATCAGAATATTAGCTAAGACGGGAATAGTATTCTTTCGTTCGACTACACCCTGTACAAAAGCGAGTTCTTTTTGTAGCGCTCCTCGCGCCATCACAAATTGCATTTAGCTGCTCCTGAGATTTGCATTTTCTTATATCACAGTTCGAAAAATCTTTCCTAAAAACTCTTTGCTACTAATTCCTGTAAGAGAAAAACTTATATTAGAATCTTTAGTAATAGTAGTATGGCTTGTGGATCTGTGAACCTCACTCAATCAAACCGAAAACAGCGATGAAGCCGGTGAATATTAGTCAGAGTGTTGCGACTCGAACAGCCCCGGCTAGTCTGACAACGATTTCTCCACAGTTAGTAACGCCTGTTTTCACAGACAGTCTGTGGAGAAGAGAACACAGCAGGAGATTCTATGCGCCGATGCTGCTGATGATCCGTTTGACTAAAGCGTCCATTTCGCGATCAGAAGCCACTAGTTTATTGATCTTCTCAACCGAATGAATAACCGTGGTGTGATGTTTACCGCCGAACTGCCTTGCGATTTCCGGATAGCTTTTCTTGGTCAATCGCTTGCACAGGTACATGGCAACTTGCCGGGGGACTATGACATTACCCATGTTCGAACGACTTTTAAGATTGTCAACGCTAAGCTTGTAGTAATCAGCAACTGCCTTCTGAATTCGCGGTATAGATATTGGGTTTTCGTCGCTCGTGCGCGAGACGTTGCGCATGGCCTCCTGGGCGAGTCCCTTTGAGAGTGGCACGCCTCGTAAAGAGGCCATCGCGAGCACGCGAACCAAAGAGCCCTCCAATTCTCTTATATTGTGTTTACTGTTACCCGCCAGGAAAAGCGCTACGTCATCAGGTAAAACAACTCCCTGAATTTCCGCTTTTCGCGTGAGGATTGCCACTTTGGTCTCGAGGTCGGGAGGTTCTATGTCGGCAATTAATCCCCATTCGAAGCGAGAGTGCAGCCGTTCTTCAATCTCGGGAATCTCTCTCGGTGGACAATCGGAAGTGAGTACGAT
>DATHHW010000131.1:0-52400 GCA_035317005.1 Pyrinomonadaceae bacterium | reverse complement strand
GCGCGTTCTCGAATGGCTGCGTCGCGCTAACCGGCATTGAGGCAATCTCGAACGGCATTCCCGCGTTCAAGCAACCGGAGGCGAAAAATGCGGCGAAGACGCTGACCTGGATGGCCGTGCTGCTGACCTCGATGTTTATTGGGACGAGTGTGATGGCCTACTTCTATCACGTGCATCCGCATGAGAACGAAACCGTCATCTCACAGTTCGCGCGCATCATCTTCACCGGTCCGATGGGTTGGTTTTATTACGTAATTCAGGGCACGACCGCTCTGATTCTGATCCTGGCGGCGAATACTTCATTCGCCGATTTTCCGCGCCTCGCCAGCCTTCTGGCGCGCGACCGGTTCATGCCCAGGCAGTTTGCCACGCGCGGCGACAAACTCGTTTTTTCCAATGGCATCATCATCCTGGCCGTCTTCTCGGGCTTACTGGTCACCGCCTTTGGTGGCGACACCAGCCGGCTGATTCCGCTCTATGCCGTCGGCGTGTTCCTCTCGTTCACGCTTTCGCAGGCCGGCATGGTGCGACACTGGCTCAGGGCGGGCCGCACGCTAAAGAGTGCGAGGGAAACACCGGACGAAGGAGGTTCCGGCTCAGTAGGAGGCGAGAACAGCGCCGGCGTCGGGTCGCAGAACAACCACGCCTTAAATCAGACTGATCGGGCAGACGAACTAAAGCAGGCCGCGCACTGGAAAAAATCAATAGTCGTCAACGGCCTGGGCGCCATTGCCACTTTCATCGTTCTGGTCGTTCTGGTCATCACCAAATTCATTCATGGCGCGTGGATCGTGGTCGTACTTATCCCCTTCCTGGTGGCAGTGTTCCGAGCGGTCCACCGTCATTATCTGGACGTGGCGAAGCAATTGACGACCGAAGGACTTGAAGTATTGCGGCCGATTAGACATGAGGTAATCGTGCCGATTTCGGGTATCCATCGGGGCGTCCTGAAGGCGCTCGAGTACGCGAAGGCGATCGCGCCCGAACATGTGACGGCCGTTTACATCAATCTCGATTACGAAGCGACGCAGAAACTGCGCGCGAAGTGGAGCGAATGGGGCGAGGGCGTGGAGTTAGTAGTAATCGCTTCACCATACCGTTCGCTGGTAGGTCCACTGATCCGTTACGTTGATCGAAGGATGAAGCAACACAAAGACCAGATGGTCACTGTGGTTCTGCCGGAATTCGTGCCCGCGAAGTGGTGGCATCACCTGCTCCACAACCAGAGCTCGCTGATGCTGAAAGGCGCATTGCTCTTCAAACCTGACGTGATCGTCACCAGCGTGCCGTATCATCTGAAGAGTGAGAACAAAAACGGGAAAGGCGGAAAGGAGACCTAGCAACTCACAACAAATCCCTGCCTACGCTGAGCGCGTGGCGTAGCCAGTTCCAGAGTGGCAGGAAATCGATTGATAACAGTTGCTTGCGGGAGAGAAGTGAAGCGATAAGTTGATTTGAAGCGTGGCCTAGGGTGTGGCCGGTAAGCTTCCCTTTCTCCGTAGCTTTTGATCAAGATAGCGCTCAGAGGAATCTCGACATATAGATACCACTCGCCGTAAATAACGACTGAACTCGGTGTCACTGGTGATCCCGCTTCTCCAAAGAAACTCGCGCTCGGCAAGTTCTCTTTGGATAAGCCGAATTGGGTGATCCTTTTCCACTTCGACAGTCTTCAAAAACTGATCAATATAGTCTGCCAGTCTAGAATACCTCTCGCCAATCAATATTTCGTCTAGATTTTCATTAATGTCACTTCGCCAGAATACGAAAATCGATTGAATCAGATTCTTAATACCTACCGCTCCAGCAGATGACAAAGCAGCAACGACGCCAGAAGGCATCCCGCCAGGAAACACCCAAAAATCCGCAGAATAGCCGATTACATAAGAGATCAGCGCAAGCCCAAGATCTCCCCTATCGGTCAATTTAGAAATCAATTCGCTAGGATCCACCGCTGGGTTCACCTCTCACACGCCTTGCTTCTCGGCCGACTATCTCAATTACGGCGTTCCACCCTCCAACAGCATTGATTTGATCCAAGGACTGCTGATTAAGAGCGGACCTGCTTAGTAGCTGCAACAAGGCAATGACCAAGAAGAACAAAATGAGTCCTACAAAGAACCCGACGAGAAATCCTACCGTTGGCGAAATGGAAGTATGGACAGAATCGGCAATCGAGAGCCCTATAAGCCCCGTAAGAACCGAAAGCGATACTATAGAAGCTGAGGAATCATAAGATCTCATGTTGTAATTCTACGCCCCTCTCCCAGTTTTCCCAAAGCCTTTAATTGGGCAGTTATTTTCTTCTCAGGAATCTGTGGGACTAGTCTTCCGGTGCCGTCTTCGTCCCAAGACTACGAATGATTCGCTCGCGGAAACGCCGCGCGTCGGCTTTGATCGTTTCTTCGTTCAGGGTCAGGAGTCTGCGGTCGCGCATGATGACGCGGCCTTCGACGATCACGGTGCGCACGTCCGCGGCCTTGGTCGCATAAACCAGGTCAGAATAGATATTGTAGTACGGAGTCTGGTTGAGATCGTCCAGATCTACGACGACCAAATCGGCGCGCTTCCCTTTCTCAATCGAACCGATTTCTTTTTCGAGATGCAGGGCGCGCGCGCCGCGCAGCGTGGCCATCTCGAAAGCTTCTTCAGCAGAAACAACCTTCGGATCCTTGCTGATCAGTTTGTGCAGTTTCGCGGCGGTGTCCATCTCTTCCCACAGACTCAAATCATTGTTCGAAGCCGCACCGTCAGTGCCCAGGCCCACAGGCATGTCTTCTTTCAACATCTCCGGCACCGGCGCCACGCCGGAAGCCAGCTTCATGTTCGACTGAGGATTGTGGACGATCCCGACCCCCAGTTTCTTCAGCAGACCCAGTTCTTCTTCGCTGGGCCAGACCACGTGCGCGGCAATTACGCGATTGTTGAGAAAGCCAATGCGGTTAAGATAATCGATGGGACTCGCGCCTTTGTCTCTAATACTGTCGTCTACTTCTCGTTTGGTCTCAGAGATATGAATAACTATTGGGGCGCCGGTGCGATCCGAGAATGCGCGCACGGCTTTCAAGTGGTCTTCTGAAACTGTGTACGGCGCGTGCGGCGCAATCGCCGGAATAATTAGCGCATTGCCTTTCCAGTGCCTGACGAATTCTTCGACATAGGCCATCGCTTGCTCGTTCGTCTTGTTATCGGCGACCGCAAAATCGATCACGGTCTCGCCCAGGACACCGCGCATGCCGGCTTTGAAAGTTTCGTCGGCGATCGCGTCTTCAAAGTAATACATGTCACAGTAGGTCGTGGTGCCGCCGCGGATCATCTCAGCCAGCCCGAGACGCGTGCCGACGCGCACGAATTCTTCGGTGACGTTCTTGGCTTCGGCGGGGAAGATGTACTTGGTCAGCCACTCCTGCAAATCCAGATCGTCGGCCAGTCCACGAAACAGCGTCATGGGAACGTGTGTATGGCCGTTAACGAGACCGGGGATGACAACTTTTCCGGTGGCATTAACGATCTCGCGCGCCGCAAACTGACGGTCGATGGCGGCCGTTTTATCAACGGCCACGATCCGCCCGCCCTTAATCGCGACGCCGCCGTTTTCGATTACCCGGCGAGCGCCGTCCATCGTTACCACCGTCCCGCCGCGCACAATTAGATCCACGACAGTCTTCCTTTTCTGCGCCATCAAGGTAGTTGAAAGGACGCTGGAAATAAGCAGCGAAGCAAAAAGAAATCTTCGAAGTTCAAATTGTTGCATCGATATTGGTCCTGGCAGTGATGAAGCTATTGCGGCTTCGCCGCAGCACAGTGCGGTAAGGCTTTGCCTTACCGTGGGGTTCCATTCACCTTGCTGGAGGCTACGCCTCCAATTGAGGCCACGGCGTTCCAGTTTCAAGCGCGCCCGGAAAGGCGAAGTCTTTCCGCAGTGTGCGGCGGCAAAGCCGCACCCAAACGCTACTTCTGCCCGGTGGCCTCTTTCAAGAATCTGGCATCGAATGCTCGCGGCAATAGATCGCCTATGTGCACCTCTTCTTGCTGGCCGCGCAAATTCGCCAGCACAATCGTCGCGTGCTTGGCGAACTCCCAGATGATTTGCCGGCAAGTCCCACACGGCGGCGTTAAAGTCTCAGTGTCGGCGACGACCACCAGACTGGTAAAGTCTCGCTCGCCTTCCGACAGGGCCTTCCAGATCGCCACGCGTTCCGCGCAGACCGTCAGGCCATAGCTGGCGCTCTCGATATTGCACCCGGTGAATAACTTACCGGCTTTCGTTTGCAGCGCGGCGCCCACCTTGAAGTTTGAAAATGGGGCCACGGACCGCAGGCGCGCGGCTTTGGCTGTTTCAATTAACTGATCTTCTGCTTCGTTCAATTCTGGCCTCCAACTGAATGTAAAGCACTGGCCAGCTTCTCGCGAATCTTTCCGCTGATTAGATCAATGCTCACAAGATTATGCCCCCCCTCGGGAATGATAACGTCGGCATACCGCTTTGACGGCTCGACAAATTGATTGTGCATCGGGCGCACGGTATTTATGTATTGTTCAATCACTGAATCCAGCGTGCGGCCACGCTCGGCGATGTCGCGTTTTAAGCGACGTATGAAACGAATGTCATCCGGCGTGTCGACAAAAACCTTGATGTCCATCTGCTCGAGCAAACGCGGCTCGGCAAAAATCAGAATGCCTTCGACGATCACGATTCGCTTCGCTTCAATCGGAGTAGTGTCAGGCAGGCGCGTGTGCGTGCGGAAATCGTAGATTGGCAGCTCAACCGGCTCGCCCGCGTTCAGTCTCTTCAAATGATTGATCAGCAGTTCGTTATCGACCGCGTCGGGATGATCGAAGTTGGCCGCGTTGCGATAGTCCAGCGGCATGTCTTTCAGATTGCGATAGTAAAGATCCTGCTGAATGAAGACGACTTCGTCGGCGCTGACTGATTGCAGAATGCGATTAGCGATTGTCGTCTTGCCTGAGCCGGTACCGCCGCAGATGCCTATGATCATAGTTAATGGTTAGTGTCGGTTCTCTAAAGTTCCATTTCAAGTCGTGACCTGGCCGCAGAGCGGCCAAATGTCTATAGCTCCGGCCCCCGGAAATAACTCTTTAGCTCCGGCGGAGCGCAATAGCCTTTTGCAACACAGTGTTTCGGTCCTCTGGAGCTTGAGCGGTCGTTGGGTTCTTGGTTCTATAGACATTTGGTTCCTCCGGGACCGAGAACCACCAACCACTGACTAGTCAAGCGAATCTGCCGACGACTCGATTTAAGAGTGTCGTAAAGTCTCCGCGGACGCGCTCGCCGATCGCCATTACCTGGCTGTGATCGATGGGCTTGTCTGAGACGCCGGCCGCCAGATTTGTAATGCAGGAAATCCCCACCACCTGCATGTCCATGTGCCGCGCGACAATCGCTTCGGGAACGGTGCTCATGCCGACCACGTCGGCGCCGAGCGTGCGGATCATGTGGATCTCAGCGGGTGTTTCATAGCTTGGCCCGGAAAGCGCGGCGTAAATTCCACGCCGCACTTCGAGTCCCATCGCTTTCGCTTCGTCGATCACGATGTCCTGCAACCGGCGCGCGTACACTGAAGTCAAATCGGGAAAGCGCGGCCCAAAGCGTTCGTCATTTTCTCCCCGTAAAGGATTATCGCCGAGCAAGTTCAGGTGATCACTGATCACCATCAAAGACCCGGGGGTGAATTCTATTTTCAGCGTCCCCGCAGCATTGGTCAGCACTACCGTGCGCACGCCGAGCAGCTTCAGCACGCGAATCGGAAACGTCACTTCTTCAAGTGAATATCCTTCATAAAAATGAAACCGGCCCTGCATGGCCGCTACGGTCACCTCGCCGGCCTTACCGATCACCAAACGCCCGGCGTGGCCCTGGACGGTGGCGCGCGCAAAGCCGGGAATCTCGTCATAACGAATCTCAGTGGCGTCAATAAGATCTTCAGCGAAGGCGCCCAGTCCGCTACCCAGGACGATCGCCACGGGCACGTCAACATCCGTGCGCGTGCGAATCAGACGCGCGGCTTCCTGAGCGCGCTCGTAAAGCGTCGAAGTATTCGGTAGGGATGGCATTTGGATTTTCGCTGAAGACATTACAACACTAAAGCTCGCTGGATGTCATGCGAGGCAAGCTGAAAATGTCCGACGAACTTCAGTTTGTCGTCAGTTCTACAATGAGCCGGTCGCGACTCATCGACAAACTGAAGTTCGTCGGACATCCTGCTACCTTTCTTTTTGATAAGGAGTGCCGAGGGCGCGTGGTGCACGTGAATGGCCGATGAAGCCTGCCAGTACAACGATCGTCACGATGTAAGGAATCATCTGGATGAATTGGACTGGAATCTCCAGATTCTGAATTCCGCGGGTGTTCGCATAGATGACCCGCGAAACGATCGCGCAAACAGCGGCGGCACTTGCCAGCTCGGCAATGCGATTTCGGTTCAGGAACGAGAGTTGATGCGCGATGAACCAAAAGACCAGGAAGATCAGCACCACCATCGCGATCCGGAAAGAGAGAATCGAGACCGGCACGCCCTGCAACTGAATCGTCAGCGCGTCCGCCAACCCAAACAGCAGACACGCGAGCATCGTCTGCACCGGCCGCCACTTGCCAAAGATCAGCGCCGCCAGGGCGATGAATCCACGCCCGGCGGCCATGTTGCGCGTAAACAGAGACGATTGCCCGATGGAGAGATAGGCGCCACCGATTCCAGCCAGGGCGCCCGACAACACTACACCGACATAGCGAATTCGATTTACGCCTACTCCCGCGGCATCGGCCGCTTCGGGGTTCTCGCCCACCGCTCGCAGACGCAATCCAAAGGGCGTGCGATACAAAACATATCTGGTAACCAGGACCAGTATCAGAGCGAGTAACGACATCACTGACACTTCAGTAAGGATTCGCCACTGCGGCATGAAGCCGGGCAAAAGTCCGGAGATCGTCGGCAGCAGATTCTCTTTCGGAATTTGCGGCGTCGATCCGGAAGAGAGGAAGAGCGCGCCGCTGAGCACCGCCGGCAAACCAATGAACAGGATGTTGATGCCCGTGCCTGTGACCACCTGATCGGCCTTGAAGCGAATGCAGGCCAGCGCCAAAATATAAGCGACAAACGCGCCGGCCAGCATCGCCGCGCCCAGTCCCACCCAGGGACTATGAGCGTAGTAAGTTACCGAAGCCGCCGTGAAGGCGCCCGCCAGTAACAGGCCCTCGAGAGCAATATTGATGACACCCGATCTTTCAGAATACAACCCACCCAGCGCCGCCAATACCAGCGGAGTGGCCAAACGGATGGTTGAAAATACGAGAGCTAGGGTAAGAATCTGGCGCATTGTTGGGGTCAGGCTTTCGCCTTACTCAACTTCTTCAAACTTCCGAATATTGCATCGGGCCGCAGGGCCACGAGAATGATCACAATGCCTTGCAACATGTCGACGATATCTTTCGAAACATGGATCGTGTAAGCGTCGACGAAGATTCCGCCGCGCAGCAAAATGGCAAACAGGATCGCTGCCAGGAAGACGCCCACTGGATGGTTGCGGCCCAGCAGCGCCACGGCGATTCCTACAAATCCATAGTTCGCTGAGAAACCATCATAATAACGATAACGATAGCCGAGCACTTCGTTGATGCCGACCATGCCGGCTAATCCTCCCGAAATCGCCATCGCCAAAATGATCTGCTTACGAATTGAAATACCGCCGTACTCGGCGGCGCTGGGATTGGCGCCGGTCGCGCGAATCTCATAGCCCCACTTCGTCTTCCACAGCAGCACGTAAACGAAAACGCACGCTAAGATCGCCAGCACAAACGCGATATTCAGCGGGATGCGTTCAGGCAAACCCGGAATAAATTTTCCCAAACGCGCAATGTGTGCGCCCGGACCAATAGGGACCGTCTCGAGGATCGGATCGCCGGGAGTCTTGTAATGATACTGGGTAAGGTAACTGACCAGCGCGACCGCGACGAAGTTGAGCATGATCGTGTTGATGACTTCATGCGATCCAAAACGCGCCTTCAGTAGTCCAGGGATGCCACCCCAAATCGCCCCGCCCAAAATCGCGGCCAGACAACATGCCGGCAACAGAATCCATCCCGATGCACCCGCGAACTTTATTCCAATCCAGGCAGCGGCAAACGCGCCGATGTAGAGTTGGCCTTCCGCGCCGATGTTCAGCAGACCGCAACGAAACGCGACCGCTACCGCAAGCCCGGTGAAGATTAGCGGCGTCGCATAAAACAACGTGTAGCCAATTCCGTCCGGCCAGGAGAAGGCACTGCCAATCAACAAGCGATAAGTCTGGATCGGACTGTCACCGATCAACAGCACCACGATGCCGCCAATGACAAAGGCGGCCAGCACGGCGATCAGTGGATACAGGATTTCGCGTAACAGTTTCATCTTTTTCTTCTCTCCGTGTTCTCAGTGTCTCCGTGGTGAATTAAGATTTAGTAAACCACGGAGACACGGAGAACACGGAGGCAAAATCAGAAAATCATCGATGTCCTCCGGTCATCATCAATCCAATCTCTTCGCTACTGGTAACCTTCGGATCGACCTCGCCCACGATCTTACCGTTATGAATCACCAGCAGCCGATCCGATAACGCGGTTACTTCTTCCAGCTCTGCCGATACGAGTAAGACGGCACACCCGGCATCGCGCATCTCGACAATCTTGCGGTGAATGAATTCGATCGCGCCGATGTCAACGCCGCGAGTAGGCTGAGAAACCAGCAGAAACTTTGGTGGCAGCTCGAATTCCCTGCCGATGATCAACTTCTGTTGATTCCCCCCCGAAAGCGCCCGCGCCGGCAGCATCGGATTCGGCGGCCGCACATCAAAGTCGCGAATCACTTGTTCAGTGCGGCGCTGAATTCCTTTTTGATCCAGGAACACTGATCCAACTCCCGTCACCGCCGGCTTGCGATAATGAACACCGAGGATCGTGTTCTCAGCCAGACTGAAATCCAAAAGCAGTCCGCGCCGGTGTCGGTCTTCGGGAACGTGTGCGATGCCGAGTTCCTTTCGGGCGCGCGCGTCCAGCCGCGTGATGTCCCGGCCTTCGAAAGCAATCGATCCGGAAACGTACGAACCCGGAATCAGTCCCGCCAGGGCTTCGATTAACTCAGTCTGGCCGTTGCCTTCGACGCCGGCGATGCCGACAATCTCGCCCGCGCGCACTTCGAAAGAAACTTTATCGACGCGTTTCGTGCCATCGCGTCCGGCGATCGAAAACTCGCGCAACGAAATCAGCGCGGCACCCGGTTTGGCATCGGGCTTTTCGACGCGCAGTAAGACTTCGCGACCGACCATCATCTTTGCCAGCTCAGCCGCATTGGTGGCGCTGGTTTTCACCTCACCAACCACGCGGCCATCGCGCATGACCGTAACGTTGTCTGAAATCGCCAGCACTTCGGAGAGCTTGTGGGTAATGATCACGATCGTCTTGCCCTGCTCGCGCATGCCCCGGAGGATGGCGAAAAACTCTTCGACTTCCTGTGGTGTCAGCACGGCGGTCGGCTCATCCAGAATCAGCAACTGTGCCCGGCGATAAAGGGCTTTCAGTAGCTCGACCCTTTGTTGCTGTCCGACCGAAAGATGTTCGATAGTTGCATTTGGATCGACCGACAACTTGAACTCATCAGATACTTTGCGAATTTCATCAGCTGCCTTTCGCAGATCCAATGAAGTCGCGCTGCCGGGCTCGGCGCCCAGGACTATGTTCTCAGCCACAGTCATCGGTTCAACCAGCATGAAGTGTTGATGGACCATGCCGATGCCGAGCGCGATGGCGTCGTGGGGCGTACGAATCTCGCGCACCTGGCCGTCGACAATGATCTCGCCGCTGTCAGCCGTGTAAAAGCCGTAAGCGATGCGCATCGCGGTTGACTTACCCGCGCCATTCTCACCGACGATGGCATGGATCGTGCCGGGCTCGACCTTGAAACTGACGCGGTCGTTGGCGAGCACGGCACCGAAGGTCTTAGTGATGTTTCGTAGTTCGAGCATCGTGAATCTGTACTTTGTGCTTTGTACTTAGTGCTTTGGCCGCTTTACTAACTTGCCTTAACTCTTTGGTCAACCGAGCGAAGATAAGCGTTCAGCTTGGGTGATAACTCCTCAATCAATAACCTTAACTTCCGAACGTCAGCTTGCGATAAGAGCCGCCTGATATAGGCTCGTCGTAACCAGTGAATAGTCTCGTATAAAGAGCCGCGTGCCATCCTAACGAACCGCCGATTATCGACCAGGCTCCCTCGCCCGCTACCTTCGGCGATGTTCGCACCAACTCCATCAGCCGAGCGAACAATCTGCTTGCCGACTGTGTCCTTGGCAAACGAGTTCCAATCTAAGACTACTTTCCAGATCCCATCCGCTAATTTTTCTGACAATTGGTAGACCTGTAACTTTTCAAAATTCGTTCTTTCCATGGGAGAGTCCCTTTCAGTTGAGAGAGCATCCCTAGCAGGACATCAAAGTACCAAGCTCAAAGCACAAAGCTCCTTTAGTTAGCCATTGCATCCGTAACTTTGATCTGCCCCGCGATGATCTTCTTCTTGGCTTCTTCCGCTGCCTGGATTGCTTCGGGCGAGACGAGGTCCTTGTTGTACTGATCAATCACATACCCAACGCCGTCGCTTTCCAGTCCAAACACATGAAAGCCGGCCTGGAACTTTCGCTCTGTTACCAGCTTCACGATGTCATAGACCGCGTTGTCGACTCGCTTCACCATGCTCGTCAAAACAAAACCCGGCTTGACCATGTTCTGGTTCGAGTCCACGCCGATCACAAAGTGTGTCGCGCGGCCATTCACCTTTCCCGATTGTTCGACCGCGTCGAACGCTCCCAAACCGGAATTGCCGGCCGCGGTGAAGATGACGTCCGCGCCTTTGCCGATCTGAGCGAGCGATAGTTCCTTGCCTTTGCCGGGATTATTCCAGGCCGCATCGGTCACGCCCACATAGTTCTGGACAATTTGGATGTTGGGATTGACTGACTTCGCGCCTTCTTCATAACCTTTTTCAAAGCGATGAATCAGCGGAATGTCCATGCCGCCGACAAAACCCAGCACGTTTGTTTTCGTGGTCTTGGCTGCGATGATGCCGGCCAGATAAGAACCTTCGTGCTCTTTGAAAACCAGCGAGGCCACGTTTGATTTCGGCGTCTTGCCGTCGTCCTCAAAAATCACGCCGTCAATGATGGCGAAATGGATGTTCGGATAATCTTTCGCAACGCTCTGCATAATGGGACCCTGGGCAAAACCCACGCCGATGATCAGGTCATAGCCGCGCTCGGCAAATGCGCGCATGGCCGGCTCGATCGAAGTCGGATTACCGGGTTCGACATCACGGAGCACGATATCCAGCGCCGGCTTGCCACAGCTTGTCTTGCCGTCCGGCAAGGTCCCCGATTCGGCGCATTTCACGCCGGCCCACGCCGCCGCATTGAAAGAGCGATCGTCTTTGCCGCCAATGTCAAAGACAATGCCCACATGGATTTTCGATTTGTCGTCCGCGCTATAGCTCGCGCGATTACACGCCGGGCCGATGAAGACCAGAGAAGAGAGCAACAACAAGGTCAGCAAAACTTTGTATTTCATGGTTACTTCCTTTTGGAGTGCGGCGACTAGTCGCCGCTTTTGAAAGTGCTGACAAGTCAGCGCACTCCAAATTTCATCTGTCTATGACTTCCTTGATGAGTGCAGGCAGTTCATCCGGTGGCGCGTCACCTATTTCGTAAGCCGCCCTGATTCGCGCAGCCGCCCGTTGGCCGTCTTCTGAACTCTCACAATAGACCGTGCCGATTTGATCGCCGGCACGAAGCTCGTCGCCGATCTTGACCTCGGCCAAAAAGCCGACTGCCGGATCGATTTGATCTTCCATGCGCACGCGGCCGCCGCCTGCCTCGGCTATCGCATGGCCGATCTCTTCAGTTTCAACTTTAACGACAAATCCTGAGCGCGGCGATTCTACCTTAAACGCTTTCTCTGTCAACGGTAGAATGCCGGACGGATCGTCGCACACGCGGGGGTCGCCGCCCTGGGCCTCCACGTTGCTGCGAAAGCATTCGAGCGCCGCGCCCGATCGATGCAGGTCCTCAACTCGCGCACGGGCCGATTCAACTGAGGCTTCGAGACCCGCCAAGACAACCATGCGCGCCGCCAATTCGATTGACAGCTCAAGAACCGGGCGGGCTCCTTCCTGAATTTCGCCACGCAGCAATTCGATGCATTCCCGGACCTCGACCGAGTTTCCCACGGCGCGGCCAAGCGGTTGATTCATGTCCGTAATCAGGGCTTGCGATCGCACGCCCAGCGAATTGCCAGTCGTCACCAGCGCGCTGGCCAGGGCGCGGGCGCGATCGGGCTCGCGCATGAAGGCGCCTGATCCGGTCTTGACGTCGATCACCATCGCGTCCAACCCGGCCGCGCCTTTCTTTGAGATGATCGAAGCGACAATCAAAGGAATTGCTTCGACGGTCGCGGTCGCGTCCCTTAGCGCGTAAAGCTTTTTGTCAGCCGGAGCAATCTCAGCCGTCTGACCGTTCATCGCAAAACCCGCCCTGTCCAAAACGGTACGAAACTCTTTCAGCGAAAGATCGACGCGATATCCGGGAATAGACTCCAACTTGTCGAGAGTGCCGCCGGTATGACCCAACCCGCGCCCCGAGATCATCGGCACACACACGCCCGCGGCCGCCGCGAATGGAGCGATCAAAAGTGAAGTCTTATCACCGACGCCGCCGGTTGAATGTTTGTCGGCTTTGGGTTTCGGAATGTCTGAGAAGTCGAGGATCTCGCCGGAGTGAAGCATCGCCTCGGTCAAAGCGGCCTGCTCGGTGTCGTTCATTCCCTTGAGAAAGATCGCCATTAACAAAGCCGTGCTTTGATAGTCGGCGATTGAGCCACTGGTTACACCTTTAACAAAGAATTCGATTTCGTCGCGCGACAATTCTGCGCCGTCACGTTTTTTGCGAATGATATCCTGGGGTCTCAAATTTGAGTTCTCTGCCCGATTTGCGAAAGGTCGTATTGTTAGCCCCGTAGGGGCCGAATGTTTATAGCTCTCAAGGTTATAAAGAATTCAGTAAGTTCCTTAAGGAGCGTAATGTGGTTTTCGTGGCAAACAATTCTCGGTAGTACATTGCGCTCCTAAAGGAGCTTGGTGTTGTTGGGGCCACGGAGGCTATAAACATCTCGCTCCTATCGGAGCGAAACCCCAAAAACGTTCGCAACTCCGACCGGCGCAGCGAGCGCTTTGATCAACTCTGCTGCAACAACACCACCGCCTCTACGGTTACCGCTTCACCGCGCCCCACCGCATCCAGGCCTTCGCCGGTCTTAGCCTTAATGCTGACACAATCGCCGTCGACCTGCAGGGTCCGGGCGATTGTTTCGCGCATTGCCGCAATGTAGTCGCGCAGTTTTGGGCGCTCGAGCATGACCGTCGCATCGGCATTCACCAAATGATAGCCGCGCTCGCGTGCCAACCAAGAGACGCGAGCGAGCAATTGCAGACTGTCGGCATCCTTCCATTGCGGGTCGCTATCCGGAAAATGAGCACCGAGATCTCCCTCGCACAGGGCGCCGAGAATGGCATCCGCGATCGCATGCGACAAAGCATCCCCGTCAGAATGTCCGTCCGCGCCACGATCAGACTCGATTAGAACGCCGCCAAGAATTAGAGGGCGTCCCGCAACTAACCGATGTTTGTCGTGACCTGTGCCGATGCGAAACATACAAGGAGTACTTTGAACTTAGTGCTTTGAGCTTTGTACTTTGAACTTTGAACTAGATCCGACCGCGCCGAAGTCAGTCAAAGTACAAAGTTCAAAGCACAAAGCTCCTTAATAGAGCTTCACCCAAGATCAGATCTTCCTCACGCGTGATCTTGATATTCCGCGCGCTGCCTTCGACCGCGACGACTTCAATGCCGAGACGCTCAACCAACAAACAGTCGTCCGTCACTTCGACTCCTTCCGCCTCAACTTCGGCCAGTTGATCGTAGCCTCGCCGGAGAATATCGAGGCGAAAACATTGCGGTGTCAAAGCTCTTCGCAATTGCGAGCGAGTCAGAGTGCGAACCACCTGCCCGTCGCTGATCTCTTTGATTGTATCGGCAACGGGAGCAACCAAAATTGCCGCGCCACTTATGCGCGCGGCAGCGACGACCTGATCAATCTCTTCCGGGGTCACAAAGGGTCTAACACCATCGTGCACCGCGACGATCTCGGCTTCGCTGATCGTGGCCAGCCCCCGCTGCACCGATTGGGCCCGCGTCGCGCCGCCGACAACTACGCGCGAAAGCTTTTGCAGCCCAAACTGTTGCGCCAAAGACTGAAATCCCGCCGTTTCTTCGGCGGGCAAGACTGTTACGACTTCGTCGATCTCGCGGCAGCGCTCAAATTGTCTGAGCGTGTGAATGATTACTGGAATTCCATCCAGTTCGAGGAATTGCTTGGGCCGGTTGCCGCCCAGCCGAGTCCCTTTCCCGGCGGCCACAACTATCGCGACGTTCATTCGTTTATGATTCGGTATCGTTGATGCGCGTCATGGCAGGAGCAGTTTTCACTTCGCGCAAAGGCCGGCGGGCGCGCTCGCCGTTGCCGCCGCTATCGGCTTCTTCCCAAAGCCGCCCAAAGATCATTTTGCCGGCAGTAGTCTGCAAGACGCTGGTGACGGCGATGTCGGTATTCTTGCCGATCAAACGCCGCGCGTTGTCCACCACGACCATGGTGCCGTCATCGAGGTAGGCCACTCCCTGGTTGTATTCCTTGCCTTCTTTCAGGATAAAGACGCGCATCGCTTCGCCCGGCAGCACCACCGGCTTGAGAGCGTTGGCCAGTTCGTTGATGTTCAGCACGTTGACGCCGCGCAGTTGCGCGACCTTGTTCAAGTTGAAGTCGTTGGTGACAATGACCGCGTCGATCTGCTTACCCAACTCAATCAACTTCAGATCGACCTCGCGCACTGAAGGAAAATCGGTTTCGACAATCTGTATGTCGAGCGAACTGTTGTTCTGTAAACGATTGAGCATATCCAACCCGCGCCGGCCGCGCTGGCGCTTGGATGAATCCGGAGAGTCGGCCACCTGCTGCAGCTCGCGCAGGATGAACTGGGGAATGATCAGTGTTCCCGTCAGAAATCCGGTCTCAGCTACATCAGCGATGCGGCCGTCGATGATGACCGAGGTGTCGAGGATTTTGAGATCGCGGCGAGAGGCTTTGTCACTGAAGATGCCGCCCAGCGCTGAGAGGTCGAGATAATCTCCTTTGGCGGCTCCTACCATCAGTCCGATGTAGGCCATGAACACAATTAGCACGAGCGTCAGGAATGCCCTGGTTTCCGGCGGTACCGCCGTGGATTCCTGACTGGCAATAAGCGTCCCAATCAAGTAAGCGCCGATGATGCCCAGAATTGATCCGACGGCTGCACCGATCAGCGTCTTCAAGGATGCGCGCCTGATGCGCATCTCGAACAACACAATCGCCACTGCGATAATTGCGGCCGTCGCAGTCGAAAACAGGCGATGTCCCGGGATTGGATGCAGGACGTAACCGGCGACTATCAGGAAGGCGGCGAAAACGACCCGCAAGATAATGACATCGAAGCGCATATCAGCCGACATATTACCACGCCGGAAGCTACCCGTCATTATAACTTTGGCGTTGGTTAAGAGCTTGATTTCAACGACTTCGAGACGCCTTCAGTTTGTCCGCTTTCTTTTTCGCCGGCGCTTAAGTTCTTCAACTGAGATAAGACAAAAGGCGAGCCAGGCCAGGCCCTCGACGATCGCGGCCAGAACATCGCTCAGATAGTGTGCGCCAAGATAGATGCGACTAAAGCCAACGAGCAGGACGAGGAACGCGGCCGCGGCGATCGTCAGCACCCGCCACAGCCAGCGACGGGTACGCGACACAACCAGAGCGCACAACGTGCCATAGAAAACAGTTGCCATGACCGTGTGCCCGCTGGGAAAGCTGTAGGTTGTCAGGACCAGGAGTGGATTATCAAAATGGGGACGCTCGCGCACAAACATATGCTTCAACAATAAGTTGAGGAGCATGCCGCCAAACACGGCCAGCAATAGCGTCAGAACCCAAATGCGAAGTCTCTTAATCCATAGACAGGCAGACACGGCAAGCGCCATCACTGTCACACCTAACAGTGAATGAAGCTGCGTAATTAGCAGCAAGAACCTGGTCAGCGTATGAACGGAGTGGTGCTGCAACCAGGCGCTGAATCGAGCATCGACGACGGTCAAGGGGTCGTGCGTCACGACATCCTCGGCAATCGCACCGAACACCCAGACGGCTCCGATTAGAATGATGAGCACCAGATAGATGAGCCGAGATGGTTTCGACGAAAGCGGTGCCTTCATAGAGTCCTTAATGTATTAGATCGATGTTTCTTGAGAGTGGCACAGGCTTTGGAAGCTCTGATTAACTTGAAACTCTTAAAAGATCAACCAAAGCCGCGGAGAGGCAAAAGATCTGTAGCCCACGCCAGCCGTGGGTTCGGAGTATGGCCCACGAGATAGCGCGGAGCGGCGAAACTTGAATAACACTCAAACTCACGCCGTGGGCTACAGATTTTTTGCCGCTCCGCGGCTCGTTGCCGCCCTCCAAAAAAGAATGAAGTCCGTACCACAACTAGATATTTTCGGACAGCCGTATCCACCCATCACTTGTATGACGAAACTTCTCTTCGCCTGAAATAGCAAACGTCGAGCTCGCCGGCTGCCACGTCAGGCATTGGACTGTAATGTCGGGACGGTTGATTCGAATCACGTTGAACGAGTTCGCTTCTCCGCGCGCTCGGGTCGATGACGCAGTTCCTGCTTGGACGACGAGTGCTGAATGTCCGCGGATGTTGTAGCGCTTGGCGGTGTGGCCGGTGTGACTGACGTGTAAGTGTCCGGCGAGAAACAAATCAGCTCCGCAGTCAGCCAGTCCCGTCATCGCCATTTGAGCGCGCCCGACCAATTCGCGATCGCTGTACCCCTCCGGAAGATCAAAGGGATGATGCGTGACCACAGTCTTGACCAATTCCTCCCCTGTACTGCAAAGCTTCTCACGAACGCGGGCGAGCTGATCTTCGTTGATGCGCCCGCCTTTGACTGTCAAGGAGCGCGCCGTATTAACTCCCACGACAACTATCTCATCATCGATATGAACCGGCTGCAGGTCATCGGTAATGTACCGTTTGTATTTATCCAACGGCTGTAGAAAACGTGTAAACAGATTGTGAAGTGGAACATCGTGATTGCCGGGAACAACAATTTGCGGTTGCGGTAAAGCATCGAGAAAGGCGCGCGCCTCACGAAACTGGTGCGAGCGAGCGCGCTGGGTCAAGTCGCCTGAAACCGCCACCAGATCGGGATTGATCGCGGTCACGGCAGAAATCAAGGGCTTGATGAGTTGCTCGTCAACTCGCCCGAAATGCAAATCAGAAAGATGAACCAGGATGCGCATACGTTTATTTATCGTCATTGCGCGGCACGAGGACCTCCAGCGCGCCGGGAATCACACGGTAATGCAATGGTGTCTCCATCACGTCGACTTCCCCGTCAAATGCTACTCGCAAACGTTTGTGCCTCGTTTGGATTGTCACTTCGTTGGTGCACATCGCCAGGAAGTCTTTATCTTCGCGGAGACGTCCAAACAGCGCACGCAAGGCGAGTCTGACTAATCCCCATCTGCCCGTGCGATTAGTTATGTAGAGGCTTAACTGCCCTTTGTCCAAACATTCGCGCCCGCCAATATTAAGCCTCTCCATCAGATACTCGTTGTTGCCGATGAAAACAAACGGTGTCTTCCGGCGAAATTCCTTTCCGTCCGCGCTCAGGCGAACATCGAGAAAAGGATATCGTCGTAGCGCCGCCACTGCCGCCCAGACGAACGCCGGCCATTTTCCCGAACCGAGCCTCTGCTGTTTCTCACGTTCGCGAACGATGGTTGGATATAAACCCAGGCTCGAGTTGTTAAGAAAGATTCGTCCGTTGACCTCGCCCACGTCAACCTTGATGGTGCGGCCTGAGATAATCGTCTGCGCGGCCAATTCGAGGTCGGCCGGAATCTTCAAGTCTCTGGCGAAATGGTTGAGCGTGCCGAGCGGCAGCACACCTAGAATCTTGTTAACGCCTATCACATGCGAAGCGACCGTATTGATAGTGCCGTCACCGCCTCCGGCGACGATCACTGTCCACTCTTCACTAGCAGCTTGTTCTGCGAGTTGAGCCACTTCGTCGCCGCTGTCAGCCAGCAGGATGTCAGAATCAACTCCGGCCGCTGCAAAGATCTTCGTCAGAGTCTGGCGCGCCTCGTCTTTGTCGCTCACTCCTGAGTGAGCATTGATGATGACTTTGACGGATTTGGGCGGCATAACTTCGTAGTGTACAAGAACTGTGTTGCAACCGGAGGGCCCCAGTGCAGAGTTCAAGCTTTACCTTATCTTGTCCTGTCACACCCGGACTAAAGTTTGCACTCTAAACATAGGTTACCAGCTTCGCTGCTGGATTTTCGCGAGTCTTTGACGTAAATAAATAGACTAATGACAAAAAATCATTTCGATTTAGCTGCCATTGCGCACCGGGCAATGATCGACAACGGCTTTGTAGCGGACATACCGCAGTCGGTTCTGGACGAATTGCAGTCGCTTAAGACAAAACCGGATGCTCTGGATTCGTCGATGCAAGATTTGCGCTCGTTGGGATGGTCTTCGATAGATGATCGCAAGTCTCGGGATCTTGATCAGGTCGAGTATGCCGAAAAGTTGGCCAACGGCGACATCCGCGTGCTGGTTGGAATTGCGGATGTGGATGCGTTGGTGCGAAAGGGATCGGCCATTGACGAACACGCCGCGGCCAACTGCACCTCCGTTTATACGGGGGTGAAGATGTTTCCGATGCTGCCTGAGGAATTATCGACCGACCAAACTTCGTTGATCGAAGGCGCGGATCGTAGTTCAGTGATAACTGAAATGATTGTCGCGGCCGATGGCGCCGTGAAATCGACCGATGTGTTCCGCGCATTGCTGCACAATTACGCGAAGCTCTCGTACGAAGCCGTGGGTGCGTGGCTCGATGGCGAGAGCCCGATACCCCCGGAGATCGAGCGCGTACCTGGGATGGAGGCCCAGGTCCGTTTGCAGTTTGAAGCCGCACAGCATCTGCGCCAAATGCGAAGGGAACACGGCGCGCTGGAATTAGAAACGATCCAGGCTTCTCCCGTTGTCGACGACACCGGCAAGGTGATTGACCTTTCAGTGACGGAAAGAAACAGCGCGCGCGACCTGATTGAAAATTTCATGATTGCCGCCAACGTCGCCATGGCCCAGTTTCTGGAAGCGAAAGGTGTGTTCTCTTTGCGACGGGTGGTACGCACTCCGGAACGTTGGCCGCGCATAGTTGAGATTGCCGAGTCGCTGGGCGAACACCTTCCCGCCGAGCCCGACTCTCGCGCCCTCGCTGATTTCATGGCGCGTCGCAAAGCCGCCGACCCTGCTCACTTCCCGGATCTTTCGCTGTCAATCGTAAAGCTCCTGGGTCCCGGGGAATACACCGTGCAAAAACCTGGCGTTGCGAGCGAAGGACACTTCGGACTCGCCGTTCACGACTACACCCATTCAACCGCGCCCAATCGACGCTACGCGGATTTGATAACCCAGCGTCTGGTCAAAGCGGCACTCGGAAATGCTACGGCGCCTTACAAAGAAGCAGAGTTGAACGGTCTGGCGGAGCATTGTACCGAGCGAGAAGACGCCGCCCGCAAGGTCGAACGCAAAATGCGGAAAGTCGCCGCGGCAATATTGATGCGCGATCGGATTGGTGAAGTTTTCGACGCCATCGTGACAGGTGTCACGCCGAAAGGAATTTTTGCGCGAGTCCTTAGACCGCCAGTGGATGGACGCGTCGTGCGCGGAGAACAGGGGCTCCGCGTCGGAGAGAAGACCCGAGTTAAGTTGCTCTCGGCTGATCCCGAGCGCGGCTTCATCGACTTCCAGCGAGTCGGCGATGGTTAGACGGCTGGGCCCGTGGTGTCGACCGATAATCTAACGCAAAGGGACGCTAAGGATCGCGCAAAGGCCGCAAAGAACTCTCGCTTCGCGACCTTTGCGTGAACCTCTGCGCCCTTTGCGTTTAGATCAACTCATCATCACGACTAGAGTTAGTTCCGAGCAGATTAAGGCCGCGGCGTCTCACCTGCCGGCTTTACCACTACCGCCGGAATATTCGCGTCGCGGACCATCTGATTAAATGCCGGCACATCAGTCTTCATAATCTGGGCCAGCTTCGATAGTTGCGCGTTGATCTGTGCGACCAGTTCGTCAAAGACCGCAAACGACTGTTCGTTGGGCGGACTCTCAGATTGTGACACCACCCCGCCGAGCGCCGCCAGCTTATTGTTAAGCCGGATTGGAAAGTTCAGCGGATCCTGGCTGCTCTGGTTTTTGGTTTGATAGAGCGCTTCTTCGACCTCGGTCATCTTCTTATTCAAGGACGCGCCCGCATCGACGATCGGCTTTGAATTCGGCTGACCTGCCAGGCGCTTAACCAAATCGTCCACCTGCTTTTTCACGTCACGAATCTGAATGATCGCGTTATGCGTTTCATTCAGCTTGTCCCGAATCTTCAAAGATAGATCGAGCTGCTTAGCATAATCCGCCGCCGTGGTCGTCAAACGTGGATCAGCTCTGACTTCGAAGTTCTCGGTCATCGTCGCGCCATCGACCGTAAGCTTCACCTGATAAGTTCCGGGCACGATCTTTGGACCGCGCGTCTCTCCGGCCCACAAGATCATTCCGGGAAAACGCACAGCTTCGCCGTAACGCATATCCCAGACAAAGCGATTCAATCCGGCCTCAGTAGCTACTGGTGCGGCGCCGCCCCCGAAACCTTCGCCCTCCCCGGACGGTGCCTGCGCCGGCGTTGCCGAACCAGCAGCGCCCGCGCCTGGTCGCGGCGCTCTGCCGGTAAACTTGCGCACCGACTTGCCGCTCACATCGAAGAATTCGAGCACTACATCCGTCGTCGGCTTTGCTTTCAGCGAGTAATAAACCACCACGCCACTCGCGGGGTTTCTTCCGACCGTCGCTGTGGCCGGTAATTGAAAACCGCCGCCGCCCGGCATCCGATAAGCCTCTTTGGGTTTGAAGAGCTTAGTGTCGCTTATTGCTTTGAATCCGCCCGCGTCCATTGCTTGATGCAGCAAGGGCAGGTCGTCGAAGATCCAGAATGATCGTCCCTGAGTCGCGGCAACCAGTTCTTTCTCGCGTTTATGAATTGCGAGATCGGTGATCGGGACGACGGGAAGGTTCAGCTGCATTGTTTGCCAGTTCGCGCCGTCATCGAACGAAACGTACATGCCCGTCTCGGTGCCGGCGTAAAGCAGGCCACGCTTGTTCGGATCCTCGCGCACCACCCTGGTGAACGCGCCGTCAGGAATGCCGTTGGTAATCTTCTTCCAGTTCTTGCCATAGTCACTCGTCTTATAAAGGTACGGTTTGTAGTCGTCATGCTTGTACATCGTCGCCGCGACATACGCCGTCGCTGGATCAAACGGCGAAGCATCGAGCGAGTTGATCTGAATCCATTCGGGCATGATGTCTTTCGCCGGCGAAACGTTCGACCAGTTTTTCCCGCCGTCACGAGTCACATAGACAAGCCCATCATCAGATCCGCTCCAGATTGTCCCCGCCTGGACCGGCGATTCCATCACGGTAAAAATCGTGTCGTAGTACTCAATGCTCGTGTTGTCTTTCGTGATCGGCCCGCCGGACGGACCTTGCTTTGATTTGTCGTTGCGGGTTAAGTCGGGACTGATCACTTCCCAGCTCTGTCCTTCGTTCGTGGATTTGAAAAGCACATTTGCTCCGGCGTACAGCGTGTTCTGATCATGAGGCGAGAAAACGATCGGAAAGTTCCATTGGAAGCGATACTTGATATCGCCGGCGCCCCAGCCCATCGGATTGTTCGGGTAAGGATTTACATCGCGCAGTTGACCGGTGTGATGATCGTAGCGGGTGATCAGTCCGTCGTATGAACCCGCGAAAATGATCAGCGAATCTTTCGGCGACGGCGCGATCCAGCCTGATTCGCCGCCGCCCACATCGAACCAATCACTGGCGCCGATGCCAAAATCTGTATTGCGGCTGGCGATCCGCACGGTCGAGTTGTCCTGCTGTGCGCCATAGATGTGATAGGGAAAGTCGCTGTCCAGCGCAACTCGATAGAACTGGGCCGTCGGTTGATCCTGTTCGGTCCAACTCTTTCCGCCATTAAAGGAAACATTGGCCCCGCCGTCATTGCTTTCGATCATGCGGTTAGGATCTTCGGGGGCAATCCATAGATCGTGATTGTCTCCGTGCGGGACGCCGATGCCGCTAAACGTGCGCCCGCCGTCATTCGATTTATAGAAACCTGTGTTGAGCACATACACCGTGTCGGCGCTTTTCGGATCGGCATAGATGCGCGAGTAGTACCAGGCGCGCTGCCGCAGATTGCGTTGTTCGTTCGTCTTCGTCCAGGTCTTGCCGCCGTTATCAGATCGAAACACACCGCCGTCTTCTGCCTCGACAATCGCCCACAGACGATCCGGATTCGCCGGGGACACTGTCACTCCGACGATTCCAACCATGCCTTTCGGCAAACCAGGATTACGCGTGATCTCGGTCCAGGTATCGCCACCGTCTGTCGATTTGAAGATGCCGCTGCCCGGACCGCCGCTCTCCATCGTCCAGGGCTTGCGATAAACTTCCCACAGCCCGGCGTAGAGCACACTTGGATTCGTGGGATCGATAATCAAATCGCTGGCGCCCGCTTTGTCGCTGCGAAACAGGACCTTCTCCCAGGTCTTGCCGCCGTCCTTCGATCGAAAAACACCGCGCTGCGAGTTTGGCGCCCAGACGTGTCCCTGCGCCGCCACATAAACGATGTCGGGATTCTTCGGATTGACGCGAATCCGTGAAATCTGTCGCGTGTCTTCCAACCCGACGTGCTTCCAGGTCTTGCCGCCGTCAGTCGATTTGTAGACCCCGTCGCCGTGCGAGACGTTGCCGCGGATCGGCGACTCGCCCATACCCACGTAGATCGTGTTCGCGTCTGAATCCGACAAACCGATGGCGCCGACTGAGCCCGTGCCGAAAACCGACCCGTCGGTAACCGGCTCCCAGTTGATGCCGCCGTCGGTTGTCTTCCAAACGCCGCCGCCCGTCCCGCCGAAATAAAAGACCATCGGTTGCGACGCGACTCCCGTGACCGCCGTCGATCGCCCGCCACGAAATGGACCGATCGAACGCCACTGAAGCGCTTTCAAGGCGTCGGCCTGAGTCGGCGTCGATGCCGGCGTGGTTGGTGGCTGACGTCTCTGGCCATTGACCGAGATCCCAGCCAGGGTGAAGACTAAAACGACAACGAACGACGATAGTAAAGACGCACGTAAGCTCTTTGACATTAGGATAGGCTCCTCTGATTTTTGGCGTTCCCAAAGCGGTACTGCTGGTGTTTCGCAAAGCGGTGAGCGCGCCATGCTATCACCAGTCGCTCCAGAAAAGGAATTCCGGATTAACTCTGCCTCTTTAGGTTTGTCCATTTGCATGCTAAGTTGACGCTGCCTGGCCTGGACGCGACTACAGAGGAACCTCAGCAACGAAAGGGTCTTTAAAGGACGCTCGGATTAGCTTCATCACGAAAGGCTGAGTTTACAGAATGGCGGAAGAAGTAAGAATCTGGCGAATACAAAACGGTAATCAGCTTCGAGAGATACATACGTCAAAGCTGGACTTTGAAGAACGCCTGGAACACTGGATGGACGAAGATATCTCAGTTCTATCCAACGACCTTTTAGTTATTGGCAGACAAACGGAGACAGCTTTCGGAGGCTGTCTTGATCTACTTTGCTTAAATCAAAACGGCGATGTCGTGATTGTCGAGCTAAAAAGAGACAGGACCCCAAGAGAAGTTACCGCGCAAGTTCTGGATTACGCTTCCTGGGTCAAGGACCTATCGCGAGAAATGATTACGAATATCGCTGACAAATATCTCGACTCAAAACCAAAAGGTCTTACATTCGAAAAAGCCTTCCGTGCGAAGTTCGACTTAGATCTACCTGAAGTACTGAATGAGTCTCACAGCATGTTGATTGTTGGCTCAGAAATTGATGCTAGTTCCGAGCGCATAGTCAAATATCTGTCCGATGAGTACGGAGTAAATATCAACGTCGCCACGTTTCAGTATTTGAAAGCTGAAAACAATGACGAACTACTTGCCCGTATTTTCCTGATAGAACCTAGCCAGGTCGAGTATAAGACCCAAACAAAAGGTGACTCGAAGCGAAAACGAGATTTGACGCACGAAGAACTGCGCGACATTGCAACACAAAATGGTGTGAACCACCTCTACCAGAGATTGGTGACTGAACTTGAGAAGCGTTTTATCGTTAGAGGCAGAACTCGCAGTTCGCTTCCCTTTCGCGGACATGTTAACGGAGGATTGCATACTATTATCAGTTTGCTCCCTCCAGCGAGTAACCCGGCAAACGGCCTGCGTTTTGAAATATACATCCAGCGACTGGCAAATTATGCAGGGCTGCAAACAGAAAAAGCCGTCGAACTCCTTCCTGCTAACAGAGAAGAGTGGGTATTAGGAGAGACTTACTCGGAAGACTACTCGGGATATGACGGGTTCTTTTCCAATATTGAAGAAGTCGATAGATTTCTTGCCGGTTTGCAGCACGTACTCAAGCACTAGGATTCTATCAGCCCTACGTGGTTTCGCGTCTCAGAAGTTGGCTGACAGAGTCAAGCGGGGCGTTAGCCCGACCGTCAGGGAGGGCTCTGCTTTCTTACGCCGCTGGAGCATTGAGCCCCTCCCTGACGGTCGGGCTAGTGCCCCGGTGATGAATTCAGCGAACTTTGGACACGGGACACTAAAACAACTCCCCTAGCGCCTCTTCCACCGATCGCACGCCCACCACTCGCAGCCCGAGCAGCTTTTCCAGGCCCGCGGTGTTCGAAGCCGGCATCACGATCTTTTTGAACCCCAATGCTTGAGCTTCGCGGGCGCGCACCGCTGCCTGCATCGCGCCGCGCACTTCGCCGGTCAAGCCGACTTCGCCAAACACGGCCGTGTGCGCATCGATCGGTTGATTGCGAAAACTCGAAGCGATCGCCGTCACCAAACCGAGATCGACCGCCGGTTCGTCAACTTCCAATCCGCCCGCGATATTGACGAACACGTCGTCGCCGAGAAGCTGCATTCCGGCGCGCTTCTCGAGCATCGCGATCATTAACGCGACGCGATTCTGATCGACGCCCTGCGTCATGCGCCGGCCCGTGCCGTATTTCGAGCTGGAAACCAGAGCCTGAATTTCAACCAGCATGGGCCGCGAGCCTTCCATGCAGGCCGTGACCACAGAACCGGCCGCATCGGCGGGCCGCTCGGCGAGAAACATCTGCGAAGGATTCGCCACCGGCGCCAGACCGGAATTGGTCATTTCGAATATGCCGACTTCATTCGCGGCGCCAAAACGATTTTTGGTCGCGCGCACGATGCGATGATTGTGATGACGCTCGCCTTCGAAATACAGCACGGTGTCGACAATGTGCTCCAACGCGCGCGGCCCGGCAATCGATCCTTCTTTCGTGACGTGGCCAATTAGAAAGACAGGGGTGCCTCTCGTCTTCGCCAGCAGGAGGAACTGCGCGGCGACTTCGCGGATCTGCGAGATCGATCCGGGCGCTGATTCAATTTCGGAAGAGAAGGTGGTTTGGATCGAATCGACGATGATCGCGCCCGGCTTTAGACGCTCAATCTCGCGAAAAATATTTTCCAGATTTGTCTCTGGCAGAAGCAAAAGATTCGGAGCCTGGACTCCCAGACGTTCGCCGCGCAACTTGATCTGGCGTTCCGATTCTTCGCCTGAAACATAAAGCACTGTCGCGCCGGTCGCGCTTAGTTTATCGGCAACTTGCAGCAGCAAAGTGCTCTTGCCAATTCCCGGATCGCCTCCGAGTAACACCAAAGTCCCGGGCACGATCCCGCCACCCAGAACCCGATCGAATTCCGTGACGCCTGAAGAAATGCGCACGTCATCCTGCGATTCGATCTCGGTGTAGGCGACGGCCTTCGGCTCTCGCAAACGAAACGCGTTGCGGCCCGAGCCCTTCTTCGTGTTGACGACGCGCTCTTCGACCAGAGAGTTCCACTCGCCGCACTCGGGACACTTGCCCAGCCACTTGCGGGATTGATAACCGCAGCTTTGGCAGATGAAGGTTGTGTTTGATTGCTTTGGCAAAAGATTGCTTTCGAGGTCGTACGCCGAAGGTGTTCGCTAACTCAGCCCAGGGTAAACACCCTGGGTAAAGAAAGGAGCCTGGAGGTAGCAACCCTGAAGGGATTGCGCAAAGTCGCCGCTGTTATTGAACCCTTTCAGGGTTCTTGTTCGTTGTAGCTCAATAACCCAGGGCGTTGCCCTGGGCTATTCTATTCTGCGCTTTCAGCGCAGTAAGGCTTTCACGTTCTCAGTCGGTCTTCCCAGGACCGCACGATCACCGCGCTCTACGATCGGCCGCTGGATTAGATCCGGATGCTCCGCCATTAGCGAAATGATTTCTTCGTCGCTGAAGTCTTTCTTCCCCAAACCCAGCTCGCGATAGATCGACTCGCTCGTGCGCAGAAGTTCGCGCGGCTTGACGCCCATCTTCCTGATCAACTCTCTCAGCTTTTTCTCGCTGAGCGGCTCCAGGTAATAGTTGATCTTACTGAAGTCGACATTACTTTCTCTGAGAAACCGATCCATCTCGCGGCACTTCGTGCAGGTTGGTTTTTCGTAGACCGTGATGTTGTCGTTCATCTTTTATGGAGTGCGGTGACTTGTCACCGCTTTCCCTTCTGCTGGATTCGACGTACCAAAGAAAAGCGGCGACAAGTCGCCGCACTCCAAATCTTACGGGAATATGCCGCGCACCCTCGTCGCTTCAGCCACGCGATCGATGGCCAGGATGTATGCGCCAGTGCGCATGTCGGTCCCGTAGCGCTGCGCCGTCTGATGCACTTTGTGAAACGCGTCGCCCATCGTGTCTTCCAGGGTCTGGTTGATGCGCTTCTCGCTCCAGAAGAACGAATACTGATCCTGGACCCATTCGTAGTAGCTGACGGTCACGCCGCCGGCATTTGCAAGAATGTCAGGGATTAGCATGACGCCCTCGTCTTCAAGCACCCGGTCGGCAGCCGGAGTCGTCGGTCCATTCGCCAGCTCGGCAATGATCTTAGCTTTCACCTTACCGACGTTGGCCGCAGTGATGCTGTTCTCGAGCGCCGACGGACACAGAATATCGCAATCAACTTCCAGCACATCGTTCGGCGCTATTTCTTTCACGCCCGGGAAACCCAGCAGGGAACCTGTCTCTTCCTTATGTTTCAGAACGGCTTGGATATCGAGTCCATTTTCCGCGTGCAGACCGCTCTTCGAGTCGCAGGCCGCCACCACGCGCGCGCCATCGCCGGCGACCAGGCGCGCGATGATCGCGCCGGCATTGCCAAAACCCTGCACCGCCACACGAGAGTCCTTCAATTTCGTCCCGCGCACATTGCAGGCTTGGCGCAAGGCATAAAGGGCGCCGCGCGCCGTGGCTTCGTGTCGTCCCTGCGAGCCGCCCAGTGAAAGTGGCTTCCCGGTTACCACACCCAGTTCAGTATGCCCGCGGACCATCGACAATGTATCCATGATCCAGGCCATCGTTTGCGAATCGGTGTACACGTCGGGAGCCGGAATGTCTCGATCGGGGCCGATGATCGGAGCAATCTCAAACGCATAGCGCCGTGTGAGCCGTTCGAGTTCGTCTTTGGATAGACTCTTGGGATCGCAAACCACGCCGCCCTTGCCACCACCGTAGGGAATATTTACCGTCGCACATTTCCAGGTCATCCAGGACGCCAGCGCCTTCACTTCGTCGAGTGTCACATTCGGGTGATAACGAATGCCGCCCTTGGCGGGGCCGCGCGCGATGTTGTGCTGCACGCGATAGCCTTCGAAGACCTTGACCTCGCCGCCGTCCATCTTCACCGGAATCGAAACGATGAGTTGGCGCTTGGCACTGCGCAGCACGTTGCGCAGCGACTGTTCCAACTCGAGATAGTCAGCCGCACGATCGAATTGCTGCTTGGCAATCTCAAACGGATTCAGTTCTTCCTGAGGCGATGCAGTGGCCATGATTCCTTCTCCTGAGAAATTAGGCTTAGTAGGACCGCGATATCGTAATGGAATTAAATGAAGGTGTCCAAGGCGGAACAAATTTGGAGTGCGGCGACTTGTCGCCGCTTTGGTCTTGCTCTCGGCCTCGAAATCCAACCTACGGCGTTTTGTTTGCGAACGAGCCAGGGAAAAGCGGCGACAAGTCGCCGCACTCCAAATCTCGGGAACAAGATCGTTCTTGCGTTGTCTAACCTCTCAGCTTCCTCGACCCGAATGGCACCGGCAGCAGGAGGAGCTAAGATGTTTACTAATCTGATTGAATCCGATTCGCACCGCCAGGAGTTCAAGCGTCGCAGTTCGTTCTTTCTCGCCACGGTGGCAGCCTACGCGCTGATTTTGTCCGCCGCCGGCGTCGCCAGCATCTATGCGTTCGATGCCCATCTGGAAGCCCAGACCAGTGACCTGGTACTGCTCGATTGGGTACCGCCGATAAAGCCGGTCGACCGCGAACAACCACAGCCGACACACCGAGCGCCCGCTTCAAACAATACCGGCCGGACATCGCCCCAGCCAGTTCGACCAATCCTTTACGAAAGCGCCAGCAATCCAATCAAGGCGCCCGATCAGATCAGCGCGGCGCCGACTTCAATTCCGCCCGCGCCGCCACACACAGTCGTAGGAAACTACGTTGCGGATCCTGTGGGTCCTCCGCGCGCTACGTCCGATTGTGTGACGTGCACTGGTAATAACGGCGGCGGCAGTGGGCCGGTCGTAAGCATTGATTCCGGTACGCCTCCGCCTCCAGTAGTTGTAAAGCCACCGACGACGCTGAGGGTCTCGCAAGGCGTGCTCACGGCAAAGGCAATCAGCTTACCGCAACCGCCGTATCCGTCACTGGCGAGGCAGATTCGGATTCAAGGCCCGGTAACCGTGCAGATCCTGGTTGATGAAGACGGACGAGTGATCTCAGCCCAAACCATGTCGGGCCATCCGATGCTGCTCGCAGCCGCGAAGGAAGCAGCCTTGCGCGCGCGCTTCACCGCCACCAAGCTCAGCGGCCAGGCCGTGAAGGTACAGGGATTGATTACATACAACTTTGTATTGCAGTAACGAGTCGGACGTATATCAACCTGCAACCTGCGCTAACCCACACTGCGCTGGCTTCTTATCCGGACGCCAGCGCAGGAACTTTGTGCCGTGGCGGAAGCGGCCGCCGGTGAAGTGGTCGTATTGGACTTCGATCACGATTTTCGGGGCGAGCGGTTTCCATTCGGCGGATCGATCGGTGCTCCAACGGCTCGGGCCGCCGGGGGCGCGGCCGGTGAAGCCGGGCGGTTTGATTAAGGCTTCGAGTTTTTTCGTAAGCGCGGGTTTGTCCGCGGCCTTAATGCCCGAGGTGAATCCAACGTGATGTAGTAGGCCTTCGTCGTCATAAAGACCAAGCAGCATCGATCCGACAAGTTTTCCTTCCGACGCATAACGGAATCCGCCGACTACACAATCGGCGGTGCGCAGGCGTTTTACTTTCACCATGCCGTGGCGATTGCCGCTTTGATACGGCAGGTCGAGGCGTTTGGCGATGACTCCATCGACCTCACCGCCGGCGCCGGCTAGCCAACCTTTCGCGATCTTCAAATCCTTCGTTTCAGGCGAGAGCTCGATTGATTTGTTCTTCGCCAAATACTTCTTCGCAAACGCGTCGAGCCTCTTTCGTCTCTCCTTTAGCGGCCTGTCGGCGATCGCTTGTCCACGATCGTCAACCAGGAGATCGAAGACAATCAACTTTGACGGCGTTTCCTGTGCGAGCTTCTTCACCCGGCTCGCCGCCGGATGAATACGCATCAGCAGATCGTCGAACGACAATTTCCCTTTGACCGGCACGACGATCTCGCCATCGATCACAAATTGCTCAGGACGCAGCTTATGCAGCGCTTCGACAAGCTCGGGAAAGTACCGACCCAGCGGTTGGCCACTTTTCGATTGCAGCAAGACGCCGTCGCCGTCGCGAAAGGCGAGACAGCGAAAGCCATCCCACTTTGGTTCGTACTGCCAGTTAGCGCCGGAAGGAAGTTGATCTACCGATTTGGCTTCCATCGGAGGATAGGATTGTTTTAAAGGAAGAGTCATGTTTGTGCTTTTCTACCAGGTTGTTTCTCCCTTCTCCCTCTTGGAGAAGGGTTGGGGGATGAGGGTGCGAAGCTTAGGCGCAGTGGTTTTGATTCTTAATCGCTCTAGCACCGACAACGTGAGATCAAAACAGGTCTTTGCCTCAGACCCTCTCCCCAACCCTCTCCCAGAGGTAGAGGGAGACATCTTCACTTCAAATAAGGCCCAAGATCAAATCGCTTCGTCTTCGATACCAGCGGCGCCCAAAGATCGCCGAGCTTTTCAATCCGCTTCCGCACATTGTCGATGCGAAAATCTTCGATGTCGATCCCGCGTTCGATCTCTTTCCAGGTTACCGGCGTCGAAACCATGGCCTTCGGCGTCGGCCGCACAGAATAGACTGAGGCCAGCGTTCGTCCCCAGGCATTCTGATTGTAATCGACCAACACCCTTCCTTTCGGCCGGTTAGCGACTTTGTAAATCGCCGTGATTAGTTTCGGATTTTCCGACGCCAGCACCTGCGCGATCTCTTTGGCGATCGTCCACACCTGCTTCTGGGTCGGCCCACGCACGATCGGCACGTATACGTGAATTCCTTTTGAGCCGGTCGTCTTCGCGTAGCAAGGCATGCGCAAGGACCCAAGCGCTCCGCGCACAATCAAAGCCGATTCCCTCACCTGCTCAAACTTCGCGCCGGGCACCGGATCGAGATCGAAGTGAAGATAGTCAGGCCGATCGACGTCGTCACAGCGGGCGTACCATTGATTCAGATCGATGCAGCCGAGATTGATAACCCAGAGCAACGCCGGCAAATCCTGAATGATCGGAAAGTCAATGATGTTTCCCGATCCGTGCGAGATCGAACATATCTCGATCCATGGCGGCCGCGGCGACGGCGCGCGCTTCATAAAAAAGAATTCGCCGGCGGCGCCGTTCGGATAACGCTTCATCACCATCGCGCGATCCTGAAGATGCGGCAAGAGCACCCACGAAACATCGGCGTAATACTGAAGCAAGTTTCGCTTGGTTATCTTCAGCTCGGGCCAGAAAAGCTTATTGAGATTCGTTAGCTTCACCTGGCGATTGCCGAACGAAACTTCAACCTGCTCGACTCCGTGCGGAATTTCCACATGGCCTTGTGAAGCGCGCTTTGGGGGTTTGCCCGCTTGTTTTAGTTTTGAAGGATGATAATCGCGGTGTGCTTTAGTCATTAGTTAAGGATGATCCAGACGGGCAGTTTAGCGTAAAATGCCTCGTGCCCGAACTTAGTCGCTTCTATGGAATAATAATTCGGATATATCGCCCTCAGTCTTCCCCTTAACACAGCGTTTCATTCGTGGTACACTGGCGCAACAGTAGCATAGACTTTAGTCTGTGAGTTTGAATGCCAACCGATACGCAGACTAAAGTCTACGCTACGTTCTTATGAAAGAGCTTGAATATTTCCATCCGGCGGTTCGCGATTGGTTCCGGAAGCGGTTCCCTGCTCCGACTGAGCCGCAAGCCCGCGCCTGGCCCGCAATCAAGCGTGGCGAGCATACGCTGATCGCCGCGCCCACCGGCTCGGGCAAAACGCTCTCGGCATTTCTTTCGGCTATCGACGATCTGGTTTGGAAGGCTGTGGATGGGAAGCTGGTCGACCAAACGCAGGTGGTGTACGTGTCTCCATTGAAAGCGTTGAGCAACGACATTCAGATCAATCTTCAGGAGCCTCTGCGCGGCATTCAACAAAATCTGGAGGCGATGGGCATTAGCGGTGTTGAGATTCGCACCCTGGTGAGGACTGGAGACACGCCGCAGAAGGATCGCGCGGCCATGACAAAGAAGCCGCCGCATATCATCGTCACCACGCCCGAGTCTCTCTACATCCTGCTCACCAGCGAAGGCGGTCGCCGAATTCTAAGCACAACGCGCACGCTGATTGTCGACGAGATTCACGCCATGGTCGATGACAAGCGAGGCTCTCATCTGTCGCTGTCGATCGAGAGATTACAGGCCCTGGTCAAAGAGCCTTTGGTGCGCATCGGGCTTTCGGCGACGCAGAAACCGATAGCCGAGGTGGCTCGCTTTTTGGTTGGCACTGCGAATCTTGCGGGCGACCGCACACCTCGTTGCACGATCATCGACACCGGCCACTCGCGCAAACTCGACCTGGCGATTGAAATTCCCAGTTCGCCTTTGGAAGCGGTGATGTCCAACGAGGTCTGGGAAGAAATCTACAATCGCATAGCGGCGTTGATTCGCGAGCACAAGACGACGCTCGTGTTCGTCAACACGCGCCGCATGGCTGAGCGGGTCGCGCGACACCTGGGAGAAAGACTGGGTGATGAGAATGTCACCGCGCATCACGGAAGTCTGGCTCGGGAACTACGCTTGTCTGCTGAGCAACGTCTGAAGTCAGGCGAGTTGAGCGCGCTGGTGGCGACCGCGTCGCTCGAACTTGGCATCGACGTGGGCGCGGTGGATCTGGTGATTCAAATCGGATCCACGCGCGCGATTTCTACTTTGCTCCAACGCACCGGGCGCTCGAATCATACGGTCAGCGGCTTTCCCAAAGGCCGAGTCTTTCCGCTGTCGCGCGATGAACTGGTTGAATGCGCGGCGTTGCTGGATGCGGTCAGGCGTGGCGAGCTGGATCATCTGACGATTCCGGAACAGCCGCTGGACATACTCGCGCAACAGATTGTCGCGTCAATTGCGGCTGAGGAATGGACCGAAGATGCGCTGTTTGAAATGGTCCGGAACGCTTATCCGTTCCGCAATCTCTCGCGCGAACATTTTGATGCAGTTGTGCGGATGCTTTCCGACGGCTTCGCCACGCGACGCGGTCGCCGCGGCGCTTATCTGCATCATGACGCCGTCAATAACCGTCTGCGGGCCCGCCGCGGAGCGCGTCTCGCGGCTATCACCAGTGGCGGCGCGATACCAGATACGTCTGACTATCGAGTCATTCTCGAGCCGTCAGAAACTTTCGTCGGAACTTTGAACGAAGACTTTGCGATCGAGAGTCTCGCCGGCGACATCTTTCAGCTCGGTAATACTTCATATCGCATCAAGCGAGTCGGGACGGGCGTCGTTCGGGTCGAGGATGCGCATGGACAGCCACCTTCGATTCCCTTCTGGCTCGGCGAAGCGCCGGGGAGATCCGAAGAACTGTCGCAAGCAGTTTCGCGGCTGCGCTCGGAGATTTCTGACAGGCTTGAGGCTGCTGATAGTAATGCGGACGAGGACGTCCGCGCTCCCAGCATGAAGTGGCTCGTTGATGTCGTCGGTATTAGTCATGGCGCGGCTGAACAGATCGTGGACTATCTCGCTACGACTAAGTTGGCGCTGGGTGTGATGCCGACTCAGGAAGAGATCGTTGTCGAACGGTTCTTTGATGAAAACGGCAGCACTCACGTGGTGATTCATGCCCCATTCGGCAGCCATTTGAATCGCGCGTGGGGTCTGGCACTGCGCAAGCGTTTCTGTCGTACTTTCAATTTCGAATTGCAGGCGGCCGCGACCGAAGATTCGATTGTGCTTTCGCTCGGCCCTACCCACAGTTTTCCGCTCGAGACAATCTTCAGTTATCTCAACTCGAAAACTGTCTGTGATGTGCTGACCCAGGCACTTCTGGATGCGCCGATGTTTAATATTCGCTGGCGCTGGAACGCGACGCGCGCGCTCGCGATTCCGCGTTGGCGCAGTGGCGGAAAAGTTGCACCGCAACTTCAGCGCATGGCCGCGGAAGATCTTCTGGCACTCGTCTTTCCAGACCAGGTTGCCTGCGCGGAAAACCTTACCGGTCCAATTGAAATTCCAGTCCACCCACTGGTCGCCCAAACGATTCGCGATTGTCTTGAAGAGGCGATGGACCTTCGTGGCCTGGAGGGACTGCTCCGATCGATTGAGCGTGGTGAGCGAAAACTGATCTCGCGGGAGATGAACGAACCCTCGCCGCTGGCCCAGGAGATCCTGACGGCGAAGCCCTATGCGTTTCTCGACGATGCGCCGGCCGAAGAGCGCCGCACTCTGGCGGTAATGAATCGTCGTTTTCTCGACGCCGAAACGGCCGCGGATTTGGGCCGGCTGGATGTGGCCGCCATCGAACGCGTGCGCGAAGAGGCATGGCCGCAGGCTGAGAATGCCGACGAGTTACATGATGCACTGATGCAACTCGGTTTCATCACCGTGGCCGAGGGAGAGCAAAACGGCTGGCAGGAGTTCTTTGATGAACTGGTTAAGGATCGAAGGGCGAGTGTGCTGCGGCCAGCGCAAGTTAACAACTTGCGCCACATTGACACCTGGATTGCGGCTGAGCGTTTGCAGCAGTTCCGGGCAATTCACGAGCAGGCGTCGCTGACTCCACCAATCGATCCGCCGGCCAGCTATGCCAACGAATCCTGGACGTCTGATGATGCTCTGGTTGAGATTCTGCGGGGACGACTCGACGGGCTGGGGCCGGTGACGGTTGCGCAGCTCGCCGCTGCCTTTTCACTTACGACGAATCAAATTGAGACTGCTTTGATCCGGCTGGAGAGTGAAGGCTTCGCGATGCGCGGCCAGTTTACGCCAGAGACCAGCGGGGATGCCGGCGAACCCGGGATGCCTGCGCTCCAGGAGTGGTGTTCACGTCGTCTGCTGGCACGAATTCACAGCTACACGCTCAATCGTCTGCGCAAGGAGATCGAGCCGGTTTCGGCGGCCGATTTCCTCCGCTTCCTTTTCGTTTGGCAGAAAGTCGCGCCGGATCAACGGGTCGAGGGCCCAGAGAGCGTAGCGGCGATCATCGATCAGCTTGAAGGATTTGAGGCTCACGCCGGTTCGTGGGAATCCGAAATCCTGCCGGCGCGCGTGGCAGATTATGATCCCGCATGGCTGGACGCGCTCTGTTTATCCGGCAAGTTAACCTGGCTGCGTTTGTCTCCGCCGCGTCTCTCTCCGGAGAAGGTGAACAGCTCGGCGCCAGTGCGCAGCACACCGATCGTTTTACTAAACCGGCGGAACGTTGAGACCTGGAGCAAAGGCTTCCCTCCGCGATCGCAATCGAACGGCGCCGAACTGGGAACAAACACCGAAGCTGTGTATCAGTACCTGAAAGATCATGGCGCCTCGTTCTTTGTCGACATCGTCGCCGGCCTCAACCTTTTGCCGAGCATGGTGGAAGAAGGATTAGGCGAGTTGGTGTTTCGGGGATTGGTGAGCGCCGACAGTTTCACCGGTCTGCGCGCGCTGATCACGCCGATCAGCAAGACTACGCATCGCGAAGTCGAAAAACGAAGACGAAAAAACAAACAGTTCTACAGCATGGATGACGCCGGCCGCTGGGTGCGTCTGCGAAGAGACGAGCAGGGGCAAGGTACTTCCCCGACTGACCGTAACGGCGACAATCGGATTCAACCAGTCGATCTCGAAACGATCGAAGCGATCGCGCGCAAGCTTCTGCAGCGTTATGGAGTAGTGTTTCGCAAAATCCTCGACCGCGAAGCCATTGCGGTGCCGTGGCGCGATCTCTTGAGAGTCTATCGTCGTTTGGAAGCGCGTGGAGAAATACGCGGCGGGCGCTTTGTGGGTGGATTCTCGGGCGAACAATTCGCGTCGACCGAGGCGGTGCAATTGCTCAGATCAATTCGCCGCGCGCCGGCCGAAGGAATGTTGATCTCACTAAGTGCCGCCGATCCGCTCAATCTCCAGGGCGTCATCACGCCCGGACCTCGGCTCTCTTCGTCGTCGACAAATCGCGTGCTCTACCGGGACGGCGTGCCGATCGCATTACTGGAAGGAAAAGACCTGCGGTTCCTGGTCGAGATGAGCGCGGCCGATCAGTGGCAGGCTCGGAACGCCCTGCTGCGTCGTCATGTGCCGCCGAAAGTGCGCACGTACCTAAATCAATCCGGCAGCACCCTTTCGCCGCAATCAATCTCGTCCTTGACGCACTGAATTATCCGCATTGGATTGGCTTTGGCTGTCTCCCTTCTGCCTCTGGGAGAAGGGCCGGGGAATGAGGGTGCAGCAGCCTGGCGCGAAGTGGTTTTTTAGAATTATCCGTCGTGTTCACCGAGGACAAGACGAGTCAAAAGGAGGGCCGCGCTGAGACCCTCACCCCAGCCCTCTCCCAAAGGGAGAGGGAGTTCAACCACGAGATTCTTATGCGGCCCGGGAAATCTCTTCAACCATCTCTGCCGTCTTTTCCCGTTCATGAAGCCGGGTAGCCACATCGGCCTGTGAGATGATCCCGACGATGCGGCCGCTTTGATCGATGACCGGAATTCTGCGGATTTGATATTCCTCCATCGCCGCAATCGCACTCGAGAGATCATCATCTTCGCGGCAGACCACAATCGTGTGCGTCATCACATCACCTACCGTGGTTCGGTTGGGATCTCGCGATTCAGCGACTACTTTGATCGCCAGATCTCGATCGGTGACTATCCCGACTATTTCCCTGGTCCGTTCGTCGTTAACCACTGGCACCGGGCCAATGTGTTCGCGCCGCATCACTCGCGCGGCCTGACCAACCGAATCGTGCGGTAGACAGCAGACCGGATTGTCCGTCATGACTTCGCTGCACTTCATATCAGCCCTCCTGCTCGCTTAATGCTCACCTGAGATTTGAGCTTCGAAAGTTACACAATTCGTCGCTTGCCTTGAAGCGCACACACCGAAGACTTTCTCATTCCTGAAAAGGGGGCCGGGGTAAAGTTCTGCGGGGTAGGTTGAGACTTTAAGGTTTGGTCGCAAGAATTTCAAGGCTGATTTGCAAAAGCAGACATGATCCTCTCCTGACATGAACCCGCCCGGCTCTCCCTTGCCGTCGCGATCATGCCAGGACTCTGTTCGTGCGCCAGGCGCACATCGCTTGCGCCTGGTCGGGACGTAGTAATCCAGAATTGCATCGAGACTATATTGCCCGCGAATCCCTCTGTTTTCAGCCGTAAGCGCCATGAGTATCGCTCCGTGAGTTGGACTTAGTCTTGCTAGCCGATCCGACAGCACCCCGCTCAATCCTCCCGCATGCGAAATCTTCACTTGACGCGCCCGCCGAATAAGATAGAATCAGAACAACTAGGGCGTGGCTGAATGTCTCGCCCCCGGCACGCCTTAATGGTTGTGCTTAGGAGAGCGGCGACGGGGTGAGGACGTCGCCGCTTTCGTTTTGAGACCACCTCAAATCCCCACATGACTTCTTTATCGGCCTCGTCTTGTCTCTTTTGTTGAGGTTTTCTTAGCTGCGGGGCGTTTTCCGGTGCGGACCTTCTTCGCGGCGCGTTTCGCCGGCGCGGAGTTTATGCCGCTGCTTCCCTTGCCCTTACCAGCCCCAGAGCCCTTCTTGGCGGCTGAAGCATCCGTTGACTTTGACGGCGCCGATTTCGCGGCAACCTTGCCACCTTTCTTCTTCTTTGCCTTTTTCTTGCTCGAACCTTTGCTCGCTTCTGGTGATGAAGCGCCAACGCCGAGAGCGTTGGCAATCTTACGCAGCAACCCAGGCTTCTCGCTTGTTACGCTGGACGCAGGGGCGCCGCGTTTCACTTTTTCGGCTTGCATTCTATCGCCCAGGCTTTCCGCTTCTTCACCGGTCAGTACGTCGTTCGCCTTGTCAAATAACTCATTTTCTTCTTCATCGACGTGATGCTCGACGTTCTCCCTTAGAACTGTGAGTTTTGCCTCCCATTCGTCGGACACCTCTCTAGCAGCATCAAGCTCGCCCAGAAGATTCTTGACCACCTTGTGTTCTTCGTAGGCCTCGAGCGTAAGGTCCCGGGTCTCCTTCGCCTTTTCGAGGACAGGATAGAAGATCGTTTCTTCAATGTGCGTATGCAACTCCAGCTCGCTCTTGATGAGCTGGAAAACTTGGAGCTTCGTCTTACCCGAAGCTGACTCAATTCGCTTGAAGAGATCAGAAACTGTCTCGTGATCTTTTTTCAAAAGCTCGAATGGATCCATGTTCACCTCCGTGTAAATAGAATTTTCAAACATCTCAGGGGCTCGAATATTCACTTCATCGCGTCTCGACACCACGTACGAAAATCAATCGCTCACGCCTTCTAGTGTTACGCGGTCAAACCGTAATTCCTTTATCACTTCTGCAAAACTCTTCAGTTCGCGGTTGGCCTGGCAATCAACGGGCCACGATCCGATGGCATGAAACTCGCGGAGTAGTCGCGGAAACGAAGTGGCAAGCCTTAGTCATAAGATCAAAACGGCGATGGATGAGAGTCGAATGCTCGTTCTGGGAGCGTCGGTCTTCCTGGGCTTTCAGTACCGGGCCCCGTTTGAGACGGGATTCGACAGTCTGCCCACGGCCTCGCAGTATCTAAAGGTAGCCGGCCTGTTGCTCTTACTTTTGTCTATCACTCTCATCATGAGTCCTGGCGCTTATCACCGCATCGTCTGGCAGGGAAATGATTCACCGGACGTTCATGACTTCACTACCAGCGTTATGGACTTTGCCCTGCTGCCGCTTCTCCTGGCACTGGGCATCGATTTCTATGCCGTGGCCGGAAAATTTGTGGGCTCAACTGGTGGGGTTCTGGTGGGAACCCTGATTACCACGACCGCGCTCTTGTTCTGGTATGGACCGGGACTAATTTGGCGCAAGAAGAATTCAAAATCGCGAAAGAAAACCAAACAGGGTGCTGAGATGGAAAAGACGCCGTTGAAAGACAGAGTCGAACAGGTATTGACGGAAGCGCGCGTCGTTCTTCCCGGCGTACAAGCCTTGCTCGGATTCCAATTGGCCACGATCTTAATGGAGGGCTTTGACAAACTGCCTCAGTCATCAAAATACATTCACTTGATAAGTCTGATCCTGATGGGACTATGCGTAATTCTGCTGATGACGCCCGCGGCTTATCACCGAATCGTGGAACGGGGTGAAGACACGGAAAGTTTTCATCGGGTCGCGAGCGCCTTGCTACTGGTGACGATGATTCCCTTGCCCATGGGAATTTGCGGCGACTTGTTTGTAGTCCTCAGGAAAGTCACTAACTCGATTTCACTGTCGCTCGGAGTCGCGCTCTTGACCCTCGTTTTCTTTTACGCTCTTTGGTTTGGTTTCCCCGGCTATCGTAGAGCGCAAATTTCGCGTAGAAACCTGTCTGCTTGAAGAGTCACGCCTTCCTACGCCAGCGTCGCAAATCGTATGTCCAGCCAAATTTCTCCGCAATTGAATTGTCATTTCGAATTATTTCAAATGACAAATTGCCGCGCCTGTGAGACGTGCAGCTTTCAGACTCATTACACGCTCAATTCAATTCCTTGATAAAGCTTGGTTCATCCAGGTAGCGGTTTGATTGGCGTCGTACTTGCAAGATTCGAAAGCGGGAAATTTTCGAGGAAAGAAGAAAAAGGGGGAAGACATGAAAAAACTATTTGCGCTGATTCTAGCGTTGGCTTCATTTAGTTTCGCGGGTTCGTTGACTGAGTCGAACGCGAGCACGATGGCCAGGGCCGGTAAACCACAGGTCCGAATCCAAATCGGAAGACCCCGGCGCCGCGACCGCGATCGTGATTGGCGCGACCGCAACCGTGACGGGCGAGAGAACCGCGGCGATAGAGTGGGCTACGGCTATGGCCGGACGGAGGTCCAAACTCGTCTGGTGCAAAGCGGCTGGCACACTTACCGCGAGACTTATCAGGTCAGGTACTTACCCGACGGTCGAACTCAGACGACCTTGATTAGTCGCGTGAGAGTGAATTAGCAAATAATTGGGACCAATTCACTATGAGAATGCCGGCTTTCCGATTATGCTTTCGGAAGCCGGCTTTTTCATGTGCTCGCTCAAAACTGTTTTGGGAGTATTTCGCGAATCAGAATTACCTGAGTTGAGTATGATCTGCGTCAGCGGTTGCACGGATGCAGATTCACGCGACGCCCCAAGGGACAACCCTCTCTGAATCGCAGCCGGCGCGACGATCATTTGGCCCCCAGCCTGATTGACTTTGAAAGGAGAAACGAAATGCTCTGGACGATTCTGGTAATTCTCATCATTCTCTGGCTGCTTGGTTTTGCGCTTAAGGTAGGCGGCGGTTTGATTCACCTGGTCCTGGTGATTGCGTTGATCATTCTTGTCGTCCAACTGATTACGGGACGGCGAGCTTAGGATCGGTTTGGCGAAAGGGTTGCGACCCAGCCCATGGTTGCCATCGCGCAACCATGGGCGTGGGAGCCCCAACCCGCGTCAACGAGGCCCGCCAAACCAGACAAAAGAGAATTGGAGAGACCCGATGGCCACACAGTATAAGGTAATCAGCGACTGTCTATGCTTCACGTCTGGGCAGAAAGCCAGGAGGATTGAGGCGCATCTCAATAATCTATCCGCCGAAGGGTGGGAATTTGTCGCACTCGATCCCGCGACGGCATGGGGCTTTGATGTTGGGTTCTACCTGGTGCTCAAGCGAGCAGCTCCGAAGTCTATTTCTACTGAACCATAGCCGGTTCCCGGTGAAAAGTTCACCCTGATCGGCAAGCCAAAGACAATTCACCTGGATTAGAGGGGCAGCACGGCCTGCCCCAACTGATTCCCTACCAGTGCGGCCGCCCCCTCATTCAATTTCGATGCCTCGTTGAATCGCCAACCCTCTCGCCTTCATCACCACGTCACCATCGATAATCCCGGACCCGCTCGTCCACTCCTCGATCTCTTCCGTCGGCCGTCCGAGGGCGAGTGCAAGTTTTTCGTCACTGGACTCAAAAGCAGTGTCCCGAATTTTCTGCAAAATGTGCGAAGCTTCAGCTTGATCCGTACCTTGATCGTCGATAATCAGGTTTTCATGTTCTTTCCCGTTGCCGGACATCCCCATTGAACTTTGGGGCGTCGCGCGTCCATTGGAACGTTCTCCTCCGTCGTCAACGGAGATGTCAGAAGAGCGCAAAGACGCATCCGTATCTCCCTCCGCGGCTCCCTTCGCTGGCCGGTTATTACGGTCCGCTGCGCGCCCGCCACGATTGAGTAGATACAGCAAACCTCCGCCAATTCCGATTCCGCTGAGTAAAAGAAGTCGCTTTTTCATGATTGCTCTCCTGCTTTAAATGAAAGTATGTACTCTGAAGCTTAACCCGCCGTGCCGCTTCGGCTGCCCCTAACACGAACGAAGGAGCGCGATTAGTAGCAGCACAGAGAACGGGACTCCTAAAAACCATAGAATAATGTAACCAACTTTTCCTTTTTCGCCGTCTCGTTTCATAATTCTCCTTTCTCGATTGTCTGGGCCCTCAGATAAGTCGCCGCTCAGAATATTTCCACCTGGTCTGCTCGCGACGATTCCGCTGGGGCCGGTGGTCTCGCGTTCGGCTGCCTGAAAGTTCAGGGCCAAAATGACGGCACGGCAAATCAGACACAGCGGCGTATCGCTTCTATTGGTTGAAATAGTTTCAGCGCCGCACCGCGAGCACGCAACCCCCTTCTTATCGGGCTGCCGCTCTTTATTTCTCAGCGCCATGTTTTCCCCTGACTACGCGCGCTTCTGGTCCCCGCGATCACCCTGTCCGGGCGGGACCTTTGTCCTGGCGTGTTTCCGAACGTCCTGTGACAAAGAGCGTCCTACGTCGTCACTCTCTTTGAACTGGCCTTTATCATCACGGCGCACATAGCGCTTGTCCGTGCCGGTATCTATTAGTTCCCGCTTTGATGCTGCCTTCTTGTTTGCCATTGACGGATCTCCTTTCGCCTTTGTTGTCCATTGATTCTGAATCGGAAAAATACTCGGCGCGAGCCAGGTCGAAGCTGAACGCGGGTTGCTCTCCGCCTCCGTTCGAAAATCACACGTCAACGATCGTCGTCTGTATTGATAGATCTCATCTTCGGTGCAATTTCCATGATCGCTAAAGTGAACCGCAAACTGCGCGCCAGAACTCTTAGAGAAAGGAAAAGCAATTTAGGCTGAACGGATTTTATTGGCGGGACTCGGAGCGGCTCATTCCCTAAGAATGGCCTCGTTACCGAACCGAGCGGTAGCGACCGGATGCAGGCACTCAAAGATTTCGATAATGGCTACTTGATTGAGCGGTGTCAGAGTGCCGGCTTCAGCCGGGTTTTTAGGTAAGCGAGAAAACGGGCAGAAGGTGAAACCTGACTCAGAACGACCGTTTTGCTTAGGCGGCCTTACTTTTTCTGGCCAGGCTCTTCTTGAGCGCATCCATTATGTCGATGACTTTACCATTGTCGCGTTCAGCCCCTTCGACTTCGACTACATCCTTGTGTCGCTTGCGCTTCTTCTCGATCAGTTTCAAGAGTTGGTCCGTCTTTTGGTCCTTAAGCTCTTTGAGCGGCACCGTCCGAGCAGAATGTTTCGCGATGATTCGTTCGAATTTCTTCACTGTGGCCGCGGGTACACTCTTCTTTTCGGGTAGACCAACTTCCTTCGGCGAGCGCAGCTCGTCGGGAAAACGCATAGTCTCAGCGCGGAGAATTCCATTCTCAGGAAAGATGGCCACCAGATATTCTTTTCCGCGCATAACGAACGTGGCGATACCGGACAAGTGACTCTTTTCCATCGTGTCCACCAGGAGCCGGTAGGCTTTCTCTGAGCCCTCAGCCGGGGCCAGAAAATAAGAGCGGTCGAAGTAGATGGGCGGGATCGACTCCAGGTCGACAAAACGTCGCAGGTCGATGTCCCGGCTCTGCTCCGGCGCCAGCCGCTCGAGTTCATCGTCGGTGACGACGACGTACTTGTCTTTGTCGATCTCAAAGCCACGAACCATATCATCCGTGTCGAGATCGCGACCTGTCTTCTCAGAGTAATAGCGGCGCGCCAGAGGTTCATGTTCAGGTCCCAGCATTCGCAAGGGCGCGCGATTCGTCCGATTACCGGGATAGAGATCGACCGGAACGCTGACCAATCCAAACGTTAGCGTGCCGGACCAGAAAGGACGGGCGCCCCTCTGCTCGGTAGCTTCGGATTTTTTCTTCGTGCGTTTTCTGGTTGCCATCGGTACCAACGGACTCCGGTTAAGATTCGACTTCAACGGGGCACAAAGACGATCCACGAACTCACACGAAATGACACGAACCAAAGCCCACATTTCGTGTCGTTTCGTGTGAATTCGCGGATCGCATTTCTGTTAACACGTGACCGCCCCTGATGCCGGCTCAAGCTGCGCGCTTCTGCTTCTTCAACGTCTCAATACTCTTCGACAGAATCTTGTCGAGCGACGCCGGCCGGCGTTTACTCTTCACCAGGCGCAGCTTCGGCGCTCGACCTTTGGCCTTCTTCTCAACAAATTCCATCACCCGTTGGCGGTATTCATCCTGGTAATCTTTGGGATTAAATTCACCCTTGAGCATCTCTACCAACTGCTTTGCCATGCTCAATTCTTTCTTGTCCGGAGCCCGCCCGGCCGGCCGCGGCAATTCTTTCGCGGACAAGACCTCGTCCGGACTGCGCAAAGTGAAGAGCATTAAATAATCATCTTCAGCACGAAGCGCGCCGACGTAGGGCTGTTTGCGCATTACCCAATGTGCAATGCCCTCTCTGTTCTCTTTGCGCAAGGCTTCCGCCAGCGCGAAATAGGCAGCCTGATCGCCGTCGGGCCCAAGATAGTAGGGCCGATCATAAAACTCCGGAGCGATGGCCTGTGGCGGAATGAAATGCTTGATTTCAATTTCGCGATTCGCTTTTGGCTCCAGGCTTTTAAGTTCCTCTTCATTGAGAATCACGAACCTGCCCGGCTCGACTTCAAAACCCTTTTGAATCTCTTCATTGGCCACTTCCTCGCCGCTGTCGGGGTCGATCATGTGCTGCTTGACACGAGTCTTCGACCGTTCCTCGAGGATGTGAAAGCGCACGGTTTGATCTTTTAGCGCCGCGTACAATTTCACCGGCACCTTCGTCGAGTCAACTTTGAGCTCCCCTTTCCAAATCGCTCTCGCTGCCATCTCTCACCTCGCGCCTTCGGCCGCTGTGTCGGTGCAACCGGGACAGAATATTTCTACTGAGATTGTCTGCACACAGTCGACGCAGACCGCCTCGTCGCACGCCACACACCGGTACTCCGTCTGATATAAATACGTGTGGCTGCACGCCGGACAGACTTCAGTACCCTCTTCCAGCCACCACGGCGGATTCCGCTTACTGTTTGCCATACATTGCTAACTTAAGAGCATTTTCAGTTCCACAAAAACCCCCAACATCGGAGCGCGGACATCCTGTCCGCCTGAGCGCGCAGCGCGAACAATACTTCGAATTGAATCTCTTCATAGATCTGAGCGGGCTTCGCCCGCCGGGCGGACAGGATGTCCGCGTTCCGCTTTTGCTTAACTCCCGCCCGTCTTCTTCCGTGGATGTTTGTCATAGAAAAGGATACTGACGACCAGCACGATGCCGGCAATCGCCGCCATCAGAAAAAAGATCATTGGCAGACCCGGGTAACCGAGGAGTCGAAAAGATGTCTCGACCCGCATCATTAAGGCGGCGCCGACAATCAGCGAGGCTAGCACCAGGCCCAGCGTAATTCGATTGGCCACCTTCTGTAGCCCATCGAGCACAACTCGCTCATCGATGGTATCAACGTTAATCTTCAGCTCGTTGTTGCCAATGGCGTCAAGAATCTTGTTAACGCGCGTCGGCAGCCGCTCGACAAATTCCTTAACTTCGATCACGCGAGTCAAGACGCTGCCCGGCTCGATCGTCTTTATGATCCGGCGCGCCAGAATGCCGGTGGCCTCGTCGCGAATTACTTCATTGGGATCAAAGTCCGGCGCCAGCGTGTAAACCACTCGATCGAGATTCAGCAGCGCCTTCGCAATCAGGGTGAATTCCGGCGGCAGACGGAACCAGCTGTCCGCCGAGATTCGCGTGATCTCCAGCACCACGTGACCAGCATAAATATGTTCCAACGTGACGTCTGCATTTTCCGCTACCAGATTCGCCACCCGATGTTCGAAGTCGTGCTTGTCAAAGTTCGGTTTGGGCTCGCCCATCTTCATCGACACTTCGGCGGCTTCGTCGCCGCGACCTTCACTGATGGCCAGGAGGAGCCGCAACAGGTTTTCCTGAAAAGTACCGCTGATGTGCCCGACCATTCCGAGATCAATCAGAGCGATGCGGTTGTCGTCGGTGATGAAAACATTGCCCGGATGAGGATCGGCGTGAAAAAAGCCGTCAAGCAATATCTGTTTGAGATAAGCGCGAAACAGTTCTTCCGATAACGACGCGCCGTCCAACTCCATCAGTCGCAACGGACTCAGGCTGGTTATCTTCTTGCCCGCAATGTAATCCATCGTCAGGACGCGTGAAGTGGTGAAGTCTTCAATCGGCTCGGGAATGACGATCTGCTCAAACTCGCGCAGACTCGCGCGCAGCCGGCGCAGATTGCCCGCCTCTCGTGTGAAATTAAGCTCGCGCACGAGGCTCTGGCGTAAGTCGGAGAGCATGTTGCTGAATTCGTAACGCTTGCCCATTTCCGTGTGCGCGTCGATGAAATCAGTGATCTCTTCCAGCGATTCCAGGTCTTTTACAATCGTCTCGCGCACGCCCGGCCGCTGGACTTTGACTACCACCAAACGTCCATCTCGCATGCGCGCGCGATGCACCTGCGCCAGGGACGCCGCGGCCATTGGTTCCCGATCGAATTCGGCAAACAGCTTCGAAAGGCGCGCGCCCAATTCAGTGGAAACGATCTGCTCGACTTCATCGAATGAGAATGGCTCGATCTGATCCTGCAAACGACCCAGAGCCTCGAGGTATGGTTCCGGCAAAAGGTCGCCACGCGTCGAGAGCAACTGCCCTAACTTAATAAAGGTAGGACCCAGTTTTTCGAGATCTGAGGCGAGTTCCTCGGCTTTCGGTTCAACCGTGGTGGTCACTGCCTCGTCGTGCCCGCTGATATCGAGATCAGTCTGTTGGACCAGATCTGAGCGGCCATACTTGATGAGCAACGCCACGACGTCTTTGTAGCGTTTGAGGCGTTCGGGTTTGAGTGATAGGGCCATTTGTCTTCAAGAAAAGTCCGCAAAGAAGTCCTGGCAGTGCTAACTTTCGGGCGCTCTCTGCCTGCGCAGCAGAATCGCAATCCCGGTTACAGCGACCGCCATCGCCGCGAAGAATCCCAGCCAGAACCAACCGGTTAATTGCGTCGCGATTAGTCCGGATGAATTGTGCGCCCGCGTTCGTTCGCGATTCATCAGAAAGACGACGATCGCGCCTGCGAAGGTGCTCAGCAATCCGAGCAGTTGCGAGCTCGATGCGCGCATGCGCACCAAAATGAAAACCAGCACGCCGCAAATCACCAATGGAATCAACCAGAGCAACGCGTCGTCTTGTCTGGCCAGATCCAAACCGCTCAACGAATCTTTCGCGCCGGCGCAACTAACCTGCACCCAGGGCAGAAAGAAGCAAACCAGCACGATGATCGCCGCACTCAGGTTGATGCGTCTTAACATTACTAGTCGCTCCCTACCTGTCAAGACATGTGCCGTGTTGCTCGGTGAAAGGGCTGCTCGGAAAAACGCATAATCCCGCCATTTTGAGTAAATCGATTGCGTTTCTTGCGTACACAATCGTGACAGAAGTGTACGAAAGCCGCGATAAGAAGGCCGGCCTTGGCTAATACCTGGTTACAGTTTCCTCCGCCAACCTTCTTCACTCCGTTAGAAGTGAAATGTTTATAGATTCGAGCATCACCAACCACCGGCTCCGCTCGAAGGAGCGGAGGACTTCTCGAGTCGAAGAGGGTCCTTTTGTTCTCCGCTTCTTCGAACGGAGCCTGAACGATCGTCGGGCTGCGTTCTATAAACATCTCACCCCTACCGGGTGAAACCTGTCCCCTATGCTGACGACTCCAATTCCGCGTGTTCGGCGCGCGCGCGATCCGGTCGAGCCCCGATTCGCGCGGAATCAGTTTTTTCTGATAGCATCTGCGCGACGTTTCATACAGACTGTTTCGAACCGAATCCAATGAGCGCTGTCACTCAAAACACACAATCAACGATATCGACCGAAGAGATCCGAAAGCAGTTTCCGGCTCTCGACCGCGAGCACAATGGTTTTCCCGTTGCTTACTTCGATGGCGCGGGCGGGACGCAAACGCCGCGCGTCGTAGTTGACGCCGTCTCGGACTATCTGCTGAATCACAACGCCAACACCCATTGGGAATATCCGACCAGTCACGAAACCGACGCGATCATCGAAGCCGCCCGTTATGCCTTTGCGGATTTTCTGAATGCCTCGGCGAATGAAATCGTGTTCGGTCCAAACACGACGACGATGATCTATCATCTGTCGCGCGCCCTGGGTCGCACGCTCGGGCCGGGCGATGAGATCGTTATTACCGAACTCGAGCATCACGCTAACGTTGCCCCCTGGCAGGCGTTGGTGGTTGAGCGTGGGGTAACTTTGAATGTCGCGCAGATGGATCCCGAAAGCGGCCAACTTGATTGGAACGATTTCGAGCGACTGGTTAATAAGAAGACTAAGGTCGTGTCGTTCGGCGCGGGATGTAATGCGCTGGGGACGGTGAACGACTATAGTCGCGCGGTTGAACTCGCCCATTCATTTGGCGCACTCGCGCTGGTCGATGCAGTGCATTACGCGCCGTACTTTTTGTGTGACGTTAAGGAAACGGATTGCGATTTTCTCACTTGTTCGGCTTACAAGTTTTATGGGCCGCACGTGAGCGTCTTCTATGGCAAGCAGGATTTGCTGGAGTCGATCGACTTTCCCAAGCTTGAGCCCGCGCCCAACATCGCACCCGAGCGGGTAGAGATGGGCACGCAGAACCACGAAGGAATCGCGGGCGCTGCCGCGACGGTGGATTTCTACGCCGCGCTTGTGGCAGGTAGTAGCATAGACTTCAGTCTGTGTAACGATTCCACCGATGCTCGAACAAACACAGAGTCGAGTTTGTCCCACTCACGCCGCGAACTCTTGCAGTCCGCGTTCGCCGGCTTGCGCGCGCACAGCTCAGCGCAGGTTAAGCGACTGTGGCACGAACTGTCGAATATCAAAGGCGTGCGCTTGTATGGTCCGCCCCCTGACGTTGCCCGCACCCCGACAGTGTCTTTCACCATCGATCAAGTTGCTTCGACAGAGGTCGCCCGGCAACTCGCCGAACGTGGATTGTTTGCGTCGCACGGCGATTTCTACGCGGCGACGGTGATTGAGCGCCTCGGTCTGGCGCCCGAAGGACTGGTGCGTGTGGGTTGTGCTTGCTACACGAGCGATGACGAGATTGAAAGATTGATTGAAGCGGTAAAGGAGATTGCTGGCTCCCACTGATTTCTCCGTGTTCTCTGTGCCTCCGTGGTAATTATTTCGGTGCCCCGGTAAGATTCACCACGGAGACACGGAGAACACGGAGAACACGGAACACAGGTCGGGAAGTCAGGCAATGAATCAATACCACGACATCCTGCGCTCAATTCTCGAGCACGGCACCGAGCACAAAGATCGCACGGGTGTCGGTACGATTTCTCACTTTGGATTTCAGACGCGCTTTGATCTGCGCGCAGGCTTTCCCATCGTCACAACCAAGAAAGTTCCCTTTCGCTGGATAGCAGAAGAGTTGTTCTGGTTTTTGTCGGGCGATACAAACGAGACGAATTTGCGCGCTCGGGGCGTGGACATCTGGCAGGAATGGGCTGACGCAGAGCACACGCAGCGCTTTGGTCGCGAAGCCGGCGACCTTGGCCCGGTTTATGGTTATTTGTGGCGTTCATTTGGCGGTCATTATCCGAAACGTGACGGAGTCGATCAGATTGCGCGTCTGATTAACGAGATCGAAACGAATCCGAATTCGCGCCGTTTGATTGTCAGCGGCTGGGATCCGCGCGAATGCGACAACGTCGACCTGCCTCCCTGTCACACTTTGTTTCAATTCAAGGTTGAACAACCTGGAGCCGTCCCTATCGACCACCCCACGCGGGCTGCCCGCGCGGGGACCCCGGTTCGTCGGGCTACTGTCCCTTTATTGCACTGTCAACTTTATCAGCGTTCGGCCGATGCATTCCTCGGCGTGCCTTTCAATATCAGTTCTTATGCTCTGCTGAGCCATTTGATCGCGCATGTGTGTGGGTTGGAAGTTGGCGAGTTCATCTACACGCTCGGCGATTATCACATCTATCAGAACCATCTCGAACAGGTTAGAGAGTTGTTATCGCGTAGGCCTCTGCGGTTGCCGCGATTCGAAGTCAGGGATGACGAGCATAATCTGCGAGGGTTGGAAGGTTTGCTCAGCATGCGATACGAGCACCTAAATCTTGTCGGTTATGAATCGCACGCAAAAATAGCAGCGACCGTGGCGGTGTGATAAACGTCGTTATGGATGTAAGCGAGCGGGCACTAGCCCGACCGTGAAGAGGGCTTAAAAAGCGGCGACAAGTCGCCGCACTCCAAAATGATTGTCGGCATCGTCGCAGTAGATCGAAATCTGGCTATCGGCAAAGGCGGCCGTCTGCCGTGGCATTACTCTGCCGACATGAAGTTTTTCAAAGAAACCACGATCGGGAATGCGGTGGTGATGGGAAGACGCACTTGGCTAACTTTGAAAGGACCGCTGAAGGATCGGCAGAACATCGTTCTCAGTCGCAATCAGAATCTTTCATCGGATGATTCCGTGAAGGTCGTTGGGGATGTTGACTCAGGGCTGGACCTTGTAAGGACTCAGGACACGCATCTCTTCGTCATCGGCGGTGCGCAGGTTTATGAATCATTCCTTCCGCATATCGAAAGATGGATTGTTACCGAAGTCCCGCTCGCAGTCGAAGGCGCGGACACTTTTATGCCGCCAAACTTTCTGGATGGATTCGAGATGTTTGAGGCGCGTCAGTTGGATGAAGGCTTGCGGGTGAAGTTCTACGAACGGAAGCCTCTCCTTTAAACCTGCCTAATACCTGGCGCCTAATTCTGCGTCGGTAGCTCAGGTACCCTCGTCCTTTTCCCATCCAAATTGCGGTTTCCGGGCATAGCCGACGCTTTCCCGGTCAGGAATGGCTTATGTCCTTTCTGCCGCCGGACCAAAATGGCTTATGGAGTCAGGAATTGAGGTTTTCCTGAGCAAAATGGAAAGCCTAATGAGCATTTCCACCCTCGGAAAAAGCCATTTCCAAGCTTGGAAAAGTCTTCACAACACTTGGAAAGACGATTTCTGCACATGGAAAAGTGATTTCTGCGGGCGGAAAAACGATTTCTGTTACGTGGGAAAGTGAGTTCTGCAGCCGGAAAGGTGATCTCTGCACGTGGAAAGGTCATCTCTGCAGGCGGAAAGGTGATCTCTGCACGTGGAAAGGTCATCCCTGCAGCCGGAAAGGTGATCTCTGCACGTGGAAAGGTGATCTCTGCACGTGGAAAGGTGATCTCTGCACGTGGAAAGGTCATCTCTGCAGGCGGAAAGGTCATCTCTGCACGTGGAAAGGTCATCTCTGCACGTGGAAAGGTCATCTCTGCACGTGGAAAGGTCATCTCTGCAGGCGGAAAGGTGATCTCTGCACGTGGAAAGGTCATCTCTGCACGTGGAAAGGTCATCTCTACAAGGCGGAAAGGTGATCTCTGCACGTGGAAAAGTGATCTCTGCACGTGGAAAGGTGATCTTTGCAGGCGGAAAGGTCAGGGTCGAGATTGCCAGGGCCAACCCGGTCACTACCGCTCCCGGTACTGACCGCATTAAGCTCAGTTCCCATCGTTCCCGGTCATATCCAGCACATCATGCCGCGTAATGATTCCGGTTATCCGGCCGTACTCTTCAATCAAAACGGCGGGACTTGAACGCAGCTTGCGCGTCACCACGTTCACGTCATCGTCGACGTCGACGGTAGGAAAACCTTTGTCCATCAACTTGCTCACCGGAGCCTCCAACAGATCGCGATCGTTAAAGACTTTGGAAAGCACGTGGTTCTCTCGCAGAGACCCAACAGACTCGCCGTCTTCGAGCACTGGAATCTGAGTCAGGCCCAACTCGTTCATTTTGGCCAGGGCTTCGGCGACGCGATCATTCGGAGCTACCACCACCAGGGCCTTCGGCGAGAGGGCGCCCTTCGTTTCGCTAATCAGTCTGGCGGTTATTTTTTGCGGTTCGAGCAGGCGCTTTTCTTTCATCCATTCGTCAGAATGAAACTTTGTCAGGTAGTGCTCGCCGGTGTCGCACACGATAAAGACGATGATGGCGTTCTCATCGAGATCCTTGGCCACGCGCAACGCGGCTGCGCAGTTGGTGCCCGTCGAGCCGCCGCAGAAGATGCCTTCCACGCGACCCAACTGTCGCGCCGTATCAAACGACTCGGCATCGGTAATATTCATCACCACGTCGACGTATTGCAGGTGAGCGTTTCCCGGCAGAACCTCCTGACCGATTCCCTCAACCAGGTATGGCGTCGTTTCCGGAACTTTGCCGGTTTCTTTGACGGTCTTGTAAATCGATCCAAAAGGATCAGCGCCGATGACTTTGATGTCGGGGTTTCTTTCCTTCAGATATTTTCCCGTGCCGGAGATCGTTCCGCCGGTGCCGATGCCAGACACAAAGTGCGTAATCCTGCCTTCGGTCTGTTCCCAGAGTTCGGGGCCGGTGGTGCGATAGTGCGCTTCAGGATTAGCCGGATGTGAATACTGATCGGGATAAAACGAGTTCGGCGTTTCGGCGGCTATTCGTCGGGCAGTCGTAACGTAATGATCCGGCGTACCCGGTTTTGCCGACACCGGCGTAATCACCACATCGGCGCCGAGCGCTTTCAGATAGCGCGACTTCTCAACCGACGCTTTGTCGGTCATGACAAAGATGCATTTGTAACCTTTGACTGACGCGGCCAACGCCAAACCGATGCCGGTGTTGCCGGAGGTGGCTTCCACGATGGTGCCGCCCGGTTTCAATTTGCCCTCGCGTTCGGCCGCCGCAATCATCGAGATGCCGATGCGATCTTTTACCGAGAAGCCCGGGTTGAGATTCTCCATCTTGGCCAGGATCAGAGGCTTTAGTCCCTTGTTCAGCCGATTGAGCTTTACCAAAGGAGTATTGCCGATCAATCCCAAAACGTCTTCGTAATAGTTCATAAGCTGCCGCCGTGAAATCCGAACGCGAGCGCGAGATTACTACAACTTCCTTTGAGCAAGAACAGGTATTCTCTGCGAAGTCGTATCGTTTTGCCAAATCAGGTTGGGTGAGAGAGTGTCCGAACGGAAAATCCATA
>DATHHW010000130.1:0-72015 GCA_035317005.1 Pyrinomonadaceae bacterium | reverse complement strand
CGATAATCGGACATTACGTAATTGGGCGGCACACCTGACATCAAAAAGCGATGTCATGCGCGCCTGCGGCCGTTGGCCTTTTCCCTTCTTACGTAATGGCGATTATCTGACGCCCGCGTTTACAGATTCTCCCCCTTGCGCTCCGCTTCGCTCGCCGGCTCGCGCAACTCGCACGGCTCACTTCGCTACCGCCCCCCGCCGGGGGCTAGCGCTGTCAGAAGGAAGTCGATGTATCTTTTAAGAAGTTAATGGCGGGTGTCAAAGTCTTAACGAATTAGCCTTCGCTGGTTCGATCGTCAAAGGTCAGCACGTCGCTACGATGAGTTGGCCGAACTAAACCGTTTGCCTCACCGTTTTCTGACTTCGTGTCGGTGGCTAACCAGTATTTAGGAACTGCTAATGCAGCTCAAGCAGCCATGATGGCTTTGCATTTAGGGTAATGCCAATGTTGGAGTTTAGATCTTTACAATCGACGGTCGTTCCGCCGAATTGTAGTCTTTAATGGTAGAATGAACTCTTCAAGGTAATTGAACGCTGTCGCCCGCGCACTTCGGTAACCAAGAGGTCGCAGGACGCCGCTCCGCTTCCGTGATTTCTTTACAAACATTGCAGCTGCGGTAATTCGCAACCGCGAAGGGCAAACCTCTCCGTCTTTCAGCACACGAAGTGATGCCCTTCCAACAATGTTGCGCACATGCATCTGGCTTACGGGTTTGTTGTGACGGCTACGCGTGTTCGCTGCAAGAAGATATTCATAGTGATCTGTGCTTATGAAGCTGTCGCGCTTCTCGTAATAACGCTTCAACAGCGGCACAAGCCACACGGATGCTCTTGGAGGAAGTTTGAGAACCAAACTGGTTCGTCTTGGCGATGCATTACCCCGCGTTACCTCGTAGGTTTTAAATAGTAGCCGCTCATAATCTGCTTCACGCTTTGTTTCACGGTTAGCGTACGAAGGGACTCTTAAGCCGCACAGTTCGCCCACTGTACAGAGATGAAAGATAATGAGATAGAGAATCAACGCCTCTTCAGGATCCGCATCGGGCGATACAATGTATGCGCAAAGTTTTCTGATTACCTCTTCAGCATAACGCCTGATTCCGATTCTGATCTTAGGACCTTCCACGCCATCGCTGACGTCGCGAAATGATAAGGTGTCGAGACGACATAGCTCATGTTTGGCTGGATTATGAGACAGGAGGTCGTTAAGCACCGCCCAATCAAAAAACATCCGGAGGTGAGATGTCTCACTCGCAACAAATATCTTTGTCACTTGCTGTTTCAAACGATACGGTTGTGATGCTCGACATTTCGTGTTTAGGCACGTCTTTGGCACCACTGGCTGCAAGGGAATACATCCACCACAAACTTTGCACTCATGTTGCCAGAGTAAGTCTCTTTGATAATCGATAACTACAGCTTCATTTATCGCTGTCAGCGAACGTATGTTGCGCTGGACGCACCATGAAAGGAAGTGACGAATGGAGTAAATGGTTGCGATGATTGCTTTCGGAGTGTTGCAGAGAACCTTTACGTTCGCTGGAGACATTATGAGCTTTGGATTCAACATCCCGGTTTCGGCCCAGGCTTTGAACGCCAAGACGTCATTACGAAAAGGCGCTGGCGCCGATTCTGAAGCACACCGCAACACGCGCTCTTTCAAATAGGTATTCCAATCGTGCAACGCCCCGCATTTCGCATGAAGATGCCCCAAATCCATCAAACTTGACCGGATCAACTTGGTGGTCGTCCGGTCGCCCTTCTTCGTCAAAGGCGGTAACGCTTTTGTCTATTGCTTCCCACGTCAATGTTTCTGATAGTTCATAAGTCTGTAAGAGTGTTCCGATACCGCGGAAGCGACGAACGGTTTCTTTAGATATCTCCCTCTTGCAGTACGTCTTCGCAGCCCAGTCGATCATAGACGACAGTTCTGTCATGTAACGTTCGTTCTGCGGATATGGGGAGCAATAATTGTCCAGATAGCCTTTTAAGATAATAGGCGCAAGTCGATGGTGATGATGACGGCTGCATAGTTGAGTCGCTTTGTAATTGATTAGTTTATCGCAGCCGTCCGTTATGCACGTCTTGGCACCGTGACGGCGCCTGTCATCACACCCGCGACAAATCTGCTCGCTCTTTTTCCAAGTGGCCTTCCTCGCGCCGCAGGAGACACATATGATTTGTTTTGGAAGCGAGCGCACGGCTTCTTGACGTGCCACGTTGTTATGACACTTTCTACAATGAACCAGGTCGCGCTTAAATGGGTAATCACTCAAGCCGCATCGTTCGCAGATGATCTCCTCTTCGGCGAACGTGTTAACGCACCACCTGCAATGAACGGAATTCGTTGCAAGCTTATAGACGAATCGATTGCAACCGGCGCATCCTACCTTGGTTAGCGAGCACACACAGATTCTACAGATGTAATAATCGCGCGAGACTCGATAAGGTTTACTACAGATTGCGCAGTTTGTTGACCACATGGCTGTCTTGTTTCTGTGTTATCTCGACTCCAAATACCGTTTTTGCTCTGCAGTTACTCTGTAGGTTCAGGTGCATACTCTCGTGCATCGGGAAAGAACTCTGCGAAATCCAGCTGCGAACCTTGCTTGGCAGTAGGGTTGTGGGTGACGGCTTTCGCTGTTGAGCAAATTACTTCTCTCCTCTTCGGCAGCTCGCGTGATGTTGTTTGAGGAACCACATCACAGAAGTCAGCAAGTCTGCAATAGAAGGCATCACAGATTGCCTGAATTGTCGCGATTCTCAGCATCTTCGGCGGACTGTTCAACAGATCGCAAACAGCTTGCGTAGATAGCTTATAGCCCGTTCGTTCAGCGATGATCCTGCTTATATGAGATGCTCGCCTAAAGCCACGCTCAGCGAGAAACTCTCGGAGTCGCCATGTCATTTTCATTGTCTAGCTCACTCTATCGATGTTTGGATTAATAAATATGTCCATGAGATCATCCTGCTCTTCAGCAACTTCGTCGTCGGTGCAAATAAGGTATGGCGACGCCGCACTCGGATAACTGTGACCAAGTTGCTTAAGCACTTTGCGGTAGGACAAAGGCTCCTCAGCTAGCGCGTTTGTCGCGTACGTACGGCGCAGGTCATGAGGCACTAAATCCTCTGGCACCAACACACCGGCCACTTTGGCGAGATTTATTATCTTGCGAAACACTTTCCAGTATTCCTTGCCAGTCATCCGACCTCCGCTTTGATTAAGAAAAAGAAAGTCGTTGTGCGAGGACTTAGGAAACAATAGGCCCAAAAACTCTTTCAAAGGTGTAAAGGACTTTGGCTGCTAGCGGACTTAACCGTACCCAACGAGGCCGCTTTCCGCTATACGCTGATCCTTTTCCTAAGAGTCTTACGCGATCTTTGGTCCGGTCGATGTCGCAACTCGTGCCGCTGACGCGGATGCCCAAAACCTCACTCGCTCTTGCTCCGATCTCAACTTGAAGAACAATCACCGCGTAGTCGCGCGCGCCGATATGTGGAAGTGGGTGACTGGGCAAGTATTGCGTTCGAAGAAATTCAATGAAATCGGTTTTTATAGCGACACTTAGGGCATAACGTTTCCGGACAGCCTTATCCGCCGCATGGATTGGCAGATCATATTTCGTGAAAGTCAGGCGGATGGGTCCGTACTTGTCGCTAAGCGTTACGTCTGGTTTTCCCGGAATATTGGGTTTCGCCATTACGTACTCACAAAGGTCGCGAACATCGTTCATGTACCGTCGTCTCGTACCCGGAGCCAGGTTAGCCGCAAATAGCGACGCGATAATCTCGCTGAGATAGCCAGAGCCGGCCTTCGGATTGAGTAACTCCCATACAAACAGATGACGCCTTCCACCGGGACACCGTTCGTCTTTCATATCCACTCGGCGGAACATCGACTTGAGTACAGCCGCTCTTTTAAGGAACCGTCGACTGAGGATCACAACCTCTGAAGAGGCAATTCTGGATATATTCTTCGACCTTGCTGTCATGATCGGCCGCTTCCTCAATCCACGACACAACAGCTCGCGACGATTGTTCAGAATGTTCAGAAACTTGTGGCTCATCCATGTGACACTTACCTCCCTGTCAACTTGAGATCTTCAAGTATTGATTGAAGTTTCAACCGCGGCTTGATAATTGTGAACTCGCAACTTCATCGCTAACGGCAGTTCGTTAAAGCACTTACTGGAAAAATTCTCGAATGCAGTTATCGAGATTTTTCCAGAGGAAACTCCCCGACTCATTGAGGTGTTTCTTCGAGTATCTTCGCCTCTCAAAAGTTCTAAGGTACGGTCGCAACGTCTGCGTCGTGGGTACGCACTCGTTCTTCGTAGGTACCGAGCAACAATACGCGCCGGTAGTATCGTAAACGGTGGTTAGTTATTTTCTTTGTCCACTTTACTCGTAAAACTGAAAACTCAAGTTTGAGTTGTCAGAAGTTAAGTTCAAGCTTCCTCGGTCCAGAGACCGATTTCGTTTTAAGTCGCGTCCGGGCACAGAAAATCAGTTTCCTTCCGCCTTGAAAAGCCTTTCAGGTTCCCGGTAGAACCTGAGGTGCGGATCGCGGAGCAAGGGTCGTACCATCCAGAGGCTAGACATGCGCGATTTCGACTCATCGAAACCAAAATGGCTATCACAATCTGCTCAAGTCCGGAGCAACTGTGTTCGGAATCCTATTGTCGATTTGATCGTTATCAGGAACAGCAACAAGATATACAAACGAAGGAAAATAATTTTCTTGGGACAGGAATTCGCCTCAGGGGAATTGCTGAAAGCTTTTTGACTGTCACTCAGAGCTTAGTAGGGTTTCTCAAGCCCGATACTGAATCGGCCCGTTGAAATATTCTCTGGAATTCATGTACATGAGTTTTCCCAGCGGAGCCCTTACCCTCAGATGTGGATCAAAGGGACGGTTGCCAATTCTTAAAGGGACGATTCTGTTCGACTTCGATTGTTTGCCCCTAATACTTGCGATCCTCTATTCCTGGAAACTCAGGGGGTGCCTCGATAGCGCCGGCTCGGTAGCTGCAGCCGCGAACTGAGTGCCCGAATTCTGCCAGCTTTAACTTCCGGCCTGGGCACTGAAGGGGCAGCTGTCGTTTTCCCTGACAAAGGGGCGTGTCCCCTTAAAAGGGAAGCTGTCAATTTCCCTTAAAAGGGCAGCTGCCCTTTTGAGGGGAGATCGACTGAAGGGAAATCGACACTGTCGATCCCGAATAGGGTTTGTCGCGCATACTGGAGGTGCTCTCTTCTTGGGAGGATCCGGCAGATCTGGGGACAATGAGCGGGAAGTTTACTTTCCAAATCATTTACCGCGGCCGCAACTTGGAAAATGGTCACGATCATCGCTCGTGTCTAGGTCACCATTTTAGCGAACCTCGCTGCAACACCTCTCCAGTCTGCCATCAGATTATTTGGAACCAAGTCCTGTAGGCTCAGGGGATTAGCCCAAAGTCTACTGGCAAAGGCGCAAAAGTGACCTTCCTAAAAGGCCCTAAACTTCCTAAAAGGCCTAATAAGGCCATATCGGAATGAGCCTTTCGGTCTGACAAAACAGCTGGGCATAAAAGGGGCAGCTGTTTCCGTGCGTCTTGAAGAGGTAGGTTTGTCGATAGTAGCGGTAGGCTCTTCTCTTGAGGATCACTCTCATCAGCGCTAGAGGACAAAAGTTTATTTTCCGGAGGAAAATAAACTTTTCAGATTTAGTTCCTAGTGCTCTACTCGCACACGCCAACCTAACGCCAAGGTGTCTAGCGCCCGCGACTTTGTTAAATTCTTAGGAAGAATAGACGTACATGCAGGCCCTCAAGTCAACATTGCTATGGCACAGGACGTGCACTCGATAATGCTGGCCCGATCTTCGCGGCTTTTGCCAGTACCTCAAAGCAAGTGCTGAAGCCATTCTGGCCTATATAAGATCAGAGTAAAGAACCTACCTCTCAGAAACGATGAGCTTAATAAGACGAAAGATTCGAATCAGCGCTAAGCAAGTAGCTGAGATTCTCGGTTGCGCGGAGAACACCGTTCACAACCGAGGTGCGGGCACTCATACGCTCACGAGAATTCGCAATGGCCGCCGCCAAATTCGTTTTCTGCTCGACGAAGTAACAGCTCTTGCTGAAATGCAAGAAAATAATTCCGCCGTTACTGGGCCTAATAAGAAGCAAGAAGAGAATGGACACCAGCGATCTCTAACATTATAATCCTCTGCCAAACGTACTCAATAATTAGCTGGGAGCAATAAAAGGACGCGCAAAACTCTAAGCCTTGAATCCACGCTCACAAAGCGCGGGAGGAAATCGGAATGAAGAATTTCTACCAGTATTGCGGGCCTGAACGACAAACACTCCACGGCTATATACGTCGGTACAAGGGTGTTCGACTCCGCAAGAAAGCTTTCGTCACCAAGACCGAAGCTGAAAAACATCTGCGTCAGGCTATGAATGACATAGACGCTGCAGAACGCGGAGAAATTCACACCAAACCAACTACGGCGCAGGAAGCACTCAACATCTATCGCCGCAATCTTGAGATCCGAGCGCGCGACAAAGACTATCAATACGCGCACAACGTTCGATCCAACTGCAAGGTCATTCAAGAGTTTGTTGATCGCTTCGGTCCGAACAGACTCATCCGTGCGTGTACTGAAACTGACTTGCGCGAATTCTATCAAGTGCTTTGCTTCCGACCCACGCTCAGCCAGAATAGCGCCGCCGTGTTTATCGGCCGCGTACAAGGAATGCTCAAAGCCGCGCAAAGGGCAAAACCAGATCTGGTTAATTGGCTGCGACCCACACTCGCAGTGAAACGCAAGACTGAATTCGAACGACGGGTAGTCGAGCCCTGGGAATACTCCAAACTCGCAGAAACGCTTCTTAATCCACCGCTGGCACCGTCTCGCCGAGCCGAGCGCAAAGCCCTTTGGCGCGAGGCCGGCGACGTCCTTCAACTTCTAAGACTAACGGGCGGTAGACTCAACGAGATCGTGCGCATACGACTCGATCAGTTTCACTGGAGCAAGGGCGTCGTTACGCTCTACGCTACAAAAACGGAGAACGAGCGCGACATTCCGCTATGGGGCGCGATCCCTCAGATCATACAAAGTCGCATCCGCGAGGGTCTCACGGACGACGAGCTACTGTTCCCCAGGGCAAGAACCGCGACGTTCGATAACGCGATTGCTCGCGCGTTTCGGAAAGCGGCGAAACTTGCTAAGCTCAACTACGGCCAAGCCAACGGCTTCACCGCTCACAGCTTGCGACACACCTTCTGCACTCATCTAATGGAAGTCACCGGCAATGACGCCGGCACCGTAATGAAGTACAGTGGGCACAAGACTCTTGAGAGCTTTTCGATCTACTTTAACAAAAAGATATGCCCGCTTGGCTCAGTGGTAGAGCACTCGCTTCACACGCGAGGGGTCACTAGTTCGAATCTAGTAGCGGGCACCAAATCTTAATTATTGTCACGAACCGCATCTGCACCACGCTCCCGGCAATGGCCGAAAAGAAAATGGGCGACGTCGAATCGTCGCCCAACAGTTGATCTGGCCGGATATTCTCTGACTCTGGCGAGCCACGCGACACTTCTATTCCGAAATGCACATGCTCATCCGAGCAGAATCGTTCGGATACTCATTGCAAAATCGGATGCCCACCGCCACGACTGTGGTCGGCGGTCTTTTCGTAAAGCGCACGGTCGTTGTAATAAAGAATTAGGTGCTCGCCCTCAAAGCGAACTACATTCGTTACCCGCCCCAGGTCTCGATCGTGTTCAGCGATTACGAAGGCACATGGATTGAAAGCGAGCACCATACCTGCTGCATAGATGAAACCGCCCTGATCATAATCGCTGCCGGCGTATTGTTGCGCGGGCACAGCGATGTCGGGCGAGTACTGGCCTTTGCTGTCCTTCATTCGATCGGCACGCCCGATGAAGATTGTGTAGTCGTCAAATCGCATTCGGTTGCGATAGCCGTGGTGCTGCGCAACGGCAAACAGATCGGCAAGCCCGTGATCAATCGCATTAAGAAGATCTACGCGAGGCATTGTCCGCGCCAGCACGATAACGCCGCGCGGCGTTTTGGTGACAATTGGAAATTTGTCTCCGGTAACTTGCTCGGCCCGAGCTACCAGCGACGGATTTACCTGGCCATAGGAACGGGCCGCAGCCTGAACTGAGAAAATGAATACAATCAGGACCAGCGGCGCCTTTGCGAGTGTGTTGAATCTTCTTGACTTCATAATCTGAAAACGATGAGACCCATGCAGGGCACGGGTCTCAATCCTAATAATCTTCAATTCTGCCTGGTACCCGCGACAAAGAATCGTCAGGGTTTCCCTCTCCTATTGTTATTCTGGTTGTTGTTGCTCGGGGGTGGTTTTTCTTTCTCCTTATCCACCACCTTCGGCTGTTCTTTGGGTGGCCGATTATCGTTCTTTTGGGCAAATGCGCCGACCGAGATCGTCATCCCTATCAAAATCGCCACCAGAATTCGTCTTAGTTCTTTCATAACTGCTTGCCGCCTCCTTGCGTCTACTTCATCACGCTTGAGGGAGAGGCGGGGAGTCGCGCTGCCCTGGATTTCAGCAAGATCGATGCCAAGAATACCTCGGTAGCTGCCTGATCCGACCATTCCGTAAAGAATAGCGATGGTTCTGCCTTATATTCCCTTCTATAACCCGCGATTCTCTTTTGGGCTGTCCAACCATTTTCCAATTGTATTTCATGGCCTGGGCTCCGTTTCGCACCATTTCAGCACCGTATCGTGCACCCGTGGCGTCGGCGGGTCTGCTACCTCCGCAGGGTCACATTAACATTCCCGACGTTGTTACTGTTATCAAAAGCCCGCAACGAAATCGTGTGTTCACCTGCACCCGCGACTGCCAGGTCGAGCGAATAACGCTCGCGCTGGCTGTCAGCAATCCCATCGTCCGGAAACACCTCGTGCCAGGGGCCGCCGTCGATGCTGACATCCGCCCGTTTGATGCGGCCGGTCGAGTCTTCTACATCAAAAACTACCCGGACGCGCTCGCCTGTGATCTGGGGCGCGGATGCCGCCCGGACAACCGGCGGGGTGTTGTCAATATCTACCGGCTCGCTGATTCTCTCTCCTGACAGCGCAAAACCCGGCGGGTTGTCCAGAGCATCCGACGCGATTACTTTGAAAACGTAACGGCCATCCGCCAGGCTTGCGCCATCGACTGTGTAAAAGTTTTCGCGAACATGATCCTTAAGCAAGCGGAAAGTGGTTTCATTCAACGAGCGGTAATACACTGCGTATTCCAAAGTGTCGTTGTTTCGATCTTCTCCCTGCCATTGCAAAGCTCGCGCGCCGCGTTGATAGAAACGCCGCGGTGGCGCTTGCGTAATCATGCCAAAAATCGAAGCGTCGAGTCCTGATGATTCGATGTTGGGGTCGATCTGGATTTGAGGCTGTTGCAACAAGGCGACTCCCGAAGGCAGAACCGTGATCGTCAGGACCTCCGGCGCAACGTTGCGCGGCAGATAAGCAACGCTTACGTCGTCCAGCGCGGGACGCGCACCATCCGTTCCGCGCAAGACCGCCCGCCATTGAATGAAGCGGGCCTTCGGACTAGTGATTTGCGAGCCCTTGGCATCAGTGTAAGTGGCGCTCCAGTCGCTCCAGGTTGTGTCAGGGCGTTCGCTGTTGCCACTGCGAGTTTGCAATGCAATCGGTCCGGTTCCTCGCCACCAGATTCGTCCCCACGTGGCCACCAGCTTCGCGTCGCGGACCGGCGACTCGTAGCTTCCTTCGCTCACCGCGGACCCGCCAAAACGAAACAGTTTTCCCTGGTTACTTGAGGCCGCGAACACTTCTACACCGCGCGCCATCAATGACGAGACTTGTCCTTCAGTCGATTGCACCAAGAGCGTGTCTCGGCCGTCGTCGGTGACGGAATAGATTCGTCCTTTATCGGACGTGCCGATCAAGACGCCGCCGCGCGCGGCCGTGACCGCGAAACCGGTCACGGAAGTTGAACTCCAGACGACATCGCTACTCCCATCAGGCAGAATGTGAAAAACGGCACTGCGAACATTCGAAAGATCGTTTCGGCTGCGCGCCGGCTGCGACACCTGCGCTGCCAGGGTCGTTGCCGCTTCGTCAGCAGCGCTTACCGTGACGGACGTTACTACCACGGACGCATCGCCTGGTGGGGTGGCGTTGGCGGATTGACCCGTGCCTTTCGCTGTCGACGCCGCCTCGCTCAGGGCCAGCGCATAAATTGAACCATCGGGCGCGGACGCCAACGCGTGAATTTCGCGCAAGGGCGCGTCGTAGAGACCAAACGCTTTGCCGTCCGGAGAAATGCGCAACACCAGACCACCCGGATCAGTACCCGCGATCAAGTCTCCCTGTTTAGTGACTGCCAGCGACATGACATGAGTCTGGTTCGTATTGATTAGCAAAGAACTCTCCGGCTTCGCGCCCGCCGCGCGTACCCGATACAACTTTCCATTGTCGCCCGTGCCCACCGCCAACGAGCCGTCGCCCAAGATCGCCAGCGACCAGATGTACTTATCAGCGGGATCGAAATACATCTCTGCCTTTCCGTCGGCGGTCACGCGGTAGACTTTCCCGTCCGGCGACGTGGCCGCAAAAACAGTGCCGTCCGTCGCGACCGCAAGTGCCGTCACATCCAATTCAGTTGCCTTGAAAAGCAGAGTTCCCTTTCCGTCTGAGCTGACACGAAAGAGCTTCCCATCATGACCGGTGCCGAGATAGACGTTGCCGGCGGCATCGATGGCGGTAGACCAGACGTAGGCCTGATCAGTGCTAAAGACCTGACTGACATTTGGAGCGAGCGTCAGTATCCCAGTGTCGGTTACAGAGACCCCACGCGCTTCGCCCTTCAATAGTTCCGCGCGCGAACTGATTTCCCAGACCACCGGCTCGCCGGCGAACGTGCTTGCAGAGAAGCCACTACCAATCAGAAACAAGAGCGCAATGAAAGCTGAGACGGATTTGTGTTTGAACATGTGTCAAGGACCCTATCGGATTTAAGAAAGTTTAGTTGCCAACATATCTGGCGTAGAGCGAACGTGCTGTGGCAATGTCGTCGGTGCCTCGAATAATCGAACGAGCGTCCTGAAAAACCGTCAATTCGTAATCGCCGGTACGAAAGCGAAGCAAGTAGTCGTTACCCCTGACCTCGCCGGCTGACTTAAGTTTTTGACTCAAGGCAAACAGATCGACCTGCACCGGATGGGACGGGGACACCTGAACGGCGTGTCTACCGCAGAGGACTGCCGCGAATTCACGGTCATCGGCCTCGAGAGATTCAAAACGACCGAGCCCGCAAGTTAGACAGTCCGGGGCGGGATCGCCAATTCCAATACGTCGCCACTCGTTGCGCCACACATCAAACTGCATCAGTGATTTATGCAGGGTTTCGGGTTGGCCAGTCAGAAGTTTTAGCGCTTCGGTCACTTGCACTGCGGCGACGATGCTGATAATCGGCATGATGACGCCGGCGGTGTCGCAGGTGGGAGCGCTGGCCGCGGGCGGCGGCTCGGGAAAGACACATCGCAGACAGGGACTTTCATGCGGCCGGATCGTCATCGTTACGCCGTACGATCCCACCGCCGCTCCGTAGATCCATTTGACGCTGTGTTTGACGCAGGCATCGTTGATCAGATAGCGCGTGGAAAAATTATCGGTGCCATCCAGGAGCACGTCGCAGTCTTTGATCAGCCGCTCGATGTTTGAATGATTCACATCGACAATCTCGGCTTCGACGGTGATTTCTGAGTTGATTTCGCGCACGTGTTCGGCGCAAGCGATGGCTTTCGGCAGACGCTCGTTCGCGTCACTCTCGGTGAACATTGTTTGTCGTTGCAGGTTGGACGACTCAACAAAGTCGCGATCCGCTATGCGCAGTTTGCCGACGCCGGCTCGGGCCAACGCTTCAACCTGGGCCGAACCGAGTGCTCCGCATCCGACGATTAAGACGCGCGATTCGCTCAGACGGCTCTGCCCTTCCTTCCCAATACCGTCGAAGAGAATCTGCCGGCTATAACGATCGTTTTGAGGTCTCAAGCTGCTCCTGTGACGACTAAATCTGCTCCTGTGACGGGTGTTTTTGCTCCTGTGTCAGTCGTCACAGGACTTATGTTAGTCAACATTGCAGGAATCTCAGTCGAATTCTCTAAGGCTCAAACTCTCAACTGAAGCCCTTACTCCAGGGCGCAGATGGCGGCGGCCCGCATAACTTCGAGGTCAGGATCTTTCCCCATCCAGATTTTGAATTGCGCCACCGCCTGGGCCAGAAGCATTTCAATTCCACCCAGCGTTTCACACCCGGCCGCGCGTGCTTCGCGCAGGAACCGCGTCTCCAGAGGATTGTAAACGAGATCGTAAGCCAACCGCACCCCGCGAAACTGCTCGGTGGTTGCGACTGTATCGGGTTCACGATCGCCGCGAGTGCCCAGCGGCGTGGCATTCACAACAATGTCGAAGCCGGCGAAGGAGGCGCCCGCAATTGAGTACAAATCCGTTTCGAACTCCTCTGACACCGGTCGGGCTTTCTCAGGGTTGCGAACAAACAGAGAGACCTGAGCACCTTCGTTACGCAAAGCCCACAGGGCCGCCCGTGCCGCGCCGCCCGCGCCGATGATGGCGCATCGGGCGCCACGCACCGATCCAAACTTGCGCCTCAACGGCGCGACAAATGCCTCGGCGTCGGTGTTATAACCGTGCAGTTCATCTTCACGCATCAGGATCGTGTTAACGGCTCCCATTTCCTTCGCCGCCGGCTCAATCCAATTGAGAGAGTTCATCACCACAGATTTGTGCGGCGCGGTAACGCTCAACCCGCGGAGGTTCCACTCGAGTTCACGCGAACCGCGATGAACCATCCGCCGCATGAATTGACCCACGTCGCGCACTTCAATTGGAATGTGGATAGCGTTAGAGCCTGCGGTCGCGAACCCGGCGTTGTGAATTTGCGGAGATAAGGAATGCCCGACGGGATTGCCTATTACTCCAAAAACTTCCGTCTGCTGATCGACCGCATCGATTCGATAGACTTCTCGTAGTTCGCTTGCGGTCACTTGCCCCGGCGCCGTGGTGCTTTCATCATCGAATGAACCGTAAGTCAGAAACGACCCACGCGATGGGCCGAGAATCCGAGTCATTACTCCTGCCTGACCCATGGCGATCGCGATCATCTCTCGGCCTTCACGCTGGGCACGATCGAGGAGACGAAAAACCGGGAGGCAATCGGTAGCATCATCGGCCTGCACCACCAGCTTCAGAATTAGCGCCGGTGTCGCTGCCATACGTTCGTAGATCTGATCAAGATCAGACGGAACTCCGCGAAAATCATGATGGGAACAGATCACCCGACTCCAATCTATCGATGGTTCACCGGCCGAGGCGGCAAAACCCAGCGCCATATCAAGCTCCAGATCGATGAACGCATTACTGGATAATCCGATCAGCGAAGTCCATAAACGATGGCGACCTTCGAAATCGGAGGTCGTGTGTCCGCCTTGCTCGGGGCACCGCAGGGTGAAAATTACTGGAGTGCCGGAGCGATTAGAATAGAGGCGCAGGAATGTTAGTGCCTCCTCGCGCTCGTTATCGTCAAGACAATCCAGACGCAACTCGACTATGTCGGCGACTTCAGCCGCGCGAGCGATCGCCTGTTCCAAGTCACTCGCGCGCCGCACGCATACTGGAACACAAATCTTCGGAAGGTTGGGTTTCATCAAACACAACGCGAGGCGATGTTCGCCTGCTTCATCGAAGAAGGACGTCATCGCCTCGTTTCAGATTTGGAGTGCGGCGACTTGTCGCCGCTTTCGCTCCACTGTATCAAGAAACCGCAAACAACAAACACTTAGGGAACCCAGCCGTAAGAATGCGGCGACAAGTCGCCGCACTCCAAAAAAGAAAGCGCCCTCGAATTCTTTTCAGCAACCTGTTACGACTGCTTCTCCTCGTCGCCCATCGGATCGAAGTGTCGCGTGGGCGCCTCCCCGCCGAGGTGTCGGGTGGTTCCTTCGGTCACGCTGGGAACGGGGTTCATCAGTTGTCCAGTTGGCGCAACGCCGGATTCGACCCGCATCGTCGGCGATGAACTGCCACCTGGATTCGGAAAGGACCCGCCCGACCCACCCGCCGGAAACTGAGAATTCGTCGACGTAAGCCGGCGCGCGGCCACGATCGCAGCTACGCCCCGACCTAAATTGGAAAATCCCGGAATGAAAAAACTCCAGCCCCAAAAGATCCCGGCGGGAAACTTGAACATGACCGCCAGCGCGGCGACGATGAAGCCCAAGCCTATGAAAACGTTTAGAATTCCCTTCTCAAGACTCGGCTCGACCTCCCGTTCGCGGTCCCATCCTCGTTTTCGGCGATAACGAGAGCGCGAGTCGTCGGGCGCAGGCGCCTGCGGCAAATTTCCGGTGAGCGCGTGAGGAATCAGACTGATATTCGCGCCGCACGAGCGGCAGAAACTCGCGCCCTCGACATTCTGCGTGGCGCATTTAGGACAAAACATCTCAAAACCCTCCAACTTGAGTGGCACGCGCATCTTGCGCGTGTTCACGGGCGAGACGCCCGTGCCACTACCACTGTCTCAACAAACACCGATCGGCCAGTGTTCATAGTTTAGTTCGGCTTGGCCAGTTTCGTCTTGGCCATGGTTCGCTGCCGGAGCACTTCATAAAGAATGATGCCGGCCGCGACCGAGACGTTCAGCGATTGGATTTTCCCCCGCACCGGAATCCGGACCAGGACATCGCAGTTTTCACGCACCAGCCGATGAAGTCCGGAACCTTCGCCGCCCAAAACCACGGCCGACGGTCGCGTCCAATCCCAGTCCGTGTAATTCAGCGCAGCCTCAGCGACCGTGCCAACGACCCAAACGTTACGCTCTTTCAACTGTTCAATCAAACGGGATAGATTTGTCGCGCGTGAGACGGGCACATGCTCTATCGCGCCCGCGGACGCCTTCGCCACCGCCTCAGTTAACCCGGCGGCTCGTCGCTCGGGGACAAAAACGCCATCCACGCCGGCGCATTCCGACGTTCGTAGGATCGCGCCCAGGTTGCGCGGATCTTCCACGCCGTCGAGCACGACCACCAATGGTTCACTTTCGCTGCCCACTCGCGTCGCGATTGAGGACAAGAGATCGTCGACGTCGGCATAACGCGCCGCTGCGATTCGCGCCATCACGCCTTGATGGTGCGTATTCCCCACCGCGCGATCGATACTCGCTTTGGGGACGCGCTTAACCGTAACGTTTCTGATGCGCGCCAACTCAATCAGCTCGCGTAAACGCTCATCGCGCGCGCCCTCAGCCACGATTATCTCAGACGGAACGCGGTCGCCTGCACGCAGTGCCTCCAGGAGTGGATTTACCCCGTAAAGTAATTCCTGGTTTGCTGAGCTTGAGCGACCCGAGACGTTCTTCTTCATCTGTCGCCTTCCAGCTCGCGCAATTTCACTTGTTGACGCAGCCGCGAGTAGCGGTTGAATTGAATTTCGTTGTCGATAGTTGTAACAGTAGCCACGTCCATCTTCCCGGCGCCGCTTCGCCGCCATTCACCCTTCCTGGTCTGTGGCTCCAGCGGCCAAATATTTGTCAGCACTGCTCGGAGACTGCGATAAGCGTCGTCGAGTTCGACGTTCGGCGCGCGTGAACTCAGCAGTCTGGTGAGCGTCGTAAAGTTTTCGAAGGCCGTCATCGCCTTCTCATCTCCCAGACAGGAAAAGTCGAAGCTATTGGCCGAAATGCGACAGCCAATCTTATCCGACCTCGTGTAGAGATCAATCACTGGTTCGTCTGAGAACAACTCGCGACTGTCCAGTGGTTGGGAACCGCCACGACGCCGGCGCGCTTCGCTTTCTTTCCGGTTAACTACCAGGCGGCCGGTCACTATTAAGATCAAGTCGTCCCAGCGTATCGAGATCCCTTCCCCCCTCATGAGCGTCGCCTTAAGCCCGCTAACGGAGAATTCAAGCGCTCGAATCTTCCTGGTGGGCACGTCGAGGTTCAACGCGTCCTCCCTAAACATCTCCACACCAATTCCGATCGCCACCAATTTCTCAGCGAGCATCTTAGCCTGGTCTAACGTGGCCGCGCGCAAGAGCGGCACCGGACGGCCCAGGCCAACGACGCCCTGCATTTCAGCGGTTCCCAGGCGCAATAGTTCACCTACCTCTCCCAACGACGATTGGTCCAGGGCGCGGCTTTGATTTGGCGCCAGAACGATGCAGAAACCAGAATTGCTGTTCGCATCCGGGCCTTGCTCACCGCCGGACTCTCGCGTCGATTGGGTTTCCTTCAGCGTGCCCGGCAGAATTGCGCCACAGTAAAGGCAATTCGAGCGAGTCGGCGGGTTCGCCCGCAAACACGCGTCACAGGTGACCATCTCGGCCAGCGCAAAGCTTTGCGGCTTTGTGTCCGGAACCGCAGCGAAGTCTGACGCGGGTGCTTTATCGGCGTCGCTCAATCTGGTTCTTCCTCTTTCAGTCTCTGGCGCGATTATACAATCCGTTCGGTTGCGACTTATAGCTTAACTTGACCGCGAGTGCATCTGAGCGGCATTCTACTGACCATCGATAACAAACTTTTTTACGAGGTCTACTAACTTGAACCACTTCGATTCGACGAACAATATTTCATTGCAGTTCGGCCATCGCGGAAAAGTGGCAATTTTCATCGACGGGAATAACCTGTTTCACGCGGCACGTTTTCATAACATCGACATCGATTACAATAAGCTGCTGCGTGTGCTACTTGGCGACGGTCGTTTGTTCAGGGCTTTCTTTTACACCGGCGTGGATGCCGGCGCTGAACGTCAACAGGGATTCCTTCTGTGGATGCGGCGCAACGGTTTTCGCGTCGTCCAGAAGGAACTCAAGACGTTCTATGACGGGACCCGCAAAGCCAACCTCGACGTTGAGATTGCCGTCGACATGCTCTCTCTCGCCGGCCGCTACGACACCGCGGTGCTGGTTTCAGGCGATGAGGACTTTGTCTACGCGGTGAATTCGGTGGCTTACAAAGGCTGCCGCGTCGAGGTGGTCGGCTTCCGCTCAAACACCGCACCCAAACTAATTGACGTGGCGGATTGCTTCATCGACCTGGGCGAGATTGCCGAGAAAGTGCGCAAAGAATTCACGCACGGCATGAAGTACGAAGAGCGCGAACTGCACGTATCGCATCAACCGCCGCCGCCCGCGTCATTCATTGAGCCCCCGCCGCTACCTTCGCCCTGCGTCGACGCGCCTCAGATTCCCACGCCGGATGTGCACGCGTTTCATCCATCGATTGGATCGATCGTTGAAGCTGGTGACGATGGATTGGATCAATTCGGTCCGGGGAGTGATTTCATTCGCGTGACCGACGATCAGTAGCATAACGCGCACGAAGAAAAGTGGCACGCGCATCTTGCGCGTGATTAGCGGGCGAGACTCCCCACGCCACTGCGTCAGTGAAATCCTGTGGAAAACCTGATGACTCGCTCCGCTTAAGCAAGACTCTAAACCCAATACAGAACCAAACACCCTGGGTTACAATGAGAACGAACCAAAGCTCTAATCTTTTCAGGGGATCTACTCGGAACCTCAATGCGCCTAAGCTGGAATGAGATAAGAGTTCGTGCCGCACAATTCGCCGAAGAGTGGAAGGACGCCCACTACGAGAGAGGCGAAAGCCAGACCTTCTATAACGAATTCTTCGAATTGTTCGGTGTCACCCGTCGTCACGTCGCTAGTTTCGAGGAACCTGTAAAGCTCCTTGGGGATCAACGTGGGTTTGTCGATCTTTTCTGGAAGGGTGTTCTTTTAGTTGAACAGAAGAGCGCGGGTCGAAATCTTGTCCGGGCCAAGCAACAAGCTCTCGATTACTTTCCCGGGCTAAAGGAGCACGAACTCCCTCGTTACGTGCTGGTCAGCGATTTTCAAACCTTCGAGCTTTATGATCTTGATGAGAACACTCACGTTAAGTTTCAGCTCCGCCAGCTTCACGAACATGTAGAAGACTTCGCTTTCATCCTTGGCGTTCAGAAGCGCACCTTCCGCGATCAAGACCCCGTCAACATAGAAGCGTCCGAACTGATGGGCCAACTGCATGATGCTCTTAAGGCCTCAGGTTATGTCGGTCACAATCTGGAGCGTTTCCTCGTGCGACTGGTTTTCTGTCTGTTTGCCGATGACACCGGCATCTTCAACCCCAGGGATATTTTCTCTGCGCTGATAACCGAACGCACGAATCCAGACGGCAGCGACGTCGGACTCTGGATTGGACAACTCTTTCAGATATTGAACACACCGACCGAGCAACGTCAGCAGACCCTTGATGACGATCTGGCTCAATTCCCGTACGTGAATGGTGATTTGTTTGAAGAAACCTTGCCCATGGCAGCGTTCGATAAGGCGATGCGCAATCTACTCATCGCAGCCTGCACGTTTAATTGGGACGCGATATCCCCGGCGATCTTTGGCTCGCTATTCCAGTCCGTCATGCAGAAGGACGAGCGCCGCAGACAGGGCGCGCACTACACAACGGAGAAAAACATTCTGAAAGTGATTGAGCCTCTGTTCCTCGACGAGCTACGGACTGAGTTCAAGCAACTTACGGGACGGCGCGACAGCGGGCGAAGAAAGGCGCTCGAAGACTTTCATCGCAAGCTGGCAAGCCTGCGTTTCTTCGATCCTGCGTGTGGCTGCGGAAACTTCCTGATCATTTCTTACCGTGAGCTTCGACTTCTGGAAATCGATCTGCTCAAGGTGTTGCGCAAGGATGGCCAATTAGAGTTGGATGTGACAAAGATGAGCCAGATTGATGTCGATCAATTCTACGGCATTGAGCTGGGCGAGTTCGCCTCTCGGATTGCCGAAGTCGCGTTGTGGATGATGGATCACATCATGAACAATCGGCTCTCGCTGGAGTTCGGCGAGAGCTATGCGCGCATCCCGATTGAGAAGTCCCCGCACATCTTGAATGCCGACGCGCTTGAGACGAAGTGGTCCGATGTAATTGTTCCCGCGAACTGTTCATACATCCTGGGCAATCCACCATTCGGCGGATCCAAGATGCAGAGCCCTGCGCAAAGAGAGCAAGTACGCCGGATCGCGAAACTCGGCGGCAGCGGCGGAACGCTCGACTACGTCACAGCCTGGTTCATTACGGCGGGTGAGTATTTGGGGCTGTCAGCGGCGCGGGTCGGTTTTGTCGCTACTAACTCGATCACGCAGGGCGAACAGGTTGCGCAACTCTGGCCGACTCTTTTTGATCGTTTCGGACTGGAGATCACATTCGCGCATCGCACCTTCGCCTGGGGCAGTGATGCTCGCGGCGTGGCTCACGTCCACGTTGTAATCATCGGACTATGTCGGCGCGCTCAGGAGCCACCGATCAAGCGCCTATTTAGCTACGATGTGCCTAAGGGCGATCCGACTGAAAGTCAACACGCGGCGCTCACACCCTATTTGTTTGACGCAGGCAACGTTACCAATCGTCACTTAGTCGTTGACGAGACAAGCCAGCCACTGTGCAATGTTCCCAAGCTAATCATTGGCTCTAAACCAATCGACGGCGGAAATTACATCTTTGACGTCGACGAACTACGACTGTTCTTACAAAGCGAGCCAAAGGCGGAGAAGTATTTACATCCTTTCATTGGTTCGGAGGAGTTCATCAACGGGGGCGAACGGTGGATTCTCAGTCTTAACGACGCCGCACCGGAAGAACTTCGCTCCATGCCAGCCGTCATGGAGCGAATAGCTTTAGTCCGCAAGATGAGGCTGGACAGCAAGAGCTTACCGACCCAAAAGCTCGCCCAAACACCAACCCGCTTTCACGTAACGGTGATCCCTGAAGGTCACTTTTTAGTGATACCTAAGGTCAGTTCAGAACGCAGATACTACGTACCAATAGGTTGGTTGGAGTCGCCTACCATTCCGAGCGATCTTGTTTTTGTTTTGAAAGACGCTACTCTGTGGCACTTCGGTGTTATTACATCCGCCATGCACATGGCCTGGCTTCGCCAGATTGGCGGAAGACTGGAGAGTCGCTACAGGTATTCGGCCGGAATCGTCTACAACACCTTCCCTTGGCCCGAAGCGACCGACGAACAACGTGCAAAGATTCGCTTGCTGGCGCAAGCCGTACTTGACGCGCGCGCGGAATTCCCCAACTCAACCCTCGCCGATCTCTATGACGTTGACGTGATGCCTCATCAACTTCGCAAGGCGCATCAAGAACTCGACAAAGCGGTCGACAAACTCTATCGGCCCAACGCCTTCACCGGCGACCGCGATCGCGTCGAGCACCTGTTTGGTCTCTACGAGAAGCTTGTCGCACCATTGGCAGCAACCGCTCCGAAACCCAGACGCCGCGGCCGAGTAAGACGAGTCACCTAAGGCTGCTGCGCCGTGTTCATCAAAATATTTTCAGTCCGCCGTAGATAACGATCAGAACAATGCCACCTAAGAAGGTTACGATCTGCCAGGAAAGCAGATGTTTAATCTTATGTGCGCGGATGCTCGGAATATAATCGTCACGTTTGGTCGGCGGTTCGAGTTCGCCCGTTATGGCCAGCAAAGTTGAAACGCCGAGAACCGCTGAGGCCAGTAAGGCTATCCAGGACATTAGAAGCAGGACTGACTGCGCTCTAGATGAAGGTTTAACCCCGAAGTCCTTTGCAAACGTGACTGTAAACGCAATGATTCCCGTTGAAAGCGTAATTAGCAACTTCGAGGAGTCAGTTGCGTACTCGAATGACTTTTCTTTAGCGTCGAACATCTTAATCGAATGGGTATATAGGACAGACTTTCTCGCTCCCATCCTTAACATGTTGGTTTCGCAACGACGTTGCGTCGCTTTCCTGCGCCGCCTCCAACATGGCGGCTAATACCTTCAACAGACTCGCAACCGCTTCGGGCCGGCGCTTTGGCTGGACCTTTCTCCAGCCTGCCGTAGTCATTTCGTTCAAGCTCTCCGGCAGTGGGCCTGCCTTAAGCCCAGCTAACGTTGCCGAGTCCCGATAGATTTCTTGTACAGTCGTCAGAACTTGGGGGAGACCTGGCATCCCAGTTCGGGTTATTGTTTTTTCTCTTTGCCTCACTGCCATGATTTGCGCTCCTTACGCCGCAATTTCCTTGAGAGTCTTATCGCTCTCTTCCCTCAGCGAAGAATTCTCTTCGACTCTTAGACCAGACTTTCTCTTTAACCCCTGTCCTGAGGTTCCTCGCTGGTCTATCCGGCGCGCTCTTCCCGATACATATCTCAAAGCGCAGCGTCGCATGACTCTAGCCGACCTTGGAACGTTGGGCGGCCATCCCACTCAGAATGTGATCCGGTGCACGCCGGAAATATCGCCCCAAAAGACACTCCTCGAAGATGTGACCGTTACACCCAGGGCGCCGTCGCCGATGACTATGAACGTCTTAAACCCTGGACGGGCAAAGTTCAGAAAGCACCTATTGATTACAAAAGCGCATTCGGTCCAAGCCTGAGCGCCGCCAGCCGCAGGTCCTTTCGTCGAAATCGAAGTCACGTACCCCCGAGGTGCCACAAGCGTTGTATTCACGCCAGCGACGCGCAAGTTAAGGTTTCCCTTATGGGGACCCACGTCGCCCCAGTAGGTACCATTGGACACGGCGTGCAGCGCTGTAACACGGTCCTCTGCTACGACGATCGTCCTGGATTCGGGAGTGGTGTTGGTGCCGCTCGTCGGCACGAAACGAATGCTCTCATTTGAGGCGTAGACGATAAGGCTCCCGTTCTGTAGTTCGATGCCGGCGGTATCGGTGTTCGGCATCCCCAGGTCGAGCGAAGTGATGGTGCCGCCTCGGATTGGCATTTTGCGTATCGCCTGGACGTCCTGCCAGTAAAGATTTTCGCCGTCCGTAACGAGGTTGTGATGGTTACCCATGTGAACGTTTCGCTCTACGTTCGCGAGAACGCTTGCTGTTCCTCCCGTCAAGGGGATGCGCTTGATCATGACGCCGCTAAAGTTCGTCCCCAGCTTCGCCGCGAAGAAGTATCCCCAAAAAATACCGTCGACCTCAGCGAATACTATGTCGCTAAATATCGCGCCCGGCTCCCAATAGAGGACGGTTTCCTGACCCGGGATTGAGGTTTGACTGGTCCTCCACACAGTGGCCCCGGCGGCATCGTGTGACGTGAAGTACAGGTTCCCCTCTGAAAGTATCATGCCGTCGGGCTCGCGAAACGAGAGAAGTGCGCCTGGAGATGCGGGCAAGACTTCACTTGAAAATGAGCGATCACCCGAGAACGATTTCCACTCGCTCTTGATCTGAGCGTTACTGGGTTGGATCGCGCCAGCAAATGCCAACAACAAAAAGAAGAATCGCGTAATGTGGGACATAGCAATTTCCTCCGTTCGATTTAGGTTTAAGATGAACGACCTCGCAAGGGTGTATTTCGCTCGTTACTGGGTCAGCACCAATCTTTGCTCATCGCCTGGAAGGTAGGGTATGGATGGGCAAAGCCTGTTAGGCCAGACGATCACCGTAACGGCCACGCCCGAACCGTCTTTGAAACAACACTCATAACCGGAACGCTTAGGTTCACAGGTGCGATTTGCTTTACATTGGACGAAGCCTCCGCGCGTACAATCGGAGAAGAAATTATTATCGCACTCAGCCTGGGAGTTGAAGACCTTTTCACCAGTCTGAGTACAGTTCTTCCCAGTGCCATCCCCGCCATTCCCAGTGCCATTCTTGTCAGGGGCCAAGTCCTTTTTCATTGCCACCTCGCCCGAAGCGATGTCGGTCACGAGAATTGTTATCGCGGCGCCGTTCCTGGCGATCTCTGTTCTATAAATCCTGGTGGTGTTCGCCTTTTTGTCTCTTACCCTTGTATAGCGGAGAACCAGAGAACCGCTCGCGAGTTTGATCGGGTTACGCATGGCGCTGTTGTCTAGCGACGTTACCACCCTGGGTCTCGTCCTCCCTGGTGGCAAAATAGTAACCGTCCACACTTGCGCCTTTCAGCGAGCGCACGAGTTCTTCCCTCGCGTCAGGCGTTGGGGTTCTACACGCGCCCACCAAGCCGAGAGAAAGCAACACAATTGCTAAACCCCAGGCAGGGTTCGATCGCTTAAGCAGGGAAATCATTCTTGGCCTCCTATGTTGATGACGATTTGTGAAACATCGGCCCGGCTCCGGGGAACATGGCGCTCCTCTTCTGCGACATGGTGCTGGCGTCATGCGACCTAATGATGGCGTCGCGCGACATTGAACCCGTCTCGCGACATCTAATGCGCGTTGTACGACATGACACCCGCGCCATACGATATGGCACCCGCGTCGTGCGATTTGGCACCCGCGTCGTGGGATATCGAACCCGGACTGTGCGATATGACACCCGCGCCGTCGGAGATGGTACCTGCGTCGCTATTTTCTCTGCCGTTTGAACTCCAACCCCTTGATGCTCTTGAAAAGCTGGCTATCCGGCCCGAGGGCGGCGCGGACGTAGGCTTTTACCAGCAGCGCGATGTTCACGACACAGTCTTCATTCAGAAACAGCAGTTGATCGCGCAGGCCGCGCGCGGTGCTCACAGGCACAAACGCCGTGTTTACGGCGTCATTCTTGGCTTTGAGGTCCTTGGCCAGTGCGGCCAGGCCGGCGGTGGTCAACTCGGCCTCGTTTGGCGCATAGGATGGGACTGACTTCAGAATCGCGATAAAATCATCGAAGTTGCCGGCCATGTTTTCATAGCTCAACTGCGACACCGAATAACTCTTGGTCGCCTCATTCTGAGGCGTGTTCGGGTCATCTTTGACTTTGGCAGTCTTGCGCCGTCCCGTGATCTTGCGCGAAACAGTCTTGAGATTGTCCTGGCTCTTCTGGCCTGCGCCCGAGGCCTTGAACATGTTTCCCGCGCGGCTGACTGTCGGCCCTAAGCCTTCAAATCCTTCCAGTCGCTCGTTGACCGCGGCTTTGTATGGCGCTTCCTGCGCGCCAATATCCGCGACCGCGCCCACCGCCACGGCCTTCTGGGCGTTCAGCGCCGGTATTTTCAACGACGGATTTGCCGGGTTGTAGTCGGGATTAACCGACACGAATTCGATTAGCTTGCTGAAGTTCCCGAGGAGTTTTGCGTCCCCTGACTCGCTTGCCATGAGAGTAGCCTCCTATAAGAGAATGTGTTGGAGGTAATCAGGTGTGTGAGTCAAGTGAGCGTTAAGCTTAGTTTGAGCACCCAAGCCTGAAACCTTGCGATGGACGGGAACCTACTCCTCAACTAACCCAGTGTCAAGGAAATTTAGTCGGCGCAAGCTATCAATTCGCGCTGAACGGTAGGCTGTCCTCGCCGGCAAGGTATGACGTGCGGTACTCGTTCACTGACGGGTTGGGCTTCATTAACAGCGCACCTCTAAGCGTGAGCTGTAACGCGCGGCTGCTATTTCTTTGCACCGCGACCGCGCGGTTTCTTTGCTGACGCTTTGGAAGGAGACTTATGGCCGTTCATGATAAAGCGCTCGACTTACGTTGACGAAAACGTTCAATCGATCATTAGTCTCGGCTAGCCTCTGGTCTGTGCGCATCTGAGAGTCTCGTAGAGCTTCAAGTTTCGCGGTGGTAACTTCAGAAATCCTCATCACGATCTCTTCAATGCTAGTGACCACTTCGTTCATCACTCTTTGACTCTCACCGCTCATCAATCGGCACATAAGCCACGTCGCGCGGCCCGACATATTCGGCGCGCGGCCGAATGAGTTTGTTGTCCGCGTATTGTTCGAGGATATGTGCGGTCCAACCACTGATGCGACTGATCGCGAAAATCGGAGTGTAAAGGTCGAGCGGAATTCCCATCATGTAGTAGGTCGAAGCGGAATAGGCGTCGACGTTCGGCAGCAGGCCCTTCTCGCGCTTCAGTATCTCTTCGATCCTGGCAGTCATCTCGTACCACTTCGTGTCACCCTTGCGCTCGCCCATCTCTTTTGAAAACCGGCGGAGGTGTGTAGCGCGAGGATCCTCGGTGCGATACACGGCATGGCCAAAACCCATGATCTTTTTCTTTTTTGCCAAAGCGTCCTTGATGTAGGTTTCAACGTTGTCGACGCTGCCGATCTCCAGCAGCATCTTCATCACTGCCGTGTTCGCGCCACCGTGCAGCGGGCCGGAAAGCGCACCCAGCGCAGCCACGACGCAGCTATACATGTCAGCCAACGTGCCCGCTACTACCCGCGCCGTGAACGTTGAAGCATTCAACTCGTGATCCGCCTGGAGAATCAGGGCCACGTCCATGACGTGTGCGTCAAACTCATCAGGCATCTTGCCGGTCAGCATGTAAAGAAAGTTGGTCGCGATGTTGAGGTTTGGCTTTGGCTCGACCAGATCAAGATCGTTGCGCGCTCTGTCGATTGCAGCCACAATGGTTGGGAACCTGGCCGTCAAGCGGGTGGCAACCCGGATACTCGCTGCGCGCGAAAGGTCTCGCGATTCCTCATCGAACATCGCCATAGCTGAGACCACGGTGCGCAGCGCGTCCATTGGTTCGGCACTCGCCGGAACACGCGCGAACATCCCTTTGATCAATTCAACGATTTCGTCCGGGAACTTATAAGAGGTCGCAAGATTGTTTTTCAGTTCATCCAACTCGGGCCGTGTTGGCAGCCTTCCGTTCCAAAGCAGGAACACAACTTCTTCAAACGTGGATTTCGTCGCGAGGTCGTGAATATTCAGGCCCTGATAAATCAGTTCGCCCTTTTCGCCGTCAACATCGCCAATTGATGAGGAGGCGGCTATGACCCCTCTGAGCCCGGTCGACACCGCGCTTGCCGCCGCGCTCTCCTTCGCTTTTTCCATTGTTTGCGTCCTTCGAAAGTTTTGGATGAATTGAAGATAGCAAAGAGGTTTCCGCGTGACAAGCGAGCGTTCACGCGGGTGGCGTCTAATTTTACAGGTGTTAGAGTACCAACTTCAGTTGGGCCTTTCTCGTCGCAAAAAAACCCGACTAAAGTAGGTACTCTGAACACCGCTAGCCAAATTAAGACATTACCGCGGCGCGTATGAGCAACTCGGATGAATAGTGACGAATCGGATCGATGCTCAATCAAGCGCGACCTGAAACCACGATCACCGGATGACCGCGCTTTGCCTTCAGGATTCCCGCCGCCGAGGAGTCTTGCGCCGCGATCTCCACAAATCCCGCACTACCGACGATGCTGAACAGATCGTCCTGTGGCGCCTCACTATCAGCAAAGAACTCGCGCGAGGAAGAGACTTCGCGGCCATTGATTACGAGCTTTGCCCCCGCAGCAAGATGATTGCTGGTGAGATTCGTGATGCAGTTACCAAAGCGATCGATATGAATGATGGTCGCCTCGATCACACCGCCATCTATCGTCCTGGGCTGCAGCGATTCAAGTTGGACCAGATCGTCGATCGCCGGACCAAAATTCTCCAGGGCGGCTCCGTTTGAAAGCGCCGCCGCAACCGGCGCAAAGACGTCCCGACCATGGAAAGTTCTGCTTACGGGTTGGCGAAAGAACTTATCATTGGTTAGCTGGACCGCGCGAAAGCTCCCCTCTCGTTCGCAGATCCAGCTAAACAATCCGTTGTCGGGTCCCACAAAAAACTGGCTGGCGCATTCGATAATGACTCCTCTGCGGGCGGATCCCACACCCGGATCGACAACGCCGACATGAATAGTGCCGTCCGGGAAGTTCTCATATGCGGCCAGCAGATTGAAGGCGGCGGCCTGGATGTCCTGCGGCGGAATCTCGTGAGTAATATCAACAATGCAGGCGTCGGAATTGATCGAGAGTATCGTTCCCTTCATCGCGCCGACAAAATAATCCTGCGAGCCAAAGTCGGTTAGAAGAGTGATGATGGGCATCTTAAGCTGTTTCGAGTTTCAAGCTTCACTTTTTGGTTGGGTCAGGCAGTTGGAAGCCTGGGATTCAGAAATTCCGTTGCCAAAGAAGAGTTCGTTACGGAACCGCGAGCGGTAGCGACCGGATGCGAGAATTCATACTTTGGTTTCGTGTTTTTCCCGCTCGGACAAGAACGATCCACGAATTCACACCAAACCGCACGAACAAAACCGGCTCCGCTTCGTGTGATTTCGTGGATCGTCTTATCCTTGAGAGCGGCAACCTGGGCGCGTAGGATCCGTCGCTACCGCTCGCGGTTCTGTAACGATCCCACCACGCTCGTGAGTAACCTCAGATCGCGCGAATAAGAAACCTGCTGGCTAGATCCAATTCGGAGATCACCGCCATTGCTCATCCAGCCAGAACTCGAACAGCTTATCGGATCTCTATATCGCCGGCGGTGCGGATGCGTAATTGCTGACCCTGATAAAGCTCAATGTCGCTGCCGCGCTGGCTGAGGACCCCGGCGGTCCCGACTCCGGCTCCGATGGTCGCGCCCACGGCAGCGCCGACCCCGCCGCCTGCGATGGCGCCGATGACCGCGCCAATCCCAACCGCGGCGCCGACTTTTTCCACGTCGCCTTTGGTCGAACCTCTTCCCTGCACGCCGCCTTCCGAATCAACCTTGCCCACACCCTGACTGCCGCTGGTCGGAATAACTTCAATTACCTGGGCGCTCATCTTGGCCGATCGGCCATTGGTGAATCGGATTTCGTCAAACGCAAGTTGCAACTGCGCACTGCTCTTTACCCGGCCCGGACGTTTCACATCCACCACCCGGCCCTCGAGCGTAGCGCCTTCAAACTCTTTCGGCTCGATCACGCGCGCCTGAAAGCGATCGCCCTTCTGGGAAGCTGCGGTTGAGAGATTGCTCAGCAGCTCAATCCGCATGATCGTGTCGCGCGGAATCGCGTCAATGTTGGCCGGCGGAGCGGACTGAGTCGGCTGCGATCCGGAATCAGTACCCTTGTTCGGATCCCTCGGATAGCTAACCGACGATTCTTCGCTGCGGCGTTTCAAGTCGGCCGGAATGGTCGAGTCAAACGGCTTCCGATCAAAAGCGGCGTTGTAGCCCACTTCAAAAGCCTGCCGATAACCGTCGCGGTATTCTTCGAGCATGCCATAGTTCGAATTGTAAGCGCGATCGGCTTTCTCGTATTCCGTCTTGTTTCGAAATTCGCGCGCGGCGTTGTTTGCACGGTCAGTAATACCGGCTTGATATCCATCGGAATAGCCGGTGCGATAGCCGCGCATGAGCGCGCTGGCCTGGGGTTGAGGATCCTGCGTCTTAAGGGGCGCGGCACTGAGCGGGACCACCAGGAAAGCACCCGTAAGGATTAGCGTCAAAGCGAGTCTGAAAGTTTTCATCGTCTAACCTTTCTGACCGATCGGAAGATCGGTACGTTCGAAAGGGAGAGCTTTCGTCTCGGAGTCTACTTGATGACCCCGCTGCCTAACTTCAAAATGCTAACACCGAGTCCGGGGAGTAACAACCATGGCGCTTGACCCTCTTGCCTGCCCAACCTAGACTCGACACGTCGAAACACAAGGCTCAGATGCGATGCGTAGCGAACCAGTTGTCAGGCTTAACGGCACGGCGACCGCCCAACGGATCCGCGAAGGGTCCTCGTATTTCAGGTATGGCGGGGCAGTAGCCCGCCTCTAAACAACCCTTGAGTCCGATGCGCAAAGTCTATCTCGATCACAGTGCCACCACCCCGGTCGACCCTCGGGTCGTCGAAGCGATGCTGCCTTACCTGACTGAAAAGTTTGGCAACGCTTCGAGCGTTCACGGGTTTGGGCAGGAGGCACGGGCCGCCGCCGATCGCGCCCGCCGCCAGGTCGCAACGCTTGTCGGCGCGCGCGCGAACGAGATCATCTTCACCTCCGGTGGCACGGAGGCCAACAACCTGGCAATTCGCGGCATTTGCGAACTGGCCGAATCTCATGGCCGGCACATCATTACGTCCTCGATTGAGCACCCATCAGTTCGCGGCGCCATCGAGTCACTTGAAAAGCGCGGCTGGGTTGTCACACGTTTGCCTGTTTATGAAGACGGGATAGTCCGAGTGGAAGACGTGCGCTCGGCGTTGCGCCCGGACACGGTGTTGGTAAGCGTGATGATGGCCAATAACGAAATCGGAACCATTCAACCGATCGAGGAAATCGGCGAAGTGGTTAGAGAAGAACGCGGGCGTGATCATCGTCATCTATGGTTTCACACCGACGCGGTGCAAGCCGCCGGACGGCTGCCGATTGACGTCGAACACTTGGGCTGCGATCTGCTTTCGATCTCAGCGCACAAGATCTATGCACCGAAAGGGACCGGAGCGTTGTTTCTGCGACGTGGCGTGCGTCTAAATCCGCAACAAGTTGGTGGTCATCAGGAAAGAGAGCGGCGCGCCGGCACCGAATCAATTGCCAACATCGTGGCCTTCGGAGCGGCGGCGGAACTGGCGGGCCGCGAAATGCCTGAGCGCAACGAACACACAAGCCGTCTGCGCGATCGCCTTGAGAGCGCCGTCGGCCAATCCATCGATGACATTGCTTTCAACGGAAGACGGGAACAGCGTCTGCCCCATCTTTCGAATATTTCGTTTCGTTTTATTGAAGGCGAAGGTCTGCTGATACATCTGGATATGCAGGGCGTTGCTGTTTCAACCGGCTCGGCATGTTCGTCGGGGACACTCGAGCCTTCGCCGGTGATTCGCGCGCTCGGCCGTGACGAAGAACTGGCCCGCGGCGCGATTCGTTTCAGCTTTGGCAAAGATAACACCGACGATGATATTGATTATGCACTGGCGGCGTTGCAGCGCGCGGTTGAGAGTCTGCGCAGATTGTCGCCGCTGTCTCGGCAAACGGTGGCGGTGAGTTAGTGCCGATCTTTGGAGTGCGGCGACTTGTCGCCGCTTTCCGATGGTGTTGTTTAGCAGGCGGACTTGTCCGCTCTTGATCGATCAATGCTTCTTGATAAATGAAAAGCGGTGACAAGTCACCGCACTCCAAAAAATGGCGATAACCTAACCACCTTGTCATATTCCGAAGCCTTCAAAGATCACCTCGCGCATCCGCGCAACGCAGGCGGACTCGGAGACGCAAACGCAGTCGCTGAAGAAACAAATCCTGTCTGTGGTGATCGCTTGCGCTTGAATTTGCGCATTCGTGATGATCGAATCGAAGCCGTGCGATTCCTCGCTTATGGTTGTCCGCCCACGCTGGCCAGCGGTTCCGCTCTGGCTGAAATGTTGGAAGGGATGACCATCGAAGATGCTTTGAAACTGACGCGCAAGGATATCGTTAACGCGCTGGGTGGTCTGCCTTCTCGGAAGCAACATGCGGCGGCGTTAGCGATCGAGACGTTGCGGGCTGCGATTGAGAAACGTTAACGTTTAGGGATTGATTACACGCGCCCGCGTACCTGGCATCGGTGGTGAGGGTTGGGCTTTCCTGTGATACTCAGGGCCGCAATACTTTCTGGGTTCCTGTCCGATCAAAAAAGTCTTCGTGCGGATAACCGGGCAACTGTCGACGGCAATCAGGCCAGTGGTCGGATCGATGTCGAGGGTAACCGTGCCCTGCAGACGCGTCGCGGGATCACCATCACCAAAGTCGCGCGAACTCAATCGTGAATCATTCTTCGGCGTAGGTCTTGTCCGCGGGGGTGGCTCGGTGGGAAACGGCTCGGGCAAAGTAGCCGGCTCGGTCTGAGGATTCTTGGTTCCTTCGTCAATTTGGGCCGGCGGCTCCTGTGCCATGTCGTCAGTTGTCTCTGCGTTTTCTCCCGGCAAGGTCCCGCTAATAAAAAGTTCCGATCGTTTGGCGATCGTCTCTGCCTTCGCCAACTGTCCCGTCGCCGGATCGATATCAGCTTGCTGAACACCTTCCGGCATCTGCCAGTCTCCGGTCCACTCGGGGTGCGTATTCAGCGCCGCGCTCATGAAATCGGCCCAGATGGGAAGCGCGGAGGCAGCTCCAGTCAAACCCAACTGCGAGCCATCATCGAATCCCACCCAGACGACGCAAACCAGGTCAGGGGTGTAGCCGGCAAACCACCCGTCGCGCGAGGTGCCGGTCTTACCGGCCACGTTGAACTTGAATCCGCGCGCGCGAATCGGCGCGGCCGTCCCGCGGTTGACGACGTCCTTCATGAATGAAGTCATGACATAAGCGATCTCAGGACGCAGCACTTCGTTCTTCTGCGCGGTGGGTTGGGCTATCGTCGTGCCGGTACCGGTGGTAATGCGATCGATGGCCAGCGGCGTCGTGCGAGTTCCGTTCGCGGCGAACGCGGTGTAAGCAGAGGCGACCTGGAGCGGAGTTGCTTCAGCAGTGCCCAGGGCCATCGCTGGATAAGCATGCGCGACCCGCGGCAATCCGGCCTTCGCGGCCAGATTCATCACGCGGCCGATGGTGACTTCCATCGCCACATCAACCGTCACCACGTTGAGACTGTGCACCATCGCGTCGCGCAACGTCACCGGTTGCAGCGAATACTTATCACCCATGTTGCCCGGCGAATATTCCTGGTTGTCGTAGGTGAACGTCTTGGGCTCGTCTTTGTAAACCGTGGCCGGCGTGATCACGCGCGGGATTGGATCATAAGCAGTGTTCAGCGCGGTCGCATACACGAATGGCTTGAAAGCTGAACCTGGTTGGCGCAAAGCCTCGGCGCGATTAAGCTGGCTCTTCGAATAGTCGCGGCCGCCCACCATCGCCACAATCTCGCCGGTGTGTGCGTTCATCGCCACCAGCGCAGCCTGGACTGTCCCTTCGGGAACACGTTTGGCTTCGATTTTGTCGAGCGCCGCCAGTTGTTTCGTAACCGCGGCGTAGGCCGCTCGCTGCAGATCCATGTCGACCGAAGTGTAGATGCGCAGATGATCGGCGCCCTGTCCCGAAATCAGATCACCGAGTTGATTCTGGACGTAATCGGCAAAGTATGGCGCGTCAGAAATGTCTATCCGGCCCTTGGTCGTCGCCATTTTCAGCTCAACACCTTCAGCTTGTTTTGCCTGGTCCGTCGTGATCGCGGAAGTCTCAGCCATCGATTCCAGCACCTGATTACGGCGCGCAGTCGCGGTGTCGATGTCGTGATAAGGATTGTAGCGATTCGGACTGCGAATCAATCCGGCCAGAAACGCTGACTCAGGCAAGGTAAGGTTCGTAACGTCTTTGTTGAAGTAGGCGCTGGCGGCCTCGCCAAAACCATTGATGGAAAACCCAGACTGCTGCCCGAGATAGACCTGATTGGCGTAAAGAGCAAAAATCTCTTCCTTCGAAAGACGCGTCTCAAGAATGACCGACATGTAGGCTTCGGCGACTTTTCGCTTCATCGTTCGTTCAGGTGACAAGAGCAGGTTCTTGACAAGCTGCTGGGTAATGCTGGAGCCGCCCTGACGTGCGATCGGTGAATTGGGATCAGAGTCATACCTGCGCAGCAAGGCGCGGATGATGCCGCGAATGTTGACGCCGTGATGTTCAAAGAAAGAACGATCTTCCGTGACCGTGATCGCCTTTACCAGATCAGGCGTCAGGTCGTTAAAGCCGATCACTCTTCGCTTGGCGCGTTCGCGGCCGGTGACTGAGCTGATCAATTCGGGTTCAAGCTGGGCTTTCTCGAGATGCGCGTTGTTGTCCTTGCTCGCAATCGCCGCGATTGATTTTCCGCCGCGCGCGAATTGGACTCTGAGCGGTTGGAAAGGTTGGGCATTATCCAGAACCGAATCCTGGCCAGGATCGATTTCGACTGTGGTTCCATCAATGACATAACGCCCGCGCGCGCTGTCACCCTGTTGGCCGCGCTCGACATACCCAGCGCGCTTTAGATAAGCAAGCAGGTCGTCCTCTGAAATGTTTTGTCCGGCGCGAATTTGTTTTGGCGCCGCGTAGATTCCAGCTGAACGAGTGTAGACTTCGCCCTTTAGAAGATTATCGATGCGCGCGGAAAAAATGATCCAGTAATAGGCGAAGACGGTTACGACCAGCACCGCGCAGAGCAACACCGGAACCACAAAGTACGGTCGCAGAAGAAATCCCAGGAAGCGACGGAGAAAGCTCGGCTGCCGCTCATCGTAACGAACGACGCGGGGCGGCGGCAATTGGCCGCCACGAACAACGCGGGGAATATAGTCTTCAGGTGGATGCCGAATTGCCATGAAAAACAGCTAAACACTCTCGGCCGGGGGGATGCCGTCATCTCTGATGCTAAACGCTTATCCACAGGCTGTCTACTATTCAATTGACAGCGCGCCCCGCTTTCGCTAATTTAGCCGCGGCCTTGCCGAAGATTAAGTCAGGTTCGCAAGCTCTTTGAGGCTGCTTTCGGATCGAATCTCCAAATGAAAGGTGATCCCCCAATGAAAGTCAGATTAGTTGGACTTGTGGCGCTGTGCGCCCTCACTTTGATCCTTTCCATCCCAGGCTCGCGCGAGAGCCATTCGCAAACTACGAAGGCGTCCCTATCTCAAGGAGAGCAGGACCTGCTGAACGAAATCAACCAGGCGCGGGCCAATCCCCAGGTCTATGCGTCCTACCTCGAAAAGCTAAAGCCCTTATTCAATGGAAAAGCGTACAAGACCGAAACGTTAGCGGTTACTACCGAGGAAGGTTGGACTGCGGTCGAAGACGCGATTACGTTTCTGCGTGCGGCCAAACCTGTAGGACCACTGAGCATGTCGGAAGGTCTTTACCTCGCCGCCATCGCTCATGTCAAAGATCAGAGTGGATCGGGTGCCACTGGTCATAAGACTGGAAGCAGTGGAGGTCTGGTCGAAGATCGTGTGAAGCCTTTTGGCAATTGGCAGGGCGGAATCGGAGAGAACCTTTCGTATGGAAGCGAGTCAGCGCGAGACCGACTTCTTACCTGGCTGATCGATGATGGCTTTGCCACCCGTGGGCATCGGAAACGCATAATGAGTCCCGACTACAAAGTTGCCGGACTGTCATGTGGTCCGCATCCGGAATATGGGATGATGTGCTGCCTTACGCTGGCGGGCAAGTTTGTCGACGCGACTGCGGCTAAGTCTTCGAAGGGCAGCCAGACCAATTCAAAGGGTGCCCCGAAAAACAGCCCCCCGCGCGCGGCCCTTTCGGGGTCCACCCCAACTCAATCAAACAGCGCGACCAAAAACACCGACGCTGCGAAGCCTTCGAACAGCGGCGGCGCCGCGAATGCTAACAAGAACAACACAACCACCAAGCCCCGAAGGTCTTGACCGTCTTAATTAGCTCGGCCTCCGACTGAACAATAAAGGCTTTCCGCATTTTCACGCGGAAAGCCTTTTCCAATGGTCGGGACGCCGAGATTCGAACTCGGGGCCTCACCCACCCCAATCAAGCGGGGTGTCTAAACGTAACTAACTGATTTTGCATCGAGATGCAGCCACGAGCAAAATCAAGGCATTTCACATCTTTTGACATTCAGTTACATTCACCTACAGGTGCTTTCTATTTATTCCTGCCACAATCCTGCCACAAGTAAAATAACAACATGTCGACTGCAAAGGACTAACCGACCTTGGGGTTATGAAAGCGCCCTTGGGATTTCGCATTTTGTGACATCGAGTCACACAACTTTAACATTTATTACAACTTGCCGCCGTTACAGAGCAATTTGAGTTTGCACCAATTGACATGCTTTGACAGTGATTTTCATCGAGTCACATGACCATAGCGTGACCAGAATCAACACCGGCTTTCCTAAACCATAGAGCGAGAAAAGTGCGTGTGCTTGACTCAATGCTAGCTGCGAGCGCTGTTCGAGAATGGGTGTGAGTTCAACTTGGAAAGGGTACGAAGGGAGGATCCTGGTAAGGATTCGTTGGCATACCCGTTTTATCAAAAGATCCAAGGCTGGGATTCCCAGCTAATAAGGCCTCGATAGCAGCCCGGTCTTGTAGGTCCGTAGACGAACACGTCAACCAGGCGGCCCGAGCAACGATGATTGTCAAAATAGGAACCTTCATCTCAATTCATCATATGCATAGGTAAGATGCTCCAGCGGCGCTTGATAATTGAAGATCTCCGACGGCCCAAAGAACCTGGCGATCTCTGCTTGAGCAGACTCTAGAGTATCAGAGGCGTGAATCAGATTGCACTGTACGCTCATGGATAAGTCACCTCGAATTGTACCTGGGGCTGCCTCCCGACCGTTGGTGACCCCGGCTATGGTTCTAACTACCGAAACCGCTTCCACTCCCTCCCAACACTGGAGAAGAACTGGCAACGACCCCATAAATATCGCAATTCTTTCGTAGAATGGTTTATCAACTAGATGGGCGTAATGTTCGTCCAGAACCGATCTTTCTAGTTGGGCCATCTTACATCCCGCCAGCTTCAGCCCCTTTTGTTCAAGTCTGGAGATAACATGCCCGACCAACCCTCTTGCAAGTGCATCCGGTTTAATAATCAAAAGTGTCTTTTCCATCTTCCCGTCCCTTCAAATCTCGCTGCTCTCATAAAGCATCGCAATGTCATCAAAACCATAGCGAAACAACTCCTTGCGCACAAGGAGTCGACAATAATCGCTTTCGGCTTCAGTACCTGGAACTTCGCCCAAGTCCTCTCCAAAGTCGACAATGTAAATCAGCGATCCGTCAGTTCGCAAATCCGGCAGAAGGCAAATAGGATGCACTCTCAAGCGATCGAGGGCTTCTGCGATCATTGTCAAATTGCTCGCCGCCCACTTGGCGTATAGGGTAGGATTAATTGAGATGAATTTCGGGAGTGACCACTCAATAAACTCTGCATATAACACACCCTTGCAAACGCCATAAACGCGACTGACTGGAATGCCGTTTTTCGACAACTCTTTCGACCGTGCCTCCCAAGATTTCACCTTGCCCTCTGGGGAATAACCAAACCCACAGTAGGCTTTGAGGATTACCTTTCTTCTGAATTCTCGACTACCCTCTTTTCGAAATAGAAGTACACCTGACGCGATAAACGTCTCTGCACCCCCACGCTTCCAGGGCTCGCAATTCAGGACCGCTACTAGTTTTTCGTCGTCGGCTAGTAGTTGGAGTCGTTTACAACCGTTATCAAGGCCGTTAATGTGGTCAGGGCCGCTGAGAATTGCTGCGTTTAGAATCTCTTTCTCGAAATCTTCCATAGGTTTTGGTTTGAACCAGATAGGCTACCGGCTAAGCTGCCTTCGTTGAGCAGCGTTAATTTCTTCGAGTTCAAACAATCGCAACAGTCTGACGATTCTATTACGAATATGCCGAAATACTTTCGCCCGATACTGAGGCTAAATGCAACTGCCGAATTCAACAATTGTGCGGGCGGACTGCCATAGACGACTGATTTCGAGTTCTGCTGATTATCTGAACCCTTAGGCTACGTGATTAGAATGTAGTTCTGCTATTATCTCATCGAGACAGAAATGAGTGAACAGGAACTCAAAGTTGCAAGTGCTGCAGTACAGCAACTGCGTGGCTATGGGCTGGCGGAATTGCAGTACATAACGGCAGGATTTGAACCGTACTCCAGCGCCCAACGTCCGGATGTGGTCTTTTGGCCCGACTCGGGGCCCAACGAGGGGCTGACCTTTGTAGTGGAACTCCGAATCCCCACGAACGCGAGTCAGACGTTACCCGCGCCCGAGACTCTTCAAGAACATCGACAGTTCGTTGAAACGGACCCTCCGGATCGTTTATGTTTCGCGCTGGCAACTGCACGCAGAATCGATGAAGCTTTGCGGCTATCTCTCTCCGCCAGAGGTATCGAGGTGTTGGACAACATTGAGTCCGGAGAAGATCTAGCTCAAAGAATACTTAGATGGTCGTCCACACCGCAATTCCTAGCATGACTGTGAATTCCAAACCAATTCTCGGGCGAACTCTGTACGGATTGCCCGTTTACATTGCTGCCATGTCGCCGGCGCTATGTGTGAATCAGTTGAATCTGGAGTTAGCGCAATGGTGATTGACCAAGCTGTTGTCGCTAGCCTTCCTTCGGTTGAGCACTTCACGCCTGCGGAAGAACAGGCGCTGCAACAATACGTCACGAATACCGATAAGCCGGTCTTCGCGTTGGTAAACCTACCTGAGGTGGTCAAAGGAGCGCTATTCGCCCGCTACTCCAGGTCTAACAAGTCGCTAAGACGCCTGCTCATCGATGAGTTTATGGAAGATCTCCCCAAGATGACTGGTTCGCCACAAGGAGGACATCATCGGGCAGAAGCGCTATACGAGCGGGTCTTTAACGAATACGGTGACGACTCGGTCGCACAACTCGGTAGCGTTCACTTGGCGTGCGAGGGAGTCTCGAATCTGCTCACAAAGGTACTTGAGCGTGGACGCTTGATGGCGTACCTCGAACAATCTACACGGTACGTACCGTACAATGACAAAGTCAAAGGCCAATGGAAGTATCACATACCAGCCGAGTTAGAGGGCCCACTTCGTAAAAGATTTTGTAGTGTACTTGACGCGGCATTCGCAGCATACGCACGATGGATCGAGCCAATGGAAGCCTACTACCGAGCCCGCTACCCCAGGTATGAAGGAACACCTCTTGGCGCCTACAATCGCACCATACGTGCAAAAGCGTTGGACACGCTTCGCGGTTTACTCCCCGCCGCTACTCGTTCTAACTTAGGCATCTATGGCTCGGGCCAAGCATACGAGACGCTCTTGCTACGGATGCGCGCATCGCAACTGAGTGAGACGCGAGCGTTCTCGGATCTGATTCTTCAAGAGCTTCGAAAGGTTATCCCTTCATTCGTTGTGCGTGTTGACCGAGCAGACCGAGGCGTTGCGTGGAGTGAATATCTTGCTCAGACTGAAAACGCGATAAGTAGGCAAGCGACCAATTTGCTCGGCAGCGCAATCGATGACCTTCCGGCCGACGTGATCCTAACTGACTTTGATCCAGACGGCGAAGCAAAAGTAGTAGCTGCGGCGCTCTATGCTGTGTCCTTGCTGCCCGACGTGCAACTGCTGTCGCGGGCGCGTGAGATGAGCGCCGACGAACGCACGTCCGTTTTGAGAGCCTATGTCGGCGATCGCAAGAATCGCCGACATCGCCCCGGACGAGCGTTTGAGCGCACGCATTACCGTTTTGACATCGTGACTGACTATGCAGCATTTCGCGATCTACAGCGACATCGAATGCTTACTATCGAATGGCAAACCCTCTCTCCAAGTCATGGGTACCTAGTCGGCGAGGCCATTGAAGAAGCGGGTGCTCTTGATGATTGGCGTCGCGTAATGGACTCGTCGGCAGAATTACACTACGCCCTACTATCGAATAGCCAAGGCGAGGCGGCACCCTATGCCGTTTCGATGGCATATCGGATCCGGTTCTACATGGAAATGAACGCCCGCGAAGCAATGCATATCATCGAGTTACGAACTGCACCTCAGGGTCATCCTGCCTACCGTCGCGTGTGTCAACAAATGCACCGCCTCATTGCGGACCAAGCAGGGCACCGTGCAATTGCAGCTGCAATGAGCTTCGCGAACCATGAGCAGGTCGAGTTAGAACGACTCCAGTCTGAAACGACGAGTCAAATGCGCGCGGGCGCGATCAGCGATGGCGCTCAATGATGTCTAACTCGGAGCTTCTAAGATTTCTCTGAACTCCCATTTCGCTCGCTAGGTCACTTTAGGTGAGCGCAAGCAGAGCATCGGCTAGCACGATGGAATCAACTAATAGGATTGTACTAACGCCTCATCGAATCGCGATTACTGGAGCGAGTTCCACAGGCAAAACCACGCTAGCAGAAGCCTTGATACAGCATCCTTGGTTTTCTGGTCTTGTAAAAACTATGATTCCGGAAGGTTCCAGAGCGTTACTCCAGAGTCAGGGCCATGCCGGCTTCGACTCAATGACCCGCGAAGAGCTGAGAGACTTTCAACGCCTGTTCTTCGTCTGGAAAAGGGAAGCCGAATCGAAGGTCGAAAGCTACTTGGTGGACCGCTCATTCGTCGATGTGGCTGCGATTTGGATGGAACGCGATACCTTCGACCAGTCACTAGAACTACAGAACGAACTCGTCCTTCCCTGCAAGGATCTCGCTAAGAAGTATACCCTCCACATTCACGCACCTGGCATGGCTTCCTCCTTTCATCACAATGGCGTGAGAGAGAGCGATTTGTCCCTTCATCGTAGAATTGCCGTTCGTGTTGCACAATATCTCAACGACTGGAAGCTACCGCATCTATCTCTCACGTCGTCGACCCTGGACTTGCGTGTCCGTGAAGTGCGCGCCGAGCTCGAAAGAAGAAGCCTGATTACTCCTCCAGCTTAAAGCCGAGAAGTATGGTCTCCATCCAAAGCTTAGCGACCGTCTTTTCTTCATCCTCGCTTAGCTCAAATAGCGAGTCGAAGCCGGGCCCCCTGCTCGCACTCGTATATATCCGTTCGAGTGCACCGCCTTCGGCGAGATTTCTCATGGCTAGGAAAATCCCGCCCTTGACGAGTTGAATGAACTCCCAGAGAACCGCGTTGTGCAGAAAGTTCACCGCGTTGCCGTTGTTTACCAAATAGAAATAATTATGGGTGCTGTCGTACCGACTCACATGCCTCGATATGACGGTCCGTGTATATTCACTCTCCAGTAGAGAGAGATCAAACTCATCGTCAGAGGATGTAACGGAAAAGAGAAATGCGCCGGGCCTCAGGCTGCGAAGGTCGATGATGTCGGTCGCGCGTTTCCCGGTTGCGCAGAAAACGACGTCGGTATTGCGGCTAACCCAATCTCTGTGGCGAATACTACATCGTGACCTATACGCCTCAAGTCGCCTCAGGGCATTCGTTTCGACAACGTTCGGTGTTACTCCGCGTTCTTTAAGGTGGAGAGCGATGGACTTCCCAATCTTGCCGTATCCGATCACCCCGCATTCTAGGTACTCGAGGATCAACCCGCACTCGCGCAGAATGGTGTCGGCTGAAAAAACGACAGATTGTCCTACCAAGAAATCCTCATTTGCCTTGAGCTGGCTTTCTGCGACGGAAATGACGGGGAATGGAAGAGCATTGGCGGTTGCGTATGCCTCGTATTTGTCTTGGCCGTTCTTAGTATCCTCGACAACTCCGGCGATGCTCTTTGCCAATGAGTCTGGTAACTTATCTAGAGCTGGAACAAACCAGCCTCCAATATCCAAGAGGACCGTCTTTTGGCCATCATGGTCCTTCAGGAGCTTTGGAATCTCGGCTCCAATCTTGTCGCGCCCAAAGTCGAGGACTTTGATACCGGACGAGAGCAATCGTCGCTTCGTATCCTCATGAACGGACTTTGGTTTAGGAATAACGCCAATGAGGTTGGTGCATCGATTGAGAACCTCTAGAAAATCGAAAGAATCGGGCAGGATGTGGGTGACGACGATGGTGTTCACTTTCGTCGAGACTGGGAATTGAGTTGTAAGTCCCACGTAGAATCTGCGACGCGCTGAATCCCTACTGAGGAATCGCTGTAACTTACTGAAGAGCCGGGAAAACGTAACCCAGCGGCTCAGTTCCTCAAGATCGTACCATTCATACACATAAGGGAGTTCCTGACCGGAGTTGGGCTCACGTGCCGTCACTTCTCGTCCAGCTCCCTCAGAGGTCGTAGTCACGAACACGTAGCGCAAATCATGATGAACATGTGCTCGTTCACCGCGTGCGGGATTCGCTGGAATGTGATGGCTGTCAATATCGATTGGAACGAGTGGATCGTAGTCAAAGGCAAGATATCTCGCTTGGTCGGCGCCGTATGAGGTCTCCTGAAACAGCTTACGAGTGGCTACCTCTACCGCAGATTCAGCCGGATTGGCGAGGTGCGCCCCAGGTTGCAAAATAAGTTTATACTTGCTGTTGTAAAAAAGCAGGATACGTCGATTGATTACGTCGACTAATAGACAACTGGCTGTCAGGTGACCCCGGAAGTTCTTGCGATCCACTCTATTCGTAGGCTCTGGTGTAACACTAAGAAAGTCACGCAATGAAGCAGTCTTCTCATCCGGGTAAAGCACTGAGTAACGGTGGGTAACGGCGGCGTAATCGATCATAGGAGTTGAGATAGTTCAACCGCGAAGATTAGGTTGTCGAACTTGTGGCAGACCTGAAACTAGCATCCGTATCCCTTCGACGTGGCGCTGCGATCTCGTTACCCAGCGCACTGAGGAAGCTTTCCATGATACCGACTCGTCGGTCTGCTTCAGCACGTCCACTCGGAGTACACATTGTAGTTGAGAGAGTAAGAAGTTTCGTGAAGAAATGATCCAAAGAAAAAGCTATATCATCAAGTCTGCGATCAGTTGCCCACGGATCGTTAATGTCGAAATATTTTATGCCTAGGCGAGCACCGGTACCAAAGGTTCGTATGATACCAATCGCGCCAAGCGCGTCAAGCCGGTCAGCATCTTGTAGCGCTCGTCCCAGAGTTGTGCTCGGAACGGCGCCACGGCTGAAACTATGGTCCCGAATCGCATCCGCGATCAGGTCAATGCTTGCCGCATCAAAGCCATGCTCTGGCAAAAGCCGACGCGCTGCTCTTGCAGAGAGACTACTTGCCTGAGCGCGCTCTGGAGAGTTCTTAGGCACATTCACTATGTCGTGACACAGCGCAGCAGCAACCGCCTCCCGAGGCGAGGTTTGGCCACCGCCGAGGCGATGCGTCCACAGCCCCACACGCAAAACATGACCCATATCGTGACCGGGATCAGCCGAGAGGCTCGGGGCAACGCGATCGCGAAGTGACGAAAGCCCCGGATCGGTTTCGATGTAGTCGCAAAGTTCAACGAGTGTGTCCATGAGTAACCGTTGAATCCTTCATAGGAACTTTTCTAATGGAAATATAGCATTGCTCGCCAATCGCGCAAAGGTGCTTATTCCGACTCAAGGAACATCTATAGTCGCGGGTCATTGGGCGCTGCATACTGTTCGGTACAAGAGCATCACAAGCATTGATCCAAGAACGTGCGTCTCACTAGTTCTCGACAGCTCCTGTCGACTTCTAGAGATCCATAATTTCCAGCTTGGCTTATAATATGAGCGCCGAAAGAATGCAGGTCTACAACAGAGGGAGAGGGGAAGAAGCCGCCGTAGTCAATTCGACTAGCCTGAGACCTAATCAGGTCGCCGGCAGGAAGGGTTTGGAGATGTCGGAACTAGAGTCGGAGAGATCTATGCCGAAATGTGCCGTGTTTCTGATCGGGCTCCCAGGGAGCGGCAAGAGTACCGGGGCCGCATATCTGGAGCAGCTCGGATTTGTACCGATTTCAGCCGGAGATACCATTCGTGCAATATGCCAAAAGCAGGGACTAGCGCTTACGCGAGAGAACCTGAGCACTTGCGGCCAACGGTTGTTGAGCGAGCATGGCTCGGCGTATTTTGCTGAACTGCTATTGAACAAAGCAAACAGTTTGGAGAAGGTAGTGTTTGAAGGCATTCGCCCTCCCGAAGTAGTGCTTTGGCTTAGGCAGCGAATTTGCAAGACGCTTACGATCTTCGTAGAAGCCGCGGAGCGGGAACGCCTTAGACGGTTGTTGCTAGCTCGTGGCGAAGACGAACCCTCCTATAGGAAAGTGATGGCATTCCCAATGGAGCAGGACATCCTCCAAATCAAGTCGCTTGTAGATGAGACGGTACAAAACGACGCAGGCGTGGGCAAATTCTATGACGACCTAAGGAGGGCAGTGCTTCCTTTGTTATCAGCTTGTAATGAACAAGCATGATCAACGGTCGTCCTGTCACAAAGAGGAACCTCATTCAAATGCGAAAACCACTCTCAGCACAGTACAAGACTCTGCCGTCACAATGCCGCGTCTAGATAGTCCGCGTTTCAGGGCGCAAGCTCTCGTAGAGAGGAGCTTTCCCTATAGTCAAATTCGTCTCTAACACTAAACTAGCTCACAGAATGGTCCCAACGGCAGCGCGTGCATTGTGCTTGCACCTAGTGTGTAGTCGCTAGGGGAGCGAAAGTCTTGAGGAGTGGGATAGACAATTTGTATGTCTTCTATGAGAGAGCGGAAGATGCCCACCGCGACTGTCTGCATTTTGCTTCCCGTCGGTGAGATTATCAAACGCTCCTGAATCGCATGCCGAGAGTAAACACTCAAGAGGCAATCGAGGGTCTCCACGTAGTTTAGTGTGCTTGTGGTGCACCTCTCAGCGTTTCCGACCGTTTCCAAGTGGTTAATGCGTGAGACCGCTTGTTTTCTCCACTGAATATTAGGGTTGGGCGGTAGACCTTCAATAAACGTGATCCGAGAAGGTTGAAGCTCGTTTCGCAGTGCGATCAATTGGTGGGCGTCTAGAGACGGAAAAAAGATCAGCCTGCTTTGTGCGGCTGTTGGGGCGAAGGATGACAGTTCGGGGACAACTGTGACGTCGAAAACGCCAGACGAAAGAAAGAGGACAGAAAAAGTAGGATCCGTCGCAGACTTGGCGAGTTCGGCTTCAGCCTCGGCTTGGGTTGGAGGATAGGTTTCAGCTTCAGTGTAAACGACAACGCAGTCTGATAGGCCCTGCGATCGAGTTCCAAGCGCAACTATTGTTTGGACTATCAATAGCCGCGACATAGACGATACGTCAACGAAGATTCGACCCGACCGGCTTGCCAAAGTCTTGAGAATAACGTTTCCGAATGCCGTCGGATCTCGCCGGTCATAAGTAGCTTCGACATAGTTAGCGGCCGACACTGTGCAAAGTTCCCGAAGAGCATCAGCCTTATTTTGAGGAACAAAGGGCTCGTAAAGGATAATTAGGACGTTGATTTGATGTCGCGAGCCGACTGCGTTCTTAAGCGCCTCCAGTGCCCTATCTTCGAATCCCGCACATACGATAAGCCAGTCATCGGCAGTCAACTCCAGCTGGCCTACGACATTCAGGGACGGCTTCTCAAGAGCAGCAAGCTTTTCCGGTGGAGTTTGCAGAGAGAGATTCATGTTAATTCATCCAGACCGGGAATGTTTTGCTGCTGAGGCGTTTGCGTCGCAGTGTTCTTCTCGTATTTCTGAGCTTGTTGTGCATCCTTCAACCTCATCGAGTGTTCAAAGCCTTTCGGGTGGAGCAAGAATGCCTCAAACTCTTCGGGTTCCAGTTCAATCGAATCACGTGTACTAAACGTAAGATTGAAATGCGGTATTAGAAAGCGACGCAGGAACAAGCGAGGGACAACCTTACCTCTCCGACTCTTACCGCGAAAGTCTTCGAGGAAGACAGAGTATCGTAGAAGTTCATCGTAAAGGAGCTGCGCCTTTTGTGAAAGAATCAGCGGCTCATAAGGTTCGATCCGAGTAGCCTGTTTAGGTGGATTCCCAGCTTGGTTCCTTGAATTTAAGAAGCGAAGATGAGAGTTGGCCACATTTCCGAACGCCTCCACAATCGCAACGAGTTCTTCTCCGCAATGGGGAATCCCGCGCAAATTCTTAAGAAAGTTTCCGGCGGCTTCTCTAATTGCCCGATTTTGAATATCCCGCGAGATTTTAGGCAAGTAAGCGACCTTCGCCAACTCATCCGGACCGCCGCAAAGCCGCACCATGTCCCCTACTAAGCTGATTACATAGTGAATGTCGCCGCTGCACAATCCACAAAGAGTCTCCTTGCTCCAAATCTGCGGCTTTTTTCCTTCTCGAATGCTTCGAGCCAGTTCGTTATTGTTATGCGTGCTACTACTACCTACTAGCTCCTCTAAGTTCTTCGCGGGATACCCTGCCGTGTTTGTTAATCGCCGCCGAAACACATCATCAATGAAAATTAGCTTTTGCTCAACGTCAGTATGCAAATACACCGAGCCCAGGTTCTGGAGGCTGAACTCACGGTTCTCAACGTAAATCTTCTCGTCGAGATCGCTCTTTGCGAATGATACCGGACTTTCTGTTGAAAGCTTGAAAAAGCAAAAAGCACTGCGCTGCATTAACACCCTATTGAGGCTTGTCTGGAGGCCTTTTGTGATCTTGGGTGCAGAGTAATCGTCTATGAAGAAATAAATTGGCCGCTCCCGAACTTGAGACAGCTCCCGACTCAAGACCTCACACGCCTTTTGCAGGACTTCTGGGCCAACGCAATGTCCGATGGCACGACCAGGATCATTTACAAAGCGCTGACGTTCCGCGGCCTTCGTTCTTTCCTTGTTTAGCCGCGCGTTCAGAGATTTGAAGGAGTTCTGACCTGGTGTCTCTGGTGGATTTATGCCGAGTACCTTCCACAAGGCTTCGGCAATTCTTGGCTCAGCAACCTTAAACTCATCGGGAAAGTATTCCCGGCCCCAGACTTCCAGAGAATCAAGCAGTTTTCCCAACAGTGTTGTTGTTAGAAAATGGATGGGGATATCAAGAGCTTCGTTTCGTTCGGGAATAATGTAGCGAGGGAAAGCGAAGTACAAGTCATCACAGCGATAGTAGACTCCCAAATACCGAGTTCCATTGGGATCTGCCTCGCCAACTCGAAGGCGGTGGTCCAGGCTCAGACTTCGAAACACTGTGGTCTTCCCACAGCCGCGTGGCCCGGTCACAACAACATTGTTTCTACCTTCGATTTCTGCCAACCCCAAAAACCGGTCGGAATATAGTGACTGCAGCAAACCCGATGCCTCGCCAATCTGTTCGCAGCTAAGAAAGTCGAAGGGCGTTAATAGAGATTCCTGTTGAGTTGATGCCTGCTCGAATTCTCCGTCTATTTGTTGGAGACGCTGAAGTAGCTCCTTTGGTTGCCGTGCAAGCGGGTCTCGCGTCAAATCCGTTTCGATCAAGTGTCGCTCCAAATAGTGATGTCGCAAAACATCGATAGAGAACTTCTCTTTAGGACTACAAGTCGAAGAGTATTTTGGAATTACAACTTGCAATAGCTGCGCCAGCACGTGGGCCAGTTGGTGATAATCGTCTTTGAACCTGACATCACTGGTTGCCTCAGAGACACCAAAATCCGTAACACGAAAAACAAAGCGAGGGCCAAGCAGGTCATATGAAGAACGATCTTCAACTAGTATGTTCCCAGTATGAAGATCCCCGTGCTTCACACCTCGAACGTTCATCTCATTGAAAAGGTTCAGCATCGTTGCCAACCATTCAACTATGAACGCTACCGTCACTTGGTCAGAGTTTTCTCTAATAAACTTGCGCAGGGATGGTCCTTCAACAAACTCGGAGATCAAGACGATGCAGTCAATGTCAGCAATCGTGTCAGTCCAATCACGAATGTCTTCGAACTTCACTACTGTAGGACTAAGCAGGGCGTTAGCTTTAAGAACCTCTGACCGCCAAATTTCTTGCCCGTTCGGGTCGCGAACAAGATTGGCGCTCGGGATAACCTTACAAGCAACGTCCCTCCCTAAGGTCGTTGAATGCGCTCGGAAAACATGACCATCGTTTCCGCTATCAACTTTCGTTACGATTGTAATATCGGAGCGACTGGGAATAGATTTCCCGAGGAAATAATTGGGATCTGGTAGGTTGGCTCGCACTCTATTCTCGCTGGAACACAAGTATGTGTTCAGTTTTCACGCCTCTGCATGTACGACGAGTTCTTCTCACATCGGGAATATCATCGGTCATAACCTTTCGAAGAACCAAAGAAGGCGCCCGCCTTTTCAGAATCTCGACAAGGATTTTGGACGGGTGCGCATCGAAGGTTCGCCTCAACGCTTCGCCGACGATAAAAATACAGTGGCCGTTTACCCGTAAGCCCTTTTCAACCTTTTCTCCAAGGCTAGCAATAGCCTGCTCGAAGCCATCTTGCCTTTGAGTGACTCCGTTGTCCACGCGCTGAGACAGAGTCGGTTCGATAAACCAAAGACGAAGTCGGTTGTCTCGCCCGTAATCCAATGCGTTCATATATGGGGGGCTTGTGATCAACGAATCGAAATACTTAGGGAGCTTAACTTGTTCAATGGAGGATTGGTGAAAGACAATACCAGACGGACGGGGTATCAGGAATCTCTTGTAGCTTCTCTTAATCTTCGCATAAAGCCGTGGCCTCAATTCGCGATAGCGATACATTTCTGGAAACTCAAGACGCGGGTACTTTTTGTCACGCAGATAAGGAACAAGGTGGCTGCTCGGAAAAGACAGAAAACCGGGCCGCTGATGATGCAGGATGCCAAGAAGACAGGCCAGGAGAAACTCATTTCCCGGTCTTCTTGCGATCTGGGCAAATTGTAAGATCTCTTTGAGAGTACGAGGATGGAAAAACCTCCTTACCCATATAGGTACTGATCGCAGATCTTGATCTTTGACCATCAGGCTCTCATCAAGAGCATCGTTAGCGGCCCTAATGGCAGCATTCAGCGATTTCGGTGGTCTAAGTTTCGCCTTGGAAAGGACTCGCGCATACGGGCTGATATCGGCGGCAAACACTCGCCGTCCACGGATTGAAGCCTCTAGAGGAATCGTACCCGCACCGGCGAAAGGATCAACCACCAATTCGTCCGGCTGAGAGTAGAGTTCCACTAACTCGCCAGCAATACTACTCTTGATCTTGCCGATATAGGGTGAGAGTTGATGTAGCGTGCATTCTAGACTCGTACATGGCCTGCGCCAATGCGTTGGCGCCCGATTACTTCGGAGCCCTGCGAAAGGGTTTGCGGTTGGGTTCGAGGGTCTTGATGTTCGGATGGCAAGCATTATGCGACCCCCCAAGGGCCGGGTGCGATCCCCTTACCCGAAAGGATGCCAATGCCGAAGCCTTGGCAGAGCAAGGACTGAATTCGTCTTCGGATATTTAACCAACCTAGAGTAATCGTATTTCCGGGGAATTAGCAAAGGGAGAGCTGCATTAGAAAACTGTTAGTGTCAAATCTAACCTGTGAAGCCCAGGGTGCAAGTCTGAAGCACGGGTGGTCCTCCGAGTCGAATAAATGTGCGGATGAAACCAAGGCCCAGCAGTACGAGCAGACAAACTTCGGATTCTTACCAGCAGCGTTGTTGTCGAGGAGACGATATCTGCACTCTTGTCCGCTGAGAAAGAAGGAGTGGCTCGTCTAAAACTCATCCGCAAACTCGCAAAACGGAAACGAGTCATCAAATTCCATCCTGACTTGCTTGAAGATGACGTCAAATCCTACGCACGAGGCGAAAAGCTTCGCAGTCACTTTATGGCTCCTCCGCCAAGGTTCATCCAAGTGTTTGTGGACCACGGAGAAGAACACATACGCATTCTTCGCCAACTTGCAAAAGAGACTCAGCAGCAAATTCAGACTTTTCGCAACGAGATGAATCAAAAGTACAATCAGTTACTAAGGCCTATCGCTGCGCAAATAATCCGAGAGAACCAACAGCAATCGTTTGCGGATTATTGGAACGAGTTGTCAGCTCCTTTCGCGGAACAGCTCGCCAACAAAGCTCGTGTCCTTCCCGAATGCCGGGCGCGCGGAGTGGCAGGTCTGCTCAAAGTTCGAAGTGTCAAACTCGCTACACTGGCTCAACTGTCTCTCGGCTATGCCAACACTTACGAGCGTGGCGCTGTAGCACGAGGGGATCCAAGAGACATGCAACATGCCGTTTTTGGCATCAGCGGTGAAGACCTTTGTCACTGATGATCCAAGACTTGCGCTGGTATTGACTAGGATGCCGCTTCCCAACTTCGAAGTAATCAGCCTTCCGACGCTTCTTGATCGGTTATAGAGATTCTGGAGCTTGCTGGGGCTCCTTCGGCCATTCTATTTCATTCAGCCGAGCTTGCGCGCTGGAGCGGTCTCAATTAGTTCCCCCCTCTGCGCTTCATCGTCTCACGACAGCCCATCCGCACAACTCTACGCTGCGCTTCGAGTGCTCCTCTTCGTTTCGCCCTGCGGTGTGCGGAGTGGGCGCTCAGTCGTGTTCCTTCAGTCGCTACGAGGGGGAAGCTGCCCTTTTCAAAGCACAAAACCAAAAGAAGGAGACACACGAAAATGGAGAGACACACAAGACAATCAGCAGACATCCCGAAATGGTCAGCGCTACTAGTTGAAGCAGTCAACAAGCCCGGCCTGATCATGAAGGCATATTCGAACTTTCATTCGTACAGCCTAGGCAATCAACTGCTCGCGCTGGTTCAGTGTTACATGCGCGGGTTGCAGCCTGGGCCAATCAATACGTTTCCGAAATGGAAAGCACTTGGCCGATACGTCAAACGCGGTGAGCGAGCATTGACACTGTGCATGCCGATTACGTGCAAACGACGCGGCGAAGAGTCAGACAACGACGAATCAAACGGAGAAGGCACATTCACCAGCTTTGTTCATAAGGCGCGATGGTTCGTGCTGGCGCAAACAGAAGGCGAAGACCTTCAACCGCAAGTAACGCCAGAGTGGGAAGCCAAGCGAGCGTTAGCGGCTCTCGACATCGAATTGATCGCATTCGATAGCACGGACGGTAACTGTCAAGGATTCGCTCGCAAGCGGCAGATAGCGATCAATCCTGTGGCGCAACTTCCACACAAGACCCTCTTCCACGAGTTGGCCCATGTTGTAATCGGGCACACTTTGGAAGCCGACTTTGCCGATGCGGAAAAGACTCCTAGGAACTTGCGCGAAGTAGAAGCGGAAGCGGTCGCACTTCTATGTTGTGAAGCATTGGGCCTTGACGGTGCTGATTACTGTCGCGGCTATTTGCAGAACTGGCTCTATCAAGGCATCGGTTACGACGCGAGCGCGATTCCCGAAAAGAGCGCGCAGAAGATCTTTCGTGCAGCAGATCAAATACTTCGAGCGGGACGGTTAGATACTCAGCAGACGAACGATACCCAGTGAGACAGTCCGCAACACGATTCCGAAAAGGTTTCGGCCCAAGCTTGTCTATCGGCCAAGCTTGGGCTTTCCTTTCGGTTGCGCTTCCCCGCGAGCATTTGTGTCGCGCGTTTCGGGCCTAGCTCCAGTGCGCATCGACGACAGAGAAATCCGAGACCGTTTCCCCTCAGCGTCTCTTCTTTATAGCACGCTTAGTTTTCAACTTTGTATGCTTGGCGACAGTTGGTAGTCTGGCTGGCAAATCCAATTCGTCGTCGACGATCACGTCCAAACAGATTCCCGCCGTCTGCCCATATCTCAACAGAACGTGCAGAGGTGGTTCGCGATCTCCGGTTTCGTAATTCGAGATATTTGTGCGAGAAAGCTTTCCTTCGAGTTTCAATTGTCTCAGCATTTCGTTCTGCGACAGTCCGAGCGCCGTGCGGATTTTGAGGAGCTTTGCAGGAAGACGAACCTGCTTTTGTCGCGGGTACTTTCCCATATCAGTCAGTTCCTCCTGACGGGAAATCCGCGACATAAAGCTTGGGACTAGCTGCAATTGCAGCTACTATGTGGGAGGGAATTTGGTTCGCCGTGAGCCACAGTCTTTTTTGCTCAGCGGCGTTGCTCATCAACTGCGTTGTAGAGCGCTGTTTTGCATTGTCAAAGATTCAGCCCAAATAAGATACCAAAGGATTGTTTAGTTGAGGAAGCGTTGGCGGGATATGCCCGCGCGGGGCCGATTCAGAAAGGTCCCGGTCGCAATGCTAGTTGCAATTGCAGCTAACCTCTTTATATGCGGCTAGAAAATAACGACAAGCAAAGAAAAGTTTCTTGCCTTCACGAAGATTAGAAGTTTACCCTGACGAACTTCGGTTTTCTAACTCGCTCCGGCCTGGGTTTTGGGATCGCGGAGGCACACTACTACTGAGCCGCCAGAATAGCCAAGTGGCGGCTGAACGAATTGACGCGGCTCGAACTGTTAGAACACCGAGAGTACGCTTTGCAGCAGATTCAGCGCGACATCCGCAACCGGATTACTAGGAGCGGCTACGGGCTGACCATCGCTAGGCCCCGTGCCGACAATTCCCGTTGCTGTAGCTGATGGTGGTTCCAGCGGTGGTGCGTCAGGCGAAGTGCCAATGATGCCCGCGAACGCGGAAGCGCTAAGCGCGAACGTCAACACTACTGCCACGCTGAGTTGTCGAAGTTTTCTCATAGGTTTCTCCTGAAAAGAGAGTGTCAGACTTGAGGACGGCATCTTAGCACCCTGACGCAACGATGATTACAGAGGCAGAGAAAGGACATCCTCACATGCACTTAGCGAAAGAACTCCTAGACGAAATAGACAACCAGAGCCTTTCTGCAAATGAACGTGCCCTCCTGCGCTGTCGTCTTGCCAAACATCAAGAGTGGGCAGGCGACTTTGAAGCGGCGCGAGAAGCGTTGGGCGAGCTATGGAGGGGTGTGGGATTCCGACCAAACCTAGAAGGCCTCGATAAGGAGAGCAAGGCAGAGGTTTTAATGCGTGTGGGAGCCCTAACAGGATGGGTTGGCAGTGCAGGTCAGATTGAGGGTTCGCAGGAAATGGCAAAGGACTTGATCAGTGAGAGCATCAGATTCTTTGAGGAACTGGGTAACAGAAGCAAAGCAGGTGAAGCGCGCAGTGGCCTCGCGCTTTGTTACTGGCGCACCGGCGCATTTGATGAGGCCCGCGTTATGTTACAAGAGGCGTTAGGTGAACTTGACGACGGTGATATCGAACAACGGGCTATAGCGTTGCACCGAACAGCCTTGATCGAAACATCATCAAACAGACTCAGTGAGGCTCTGCGCATTTACAATGAAGCCGCTCCACTATTTGGCCCCGCGACTGATCACTCGCTCGCGGCGCATTTCCATGACGGCCTTGCAAATGTTTTGAATCAGCTTAGCTCGGGTGAACATCGCATGGACTACGCGGATCGCGCCCTCATCGAGTATGCAGCCGCGAGTTTCCATTTTGAGCAAGGAGGCCACGAACGATATCAAGCTTGCGTTGAGAACAACTTGGGATTCTTGTTTAGCACTCTGGGTAGATTCGAGGATGCCCACGAGCACTTGGATCGCGCACAGATGCTAATGACGCGGCTCAAAGATAATGTTCATCTCGCCCAGGTAGACGAAACTCGCGCGCGCGTCCTGCTTGCCGAAGGACGAGCCGTCGAAGCGGAAAAGACTGTTCGCCGCGCGGTACGAACACTCGAGAAAGGCGATGAGCTTTCATTACTGGCCGAAGCCCTCGTGACCCACGGCGTTGCATTGGCGCGTCTGGATCATACCGAACAAGCGCGAGCGGCGCTCAAACGTGCTGCCGACGTGGCCGAGCAGGCCGGTGACTTTGAGAGCTCCGGGATGGCAGCGTTAACCCTCATCGAGCAACTCAACACGGATTTATCCAGCGAAGAAGTGTGGTCCACCATCGATCGCGCGGGAATCTTACTGGAAGAGACACAGGATATGACAACGCTTAGGCGGCTGGCCAAAGCTGCTTTCCGTGTTCTTCACTCCGTTCCCGCGCCGCATGATTGGGCCAACTTCTCTTTGCGGCTGGCGGTGCATCGTTATGAGTCCCACCTAATCAAGTTGGCGCTCATGGAAACAGATGGCTCCGTGACGCGAGCCGCGCGTCTGCTTGGCTTCAGACATCACCAGAGCCTCACCTCTTTGATAGCCTCTAGACATAAGGAACTGCTCACCACGAGATCACCCGTCCGCCCACGGCGACGACACCTCATCGTTCACGCGAAGCGCAGGAAACGAAAGCCAGACAGTCGGGTGCGGCCCGCATCTGAGATCTCCATTCTTCACGTTGATGACAACGAGGCGGTTGCCAGCGTGCTCAGCGATTCGCTTCAGCCGGAGGGCTGGCATATTGAGACCTGCGTAGACGGAACTCTTGCGTTAGAGAAAATCGCCAGCGACGCGCACTACGATCTAGTGCTCCTGGACAACGACTTGCCCGGTGTGGGCGGTTTAGATTTCATCCGGAGTGCGCGAAGCATGGCCCATCGCCGGGAAACACCGATCATTATGCTCTCGGCAAACGCGATTGAACGCGAAGCCCTAAACGCTGGCGCAAACGCTGTCCTGCGTAAGCCAGAGGAGATCGGGTTGCTGGCAGATACCGTTGCACGATTCTTGAGAGTTGAGCGGGTCGAGCGCGTAGATGTGTCTGAAGAAATTGAAAGCCCTGACTTTGTGAGAAAGAACTAATTTCATGTAATCCCGTTTTGGCACGGCCCTCCTGCGGGGCGCGATCGGGAGCGACCAGTGCCTCAAGGCCGCCGTGAGAAGGGTGGGGTAGGACACGGCGGCCTCATTTGTTTTGAAAGAAGCTTTCCTTCCTGAAATTTATTCTCGTTCTTGTCTTATCTAGGAGACTTCAATGACAAGACCACCCATAGCCGGTCTGACACTAGCCTTGATCCTACTTCTGACTTCAACTCCTACCAACTCGTCACACGCCTTAACGCTAGACGATTGTTCTTGCCTTGCTCCCGACAGGAGTTGTTTGGCCAGCATACCCTGCCGAGGAGGATGCACACAGCACTGCGCGAGCCAGGGAGACTGCTTTGCCGAGTGTTCGGGTTTTTATGCGATGTTTGGGAGGGAGACTACCCTTGAGATGCAGAATGCCACGTATCCTCAATTCGTGGCTGCACTAGCTCGCATTAGCGGAAAGGACATAGAGTTTTCTCCCGCAAAGCCTGATGCAGTATTTAATACAGGCTGGAAGAGGGCCACACTTTGGGATGTGCTGGATATGTTATCCGATCAGGGCACAGTGCGAATAACAGGAAAGGATTTTGAGAAGTTCAAGAGGCTACGGAGAGTTTTATTGTCAGATACTAAGATTTCATTATGCGTCCGAAACACGCCCGTCAGTACATTCGTAATTGATATGGCTAGCCTGACTGGGTTGCCGTTTCGAATTACTGACGGCAGGCCTATGGCCGTAGTAAATCTTCAATTGCAACACGTCTCACTAGACGACATTCTTGTTAAGGTCTCGGAGCAAACGGGCACGACGATCATACAAGAAGGCGCTTCTCGCGTCACTCGGTAAACGTCACGGGACGTTTGCTTTCGTAGAGGATAAGCCGGACCAAGACTTGACCCTTGCTCACAACCACCCATCCGTCGACTCCACACCTTAGATGAGGCCAGTCGCACTTGCTACGACGCAACAGCCACAATTCGTCTTGCCTACTAATATTGAGCCCGGTATCTCGTCTCACCGATTAGGTCGAGTGAAGGCACAGTAGGTGCTGCGCACCTGAAAATTAGGGACACGACACCCCCGAAATTCGGGGCTGTGGCGTCTACGTTGTAAACGCCATGTCTACAATGTCTACTCGCGGGAACAAAGGACTTAAGCGATTCGTGTTTACGTTTGTAAACGCGCTGCCTACATTGTAGACATTCGTGTATACAGCATTTCTCAGTGATTAGAGAGGGTCCAAATGAAGGAAGCCAAAGAAACTAAGAAGAGCCGGAACATCACGTTTCGCCTAACCGATGAGGAATACGGCCAGGTTGAGAAAGCGGCGACAGCGGCTGGCGACGACCCCAACAACTGGTGCCGGAAAGCGGCAGTCAGCCAATTGAGCGAAGGGCATACGTTCACTACCAACGAGCGCCTGATATACCAAGAGATCGCTCTGTTGCGGTTTCTCGTCGGCCACGGATTCAAGCTGGCGTTTGGCCGAAACGAAGCGAACGCGGCAACATGGAAAAAACTCACGGCGCAGGCCGACCAGAGATCGGATGAGATTGTGGCCGAGTTGCTGTCCAGGAGAGGCGTCTGAAGCCGCATCGAGCTGGTGGGTAATTAAGGGACACTGCCGAAAACTCAATGGGACGGCTGGGTCGGCACGAAGTAAAGGACATCCGGCTCAGATTCTGGCAGGTCGCACTTTCGAGGAGTGCCCGGCCTTGCTCAGTCGGAATTTCCTACTGGCCATCGCACGTTGTGTTTCACATACAACTCCTCATAACTCTCGAACCAAGCCTTGCGGCCTCATAGCGAGTTTTAGGATAAACCAACCACAGACCTCGACCTGTTTTCGAAAGCACCACACTGCGAGTTCGTGCGCTCTTGCCATGCAAACTTCTCACTATCAAAGATTTACTACTCGTAGAGCGAGAGACTTGTGGAGTGTGATGCGTCACAAGGTAGCGTCTATCGAAGATCGAAGAAAAAGAGAAGAACCTTTTGGCACAAAAACTGCAAATGACAGAACAACTCGCTTGCGGACGCAAACGAGAGTGGAGAGAGGATGATGGAAATGGAACTCGCGAAGCGACTTGTTCGAAATGAAAATAGCAAGCCAACGAAGAACGTCGCGTGTTTAGGGAGTCCGTTGAGATCATGGTTTGAAGCAATGACAGCCATCCTGGAACCGCTGCACGAGACTCCCGTCTCTAAACTCTAGAGCACTGGAAGCAGTTTGATTCCGTCGCCCAAGAAATCTTGGGCCCGCGCCTCCCATCTCTCCTTCCTGAAATGATGTTTTTTCAAAACTCCGCTTTTGGCGGAAGGATGGAATTGTGCCCATGAGAAAACTTCTACATTTGTTTACCGAAGAGGGCCGGACGCGTTCGCGGAATGCCTTCGGCAGATACGTCCTGGGCGCGATCATAGCCTGCGTGATTTGCGGTGTCGTCGCTGTTCTTGTTTACAAACGGAATTGGACACCTGGAAATCTCACGCCACTACAGCGCTGTTACTGGCGCGAATATGAGTACAGTAATCGGTGGCGCTTCTGGCCCGCTTCGAAGGCAAATTACGAGATACTGTCAGCAACCGTCACGGATTCTCGTACGAAGCAAGACCTAAGATTGGACCTAACTGAGAATTACCTAGAACCGGTTCTTGACGAAGAAGGAAACCTAACCGTCGATTCCCACAAGCACGGCATCTTTCGAGCGAACATTAAGGTCAAAGAGCTTTATTGGTCAGGACAGACTCTCCGCGACGACCTTGCCTACAGCTGGCTCAAACAAAAGATTTTTCACGAGCAAACAGTAATGGACCTCTACCGTCCGGTTTGGGGGTTGGCGATCCTATTTTCGGTGTTGGGATCATTGGCGTATCCAATCTTCGACATGTTCGTACAACATGACCACCTGAAAGGTCAGACGATCAGAGGCACGCGCAAACTTTCCCCCAGAGAATATGCGCGTCAGCATAGGAAAGATACCGGCTACGGATTGACGGTCTATTCTGCGGAGGCGACGAGATGGGTGATCGTTGCCTTACTTCGCTTGGCAGCTTTGGCAGGCTTTGCGGCTCCCTCATACACGCTTGGAGTTCCGCGCAGTGTGGAAAACGAAGGTTTGCTTGTGCTGGGTGATCCAGGCACTGGAAAAAGCCAGATCTTCCACCGACTCGTCATGATGATTCGTCGTCGCTCTCCTGCGGAGGCCCTCGTTTGCTACGACCCGGAGGGAGAGTTTGTGCAAAAACATTTCCCTGCTAAGAACGCCATCATCTTGAATCCATTCGATAGCCGATTTTTCTACTGGTCCCCCGCATCCGAGGTGAATTACCAGAACCAGGCGGCGCTCGCCGCCGATCTTAAGATGATTGCTGAATGCTTCTTTCCTGACCGTCGTCATGGTGCAGCTACCAGCGACTTCTTTATCAATGCCGCGCGGCTCATCTTCGCTCGGATACTGGAAGTCGAACAGGACCTCGCACGGATCATCGAGATATTGATAAGAGAAGAGCTTATCGATCAAGTTGTCGCCGGAACCGAACTCGCCCATTTGATTAGTCACGGCGCGAAGGGACAGCGAGGCGGCGTGCTGGCCACCCTGGCGGAAATTGGCGAGTCGTTAAAGCTCTTGCCCCCACGCGAGCAATGCCGAGGCGCGATCAGCCTCACGCAATGGGCAAGACAGCGCAAGGGTTGGATCTTCATCACGTCAAAACATGACCAGAGAGATGCCCTGGGTAGGCTTCAGGCGGCGTGGATCAATATCTTGATGAAACGCTTACTTGCCGCAGATCCTGATTGGGCCAGAAGCAACCCTTGTTGGGTCATAGTCGATGAGGTCCACGCTTTGAAGCATCTGTCAGCATTACCTGCCGCCATCGCGGAGGGTCGTAAGCACGGACTGAAAATCGCCGTAGGTACGCAAAACAAAGCGCAGCTTGAGGAACATTACGGCCACAACACGGCGACAATGCTGGCCTCTTTCCACACCAAGCTTATCTTTCGTTGTAACGAGCCAGAGTGTGCCCGCTGGCTATCCGACCTGATTGGCGAAGACGAAATAGAAAGACCACGCCTGGGTACGACGGCCTCAGTCCAGCGTCATGGTCGCGATTCAATTAACTACACCATGTTAACCGAACGCCGAGCAGTCGTTAGCAAAGAAGAAATCATGTCTCTGCCAAATCTACATGGCTATTGGAGATTCGAGAACGTAGTAGTGCCGTTTCGTATCCAGCCGTTGGAGTTGAAAAACGTTGCCTACAGCTTCGTCGAGCGCAATTCGCCGCCCGCAGTTTCGCGGGTATCTCCCCAGGTTCAAATAGCGCTTCCGCTTGCGGACGGTAAAGAGACGCACGAGATCGCAACGGCCACGCTGGAAGACATCGATATTAGCTTCTGAGGTTAAGGCGATGATGACCATGAGCAGAGCGCTCTCCGCAGGACAAGCAACGAACTACTACCAAAAGGAGTTCACCAGCGCCCAGGAGAACTACTACAGCGAATCCGGCGAAGTGCGCGGACGCTGGAGTGGTCGCCTGGCCGAAGAATGGGAACTCAAGGGAGAGGTTCAAAGTGAGCAGTACGAGCGCCTTGTGGCCGGGCAAGACCCGCACACGGGCGAGCAACTCATTCGCTCCGTTACGCCAAGAGAAATAGTCAACGAGTTTGGTGAAGAGATGACTACGAGCGAGCATCGCGCCGGTTGGGATGCCACCATTAGTGCGCCCAAGTCGGTTTCCCTCGCAGCGTTAGTAGGCGACGACGAGCGAATCAGAGTTGCTCACCGTGAAAGCGTGGACGAAGCCTTGAAAAGCTTCGAGGAATACCTGCAAGCCCGTGGCGGCGGCGACAAACCAGCCATCACCACCGGCAAGATGGTTGCCGCCCAGTTCGAGCACACCGCCTCGCGACCAGATCGCACCACAGGCTACGCCGCCCCACAGCTTCACACTCATACCGTGATTTTCAATGTAACTCAGACAGAGGAAGGAAAGACAAGATCAGTTCAGCCATTAGAACTGTATCGAAGCCAGCGCTATGCGACGGCCATCTACCGGATGCACCTCGCGGAAAAGCTTCAAGGGCTGGGTTATGAGATTGAAGTAGACCCGCGCACCGGCGCACCCGAAATCAAGGGCTTCAGCAAAGCTTATTTGCAGGAGAGCAGTCCGCGTCGCGAAGAAGTAGTTAAGGGAGCGGACGAGATGAAAGAGCGCCTTGAGCGAGAAGGCGGGGTAGTTACGGAAAACGCTCGCCTGAAACAAGCGGCAGCGCGCACCGATCGCGCCAGCAAGCATTACAACCGCGCCGAGATGAGAGAGCGGGCGCTTGAGATGGACCTACGCCACGACTATCAGGCGCAGCGCACAGTTGACCAGGCGCAGGAGCGTGGCCCAATCCGCTTATCCCAGGAAGAGATCACAAAGCGGGCTCAGGAGGCTGTGACCTTTGCTCGCGACAACGCAGTTGAGCGTGAAGCCGTGGCCGATATGCGGAAAGTTAAGGTCGATGCTCTTCGTCGCAATCTCGGATTGACGACTTATGAGGCAGTCACCACGGAACTACAACAGCGGCAAGAGCGCGGAGAGTTTATCGGGATCATCCGTGAGCAACATCAACGAGAAACGACTACACAACGCATGTTGGAGATGGAGCGGTCTAACCTCGAAAAGGTGATCGACGGACAAGGCACACATCAGCTGATCATTGGGTTCGAGCGCGCGAGGCCGATGGTTTATGGCACTGCCGACCAACAACACATTAGATTGAATGAGAACCAACGGGCAGCAGTAGAAGAGATCCTCACGAGCCGCGATCAGATCATCGGCTTGCAAGGCGGTGCTGGTACAGGAAAAACCACCGCCCTTTCTGTCTTGAGAGAAGCAGCCGAGAAGGCGGGATACGAAGTGCGAGGCTTCGCGCCAACCACTCGCGCCGCCCAGCAGCTTGCCGAGAGCGGCATTCAGACCGAGACCCTACAGAAGTTCATACGGCGGCGGCAGGAAACGCCAGCCAACGGAAACCGTCTGTTTGTTCTTGACGAAAGCTCACTTTCCAGCACGAGGAATATCCACAAGTTCTTTGCCCGCCTTGAAGCAAAGGACAGAGTGCTTCTCGTTGGAGATAGCAGACAGCATCAAGCCGTCGAAGCCGGGACTCCTTTCGAGCAGTTTCAAAAGCACGGAATGGCGACGGTGAAGCTCAGTGAAATTGTCCGACAACGCGATCCCGAACTTAAGCGGACTGTCGAGAGACTTTCAGCCAGGCAAATCCGAGAAGCGATTGACAGCTTGGAAAGCCGAGGCCGAGTCATTGAAATCGCGGACGAGAAACAACGTTTGAAGGCGATAGCGAGGGCTTATTGCGAAAGCCCGGAGAACACCCTTGTCGTTTCGCCAGCGAACCGCGAACGAGTACAAATCAATTCGCTCATTCACAAACGACTACAACGCGAGGGCAAGGTAAGCCACGACAATCATCAGCTGACGATCTATGTAAACCGTCAGGACATGACCGGCACCGAGCGAACTTTCGCAAACTCTTATGTGCCCGGCGAAGACATCATTAGATACAACCGCGCGAGCAAGGTTTATCAAGTGGAAGTTGGCGACTATGCCCGAGTCACGGCAGCCAATCACGAGAAGAATGAGATCACCGTGAACATGGAAGATGGCCGCGAACTCACCTACAACCCTTCGAGGCTTTCAGGCGTCAGCGTCTACAAAGAAGCCCAACGAGATATCGCTGAAGGCGACCGCATCCAGTTCCGCGCGCCGTTCACCGAACGGCGCGTTGCTAATGGCGAGCTTGGCACCATCGCCAGAATTAAAGACGAGGAACTAACAGTCGAGCTGGACAGCGGACGAGAGGTCAGCTTCGAGTCTGAGAAGTTCCGACACATAGACCACGGCTACGCCATAACCAGTCACTCATCACAAGGCACAACCGTGGATCGAGTGCTCGTGAACGCCGACACGCGCGAGTCCGAACTGTTGCTCAATGATCGCATGGGCTACGTCGCAGTCTCGCGTGCCCGAGAGGACGCGATCATCTACACAAACTCATTAGGAGAGTTGAGAGACGCTCTGGACCGGCGCGTCGATAAGGATATGGCGCTTGACGCCACGAGCTATAGCCAAGACCAAACACGTCCGCTTCGCGAGGAATCAGCTCGTGACGCGTCTTTGCATCACGAACAGTCTGGAACCGAGCGCAGTTCAGATCAAGCCGTTATGGGGAATGATCACGCGCAGTTAAACGCCACTAACGACGTGGCTCAAACCGAGGAGATGGAATTTGATTTAGCTTAAGCAGAAATCTTTCAAGGTGTTTGAGGTTGAGAAATGAGTACAAACTTACAATCCCCCGCATCAGGCAACCGCTCACAGCTTCTTAATTACCTGAGGTTGCCCAGCTACTAAACGTCAAGCCACGCACTATCTATGAGATGGTTGCCCAGCATCGCATTCCCTATCGCAAACCACCCGGCACAAACATCTTGCGCTTTGATCTCGATGAGATCATGGCATGGACAAAAGCCGGCAAGACAAAATGACTCGGGCATGGAGAAAGGCATTCGCTGAAAAGCGATGATTTTCATTTCATGATGTTGTATATTGCCATCGCCCGTGGCTGCACCTCGGGAAAGGAACATGACAATGCCAGTCCATAAGCGCGCGAGCAAATGGCACTATGCCTTTTGCATTCGCGGTGTCCGCTTCCGGGGAGCAATCCCGGAGGCACGTACCAAGTTCGAGGCTGAAAAGGCCGAGACAAAAATTCGCCAGGAGGTTTACGAAGGCAGATACGGAAGACCAAGTGGAGAAAAGGACTTCGTATCATTCGTCGAGGAGGTCTTTGAACCTTGGGCGCGCGAAAACAAGCGCTCATTCAAGACCAACGACAAATACAAACTCCCCATGATCTGTGAGAGCAAATGTTTTAAGGGCAAGACCTTTGCTCAGATCTCACCATTGCTTATTGAGAAGTATAAGAAGGAGCGACGTGAGGCGGTCATGGAAAACAAGAGAACCCGCAAGCCCTCGACTATCAACCGCGAATTAGGACTACTCTCCACGATCTTCTCACTCGCGATCAAATATGGCGTCACGTATAGCAATCCGTGCCGAGAAATTCCATTGTTGCCAGAGAATAATAACCGCGTCCGCTACTTGCTGGATGAAGAGGAGCCGCAGCTCTTCGCACTCCTCAACGGTCGGCGCGCGCATTTACTACCGCTGGTAACCTTGGCTATTGGCACGGGAATGAGACGAGGCGATCAATTGAATCTGCGCTGGGAGAAGGTTGATTTCCAGCGTAATGTGATCTATGTGCCAAATTCAAAAACGGGGAAAGATTACGGTGTGCCGATGAACGCGGACGTTAGAGATACGCTGCTTCAGCTTCGGTCCCACACTAATCGCTCCGATTACGTGTTCATGAATTCGAAAACTAACAAGCCTTACGCCGATCTCAAGAAAGCGTTCGGAACGGCCTGTCGGTTAGCGGGAATTCGTGATCTGCACTGGCATGATTTGCGTCACACGTTCGGCACGAGGCTCGCGGAGGCGGGTTGCAGTGAGGCAACTATCGCCGAGCTAATGGGTCACTCCGATCCAAAGACCACGCGCCGTTACACACACGCCACAGACCGAGCCAAACGAGCTGCGGTGGAAGCCGTGCGCGTCCTACGCAACGGCGTCTGCCACAAATTTGCCACAACGCAAGAACGGCTGCCAAAGCTGGCAGCCGTAAATGCTTGATAGAAATGGTCGGGACGCCGAGATTCGAACTCGGGGCCTCACCCACCCCAAGGGTGCGCGCTACCAGGCTGCGCCACGTCCCGTCAAAGTTATTTCAGTATGAACGGAAAATATCCGATGTCAAAGCGCGAACGCAATGCTAATCATTTCTGGTGGGCCTGATCCTGGGTCATCTCAGCGTCGCCTTCATCCAGCAGGTCAAGTACCTCGCGAAGTTGTTTGGCGATCTGACGCAGCGCGGGACGCTGGTCGTCAGTAGGCTGTCCTGCCGGCGCCGGGGCTGAGCTGGCGGCCTGACTGAATCGTGCAGCTAAAGAGGGCGGTCGCTGCAGACTGCGGCCCGGCGGTTTTGAAGGCAGCGGCTGCCCACTCTCGCGGCTCGGGCCGCGCAGTTCACCCGCCAGCTTCTTCTTCGCGCCGGCGATCGTGTACTGCTCGTCATAAAGCAACTCCTTGATCCGCAGGGCCATTTCGACGTCACGGCGGCGATACGTCCGTTGGCCGGCGCGATTCTTTTGCGGCTGAAGCATGGGAAATTCTGTTTCCCAATAACGCAGCACATGGGCCTGCACGCCGGCGATATCGCATACTTCGCCGATCTTGAAGAACAGCTTTTCAGGGATGGCTGCGGCAGATGCGCTCATGCTTATAAGAGAGAAAGAAGAAAACTCCTTGGGCGTCGCCGGGCCGACTTTTTAGTGCCAACGCGAACTCAGGCGAATGTTACTGTGCAGAGATTTAGGTGTCAACACTTGTATTTAGGTCGCGGAAGCTAAACTGAGAGATTAAACGTGAATTCTCAGGTAAAGAACTCTTGAGTGGCGAGGTTTTCGGCCGATTGGCGTCGTCGTTCGGCCGAGATATGGCCTTCGCTCAGTCAGGAGCGAGATGTCTATAGCATCCGTCGTCGCGAATGAAACCCAAGCTCCTTTATAGGAGTGAAATGTGATTTGGCCGAGCTCACATTACGTCTCCTAAAGGAGCTTTTCGGGTATTGCTTGTCTTCGAAGCTATAAACATTCGGTCCCTATGGGGCACAACATCAGTTCTCTTCAAGATCAAACCCGCCAACGGCGAGCGACGACCAGCTGAGACGCGACACTGATTTTGTTCTAACTCTTCCTTGATGGACGCAACCAAATCCCCAAGCTATAATCGCGCGTTATCCAGTTATAACTGCACCCGTCCCGGAGGTTCACACCAAGAGTGCCAGCATCAGCAGCCGGTTTTCGTCTTGCCACGCGTCTTGACCAGGTAGGCTTTTCCGACATTGTGCAAATTCGGAATCGCGTCATGGAATTGCGAGCCGGGGGCGCGACGGTCTATCAATTTGAGGGAGGCGAGCCCTATCGTGCCACTCCCGATTACGTCAAAGAAGCCGTCAGCTCCGCCTTACGAGAGAATAAGACGCGCTATGCGCCATCCTCAGGAATCCCGGAACTGCGTCGCGCGATTGCCGACAAGCTGCAAGATCGCAATCGCATTCCGGCCAATGAAGAGAACGTCCTCGTAGTAAACGGCGGCATGCAGGGTTTGTTCGGTGCTTTTCAATCGGTCGTCAATCCAGGTGACGACGTAATGATCTTTTCTCCCTACTGGACACCAATCAAGGATCTCGTCGCCCATTGTCAGGGCCGGCTCGTGCTGGTCCCAACTGATGAAGCGCGCGCGAATGGAATTCGCGAAACTCTGGCGCGGTATGCAACCGAACGGACTCGCACCCTTTATTTCAACACCCCGACGAATCCGTCTGGTGTTGTTTTCACCAGGAAGGAAACTGAAGAGGTCGCGCGCTTCGCCCTCGACCGCGACCTGATCGTGATCGCCGACGAAGCCTATGAAGATATCGTTTACGAGGGCGAGCACGTTTCGATTGCTTCGTTGGAGGGCATGTTCGAACGCACGATTACTTCGTTCACGCTTTCGAAGTCATATGCGATGACCGGGTGGCGCATTGGTTATGCCGTCGCGACCGAGCCCTGGATGACCGGCCTGTCTAAAGCGACGCTGTATTCGTCGAACGGCGTTTCGACGCCGACGCAGTGGGCCGCACTGGCGGCGTTTACCACTCCCTCAGACTTCCTGGAAACTTCGCGCATCGCTTATCGTGAGCGGCGCGATTTGCTGTTAGCAGGTCTTAATGAGCTGGGCCTGGCTTGCGCATTGCCTGCGGGAGCCTTCTATGCGTTTCCGGATGTTAGTCGCATCAGCGGTGACAGCCGCGAGGCAGCGGAACTCCTGCTTAGCCGAGCGCAGGTTGCAACCGTGCCCGGAGTGGTCTTCGGGCCGCAGGGCGAAGGCCGCGTCCGCTTTTCTTTTTCCACGTCGATCGAAACTATCGCAGCCGGCCTTGAATCAATGCGCCGCAACCTGTGACGGAAAGATGGTCGAGTAAGTTAAGAGCAGTAAAAGCCATCCACGAAATCACACGAACTAACACGAAATAGGAGTCTGCTTCGTGTTATTTCGTGTAACTTCGTGGATCGTTGTCCAATACTTAAGCAGCCGGCCAGCTTCAGAGTTTCGTTCTAGCTTGATACGATTAAGCACGCTTAAGTTGAACTTTCCGCCGATGCCATGAACGAATTCGACTTCATTCGACGCCTTCGTGAACAGACACAATCGCGCAAGCATTCCGCTCGTCTGATTACCGGAATCGGCGACGATGCTTCTGTCCTGAATCAGATAGCCAATCGCGATCTGATAGTCACGACTGACTTGCTGATCGAAGGAGTCGATTTCTATCGCGACGCTGCCCTCGCCCGCATGCTCGGTCATAAAGCCCTCGCAGTTTCTCTTTCCGACATAGCGGCGATGGGCGCTCGACCATTCTGGTCGCTGCTGTCGATTGGCATGCCTAAAGCGATTTGGCGGGACCATTTCAAAGAGGAATTCTTTGCCGGGTATTTCGAGCTGGCGGACAAGTTTGGCGCGACACTGATTGGTGGGGACGTCTCGGAAGCAAAGTCAGGGATCGTGATCGATTCGATCGTGCTTGGCGAAGTTCCAACCGGTGCGGCGGTCTTGCGCTCAGGCGCGCGCCCCGGCGACCAAATCTTCGTTACGGGAACTCTCGGTGGCGCAGCGGCAGGATTGAAATTGATCGAGATGGGCGCGCGGCTGGGCGAGACCGGCCTCGCTTCCCTCCCCCGCGCCTCCCAACGAGTCAGTAGCCCGACCATCAACGAGAGGTCAGAACCGGGAGCGGTAGCGACCGGGTCGTCCTGGGGCAGTAGCCCGACCGTCAGGGAGGGCGTCAATCCAAGCGGAGCGGACACCTCTGAGCTGAAAGCGATCGAGACTCTGCTGTTACGTCAGATGCGCCCGCAGCCGCGCGTCGGCTGGGGGATCGTCCTGGGTGAGGAGCGACTTGCCACGGCCATGATTGACATCAGCGACGGCCTGTCCTCCGACATCGCTCACCTGTGTGAAGAGAGCAACTCTGGCGCATTGATTGATTCTTCCTCTCTGCCAATCGATCAAGACGTAAGCACGCTCTGCGGTCGCCGCGCGCTTGATCCACTGATGCTGGCCCTGCATGGCGGCGAAGACTTCGAACTGCTGTTTACGGTTAGACCTGATGATGTCGCGCGGTTGCCAAAACGAGTCGACGGTGTGGCGATCTCTCGGATCGGCGAGTTTACTACGGATCAGCCTGGCAAGATTCGCATTGCTGAGAAGAACCGCGTGTGGGATTTGCCACCGCAGGGCTTTGAGCATTTCAAGGCTTAGCTCCGTATTGACCGATCAATTCAGAAAGTTGCCAAGGCCCGCAGCGAGCGTTAATCTCCCGGAGACGAGGAAATCCAAGGATGCAGTCAATTGACGATCTCGCAAATGTTATCACCGAGCTGAATCCGTCGGAGCAAAACGCTCTGTTGGATAAAGTGACGCAACTGAATTTTCAAAAAGGTCTGCACGATCTCGCTGAGAAGTATCGCGCGCGACTTGCTCGCGACAATCAATTGAACTCACCACCTGAGCAGATATTGATCAAACTTCACCGCATCCGCGAAGAGATCGCCGCGCATGACTTACCCCGCCTGAACGCGTAAGCAGCGCTAAAAGTTCGAGCGCCCTCCCTCACGGTCGGGCTACTGGCCCGGATGATCTCAGTTTGACTCCCCCTCAGTCCTTTCTTAGACTCACCCTCAATGCTTCGCATCCACAACACGCTCTCTGGAAAGCTTGAAGAGTTTCGCCCGCTGGTCGAGGGCGAAGTGAAGTTCTATTACTGCGGCCCCACGGTTTGGGACTACGGCCATATCGGAAACTTTCGCTCCGCGATTGCCGCCGATGTGATTCGCCGCTATCTCAAGTTCAAAGGCTTGCGGGTAACGCAGGTAATGAATCTAACCGACGTCGACGACCGCATCATTACCAAGTCGCAGGAGAGCGGGAAGACTATCGACGACTACACCGCGCAGTACATCCAGGCCTTCTGGGAAGACTTTGACGCGCTCGGCTGCGAACGGCCAGAGGTCGCGCCGCAAGCCACGCGGCACATTCCCGAGATGGTTTCGTTGATCGAAAAGTTAGAAGAGCGCGGCCACGCCTATCAATCAGAAGGCTCGATCTATTACCGGATCAAATCGTTTCCCGAGTACGGCAAGCTCTCGAAGATCAACCTGGCCGGCAACATCGAGGGCGGCAGCGAACGCGTCGACACCGACAAGTACGAGAAGGAAGACGCGCGCGACTTCGCTCTGTGGAAAGCGCCGAACAAACCGGAAGAGCCGGCCTGGGATGCTCCGATCGGACGCGGTCGTCCCGGCTGGCACATCGAGTGCTCGGCGATGTCGATGAAATACCTGGGCGAAACGTTCGATCTTCACGTCGGCGGCATCGATCTGGTTTTCCCGCATCACGAAAACGAAATCGCGCAAAGCGAAGGCGCTACCGGCAAGCCGTTCGTCCGCTACTGGCTGCACTTTGAACATCTGAAAGTCGAAGGCGAGACGATGTCAAAGTCGAAAGGCAACTACTACACGTTTCGCGATCTTGCCGCCCAGGGCTTTTCCGCCGCAGCGGTTCGCTATTTCCTGATAAGTGTTCCCTGCCGCAAACAGATCAACTTTAATTTTGACGCCTTGCGCGGCGCGGAGAAAACAGTCGGCAGCCTGCGCGACTTTCGCGCGCGCCTGGAAGAAGCCAAGACTGAACCGGGCGGCGATGAAGTGTTGAGCGCTGCAACTGCACGAGCACTGGCAGAATTTGAAGCGGGAATGGACGACGATCTGAACACGTCGGTTGCCCTCGCTGCCATCCATGATCTTACGCGTGAAGTGAATACAGTGCTGGCACGACGAAGTCTGCGTGAGGAAAACAAGCGCGAAGTCATCGCCGCAGTCAGACGCTTTGACAGCGTCCTGAATGTGTTTGGCGATTCGCAACCGCAAATTCTCGAAGCGGAGATTCAGGAGCTGATTAACGAGCGCCAGGAAGCCCGTCACCGACGCGACTTTGATCGGGGCGACGAGATTCGCGACCAACTCGCTGAGCGCGGCATCATTTTGGAAGATACGAAAGATGGCGTGCGCTGGAAAAGAAAGTAGCGCCGAGTGAAGCTGTTCCACCGTTGCATGAAAACGAGGCCTAGTTTATTAGCGCTCCTACTGGTGGTAATACCCGCCGGGCAAGCCCAACGGTGCGTAACTCCCTCGGGTCCAGTTGAGTTCATTTCGATTGAGTTCTCGCCGGAGAAATGCAAGCCTTTGACAAGTCCGCAAGATAAACAGTTGAGAGCGTGCCCTGGGGTTGCTGGCTATCAATTACTCTATGGTGGACCTGAAGCAAGTCCGCAAATAATCATCGTCACGCCCGATCATAAGCGGCACCCCCTTCTTTATTGGGATGTCGACGCAGCTGATTTCATTGGGTTGGAGAAGTCAGGCACGTGGAAATTCGCCCGCCGAGGTAAAGAGATGGAACTTCGGGCTCTGATTCTTGAAGTCAAGCTGAAAGAGGACGAATCGACGAGATTTCACGGGTCCTACACCGTAATCGCAAAACTAACTGCCAGAGAGGTATGTGTGGTTGGAAGGGTGGCGCCCAATTCGACATCCGCGGGTAAGGTTGTGGCAATTGCTGATACTGCGCCCTACAGAAAATGTGTTGCGCTCAGCAACGTTGGTGAGAGGGACTGGCTAGGTGTCGTATTTGGATTGACCAGAAAAGGGCTATACGAAGATGCGAAATCTCTGGTCACCAAAATAGGGAGTCCCGCCACTCGCGTCGTAGCTTACATAGACATCGCGCGGGCACAGTCCGCAGCCGGAGACCCTGGCGGCGCGCACGCGACCTTGTTGATGGGACTGAATGAGGTTCTAAATGAAAAAGAAGAAACCACATACCGCGATGCCTTCGGCGATGAGGTGCACGAGAGTTTTAGGCGAGTTGACGGTTTGACGTCAATCATCAGTGCAATGGCGGCGAGTGGTCTGTATGACGATGTCAAGACAAGCCTGAGATTGGTGAGCGTTTCAGACTTGCCAACAATACTCTTATGGGTAGGCAAAGCTCAGGGGAGCCCGCCCAGGATAGGCGGCAGAGGCGATCTCGAAGCTGCAAGTGCGACTTTCAAAGAAGCCATTCAGCTCGAACTCAAGCGTGCGGATGCCGCGATGGCAGATTCAAATCTGGTTAAGATCGTAGAGGCTCAAGCAGAAGCTGGACTCATTAAGGATGCAAGACAGACTGTCTTATTGATCAAAAGCCCATCGGAAAGACAGTTTGCCGAGCAGAAGATCGCTTGGTGGACCGATAAACCCGAGTGACGGCCAGCTATTCATCAACTGGCATTCGCTCGTCGGCTCCGCGGATTGATCCCTAACGGCTGCTTCCCCGCAGTTATTGAACAGGCCGGTTAATTCCGATCAGACCTATGCCTTTCGCCACTCGAACTCGCCCGCGAAGCGGCTTTAAGATTCGCTACGCCATCATGGCTCTGGCAGGAGCGATCGTGTTTGGCACTATCGGTTTTCATTTTGTCGAAGGTTGGTCGCTGGCCGATAGCCTGTATGTAACCGTGCAGACACTGACCACGGTGGGATATGGCGACGTGCCTCCGCGCAGCGGCGCCGGCCGCACATTTGCGGTGGTAGTAATGCTGATCGGCGCGGGCGGGGTTGCGCTGGCTATCTCGACCATAGTTCAATCTGTGGTCAAGTGGGAATTGGTGTCGACTTTTGGGCAGCGACGATTGACGAAAAAGATGGGCAAGCTTCGCGATCATTACATCATTTGCGGCTCGGGGAGAGTCGGATCGCACCTTGTGCGCGATCTCCTGGCGGCGAACGAATCCTTCGTCGTCATTGAAAACGATCAGCAGCGCGCCGCGGAATTCAGCCAGCGTGGCGTGAACGTACTGGTCAGTGATGCAACGCTGGAGGAAAGTTTGCGCGATGTCGGCGTCGAGCATGCTCGCGGGCTGGCGGCCTGTCTTCCCAATGATGCGGATAATGTCTACGTCGTGTTGACCGCGCGCGATCTGAATCCGAAGTTGAGAATCGTCGCGCGCGCCGCCGAGGAACAAGCGGAAGCAAAATTATTACGCGCCGGCGCAAATCACGTCGTAGCGCCGACGATTATTGGGGGGCACAGAATGGCCGTGGCCCTGACCAAGCCGGCAGTCAGCGAATTCATGGATTCGATTACCGCGAACGAGTTGGGTCTGGGATTCGAGCAGGTCGAGGTTGATGCCGCGTCATCTCTGGTCGGACAAGAGCTGCGCTCGACTCCGATACGTTCCGAACTGGATGTGGTGATCATCAGCATTCGACGCCAGGACGGCCAGATCGTTTTCAATCCCGCCGGTAATGCGATGATTGAAAATGGCGATATCCTGATCGCAATAGGGCGCGCTGAATCATTGACCAGACTTAATCAGCTAGCGCGCGGCACCATGTAGCGCAAGTTGTTAACTTGCGTCGTCGTGTCAAGCGAATAAACCGTCGAGGGTCCGCAAGTTGGCAACTTGCGCTACAAAGCTTTGAGAGTCTTAGTCACGGGCGGCAGCGGATACCTCGGCACGCACGTACTCCGTTTCTTCCAGGCCGAGGATTTTTCGCGACGATCACACCTCGATGTGCTCAGCGCGCTCGATGCAACGAAGGCCGGAGATTACGAAGTCGTAATCCACCTCGCTGCCCAATTGAGCAAGAACCCCGCCGACGCCGAGACCTGCTTTCGCACGAATATTGAGGGCACGGTGAATCTGCTGCGAGAGATGAAGCCGAACTCGGTGTTCATCTTCGCTTCCACCAAGGACGTTTATGGAGCGCACGCCGACAATTTCAGTGAAGTCCCGGAGACGTGCAGCACTGACTATGAAAACCATTCGGCACTGGAATGGTCGAAGCTGATCGCTGAGAGATACGTCGAATACTACGCCGCGCAACGAAACTTTCGGTCGTGTGTTTTTCGACTTTCGACCGTCTACGCGCGACCTTCAGAAGGCAACGAGAATGGTTTTGTCACGCACTATGTCGAATCCGTCAAACGCGGCTGGCCGCTGCGCCTGCCCCTCGATGGCAAGCCGGTGCGTGACGTCCTGCACGTGGATGATTTCGCCCGGGCGTGTAGCGCTTTCATCGACTCCGATATGATCCGCGGGCTGTATAATCTCGGCGGCGGCCCCGAGAATGCGTTGTCGCTGCGCGAGATAATTGACAAGGTCGCCGAGATTATTCAGTGCAACCCAGTGTTTGACGAAAGTGCTCCTTTGCCGCCGCCCGTGCCTTTGAATTACATCAGCGACCTGGCGCGCGTACGGCGGGACCTGGGCTGGTATCCACAGATTGGGGTCGAAGAAGGGCTTAAGAGTTTGATTTGATAGTTAAGACCACAGCGAAACCAATTTGTCTATGGCTCCGGAGGAGCCCAATATTTATAACACGGTCGGTAGTATTAGAATCCAGCTCCTTTAGGAGCGTAACATCTTGTATTTCGCTCCTAAAGGAGCTTAGAAAATGATTCTGACGCAGCGGTGTTATAAACATTGCGCGCCTAACGGCGCTCCAAGCCGTACTGAATTAACTGGTTGAACAACTGCTCGCGATCCGGATCCAAATTGAAGACTGAAAGGCTACAACCCGATCAGATCCACCGCGTCGTCGTTCGTGTCCCCAACTGGGTCGGCGATGCGGTGATGTCCGTGCCTGCTTTGCGCGAACTACGACGACTATTGCCCGAGGCGCAGATCACTTTGGTTTCTCGCTCCGGCGCTGCCGACATCTTCATCGACGCAGCCTTTGTCGACGAGGTTTTGATTTATGATCGAGCGGGTTTGGCTTCCACAGGGAACCAGATACGCGAATGGCGACTGAGGAAATTCGATCTCGCGCTCCTGTTTCAGAATGCTTTTGAAGCCGCCGCCATAGCTTTTCTATCCGGCACACCCACGCGAATGGGTTATGACACCGAGCGGCGCGGTTTGCTGCTGACCCATTCCCTGCCCTCGCCTTCGTGGAAGAACGAAAGACACGAGAGCTTTTATTACTTGCACCTGGTTGCGAAATTAGAAGAGCTTATTTCCGGCAGTACCAGCGTTGAGAACAGTGAACCCCGCTTCGATCTCGACGTCTCGGAAGATCGAAAGCGAAAGGCATTGCGGCTGCTCCATGAACATGGTGCTCACATCGACGCGGCGTTAACCGTGCTTTGCCCCGGCTCGATTAACAGCCGCGCGAAACGCTGGCCGGCGGAACGCTATGCAAAACTCGCCGACCGCCTGGCTGAGTCGGGCGCGGACGTGGTCCTGATTGGGTCGCCGACTGAATCAGATGTCTCGCAAGAAATTTGCAAGCTCGCGCAACGCCAACCGATAGTGTTGACTGGAAAGACGACTGTCGCGGAAGCGGCGGCAATCATCAGCATCGCGGATGTTTTGATTGCCAATGATACCGGGCCGGCCCATATTGGCGCGGCGTTGCACACGCCGACGCTGGTAATCTTTGGCCCGACAAATCCGCTGACCACCTATCCATTCTCTTCCAGCGCCGAAATCGTTCGGCGGGCGCCGGATTGCGCACCGTGTATGCTGCGCGACTGTCCCATCGACCATCGCTGCATGACCGCAATCACACCCGAGGATGTTTTCGTGCGTGCGTCCGTCTTGATGTCCCAGCAACGCGCAGAGGTTACCGCATGAGCCGCCTGGCTAAGATCGTCGAAAGCTTTGCAGAGAAACGCATCGTCGTCATCGGTGACACCATCGCGGACCAGTTCATCTATGGCGAAATCACTCGCGTGTCGCGCGAAGCTCCGGTCTTTATTCTGCGCCACGAGCACACCGAGACTACTCCCGGCGGTGCGGGTAACTGCGCTGCTAACCTGGCCGCCCTGGGAGCGAAGGTCACGCTGATCTCTGTCCTCGGTAATGACGAAGCCGGCCAGATTCTTTCGCGCAAACTTCGCGACGCGGGCGTCGACTGCGACGGGGTTTTACTGTCTGACAGCCGGCGA
>DATHHW010000129.1:0-128682 GCA_035317005.1 Pyrinomonadaceae bacterium | reverse complement strand
AAGGTAAAGACGATCTCGGTTCCGGGTTGCTGTGTATGCGTCGGCAGGTCAGCCAGATGAATACCCAAGCCCGTATCTTGCGTATCATTATCGTGAACCGTGGCCCATCCGTCGTCGCTCCAATGCACCAGCGCGGGAGTTAACACTTCCAGCCGTAACCTCTTGCCGACTGCCATCGTTTGGCATTTGTTGTTGAAGCGCAGTCGTCTTGGCAGCCATCAATGGGAGCTTAACTGTGAAGCACGAGCCTTCCCCCTTGCCAGAACTCTCTGCGCGAACTATTCCGGAGTGTAGCTCAACTAAGTGACGCACAATTGCGAGTCCCAGGCCCAGCCCCTGGCATCTGGTCGATCCGTCACGTTGACGGTATGGCTCAAAAACATGAGGCAAGAAATCCGGTGAGATCCCGTCTCCGGTGTCGGTGACTCTGACTTCCATGTGTGAATCAACGCGCTCCAGCTGGATCAGCACGGAGCCTCCTCGCGGTGTGAACTTTATGGCGTTTGACAGAAGGTTCCATATGACTTGCTGCAAGCGGGTCTGGTCGCCCAAAACACCTGCTGTCTTCGACGCACTAATGAGCTGCATCCGGATATGCTTTGAATCGGCCAAAGGCTGCAAAGTGTCGATTGCCGAATCAATGACCGACGAGAGTTCGACCGGAGCGACCTGAAGACGCAACTTGCCGGTCTTGATGCGCATTACATCGAGCAGATCCTCAATCAGCTGCTCTTGCGCGCGCGCACTCCGATCGATCGTGTCTAAGCCGCGGGTAAACGCAGACTCACCAGGCTTCACCTGGCGTAAAACCTGGGACCAACCGAGAATGGCAGTCAGCGGCGTGCGCAGTTCGTGCGACAGAGCCGCTAGGAACTCATCTTTTATTCGATTGCATTCCTCGGCGTCTTTTCGAGCCTTACGCTCTGCCTGATATAACGCGAATACTCTTTTGGTTAAGCCCTGCGCACTTGCAGAACCGTTCTGCTGCAGGGCCAGCAACTGATTGCGTTCCTCCTCGCTGGTCTGGGGTTCGATATCTTCAACGCTGGTTCTGGCAACGCTGTTCCGCACTGATAACGAAAGGGGTCGTTTCTGCATACTCAATTGCTCCTTGCATCTCCGCGAGACGACTTCGCGGTGTATGACGGCTCAGCGAGACAGTAACAGGGCCGCGATCTGAAAGTCATAAACGAAAGGTTAAGAGTTCGTTAGGAAACTGTTAAAAGATCGAAACTGAGGATTCCGCTAACTAAGACAGCTCTCTGCTGAGTGGCTTTGTTCGAGCAGATGCTCTATTCACAGTTCGTTATGGGCTCTCTTCTAAGAGACCAACTACCAGTAGCTTCGGTTGGTTTAGTGTGCCCGCCGTCGGTCCGCCGCTACGGCAACTTTCGACGTGAGCAACAATACGTTTCATTCAAAGAGGGCGCGAGCGTGTTTTCACGGGGCAAGTACAGGTGTTTCCTCGTGTGTCTGCTCGTAAAGTGGTTTGTTATACTTCGACGCGTCATTCCAGGTTGAGGGCTAAGCGTGACTATCCGTACAAGACTACTGACTTTGGGGATAGGCGGTGTTATTCCGCTGCTGGTTGTCGGTCTCACGCTTCTATGGTCAGTCTGGCAGGCAAAGGAGCAGCAACTCAACGAAGGCCTGGAGCAGCAGGCTGAATTGGCAGCAGTTGTTTTCGATCGGTGGCTTGATGCCCAAGCCCAACCGCTGCGCACCATAGGGGCATACCGCAATCAACGCCAAAGCAGCATCGCGGCCCTCCAAGATCAATTGCGAGCGACGATGGTTCCCAGGTCGCACTGGCACGACCTGCGCGTGTTGGATAGCAGCGGGAAAGTCGTCGTTACCGAGCCATTAAATGCAGAGACCCTTCCGCAGGGACTTGCTCAGAGGCTGTTGGAAGAGACCCGACACGCTGTCTCCGCGGTTGAGACAGACTGGACCAAGGGCGAGGGTCGTTACTCCATCGTCCTGGCGTCGCCGACCAGTGATGGAGGGGCAGTGATTGCGCGGATTGACGGTTCGTCCCTGAAGGAACTCTTTCTGGGTGTCAGTTTGCCAGAGCGAACGCTCGTGACGCTATTGGATCAACAGCATCGTATTGTTTACCGAAGCCAGATTCCAGAATCCGCTTTGGGGCTCGACCTCACCGATTCCGGAAGATTATCGGCGTTGGACAAGCAAACCACGGCGGTCGTGGTCGTGAAGAGTTCTATTGACGGAATAGAGCGGGTCTACGGACTCGCGCGAGTGAGTTCCACGGGGTATGTGGTCATGGTCGGCGTTCCCAGCGCGATCCTATATGCGTCGGCATGGAAACAACTAATGGGATATGGTCTGGTAGGCCTGATAGTGGTATTCGCTACCATGATGGCGGCACTCTTCATCACGCGGAGTATTGCTCGGCCGGTGCGACTCTTGAATTCTGCGGCTGAGCAGTTTGGAGGAGGTAACTTTTCCGTCCGGGCGCCCAGCAGTGGCGATGATGAAATGTCGCGATTAGGCTCGAGCTTTAATGCGATGGCGGAGCGAATAGAGGAAAGGGAAGCGCGCCTCACCGAACTCGACAACTTAAAATCTGAGTTCGTTTCAAGTGTCTCACATGAGCTACGCACACCACTCACAACCATTAAGGCGCTCACGCGGCTGCTTTTGCGCGATGGCCTCACCGACATGAAACGACGAGAGTATATTGAAACAATCTCGGTCGAGTGTGATCGCCAGATCGATCTTGTGCTCAACCTGCTTGACCTGTCGCGTATGGAGGGCGGGGTCTTTCGAATTACCCACGAGCGTGTTGATGTTAACGAAGTCATTTGGTCATGCGTCAGGTCCGAAGCGCGGGCCGCCGAGAAGAGGGGACATGAACTCCGCGTTGAAGACGAACATGAACTGCCGTTTGTCTGTGCCGACCCGAAGGCCCTGCGTCGAGTTCTGTCCAACATAATAGAGAATGCCATCAAGTACACCCAGGACGGCGGAAGAATCATTTTGGGTGCCCGGCAAGCGGGAGAGCAGGTAGAGATCAACGTGACGGACAACGGTCGTGGCATCCCGGCCGAGGACATGCCAGTCCTTTTCGACAAGTTCCACCGTGGACGTCCGGCGCCTCATTCCGCGGCGATGCGTAACGCCGTAACGAATGCGGAGTTCTTAGAGGACGCCGACGTGTCCGGCGTCGGCCTCGGGCTGTATTTAGGGCGCAACGTTATGGAGCAAATGGGCGGTCAAATCAGCGTAGACAGTCAGGTGGGGCGCGGAAGCACTTTCACATTGCACCTTCCGCTGTGGCGAGACAGTGGGTGCGGAGCAGCTGCTCAGGAGAATCGAGATGGCAAAACAGCTGTTAGTGGTTGATGACGATCCAAGTCTTTTGCTCGCTGTGTCAGAGACTTTACGGGCCGAAGGGCACGAGGTAGTGACCGCGCGACGGGGCTCAGAAGCGATGGTGCGGGTCGCCGAGTCTTTGCCGGACCTGATCATCACCGACATCCGCATGCCTGGAATGGACGGTTACGCGCTGGTGCGCAACTTGCGCTCTGCACCACGCACGCGGCTCATCCCTATAGTCTTCCTCACCGCCAAGGACGAGACGGTCGATCGAATCACAGGCTTCCAAACCGGTGTAGACGCCTATGTGACAAAGCCCTTTGAGTCAGAGGAGTTGATCGCTATCGTTAAGAGCATCCTCGAACGAGTGCATCGAACCCACTCTGACTTAGCGCGCCTGTTTGGCGACCATGAGGAGCGCGACGAGTTGGTGCGTGATGAAGATCTAACAGATGCAGAATGGCGTGTAGCGGAAGCCGTAGCTCGCGGACTCAGTAACAAAGAAATCGCCGGTGAGCTTAACCTTAGCTTGAGAACTGTAGAAGGGCACATCAGCCGTATTCTCGACAAGAAGAATCTTAGTAACCGCGTTGAACTCGCACTCCATGTACGGGAGCACAAACAAGCCAACAGCTGAGACTAAGGCAGACGAGCGAGTCATGTCATAAGAGTGCCGTGAGGCAAGTCTTCCCAGAGACTTCGGCTCCTCGGGCATTTTTCGGGATTCAAATAATTCGCCAGGGTTGGGGCATGCAGCGCCCACCTTCAAACCGTTTCTACCAACCAATCGCAACTGGCTCGCGCGAACCTCAAAAGCCTTATTGCCCCGACCATCTCACCATCAGTAAACAAACTACATCGCTATTAGATAACAGGTGTTAATACGGGCGAATGCTAGGTGTTAGCACGCTATTCGCTCCCCTCTTGCCGGGCTAAGGTACTCATGATCGCTGACCGCGATAACTTTAGACGCTGAGCGACTGGAAAGAGTCTTGGTCCGGCTAACGCTCTTAGAGCTGTCGCGGCAGCGGTCAACGGACTCTAAGAGGATCACCATTGTGAGAAGGAAGCGTTCCGAAACCAGGCGTCAAGTTTGATTCTGAAGTCATTGAGTCCGAGGTCGGCCACACTCTCAAGATGGAGGATGAGCGACCGGTGCGGAACAGCAGGAACTGGGTTGCGATGCTGCGTCGCTGGTTCGTTCAATGTCCTCGTTGCAGGGAGACGAGTTTGGTTGTCGGGATAAGCGAAGGAGATCAACATGTCTGCAAGGGTTGCGCTCACCGCTTTTCCGCCACCCTGATGCGCGTCTATGAAGACCGCGATCTAATTCCTCGCGCGACCATGCCGGATCGGCAGTAGCAGATTCATGTGAGAGGAGAGCTATGTCATATCGGGCGCCAATGGTAATTAACGAGCCAAATTTGCGGTGGCCCATCTATTTCGTGGCCGCTATTACCACCGGCCTGCTGGTTACATTAGCCGCCAGCGTAATGCATTTTTCCGCGACTCGGCCGCACAAGAAGATTGACGAGGTGCAGTGCCTCGAAAATGCAATCCGGCCCGGCATGCCCGCGTTTGAGCGATTACGCGAACAAATCATTCTCGAGAACTTTCTGGCTGAGCAGACAGTTCAACCTTTCGATGATCTGACAATCGACATGACTGCAGTCATCAGGAACTCCACAGGACGAACCATTAGCGGCCTGGAAATGCGCGGAGCGGTACTCGACGGCGAAAAGAAACCATTGCGCGAGCGGACTGTTGTAGTGGTTCCCTTGCGGCAGACAGCACTTGAGCCCAATGAAGTGATCAGGGTGCGCATTATGTTGCCAGGAGTCCAGCGCGACAAGGAGCGCTCGGAGGTACTGATGGAATTGGCGGCCGTCCGTTTTAACTGATACGACCAGGGATCAGATCAATTTGGAGTCGATTTGTTGGGAATGGCAGTGAGATCGATTGGGGGTTAGCGGAGTGGAAGTAGCTGTTGCGCACAGTCAAAGAATGTCATGGCCCGATTTGGAAGGTGCCGTTGCTAGTGCGGTGGGGCTCTTAAATCGCGTATTTGGATGTTGGCATCGCGAAATGAGCCTCCCGTTTACGCGCAATGACGAGACTTACCGGACCTGCGTAACTTGCGGTGCACGTCGCAGATTCGATCTCGATCGATGGACGACCATCGGCCCCTATTACAGACCGGAGTGTAAGTTCACCCTGCATCATGTGGTCTAGTCAGGGAAAATTAAGAGATCTTAAATGAGGAGTGGTCTTGTGCAAATAAGGAATAACAATGGCGGATTGGAACGCTCGCCGCAGGCTCTGCCGAATGCTCCGCGTGAATCCAAACGGACGAAGGTTCTGGTGCCCTACGACGGCTCAGAGAATGCCGAGGTAGCTTTAGCTGATTTGAGGATCGCGGGCCTGCCAGAGGATCTTGAGGCATTCGTCGCGGTAACAGATGTCTGGTTGCCAGCGTCGCCGTACGAAATTACCAGAGCGGTCAGCGCTCGCAGAATGATGCTCCTGACTTCTGGGGTTTCATCCTTTGTGCCGGCGCTGAGGAACCAGGAAGAGCAGCGGGTTCTCTTGGCGGAAGCGAGGCATCATCTCCAATCAATCTTCCCGTTTGCAACGGTAAGCTCGGAAGCCTTGGCCGATACGGCCGCAGTAACAAGCGCCATGCTGAGCAAGGCCGAACGATGGGGGGCTAATCTCATCACTATCGGCTCTAAGCGCAGCCCTTCGCCCCATATTTCAGACTTCGCTGGCGCCGCGCTAAGGGTGGCGGCCAAGTCACACTGTTCCGTGCGGTTTGCCCGACCATCCAGTCGGGTACCCGGCTCTCCGGTGCGGATCATTAGCGGGATCGATGGATCAAAAGGGATCCCGCTAGTGGTTCAATCAATTGCTCAGCGGGTCTGGCCAAAAGCCACCCAGGTGCGTGTTGTTCTCGTGCATCGCTCACCACAGATTGCGATAGCTCAGCCGGTCGGCTCCATCGGGTCGACGGCAGGAGACGCCGGCAAATGATTGAGTTCAATCAATCAAACGAACCCCGGGGCAGATCGTTCGTTCCCCTCGTGATTGGTAGCTTCCTAGTAGGTTCCTGAACCTAAGCTGGAATTCAGCCCCGAATAGCGTGTTACCACTCAAGTGTGACAGGTGTTAACACTTCTCGGGCGGTCGAGAATTCGCCATTCCCAGCTTCCAGATGAAAGGACGGTGAAAACACCTGTCATGTGCGGGTGATAACACGGTTTCGTGCGCTGTGAATTAACCTTAATCTGGCAATTGTAATGCTGAGCCATTGAGCAATGAATTCAATTGGAACCCATTTACAACGTTGAAACGCGGGGGAGAAAGAAATGTCGAGCGCGATTGGAACCGAAATGAAGGCAATACCGCCCACCGTAATGGTGAACGAAGAAACACAGAAGGTCGGTGAAGCACTTTCAAGTGTGCTGGCTGATACCTTCACGCTGTATCTCAAGACACACAATTTCCACTGGAACGTCACCGGAGCAATGTTCTATACGCTGCACTTGATGTTTGAGGAGCAGTACAACGAACTCTGGCTGGCCGGCGATGCCATCGCCGATCGAATCCGCGCGCTCGGCTGCGTTGCGCCCGGTTCGTACGGCGAGTTCTCGAAGCTCACCTACCTCCAAGAGCCCGAGGCCATACCGAGTGCTACCGAGATGATCGCTGAATTATTAAGAGATCATGAAACGTGTGCACGCACTGCCCGTTGGGCCCTCTCGGCTGCACGCACGGCAGTTGACGCACCGACCGAAGACTTGCTGACACAGCGTTTGATGGCCCATGAGAAGGCCGCGTGGATGCTCAGAACCATATTGGCCGAAGAGAGGCCTCTTACCATTGCCCAGCCGCTTGAACCCGGCGCATGAACCGCTGAGAAAATGAGCGTCGAATAAGGAGCTAAGAGAATGAACGATCACACCCCAACGACAGACGAGAAGAGGGCAGTTGAGAGATGGGAAAACGAAGGCGGTAGGTTGTGTATTCGGTGAGAAGTATGAGAGCGCCGGAGCACCGATTTAAATGAAAGCAAAACAAATTGAGGGAGCAGGGTTATAGGTGACCATAAGAGGCGCCTGCCAGAAGCCGAGCCGTTCCATAGTTCCTAAGGAGAGGAGATTGTTATGAGTCGCAATAGCAAAACAGGAACAAGCACTAGAGGACGTCACAGTAAGTTCGCCTGGCTCTTCGGTGCGACGGCCACGGTTTGTGCGCTCTTGTATTGGGAACAGATCGCATTTCTTTACGTGCTTTCAACACTGGCAATGTGCGGACTGTTTCTCGTCGTTGCGTTCTCAAATCTGGAAGCGGGAGATGAGGAATTGCATGCCTCAGCCGCCGAAGAAACGGTCAACACCAGGAGCGTTCAGCCAGGATGCCGACCGCAGATGGACATCTAAATATGGACGTGTCCACGCGTCGGACCATGCTTACCAGGAGAAATTAGGAGCATTAAACCATGCCAATCTACAAAACTAGATTGAAAAGCAGAGCTGAAATTGCTGCCGGAACAATGGCATTTCGTTTTGAAAAGCCGGAGGGGTTTGATTACAAAGCAGGGCAATTTGGTGATTACACACTGATGAGTCCCTCGGAAACCGATGCGGAGGGCAACACACGTGGATTCTCGTTAGCGAGCGCTCCTCATGAGAGTGACATCATGTTTGCGACTCGAATGCGTAATACCGCATTCAAGCGGGTACTAAAGACAATGGAGATTGGCACGGAGGTTTCGCTGGATGCTCCCTATGGCTCATTCACGCTCCACAACAACACGCGTATCCCCGCAGTCTTTCTCACCGGCGGCATCGGCGTCACGCCTGTCAGGAGCATCATCCTTCAAGCTACCCACGACGATCTTCCTCATAAGATCTTTCTTTTCGATTCCAACCGAAGGCCGGAAGACGCTGCGTTTCTGGATGAACTGATTGCAGCACAGAAAGAGAACTCGAACTACAAGTTTGTCGGCACGATGACCGAGATGGAAAAATCAAGCCGGAACTGGGATGGCGAAACTGGATACATAACGAAAGCGATGCTCGTGAAATACATAGGTGATCTCATACTCCCCATTTACTACATCGCTGGTCCACCAGCAATGGTGACTGCGATGCGCAAAACGCTGAATGAAGCGGAAGTCGACGATGACAATATCCGCACAGAGGAATTCTCAGGCTACTAAGGCTGAGTCGGGAAACATGAACATCAAGATAAAAAGGGTGTATGAGCAACCGGACAAGAAGGACGGGGAGCGGATTCTCGTGGACAGGCTCTGGCCGCGCGGTCTAACAAAGGAAAAGGCGAGCGTTGATTTATGGCTGAAGGAGATCGCTCCCAGCACGGAGCTGCGAAAATGGTTTGCGCATGATCCGAACAAGTGGAAGAGTTTCCGTGGACGCTATGAAACTGAGATCCGGCATAACGATGATCTGATCAAAGTGCTCAAGCAAAAAGCCAGGGAAGGTGCGATCACCCTAGTCTATGGAGCTCGAGACGAAAAGCATAATGAGGCATTGGTTCTGAAACAGTTCCTGGAAAGGGGCCGATAGGTCTGCGCGAGAGCCCGCCAAGTCTGATCGATGGAACTGAGCGAGCCTTGATATTGAGATGTGCCGTTTCGTAGCATATTCCGGTCTGCCCCTACTTTTAGCGGACCTGTTGTACAAACCGATCGATTCGCTCATTCTCCAAAGTTATCATGCGCGGGAGCGCCGCGAGCCTTTAAACGGCGACGGCTTTGGTGTTGGCTGGTACGTACCGGAGATCGATCCTACACCCTGCGTCGTAAGGTCAATCACCCCTGCTTGGTCCAACAGCAATCTGCGCCACCTCTCCTTCAAGACCCAAGCCTCCAGTCTGTTCGCACATGTGCGCGCCGCTAGCCCAGGCATGGCGGTGACCGAATCAAACGCACATCCCTTTAACTATGGCCGATTTATGTGGATGCACAATGGCATGGTCGCGGACTTTCATCGCATCAAACGCCGATTGCGCCACGGACTTACGGACGAGTTCTATAACATGATTGCCGGGTCGACAGATTCCGAACACGCGTTCGCGCTGTTTCTGAATGAATTGCCAGCCCTGGATGAGGTAAGCAGCGAGGAGATGAGAAAGACCCTCGTTGGGACCATCGTCCGACTTAATGAGCTGACTCGTGAGGCTGGTATCACTGCGGCATCTTTCTACAACTTCGCCGTGACAAATGGGGAGACTATTGTTGTCTCTCGTTACTGCTCGAACCCAAATGCGGAAGGCGCGTCACTGCATTACGCGCGCGGAGAGTTCCTGGAGTGCCTGCCCAACGGGAAGTGCTATATACCCCCGATGGCACCAGACGAAAAGGCGTCGGCAGTGATCGTGGCGAGTGAGAAGTTGACCGATGGAAGATGCGAATGGTACGACGTGCCCAACAACCATACTGTGACGGTGTTTCCTGATCTGACGGTGAAGCTCGAAAGGATCGAGTTGTAAACCTTGTGGCGGGAATCAGGGTGCTTTTATAGGACGTGAACCCGACCGTTTGGCTGGTGTCCTGTCGGTAGTATTCTGCAAATCTTCGCTAGGATAGGTAATCGTCGTGCCTCGAACTTTGGCGAGGGGAGTAAGCGCATGAACCTGGCGACGAGTCGCACTCATGATGTCCTCGGTGCGGATTCCCCGAACTAGCAAGGCGTCCGCAATGAGGGAACGATGACAGCGCCACGGCACCGCCTCGGCGCACATCAATGAGATCCGATCCTGGCTCGCCGACTGGATCAGTTCTTCGAGACTGTGCTCAAATTCCGCCGTCTGCATGTAATCTGCATAACCGCGGAACGAGGCATTTCGCCAGCCCACATTGAGCGAATCGCGATGAGCATGGCGCAACCCGCCGAGTCCTGGCATATGAATGTATCCCACGCCGGCTTTCTTCAATGAGCCGGGCAGGGAAGTCTTGTTGAACTGTGGATTGTGCCGCGAGCGCGGCACCGTTCGCACATCTACTACGCGAGAAACAGTATGCACCTGAAGCAGGCCGATGAATTCCTCGAGCGTGCGGGTAGAATGCCCAATCGTCATTATGATCGGCGACGGTTCAACCAACGGAGTTCCTTCCCTCACTAGAGTCTCGTCAGTGTCGAACGATACGAGGGCGACTACAAGCTCAGAATCTCTTATCTCCAGATTCAATAATCCCGCAAGCTATGAATGAGCATTCTGTTTTCTCTTATAGAACCAGACCTTGGTAAGCTCGGCGCACAATACATACAGCGCCACCACAACCGCCAGAACGGGCACGAACTTGAGCGGCAAGAGCGTAAACTCAAAGATGCGTGCCATCGGAGTCGTAGGCAACACCAGAGTAATCGCGACGATAAGTAAGGTAGCTATCAGAAGGTACCTTCCTGGTCTGCTCTTGTAGAACGGTTTCCTGGAACGCACCACGAGCACGATTAAGGATGCTGATACGACGGATTCGATAAACCAGCCGGTTCGAAACTGCGCGGGTGTAGCACGGAGAACGTAAAGTAAGACTCCAAAAGTAAGATAATCAAAAAGAGAACTCACGAGTCCAAATACCACCATAAAGCGGCGGATAAAGTGTATGTCCCAACGTCTCGGTTGCTCTACCAATTCGACGTCAACATTATCCGCGGCAATTGTCATCTCCGGGAGATCGGTGAGGAGGTTTGTCAGAAGTATCTGGGTTGGAAGCAGCGGCAGAAAGAAGGAGCGAATAATTCTGGCGCTCAAGAAGGCCGGGAACGTCGTCGGTTATATCGGTGATCCGTGCGTGGCAAGGATTCTTCGCTGGGCCGCATCATTACCAAACTCTCTTCGCCAGTGCGAGAAGGTCAGGATAGAGGCTGTTGCTTACAATTTCTCCAAGCTGCCATCTCCACAGGTTTTTACCAGCGCAGCTCAGCCCTCTGTCGATTCGCTTATCTTGCCGCTTCCGCAAGCCTGGCCTGCAGCCTGATCTCTGTGCCCCGGAGGGCCTGAGAAACAATGCAGTTAGTCTTGGCCAATTCAGCCTGCTCAAGAAACTGTTGCTCGTTGATCCCTGGAACCTGCGCTTGAGTATCAAGGTCAATCGCGGAAATCCTTAGATTCTCAGTATCCAAGTAAACGGTCGCGGTCGTGTTGATACGCTGCGGTGCAAACCCAGCCTTCACCAGGCCGAGCGAGAGCGCCATGGAAAAGCATCCGGCGTGAGCGGCGCCCAAGAGTTCTTCCGGATTTGTCCCTTTGCCGCTCTCAAAGCGCGATGCAAATGTATACGGACCATCAAAAGCACCGCTACCAACCTTCATTGTCCCTTTACCGTCCTTGAGATTTCCTTCCCAGTCGGCATTTGCAGTACGTGTTATCATGATCGTTAACTCCCTTATCGTTGTGTTGTTCCTAGTCAGGTTTCATCATGGTTTTCAAGGCTTCTGTTCCCCGCGAGGGCAATGCGCGACGTCAGGCCCAGACCTGTCATTCACTTGAAGGTGAGGTATATCTATCGGACCGATTTGTTGCAGTGAAACCCCCACTGCTTTGCTATCGACCATCGGCATGCGCTTGTAAGTTTCCTCGGTCCATCGATCGAGCAAGTTATCGTCGCGACGGCCCAAGGCCGCCGCCGTCAAGTCAAACCTGAATAGCGCTATGGGCTCGAGCTCGAACGTCACTTTGGAGTGTACGGTTCATCGCGGTTTCCCTGGCTTCTAGAACCCGCTCTTAATCTCCCATGAGACTTGTTATCGCGCCGTGGCGGTCCGTTGTCACAACCCCTGCTCATGGCACCAAGACTTCCGTTGTCCATGCAGTATAAGCGTTGATGAAATGCGCGCCGCTGGCCTTCAACATGTCTTTAGCCTGTTCTCGCGCCTCGGAATCACCTGTATAAACTTGAATGACACAGTGTCCTGCCAGTAATTCCTTCTCGTAGCGATCCATGTGCAATCCATCAACTAATCGAACGTGTTCGTAGATACGACTTATGTGATCCAGGAAACCATGCGACTCACCTTTCAGGTCCAGGTTGCGCTCTCCTTCCAGCCCACAAAATACCTCGATCATTACGTCGGTAATTCCGATTGAAGTCAAAGCTACACGTGCTGCATCTGCCTTGGACTTATCGTCAATGACTCCGACCACTTTGCTAGTGCCGAATTCATGAAACCCTCTGCGCTTTTTGTTCGGTGTCACTTCCATAAGTTCTTCGCAGCCGTTTATCGGATGATACCTAATCAAGCATCATCTAAAAGGACGCCCTCAATCAGGAGCGGTCCGCGTGTCCTCAAGGTTCCACAGAATGAGTCCGTTTTTGTTCCTCAAAGCACACGGGCCGCACGGGTCTTAAATAAACTCCTAAATGAATTGCTACTGATCGTTGCCACGACAACGCAGCAGTCATTCCTGAACAAGAACTCTCCTTACAAGAAGGCGCCGTCTGTAAATCATCGGGTTCAACGATCGGCATGTGTTGAGCATAAACTCGAAGAGCGGGCGGGAGTAGCGTACTAACACCTGAAACCGTGCGTATTAACACCTAGAATAGTGGCTTAAATAGATTGTGTGCCATCGAATCCTCCGCATTGAAATGCGGCGCCATACCTGCCAGCGTCGATAACGTCGTCACTTTCCAGTGAGGATCAGTGTTTACATCGACCGCCTTAGTCTTCACGATCAGCATGTCGCTACCTTAAAGCAGGATGACGGTGAGAAATGGAGTATTAACCCCTCTAAGTCGCGTGGGTGTTAACACCCGATGTTTTGGGAACCCAGAGTGCGCACGCGAATTTGATTGAGCGGAAATGCTTTTTGAATCTCAGCTTGATCTGTTGGGGCTGTGGCCCAAACCGTTGGGAAACATCGCGCAGTTTGTTCCGCTAGCGAAACCGCGTGGCGCCGTAACGTTGCCGGCCACATCGGATGTGAGAATCTAGGTGGAAACACTTGCAATGAACAGGTGGTAACACCGTCGTCACCTGCCATGAATCCGGGATAACGTTAGCTGATTGATCATGATGTGAAATATCCACCTGCGGAGCCAGGACGAGCAATTTGAACAATTTCCTCGGCGATTTGCGGAAGACAGCCGATCAGCGGAACAAAACGCCATTCTCTCAAAGGAGTTCGTTATGTCAGATAGTAGGCACCACGGAAATGACCCTGTGAATGACATCACGCGAAACGGAAGTGCAGCGGATGACGGAAACCTGAAGGCGTTATAGGTTCCATTCGGGACATGCTGACAGACGGCCACAAAATTCTTGAGGTTCCAGCGGCAGAACGGCTCCCGGCTGATGAGTACAAGTGAGGTGAAGCTATGTCGGTACGAATTGAAAACGCAAAAGACATCGCCGCCGGAGAGATGCGCGTCTTCGATGTTGCGGGTACCAAGGTAAACATTGCGAGTGTTGGCGGACATCTTCATGCCTTCGACGACACATGTACACACAGGGCGTGCTCGCTCGCAAGAGGCAAGCTGGACGGTACGACTGTGACATGCCCTTGCCACGGCAGTCAGTTCGACGTCACGACCGGCGAGGTCCTCCGGGGACCCGCGCAGCAGGCCGTGCGTTCACGGTTAGTCCAGATGGAGGGTGAGAGTCTGCTTGTTGAATCGTGATAGGAGGCTTCGGGTCGCGGACCCAAACAGTCTTCTGGTGGAATGGAACACGATGCTGTCATTACGATTGGACAGGAGAAATCTTCGTGTTGGTTCAAAGGGAATGCGAAGTGACTTTAAGGATGGAAATGCTGGGTTGGGTTGGGACAGCGCTCGTCATAGTCGCCTATGTACCTCAAATACGCCATCTCTATGTTGAGAAATGCGCATGGGGTATCAGCATTTCAACATGGCTAATTTGGCTGGTTGCCGGCGCATTGCTTCTGAGCTACTGCGTATTTCGAAACGACACCCTGTTCACATTCGTCCAGATCATCAACATCACGGCCATTGCGGCGACCATTATTCTCGCGCGCAGGAGTAATCGGATTTGCCCCTATCACCTAAAGACCACCTTGGCAGCGCGAGATGAGGATTTGGCGCCGCGAGATAAGAAAAGGCAAACGATACAGCTCCAGGAGAAACATAATGTCGTACACACGAATACCTGCTGACGTAAGGGATGGGGGAGGCAATACTCCTTTGATGCGTGCCGCACTCGATGGTCAAACTGAGATCGTGAAACGCCTGCTCCGCAATGGTGCGGACGTAAATGCGCGAAATCATGAGGGTCGTACGGCGCTGATGTTCGCAATCGTCAACTTTCACAGTGCTACGGTGAAGACGTTGTTAGGCTTTGGGGCGGATGTCAATGCCCAGTCTGCTGATGGGTGTACGCCCTTGATACTTGCCGCGTTCAACGGCGATGCCGAAGTTGCCGAGGCGTTGCTGAATAAGGGCGCCGATATAAGAAAAACCTTAATGCCAGGCAAAACCGCATTGGTTGTGGCCGCCCAACGTGGCTACAAGGCATTCGTTGAATTGCTTAAGCGGGCTATGGGTCAATCATTGAACGTAAGGCCGGCGAGTGTTTCTTCTGAAACCGGAAGTTCTCAGAGCGCGCTCACGATTCTGTAATCGTTGAGTGTGTTGCGCAACAACATTTGAGATTATCTAATGAAAAGGAGTAACGAAAATGATCAATACGGATTCATACGAAGCTAAGCAGTTCAATCTGAGTGGCTTGAATGGCATCTCCGATCGAACGCTGGAGATGCACTTCAAACTCTACGAGGGTTACGTCAAGGAGACGAATAAGCTGACAGAAAAGATTTCCGAGTTTCTGAGCGACGGCAAAGTGGATCAGGAAGAGGTACCCGCCTACTCCGAAATTACCCGCCGCCTGGGCTTCGAATACAACGGCATGGTCCTGCATGAATACTATTTCGGCAACATGAAACAAGGGGGTGCCGGTGACCCGGAACGGACCTCTGATTTTTTCCGTGCGGCAGCAGGGAGCTTCGGCAGCTACGACATCTGGAAGGCGGATTTTGTGGGTATCGGCAAGATGCGCGGCGTCGGCTGGGCCATCTGTTACGAGAATCCGGCCAATGGGCGACTCTCCAATCACTGGATTACGCTTCATGAGACGGGCAACGTGGCTGGTTTCAATCCCGTGTTGGTGATGGACGTGTGGGAGCACGCCTTCCTGCTCGACTACAAACCGGCGGAGCGGCCAAAATATATCGAGGCATTCTTCTCCAACATAGCTTGGAACGTTTGCGACGAGCGACTGAAACGGGGTTTAGCTGCGCGTTCTGTCACAGGTCGTGAACTTGGTTAGACCGGTGTTTAACTGCTTATGAGAACATCGAATCGCGAATGTAGTTGAGAACATGCAAGATATACGACGCATAAACGGATGCGATGGTAGCGACGTATGGACAGGCCTCGCGGCGGGTCTCATTTGTGGGCTAGTAGCATCCTGGGCGATGAACCGATTTCAAGAGGTCTGGAGCAAACTCGCCAAGCGGATCGAGCCTTGGTCGGAAAACCAATTTCAAAATGTATGGGCCGAGTTCGGCGAAGGCATCAAGGAATCGTTTGGTACTCAAGGTTCGAAGGCAGGCCCTTAACCAGAAGTTCAGGACGACACGGACCGTAAGAGCCGCCCTCGACAGTTTCAGAGGGACTTCTTGATCACAAGTTGACGCGAAGGGAAAAGAAGATTGCAGGTCCGGCGGTGCACTACATTCTCGGCACAGGCGTAGTTCGGCTATTTGGAACGGCAGCCGAGATAGCGCCGAAAGTCACTGCGGGGAACAGGCCTGCCTTTCGGCGCGGTCTTCTGGCTAGTTGTAGACGAGGCCGTGCCATTGCTCGGCCTCTCAAAAGGGCCAACGGCATACCCCTCTCGACCCACTCCTAAGCGCTCTCGGCACATTTCGTTTATGGGTTGACTGGGGAGGTAGTGCGTCGCGCGGTCCGCAGGGCAATGTAGTCGTTGGTCACCATGACAGATTCCGAACAGAGATTTGCCGCGAAGTCGAAACAGGAGCCTTTTTCTGATCGCGAGCTTGAAGAGCTCCAGCGTCTTACCTTTGACTATTTTCTGAAGGAAACAAATCCTGAGAATGGCTTGGTACCGGACAGCACCCGCCAGGGAGCGCCTTGCAGCATCGCTCCAACCGGATTTGCCTTAGCTGCTTATCCCGTTGGCGTCGAACGGGGATTTATCACGCGGGGGAACGCTATTAATCGAACCCTCACAACCCTGCGCTTCTTTTCGAAGAGCCCGCAAGGTCCGGAACCAGACGCCACCGGATACAAGGGTTTCTATTATCACTTTCTTGACATGAAGACCGGCCGCCGTACGCTAGACTGCGAACTGTCAACAATCGATTCGACCTTTGTAATCGCGGGTGCACTGACGGCGGCGGAATATTTCAATCGTGACACTGAAGATGAGCGTGAAATCCGCAACCTAGCTGAGGCCCTCTATCGACGCGTGGACTGGCAATGGGCCCAAAATGGCGACGACACGGTAACGCACGGTTGGACGCCCGAACATGGATTTATTAAGTATCGTTGGGAAGGCTATAACGAAGCCTTGATTCTCTACGTTCTTGGCCTTGCTTCACCAACGCATCCCTTACCCAAAGAGAGCTACCACGCTTGGACCAGCACTTATGAGTGGAGAAGTCTTTACGGATACGAATTCCTCTACGCCGGTCCACTCTTCATCCATCAACTTTCCCACATGTGGATCGATTTCCGGGATATTCAAGACGAGTACATGCGCCACGTAGGAATCAACTATTTCGAGAATAGCCGGCGCGCGACTTACATTCAGCAACAGTACGCTATTCACAACCCAAAAGGCTTCAAGGGTTATGGTGAATTCATTTGGGGTCTCACCGCGAGTGATGGCCCTGGACCAGCGATCGAAAGGATTGACGGCAAGGTACGCAGATTCTACGACTACATAAACCGCGGTATTCCCAACGGGCCGGACGATGGGACGCTGGCTCCATGGGCCGTCATTGCTTCACTCCCGTTCGCTCCCGAGATTGTATTGCCGTCGATTCGCTATTTCGACGAAACGTTTCCCGAGATGACCAGCAAGTATGGATTCAAGTGCAGTTTCAACCCGACGTTTTCTGGAACTTCAGGCGACGGATGGATCTCAAAGGGATACTACGGTCTGGATCAGGGTCCGATAGTTTTGATGATCGAGAACTATCGTTCAGGATTCACCTGGCGGTTGATGCGAAGCTGCCCTTACATCGTCACCGGTCTTCGCCGCGCAGGGTTTTCGGGCGGTTGGCTCCGCAACTATGCTCAAACGAGCACGGACTCCTCAGGAGTCGTCAAGTCGGAAACACTTCATCTGAGGTAATAAGAGTGGCAACTGAAAGAAAGACAGTGAGGTTGAGCACGGGACAGTTCATGCCAAATTTCCGTTTATCTGCGGCTAACCGCCATGGTTCAGGTTGGCCCATGGGACTACAAGCAGCAACCCGATTGAGAGAATCCCACCTCACTATCTTTTAGCAGCCACCCTGATTCTTCCTCTCCTCAAATTTCATCACCCTAATCCGTCGTTTGTCAGAATTTCTCACGCTGGCGGAAGAAAGCTAAAGCCGCACGGCGTTCCTGGTAAGCCTCAGGTGTAAATACGCGCAACATTTAGGTGTTAATACGGTATTTCGCATTCACATTCCCGGCTAATGTAAGCATTGTACTAATCGCAATAGCCGACGGACTCACAGAAGGAGACCAACACATGGGATTAGGAAGGAGCGAGTACCTTTCTCTAACCGACACTAGGACTAGAAAAGCCGCTGGGGAAAGCTGGCTTGAACTGCTAAGGCAATGGCTCGTGCAATGCCCGCAGTGCTCTGAGGTCCGATTGGTGGTAGGCGCCCACGAAGGCGATCGATACGTCTGCAAGGACTGTGGGCATAGCTTCTCCATCAACCGTTCAATTGCGCCGAAGGATAATTCGCTTCTGTGACTCGTCCAGGCTGCCGTCGGGACAGTAAAATATTATCTATTGAGAAAGTAAGCGGTATGTCTTATCACGGTCCAATGTTGATTAGAGAGTCCGCAAACAGCCTGCGCAGCTCGGTAGAGCCGACAGATCTGGAACGCACACGAAAGTCATATTAGCCATAGATGGGTCGTCACATTCGGCAGAGGCTGCGAAGTTAGTCGCGAGCCGGCCCTGGCCGCCAGACACAATCATCAGTGTGCTTACGGTGGTCGAGAATATTGCGCAGGTACCAGACATTTGGACTGGCACCGCCGGAATTGAAATGCTTGAACTCGCGCGACAAGAGTTAACGACACAAGCTAACCAATTGATCACGGGTGTGGCTGAGACTTTGTTGGCAAGAGGTCTGGTCGTCGAGACGGCCGTGCATTACGGCGAACCGCGTTCAGTAATTGTGGATCAAGCGGAGGAGTGGTCCGCAGATTTGATTGTCGTTGGCTCGCACGGCTACACGTGGGTGAAGCGATTGCTGTTGGGCAGCGTGGCTCAGGCGGTCGTCCTCCGCGCGCCATGTTCGGTTGAGGTGGTGCGCAAGAAGCGGCAGAAGGACACATGAGAAGAAACATACTTGTAACTTTGATAATTGGTCTTGGCGGTGTAGCGCTCCGACTATGGGCTTGCGCGAAAGGTTATGAGCTGGTAAGACAACGAGTGGGGTTACGCAAGTCAGATGGTTCGAGAGGCCGTGTCGATCTCCGTACACGAGCGGTGACGTATATCGTCAAGAGTACGTATGATCTCGTTTGACGCAGCTCATAAAGCCGTTCATTATCCGCCCGACCGGCGACTTCGGATTTGGATCAGGCCCTCGTTTGTAGTGGGAGTGATCGCCTTGATACTCATACCGCTTCTGTTCGCCTGGGGGCAGGTTGCTATTTTCGGATTGCCTTACATTCCTCCCGTACCTCAATTCATCGAAGCGGCGCTCACTGGACCACACGGCTTTCCGGTATGGATCCGCTATGCACACTTTTTTAATTTCTTCTTTCTGATGATGCTCATCCGCAGTGGTCTTTCAATTCTCATGGACCATCCGCGGCTTTATTTTAATGACGGCTGCACCCCGGGAACGGAGTGGATTCGATTCACGCCTTTGACAGTTCCGCGCGACCGCGTGTGGACGGCGAAGGACGATGCGCGCTACATCTCGCCGGTGTTCGCCCTGCCGGGCTATCGCCATACCGTAGGGGTGGCGCGCTCGTGGCACTTCATCGATGTCTATGGGTTCATTATCACAGGGTTGATTTTTGTGACGTTGCTTTTCGCAACAGATCAATGGCGAAGGATTGTGCCAACCTCGGGGATTGTACTGACGCAAGCCTGGAATACGTTCGTGCTTTATGCCAACTTTCATCTGCCGCCGGAACCGAACGGTTTTTACGGATATAACGCGCTTCAGCAGCTCGCGTATTTCGCCGTAGTCTTGGTTTTCGGACCGCTTTCGATCTTGACCGGCATCGCGATGTCACCGGCCTTGGCCAACCGCTTTCCCCTGTACCCTCGATTGTTTGGCGGCCGGCAGGCGGCGCGCTCCCTCCACTTTGTTCTTCTGCTTGGGTATATCGCGTTCCTGATCGTGCACGTGACGCTGGTCGTCTTGACCGGATTTGCGCGAAATATGAATCACATCGTTCTCGGAACGGATGATCAGAAACCGCTCGGGATGATTGTCGGCTTTGTCGGTATTGCGGTGGTGATTGTTTCCTGGATCGTCGCTCACTACACTTCGTGGAAGTTTCCACGCCTACTACAACACATTCAGAAAGCGGTTTCCCAGCCGCTCCGCCTCGCGACGTTGAACCGATTTTCTCCAAGTGAGCGGTATACAAAAGAGCAGATCTCTCCATTCTTCTGGCCTAATGGCAAGAGGCCGGTTCGCGAGGATTGGAAACGCCTGGCGGCAAACAGCTTCCGCGATTACAAGCTCAAGGTGGGCGGCCTGGTAGAGAGACCAGTGGAGTTATCGTTATCAGAATTGGAAGCCATGGGAAAAGCGGAACACATTACCATGCACCACTGCATCCAGGGCTGGTCTGGCATTGCGGAGTGGGGTGGCGTGTCGATGAAGGCGCTGGTAGCGTTGGTAAAACCGAAGCCATTAGCTAAGACCGTGGCTTTCTTCTCTTTTGGCGAAGGACTGTATGGCGGGGTGTATTACAACACCCAGAGCCTGGACAATGTCCTTAAGGCAGAGTGTCTGCTTGCGTATGAGATGAATGGCGCGCCGCTGGGGAACGAGTACGGCGCTCCGCTAAGGCTGCGCGTGGAGAATCAACTGGGATACAAAATGGTCAAGTGGATTGAACGTATTGAATTCATTGAATCCGAAAAGCAGATTGGTAAAGGCGAAGGCGGAACGAATGAAGACGACGAGTACTTCGATCTGTTACCGAACATCTAATGCGAAAATAACGTAATTTGGTTCGATCCTGACACGGGAAGACTAACCTAATGTCTCTGAGGCGACCGATCTACTAGTCTCGATCTTGTGACTCCTGCTCATCACCGTGGGGCCACGAAATCGAAAGCAGGAAGGCACTTTCCTCGACTGCACTGACATCATGCGTTAGACATTTTTCGAGCACCAGTAACTCCCCCGCGGAGAGTTCTACCGTCTTCTCTGGCAAATGCACCATTAGTCGTCCTCTGAGGCCGTGCATGGAGATCTGGCATCGGCTTTGTGCTCTCGCATGAGCGTTCCCGCCTGCATCAAAATCAGGACGATTCTGAAATCTGAATATTTCACCAGAGTCTCTGAAATCCGCCCATCCTTGAGCCAGTGTTCTGTCCGGCGCAATCGCTCGATCTCCTGCGCAAGGTCAAATGCGAGAAGCGGAGCCGTAAGGTCTGCGAACTCCTGTTCCTTCGCAATGAGTTCTTCCGATGTTTTCGCTTGAGCTTGGGTCATCACTCTTCACCTCCTCTTGGTATCACATGGATTGGAGACAATGGCTATAGTCTGATTGTCTTTAGCTTGAACCGCTCGCGCGCGCTCGACTCGTCTCCTCATCAATGTTCACATCCGAGCTCGGTTCGACAGCTATACCAGATTCGAAGAGGGTAAGTCATTACATTAATGACGTGGTAACGCTCTCTTAACGGGCCGCTAACGCACTCTTAATACGTTGTGTATGACTTCCTAACGTGCATCCTGTTAGAGTCAGCCTTTCAGTTATCAGCTTGAATCTGAAGAGGTGCTTCGTATGGACCGGATTGAACTTCTCAGGAACGACCACCAGAGAATCCTGGCTATCCTCAATGAACTTATTACGGGAGGTGTCGGTAAGGTGACGCAGACGGGCGATACCGCTAGGGAAATCAATCGCCAACGCCGAACGCTTTACGACAAGCTCAGAGAGCTTCTCGTTCGCCACCTTACCATCGAAGAAAAATTACTCTTTCCAGGTTTGCGAGGCTTCGTCGAGACGAGGACCCTGGTCGATGAATGTTGCCGGGAGCATAAGAGAACGGCGGATCTTCTGGGGAGGAGTGAGCAGCTCACGGAGTCCAGCGAGCACGACCACTGGGATGGCTTCCTCCTGCAACTAGAGAGGCACATCCAGTCCCACGTGGAAAGAGAGGAAGACTGGCTGTTTCCGAGGGCGCGGCTGCTCCTCGGAGACGCCAAACTGGAACAAATGCTTTTTGACACGGAGCAAGTAACAAGCATTCAGAGCGCGACAGATATTGTCGCTGCGTCAGCCGATAGTTTTGCTCTTGGCATTCTTGCATGACCTTTGCGACGGCAAATGCGGGACCTAGGTCTTGTTCAAATCGAGTAATTTTATGATGAGGCACTTTGAAACTGTTGACCAAATTCGAAGGTGTGCATGTTCACACCAATCGTCCTCGGCAAAAGTGCGAAGAACGCTCCGACTCAACCAACCAAACCCAATTCAAAAGGAGATTATTATGTTGAAATCATTGGCTCTTGTAATTACGTTGGTCGCTTTCGCGGCCTGCGGGACCGTCTTCGGTCAAAACACAACCACCCCGCCACCGCCCACGGATGCTCAGATCGCCATGATCGCAGTTGTCGCGGACACGGTAGATATCGACGCCGGAAACATGACAGCGAAAAAGACAAAGAACAAGATGGTCCGAGAATTCGCTAAAACGATGGTTCGCGATCACACGGCCGTGAACGCGCAGGCTACTGCACTAGCCAAAAAACTTGGCGTGATTCCGGAAGAGAGTGACACCAGCAAGGGTTTGAAATCGGGTGGCGACAAAACGATGGCACAACTCATGACTCTAACGGGCGCTGCGTTTGATAAGGCTTACATCGATAATGAAGTAAGCTACCATGAAGCCGTCCTGGGTGTGCTCGACAAGACCTTAATCCCAAATACCAGGAACGCTGAACTCAAAAGCCTGCTCGAGAGTGCGCGACCAATCTTTGTGACTCATCTGGAGCACGCGAAAAAGCTCCAGGCGTCACTGACAAAATAGGGCAACGAATTCTGCACTAGTGTTAGAAGTCGTTAGTAATGTCCTTCGTTTTGAAGTTCAGGAGAACGAGCTAAAGTGCGAATCGTTGTCTTTTCCGGTGGTGGCTGACACCTACTACTCTACAATGCTGAAGTCAGTGGTTTGAGTGCTTTTCGCTTCGGCGGGTTTAACGATTGGCGTTGGGAGATTGCCCGACACAAGCGGCCATAAAGATAGAACCGAAAGGATAAGATGAGAAGCTATATTCAAAGGAGCGCGACCGTCGGACTCTTTGCGTCGTTGATATTCTGTCTAACGGTACTCGTTCCGGCGCAAGGTAAGCATGGGAAGGGAACAGATGATGCGATATGGGAAGCCACTACCGCAGTTAAGGACCTGAACGAAGCTAAGAGAACGCCAGATGCGATGATTCCCCTGGACTTGCTCAACAAGACGGGAGAATCTGGCAATGACTCTCCCTACATCTGTAGCGAGGCAGGAAACAACGCGCCGTCGCTCGCGTCAGAAAGCATTGAAACCTTGCACACAGACGTACCCGGCCGCACCGATCTGTGGAACCTAGCGGGTTTGAAAGCGGCGCCCGCCGATGCGGGTCTTCCTGGAACTGAAGGGGATGCTGCCAAACCCGGTGCACCTGCGGTCGTGAAAGTGTCCATGCGGAATATGCAGTTCTCTCCTAAGACACTGAGAGTTAAGAAAGGCACCGTAGTCGAATGGACGAACGACGACATTGTGCCGCATACCGTGACCTCGGCTTCATTTGATTCGGGTTCGCTCGGTCCCGGGAAATCGTGGCGACATATGTTCACAGAGGCGGGCCAAGTTCGCTACGTCTGTACATTCCATCCCACGATGACGGGCGTCGTCATCGTCAAGTAGCGGAGTATTCATCTGTCGTAGCCCGAGCAATTCCCCGTGGAAGCAAAGGTGGAAGTCCTCCTTGGGGCTTGGTGCTATCGCGTAGAAAGAAAAGGTAGAGGATAGGTCTTGTGCAGGCACAAATAAAGCTGGGACGCATCTTCGGCATTCAAATTGGACTGCACTACAGTTGGCTGATCATCGCTCTGCTGGTAGCCCTTTCGCTTGCGGCCCAGTTTCATGCCGGCAATCCCCAGTGGGGTGAGGTCACGATCTGGGCCACCGCAATCGTCACCGCGCTGTTGTTCTTCGTGTCCATCATTCTGCACGAACTCTCGCATGCAGCGGTAGCCAAAGCGCGCGGCTTGCCGGTGCGCTCGATCACTCTGTTTGCGCTCGGCGGCGTAGCGCAGATTGAAAAGGATGCCACCGATCCGAAGACAGAATTCTGGATGGCGATCGTGGGCCCGATTGCCAGCGTCGTTATTGGCTCTATCTGTCTCGGGCTTGCGAGTGTGCTCGGCTGGAGGGTGTCGACGGCGGCGGGGACGCCGCTCGTGGCAATGTTGATGTGGCTCGGTGTAATCAATATTGCCTTGGCAGTCTTCAATATGATTCCCGGCTATCCACTCGATGGCGGGAGAGTATTTCGGGCCATCGTCTGGTGGGTGACGGGTGATGCCGCTCGCGCCACTCGGATTGCTTCATTGGTAGGCCAGTTCGTTGCTTTTGTTTTCATCGTCTGGGGCATCTTTCGCTTTTTCAACGGCGCCGGCTTCGGCGGACTGTGGCTGGCATTCATCGGTTGGTTCTTATTGGAGGCCGCGCGAGCCAGTTATGCGCAGTTGCAGATCACTGAGACGTTGCGGGGCATTCGCGTCGGTGATGTTATGACGCAGGACTGCCCTCGCGTTGACGGCCGTGACAATCTTCAGACTCTAGTGGACGAGCATCTACTGCGAACCGGACAGCGATGCTTCGTGGTGGAGGAGCAAGGCAGCATTGCCGGAATCATCACGCCGCACGAGGTGAAAGCAGTCGCCAGAACCCGATGGCCTTACACGACGGTTGACGAGGTGATGCTAACGCTTGACCGGCTCCACTCGGTGAGACCAGACACGTCTGTCGCCGACGCGCTGGAAATAATGGGGCGAGAGGACGTGAATCAACTACCCGTAATCAGAGATGGCCGTCTCGCCGGAATCATCTCGCGCGCTCACATTCTCCGCACTCTTCAGACGCGCGCCGAACTGCACGCCTGAAGTACACCTTTCGAACAGGTGAATTTCTTCTCGAACCAGAACCTCGTGTCCCCACAAGCGACTGATCGCTTCAGAACCATGGCCGAGTAGCTGGGGACTACCGCAATCGAGCCGATCATTGGTGGTTTTGGCGGGGGCACAACCCCGGATCTATGGACAGCATGAAAGCAACAAATGATGTCGTATTCCTGTTCGACTGTGACAACACGCTGCTAGACAACGATCGCGTGGTGGACGATCTCCGAACTCATCTCGAACGCGAGTTCGGCCGCCAAAACCGGGATCGATACTGGGACATCTTCGAGGCTTTGCGCACGGAACTGGGCTACGCAGACTATCTGGGTGCATTGCAACGGTACCGCCTTGGCGCTATGAACGATCCTCGCTTGCTACAGATGTCCTCTTTTCTTGTGGACTATCCATTTGCCAGCAACCTGTATCCGGGCTCACTCGACGCAATCCAGCATCTGCGTTCGTGGGGACCGACGGTCATCCTGTCGGATGGCGATGTGGTTTTTCAGCCGCGCAAACTGCAGCGCTCAGGATTGTGGGAAGCCGTCGAGGGTCGAGTGCTGATCTATATTCATAAGGAGGGGATGCTGGATGACGTCAAGCAGCGCTACCCGGCCCGGCATTACGTCATGATCGATGACAAGCTGCGCATCCTGGCGGCGATGAAAAAGACTTGGGGTAACCGACTCACAACTGTCTTCCCGCGCCAGGGACACTATGCGCTCGACCCCAAGAACATCGCCGCCTATCCTTCGGCTGATCTGACGATCGAGTGTGTTGGCGATCTTGTTGACTATGATCTGCCCGCGTTGCTCCGAGCCGCCGCGGGGGACCGTAGGAGATTAGTGGAACCGTGAAGCCTACTTAACAACCTCGGTCAAAACTGTTTGGGTTGATAAAATATTCAAGCGCAAACTGCTGAAGCGTGCCAGCGGAGCGGGTGGCCGGCGGGACAATCAGACCGTCGCTCCCAGATTGCGCGCTGCTTTCTGCTCCATCTTCAAGCATAAACTTTCGAGTCTGGCCTCACCGAGTAGTTGCATCGCCCTGGGGAACAACTCGTCTTCCTCCCTTGCTACATGACGCTTCAAATTCTGCTGCAGCTCCTTTAGCCTATCGTCCCAACGGTCACAATGTCGTTCCTTCCTGAGGTTCTCCATCTTCGCCAGGATCTCACGGATCCGCTTGTGCTCCCGGTAAGACTCATCTACTAGAAGGCGGGTTTCTGAAGAGCCTGCTAACTCCGGATAGAGTATTTGCTCTTCGAGCTTGGTGTGTTGAGTAAGCGTATCCCTGAACTCGCCAAACATGTTCATGCGATCGCAGTCAACGCTATCCTGCTCCGTCTGCTCGATCTGCTTGATGTCATGCGCCAGTTCATCAATCAGGGCCAAAACCATTTTGTGGTTGTTCTTCAGAAGCTCGATCGCGTTCATGTTACTTCGCCTACTTACATTCGTGCTACCGAAAACATTCTTTCACATTTGACAGTGCAGGAAACGCGCAAGTTGGTCCACTAACGATCTCTTAACGACTTATTGATGAAGTCTTAATCCATAGCTTATGACTCACTAACGATCATCTTGGTAAACTACTGCGACAACACTTTGAACTGGATAACCTCAGGCGGGCACGCCGTGTAGCCAGCGAGTGTCGCCCCTGAGTGGAGAATAGGAGCAACCATGAAGACTACGGAACAACTGCATGATCTCGGTCAAAGCCTTTGGCTCGATAACATCACCCGGGGACTGCTGGTGGACGGTACCCTGGGGCGCTACATCAGCGATTTTTCAATAACGGGACTGACCTCCAACCCAACGATCTTCGATAAAGCCATCAAAGACTCGATCTTCTACGACGATGCTATCCGCCAAAAGACGGCTGAGGGCAAATCGGGCGAAGCGTTGTTTTTCGAGCTTGCCTTGGAGGATTTAGCCCAGGCCGCGGACCTCTTCCATCCAGTCCACGACGCCACCCGTGGAGTTGACGGTTGGGTGTCGATGGAGGTGTCTCCCCTGCTGGCAAACGATACTGCCAGTACCATAAGGGAGGCGGCCCAACTGCATGCGCAAGCGCAACGCGCCAATCTCTTCATTAAGATACCGGGCACCCAGGAAGGCGTTCCCGCGATCGAGGAGTCGACCTTCGCGGGCGTGCCGATAAATGTGACGCTCCTGTTTTCACCCGAGCAGTACCTCGCTTCCGCTGAAGCATACATGCGGGGAATTGAACGACGAATCGTTGCCGGCCTTGAACCGAAGGTTGATTCAGTCGCATCGCTTTTTGTCAGCCGATGGGACGTTGCCGTCAAGGACAGAGTTCCGAAAGCGCTGCGCAATCGTCTTGGCATCGCCATCGCCAAGCGCACCTACAAAGTTTACCGCGATCTGCTGGCGTCCGCTCGCTGGCGAAAACTTGCCGCCGCGGGCGCCCGGCCGCAACGCTTGCTATGGGCCAGTACCGGAACCAAGGATCCCGAGGCTCCAGATACGCTTTACATCGAAGCGCTGGCAGCTCCGGATACCATCAATACTATTCCCGAAAAGACCTTGCGCGCCTTCGCTGATCACGGTCAGGTAAAAGGCGCGTTACCGGTTGATGGCGGCGATGCCCAACAAGTGCTCGCCGAATTCACTCAGGCAGGCGTGGATCACGCGGCGCTCGCAGCCCAACTCCAGCGCGAGGGAACGGATTCCTTCGACAAGTCGTGGCAGGATTTGAAGGACTGCATAGCCGCAAAGAGCGCGAGCCTGAAAAAGGTTGATCGAGCGGGTGCCGCAAAATCATGACTACCAATTCAAAAGCGCAGATGGAGCCGAGGACCATGCGGCCGGCCTGGAAGGCGCTCGCCCAGCATCACCAGAAAATACGCAATCTCCATCTGCGGGAACTCTTCGCCCGCGATCCCCAGCGGGGTGAGCGCCTGAGCGCGGAAGCCGCCGGCCTCTATCTCGACTACTCGAAGAATCGCGTGACCGACGAGACGATCGCGCTGCTGTTACGATTGGCCGAGGAATGCGGTCTGGCCGCGCGCATCGACGCGATGTTCACAGGTCAGAAAATTAATGTGACCGAGCAGCGGGCGGTTCTCCATGTCGCGCTGCGGGCGCCGAAAAACGAGCGGATTTTGGTCGACGGCGTCGATGTCGTGCCTCAGGTTCACGTGGTCCTCGACCGCATGGCGGCTTTCTCCGAAGAGGTCCGCAACGGCCGCTGGCGCGGACACACGGATCGACCCATCCGCAACGTCATTAACATCGGCATCGGCGGCTCTGATCTTGGTCCGGTCATGGCGTATGAGGCGTTGCGTCATTATAGCCGGCGCGATATGACCTTTCGTTTCGTCTCCAATGTCGATGGCACGGACTTCGAGGAAGCCACGCGCGACCTCGATCCTGAGGAGACACTGTTCATCGTCTGCTCCAAGACGTTCACGACACTCGAGACGTTGACCAACGCCCACACAGCTCGTGCCTGGAGTCTGCGCAAGCTAGTGGACGAGCGGGCGGTACGCCGGCACTTTGTCGCGGTATCGACCAACGCCGAGGGAGTGGCGAAGTTCGGCATCGACACCGCGAACATGTTCGGCTTCTGGGACTGGGTCGGCGGTCGCTACTCGATGGACTCGGCAGTAGGCTTGTCGACCATGCTCGCGGTCGGCCCGGAGAACTTCCGGGCCATGCTCTCGGGCTTTCACGAGATGGATCGGCATTTCCGGACCGCGCCGTTCGAGCGCAATCTGCCGGTGCTCATGGGGCTACTCGCGGTTTGGAACAATGATTTCCTCGGTGGGCGAACGGTCGCGGTGCTGCCATATGACCATTACCTGAAGCGCTTTCCCGCATATCTCCAGCAGCTGACGATGGAAAGCAATGGCAAGCATGTAACGCTTGACGGCAGGCCCGTCGACGCCGAGACGGGGCCGATCTACTGGGGCGAGCCTGGCACCAACGGCCAACATTCGTTCTATCAGCTTATTCATCAGGGGACCCGGCTGGTTCCCTGCGATTTTATCGGCTTCTGCCAGACCTTGAATCCGCTTGGCCGCCATCATGATTTGTTGCTGGCTAATCTGTTCGCGCAGACCGAAGCGCTGGCGTTCGGCAAGACACAGCAGCTAGTCGAAGCCGAGGGAACACCGGGTTGGCTGGCGCCACATCGCACCTTCGAGGGCAATCGCCCGACCAATACTATTCTTGCCGAACGTCTGACACCGGAAACGCTGGGGCGGCTGATCGCGCTCTACGAACACAGTGTGTTTACTCAGGGGACGATCTGGAATATCGACTCATTCGATCAGTGGGGGGTTGAGCTCGGCAAAGTGCTGGCAAATCGAATCGTTCCCGAACTGGAGAGCGCGAACGAGCCCCGTCTCGCGCATGACAGTTCGACCAATGCGCTGATCGGGCGCTACCGCCGGCTCCGGCAGGAACAAGTTTAGGAGCAATAAACAATGAGCTCAGCGACCACAACAACCCCGGCTCTGGACCAATTGGATCAACTGTCCATCAACACGATTCGTTTCTTGTCGGTGGACGCTGTGGAGAAAGCAAACAGCGGTCATCCTGGCTTGCCAATGGGCGCCGCTCCAATGGCCTATGTGCTTTGGACGCGGTTCCTCAAACATAATCCGACCAATCCAGATTGGGCGGATCGCGATCGCTTTGTCCTCTCCGCCGGGCATGGATCGATGCTGCTTTATAGTCTGCTCTACCTCACGGGCTATGATCTGCCGCTCGAACAAATCAAACAGTTTCGTGAATGGGGCAGCACCACTCCCGGTCATCCCGAACACGGATTGACGCCGGGTGTGGAGGTGACGACAGGTCCGCTCGGCCAGGGATTCGCCAATGGCGTTGGGATGGCGATCGCGGAAGATTATCTCGCTGCCCGCTACAACCGATCAGGCCACCAGATTGTTAATCATTACACCTACGCGCTGGTTAGCGACGGCGATCTGATGGAGGGTGTTTCGGCTGAGGCCGCGTCGCTCGCCGGTCATTTAAAGCTCGGTAGACTGATTTACCTTTATGACGACAATCACATCACGCTTTCAGCTGCGACCCACATCACATTCACAGAAGATCGAGCCATGCGTTTCGAAGCGTATGGCTGGCATACGCAGACAGTTGAGAATGGAAACGATCTTTCAGCGATAGAACTCGCGCTGCGTGCTGCGCAAGCCGAGAAGGACCGGCCTTCGCTGATTCTGGTGCGCACACATATCGGCTACGGCTCGCCGCACAAGGAGGACACTTTTGCGGCTCACGGCTCCCCGCTCGGCCCGGAAGAGGTGAAATTGACGAAACAAGCGTTGGGCTGGCCGCTCGATCCGCCGTTCTGCATTCCAGACAGAGCACTCGCGCGTTTCCGTCAGGCCGTTGAAAACGGCAAACAGGCCGAAGCAGAATGGCAGGTGAGATTCTCGGAGTACGCGAAAGCTTTCCCCGACCTCGCCCAAGAATATCAGCAGGGGATTGCTGGCGACTTGCCTGAAGGCTGGGACACAGGCATCCCGATCTTCCCAGCCGACCAGAAAGGCATGGCGACTCGCGTCGCGTCGGGCAAAGTGTTAAGCGCGATCGGTCCGAAACTTCCCTCGTTGGTCGGCGGCTCGGCTGATTTGGATCCGTCCACCCACACGGCGCTTACCGCGATGGGCGATTTCGAGAACCCGAGCGGCGAGTCCGGCAACCTGCAAGGATCGACAGGCGGCGGCTGGAGCTATGCGGGACGCAACCTACACTTTGGTGTGCGCGAGCACGCGATGGGATCAATCGCGAATGGTTTGGCAGTTCATGGCGCCATTATTCCGTTTGCGGCGACGTTCCTGATCTTCTCGGATTACATGCGGCCGCCGATTCGACTGGCGGCGCTGATGGAACAGAGGGTGATTTTTGTTTTCACCCACGACAGCATCGCTCTCGGACAGGATGGTCCAACGCATCAACCGATCGAGCAACTTGCCTCGCTCCGCTTGATCCCGCACTTGATTGTCATTCGCCCATGCGATGCAAACGAGACGGCGGTGGCGTGGCGCATCGCCATTGAAACTCGGAATCGACCGGTCGCTCTTATTCTGACACGACAGGACGTGCCCACTCTTGATCGCCGCCAGTTTGCCGCGGCAGAGGGCTTGCGGCGCGGTGCGTACGTCTTGGCTGATGCCCCCAACGGGAAACCCGACATCATTCTGATCGGCACCGGCTCCGAAGTCAGTGTGATTATTGCGGCCTGTCACAGACTGACCGAGAAAGAGATCAACGTTCGGATCGTCTCCATGCCCAGCTGGGAATTGTTCGATGCCCAACCCAAAAGTTATCGCGACTCGGTTCTGCCTCCATCAGTGCGCGTGCGGCTTGCGGTTGAAGCCGGCGTGAGCCAAGGCTGGTGCAAGTATGTGGGCGATGAGGGTGATGTGATCGGAGTGGGTCGTTTCGGCGCCTCAGCACCAGGGGAGGTCATGATGCGCGAATATGGTTTCACTGCGGAGAACATTTGCGAACGGGCCTTGGATTTGGTGAAACGGAAACGGGAGGTGAAGTGATGCGGGTTGGAATTGCGGCTGATCATGCGGGGTTTGCCTTGAAGGAACAGCTGGCAAAAGCGCTGCGTGAGTCCGGACATGAGGTCGTCGACTTCGGCTCGTCCAGTCTGACTCCCGCAGACGACTACCCCGATTATGTCGTGCCGCTGGCTCGGAGCGTGGCCAATGGTGAGGTCGAGCGCGGAGTGGCGATCTGCGGGAGCGGTGTCGGAGCGTGCGTAGCTGCCAACAAAGTGAAAGGAGTACGGGCGGCATTGGTTCACGACATTTTCTCCGCGCACCAGGGAGTGGAAGACGACGACATGAACGTGATCTGCTTCGGCGCGCGCGTGCTCGGTTGCGAGCTCGCCTGGGACTTAACCAAAGCCTTCCTGGCTGCCCGTTTCAATAACGCAGAACGCCATCAACGCCGCTTGGCGAAAGTGGCAGCGATGGAAGATTAAGTGATACGGATGCCACACGAATTCAAAGTTGGGGATCATGTGGAGTGGAACTCCGAAGCGGGCCGCGTCCGCGGAACGATCAAGAAGAAGGTCACCTCGGCCATCAAGTTTAAGACCTACACGGTCCGCGCCTCAAAGGAGGAGCCGCAGTATTTGATCAAGAGCGACAAGACCGACCACTTGGCCATGCACTTGGGGTCGGCGCTCAAGAGACTTCGCAAAAACACACCATCGTCCCAAAACGTCGGTAGAAGGAGCCCACCATGACTAATCAGGTTCGCAAAATCCTTGATTGTTACCGAAGCGAAAATCCCGGCGTGTTGACCAATCTGGCCCGGATGCTCAATCACGGCCGACTGGCAGGAACGGGCCGGATGATCATTTTGCCGGTGGACCAGGGTTTCGAGCATGGTCCGGCGCGCAGCTTCGCGCCAAACCCTCCTTCCTACGATCCTGCCTACCACTGCCAACTCGCCATCGACGCCGGTCTGAACGCCTACGCGTCGTTGCTCGGATTTCTCGAAGCGGTTGGGCCGGACTTCGCGGGCGAAATCCCGTTGATTCTAAAACTGAACGCCCACGATCTGCTGCACGAGGAAAAGGATCCTCTGGGTGCGCAAACGGCGTCGGTCTCCGATGCGCTACGACTGGGCTGCGTGGCCATCGGCTACACGATCTACCCGGGCACGGTGGAGCGTCGCCTGCAATATGAGCAGTTGCGCGAACTGGCGAGTGAAGCCAAAGCCGCCGGCCTGGCCGTCGTGGTCTGGACTTATCCGCGCGGAGGCGGGCTCAGCAAGGAGGGGGAAACGGCCCTGGACGTGATCGCATACGCTGCGCAAATCGCCGCGCAACTCGGGGCGCACATCATCAAGACGAAACTGCCGACCGCGCATCTGGAACTACCTGAGGCCAAGAAAGTTTATGAAGAGCTAAAGATACCGCGCGCCACCACGGCGGACCGCGTTCGTCACGTCGTGCAAAGCGCTTTCAACGGGCGGCGCATTGTCCTCTTCTCAGGCGGACCAAAAGAAGACGATGAAGCCCTCTTCGCTGAAGGCCGCGCGATCCGCGACGGCGGCGGTTTCGGTTCAATCATCGGGCGCAATTCCTTCCAAAGGGACAAAGCAGCCGCCTTGCGCCTCCTCGATCAAATGGTTCGTATTTACCAGGGCACAACTAGAAAGTCTCGGAGAAAGAGAGGGGTGAAGACCAGCTAGTCATGAAAACAAGTCCTCTTGCAGGAAAGCCGGCCGAGCCGGGGATGCTGGTCAATTTGCCCAGGCTCATCACGGCCTATTATTCCGAGACCCCTGATCCTTCGGTACCAGCCCAGCGGGTGGCCTTTGGCACCTCAGGGCATCGAGGTTCCGCATTCGACAAGGCTTTCAACGAATGGCATATCCTCGCCATCAGTCAGGCCATTTGCCTCTACCGCAAGCAGCAGAAGATCGATGGCCCGCTGTTTCTGGGCATGGACACGCATGCGCTCTCTGTGCCGGCTCTAGCCAGCGCCCTTGAAGTGCTGGCGGCTAACGGAGTGGAAGTCATGCTCGCGGAAGGCGATGAATACACCCCGACCCCGGTCATTTCTCATGCGATCCTGACCTACAACCGTAGCCGGAAGACTGGACTCGCCGACGGCATTGTCATCACGCCGTCACACAATCCGCCACGTGACGGCGGGTTCAAATACAATCCCCCAAACGGCGGACCGGCAGAATCCGTTGTAACCACTTGGATCGAGGCGAAGGCAAACGAGCTTATCGAACACGCCCTTTCAGGTTTGAAAAGGATTTCTTTCGAAAAGGCTCTTCGAGCTTCCACGACGCACCGGCACGATTATCTCAATACTTATATTGCTGATCTCGCGAACGTACTCGACATGGATGCCATTCATGGCGCGAGGATCAAAATGGGGGTTGATCCGCTCGGCGGCGCCGGCGTCCACTACTGGGGGCCGATTGCCGAACGCTACGGGTTGAACCTGACGGTCGTGAACGACGCTGTCGATCCCACCTTCCGTTTTATGACCGTCGATTGGGATGGCCAGATCCGCATGGATCCATCCTCGCCCTATGCAATGCAGCCGTTGATCGACATCAAGGATCGCTTCGACGTCGCCTGGGCCTGCGACACTGACCATGATCGGCACGGGGTTGTCACCAGGGGAGGGGGCTTGCTTGCTCCCAATCATTACCTTTGCGTCGCCATCTTCTATCTCTTCCAACACCGGCCTCACTGGCGCTCGGATGCGGCGGTCGGAAAGACAGTGGTAAGCAGTCAAATGATCGATCGAGTCACCGCGAAGCTTGGCCGCAAGCTTTACGAGGTGCCGGTTGGTTTCAAGTGGTTCGTTGATGGATTGCTCGACGGTTCGCTTGCCTTCGGTGGCGAAGAGAGCGCCGGGGCCTCATTTGCGCGTCTCGATGGCGCCGTTTGGACTACGGACAAAGATGGAATTGTTCCGGCGTTGCTGGCGGCAGAGATCACAGCCCGGATGGGCCGCGATCCCAGCGAAATCTATCGCGAACTCACAAGGGAATTCGGTGATCCAGCCTACGACCGTGTTGAGGCGCCGGCCACCTCAGAGCAAAAGGAGCTGCTCGCGAAACTCGCACCCGGGCAGCTTAAGATCAGCGAGCTGGCGGGCGAAAAAATCCAGACTATCCTCACTAACGCGCCGGGCAACGATGCGCCCATCGGCGGGTTGAAAGTGGTGGCAGAGAGCGGATGGTTTGCGGCGCGGCCGTCAGGGACCGAGGACATCTATAAGATCTATGCGGAGAGCTTCCGGGGAGCTGATCATCTGAGCCGGATCCTGGCGGAAGCACAGACAATCGTCAACGACGCACTTTCAGCGGTGAAGCCGCGGGGCAACGGCTTGAGGAAAGAGCATGGATAAACAGGCGCGCTTTATGTCGGGCCGCCGTAAGCCACCGCCGTAACGATTGAGCTTACCATGGAGCGGGCAGATCAGGTGAAACCATGAATGGCAGGAAACTAAGCGCAGAAGCTGAGATGGAAAAGCTTCAGCACGAATCATTCAGCTACTTTCTGCATGAGACGAATCCGGACAACGGGCTGGTGGCCGACAAGGACGCAGCCGGCTGGCCCGCCAGTATTGCAGCCACCGGCCTCGCGTTGGCGGCTTACCCGGTGGCTGTCGAGCGCGGATTTATGCCCCGTGCCGCGGCGGTAGAACGAACACTGACCACGCTACGTTTTTTCCGAGACAGCCCGCAAGGTCCCGAACTAGACGCCACCGGCTACCAGGGCTTTTATTATCATTTTCTTGACATGCGGACCGGCCGGCGCGCCTGGCAATGCGAACTATCAACGATAGATAGCGCTTTTCTGCTGGCCGGTGCGTTGACGGCGAGAGTTTATTTCGACGCGGACACGACCGACGAACATGAAATCCGCGCCGTCGCCGATACGCTCTATCGCCGCGCGGATTGGCAATGGGCGCAAAACTACGGCGCAACGGTTACGCACGGCTGGAAGCCCGAAAGCGGATTTCTCAAATACCGTTGGGATGGCTACGACGAGGCGATGCTGCTGTATATCCTGGGACTGGGCTCTCCCGCTCACCCGCTGCCCGAAAGCTGCTACCCTGCGTGGATTTCGACTTACCGATGGGAACACTGTTACGGATATGACTATCTTTACGCCGGGCCGTTGTTCACGCACCAGCTCTCGCATATCTGGATTGATTTTCGCAACATTCGGGACGGATTCATGCACGTCAAAGGAATCGACTATTTCGAGAACAGCCGTCGTGCGACTTATGTGCAACAACAGTATGCGATGGACAACCCGCTCAAGTTCGTCGGATATGGCCGCAATTGCTGGGGAATTACTGCGAGTGACGGTCCCGGTCCCGACACGATCAAAGTGAACGGCATCGTGCGTCAATTCTTCGATTACCTGGGGCGAGGCGTGCCGTACGGGCCCGACGACGGCACCATCGCGCCGTGGGCAGTGGTGACATCGCTGCCGTTCGCGCCCGAGATCGTGCTGCCCGCGATCGACTATTATATTAATCAGGTTAAATTAACAGAGTTCAACCCCTACGGCTTCAAAGCGACGTTTAACCCGACCTACCCGGTGAAGTCCAGCAATCCCAATGGCTGGGTATCACCATGGCATTACGGGCTTAATCAAGGGCCGATCGTTTTGATGATCGAAAACTACCGCACCGGTTTACTGTGGCGATTGATGCGAGACTGTCCTTACATCGCCGGCGGCTTGCGGCGAGCGGGTTTCAGCGGGGGTTGGTTATGAACCCTGTATTTTCGCGCGTATTCAGCGGCGCCGCCACGCCGATACCGGCGGTGCAGGTGCTGTCGAACGGCCGATACCAGGTGATGATCACGAACGCGGGAGGTGGATACAGTCGCTGGAAGGACATCGCGGTCACGCGCTGGCGCGAGGATAGTACGCGCGACAATTGGGGCACATTCTGCTATCTGCGGGATGTGGCGAAGCGAGCGTTCTGGTCAACCATCTATCAACCAACACTCAACTCATCGGGGGCCTACGAGGCAAGTTTATCGGAGGCGTGCGCGGCCTTTCGTTGTTCTGAGCAGGGCCTGGAGGCGCTCACCGAGATCGCCGTTTCACCGGAGGATGACATCGAGGTACGGCGAATTGAGATCACGAACCGCTCCGGGGTACGCAAGGTAGTTGACCTGACGAGTTATGCAGAAGTGGTGCTCGCATTGGCCGCTGACGACGCTGCGCATCCCGCTTACAGCAATCTCTTCGTCCAGACAGAGCTCATTCGTGAGTGGCGGGCGATCTTGTGCAATCGCCGCTCTGCGGTCGACCAAGCCGCACCGTGGATGTTTCACCTGGTTGTCCCCAGTGAGACTGTCTGGGGCGACGTTTCCTATGAAACGGATCGCATGCGTTTCATAGGCCGCGGAAATACGCTCGTGAATCCGCAGGCGATGCGTGATGTTGTGGCGCTGTCTGACAGCGAGGGCTCCGTGCTTGATCCGATTATCGCTATCCAATGCCGAATTACATTGGAGCCGGAACAGTCAGCAACGGTCGCGTTCGTCACCGGCATCGGTGAGACCCGCGACGCATGTCTGAAGCTCATCGCGAAATACCAGAATCGGAATTTGACCGACCGCGTCTTCGACCTGTCACGTACTCACAGCCAGTCGATCCTGCGGCAGATCAATGCGACGGAAGCCGAAGCTCAACTCTACGGCCGGCTGGCCGACTCCATTATCTACGCCAATGCTTCGCTACGCGCCGATCCCGGCATCCAGATCAAGAACCGTCGCGGGCAATCTGGTTTATGGGGCAATTCAATTTCCGGGGATTTACCGATCGTGCTCTTGCAGATTGGGGAACCGGCCAGTATCGATTTGGTGCGCCAGCTATTGCAGGCCCATGCGTGCTGGCGTTTAAAGGGAGTGACAGTCGATCTGGTGATCTGCAATTCAAATGATGTAGGGGATGCAGGTAGCCGGCAACCGCTCCACGATCAGATCACGGCGTTGATCGCCGCAGGCACCGAAGCCAATCTTCGCGATAAGCCGGGTGGGATATTCGTGAGAGTTGCGAAGCCTTTGCCAAGCGAGGACCTCATTCTGCTTCAGTCGGTCGCTCGCGTGGTGCTCGATGACGGTGGCACGCTGGCAGAACAGATCAATCGACACACTCTTGCTCAAGCCGTGGTGCGGCGTCTAACACCAGCACGAACGCCGCACGTAGATCCAGCGGCGGCCGTCGAATCATCTCGTGGCGATTTGCTGTTTTTCAATGGGTTGGGCGGATTCACCCCTGATGGGCGCGAGTACGTGGTTACGATTGCACCCGGCCAGGTAACGCCGGCACCATGGGTGAACGTAATCGCAAATCCATCATTCGGCACCATCGTCTCGGAAAGTGGCTGCGCCAACACCTGGAGCGAGAACGCGCACGAGTTTCTCCTCACGCCATGGTCGAACGACCCCATAAGCGATTCTGAGGGCGAAGCCTTCTACCTCCGTGACGAAGAGAGTGGACAGTTCTGGTCGCCTACGCCCTGGCCCAGCCGCGGACTAGGAAATTACGTTTGCCGGCACGGATTCGGCTACAGCGTGTTCACCCATACGGAGGATGGTATCGACTCCGAACTGTGCGTCTATGTGGCGCTCGATGCACCGATCAAGTTTGCAGTGTTGAAAGTGCGCAATAAGTCAGGTCGTTTGCGCCGCCTCTCCGTCACCGGCTACATCGCATGGGTGCTGGGAGAACTGCGGCCGGAATCGATGATGCATGTAATCACGGAGATCGATCCCAACAGCGGCGCGCTGCTGGCGCGTAACGCATACAACGAGGAGTTCGGCGAACGGATTGCATTTTTCGATGTGCACGATGTGGAAGGGGCGAGTTGCAGTTTCAGCGGCGACAGAACTGAATTCATTGGTCGCAACGGCACGCTCTCGGATCCGGCCGCGATGTCGTTGCCACGGCTTTCCGGCAAGGTAGGCGCGGCACTCGATCCCTGTGCCGCGATCCGTTTGCCATTCGAGATAACCGATGGTGAAGAGCGCGAGATCATTTTCAGGCTTGGGGCGGCTCGAAGCGGCCATGATGCGCGCCAGGTGGTGCAGCGTTTTCGAGGATCTGCGGCCGCGCGTGGCGCGCTCGAAGTGGTCACAAACTACTGGAAGCACACGCTCGACGCCGTACACGTGGAAACTCCCGATCCATCCATCAATGTACTAGCAAACGGCTGGCTCGTGTATCAAGTCATGGCTTGCCGTCTGTGGGGACGGACCGCGTTTTATCAGTCATCGGGCGCTTTTGGTTTCCGCGATCAGTTGCAGGATGTGATGGCGCTCGTCCACACCGAACCAGGTCTTGTGCGCGCGCATTTGCTTCTCTGTGCCTCCCGTCAGTTCAAGGAAGGCGACGTCCAGCATTGGTGGCATCCCCCGCTGGGCCGTGGTGTTCGTACGAAGTGCTCGGATGATTTCCTTTGGCTGCCATTGGCAACGTGTCGCTATGTTTCGAGTACCGGTGATACGGGCGTGCTGGATGAGTTAATCCATTTTCTAGGAGGCCGGCCGTTCAAGCCGGACGAAGAATCGTATTACGAGCTACCCAGCCAGTCCGACGAAACTGCGACGCTATACGAGCATTGTGTGCGCGCAATAAAAAGGGGCCTGCGCTTTGGCGAACACGGCCTGCCGTTGATGGGCACCGGCGACTGGAACGACGGCATGAATAAAGTTGGCGCGCAGGGCAAAGGCGAAAGCATTTGGCTGGGGTTCTTCCTTCATTACGTGCTCAAGGAATTCGAAAGCATTGCACATCTGCATGGCGATGCGGCTTTTGTCGAGCTTTGCCAAAACGAAGCGGCACAGCTGCGCCAGAATGTCGAGCAGCATGGCTGGGACGGCGAATGGTATCGCCGCGCTTACTTCGATGACGGCACGCCGCTTGGATCGGCAAGCAACCCCGAATGCCAGATTGATTCGATTGCGCAAAGCTGGTCTGTTCTGTCCGGCGCGGCTAGTGCCGACCGATCGCGCATGGCCATGGATGCGCTCGACAAGCACCTCGTGCACCGTGACGACGCCGTGATCCAGTTGCTGACGCCGCCATTCGACAAATCAACGCCAAACCCAGGCTACATACAAGCATATGTTCCCGGTGTCAGAGAGAATGGCGCGCAATACACCCATGCGGCGGTCTGGGCCGCCATAGCATTCGCGGCCATCGGGGACAACCGTCGCGCATGGGAGTTGTTGTCGATCATCAATCCAGTGAACCATGCAGCGAGCGCCGAGTCGATGGCAATTTACAAGGTGGAACCGTATGTCGTTGCCTCAGATGTTTATGCACTGTCGCCTCATACTGGCCGCGGTGGTTGGACCTGGTACTCGGGTTCGGCGGGCTGGATGTACAGGTTGATCGTGGAATCGATCCTGGGACTAAGGCGCGAGGCGGACAAGCTGCATTTCGAACCTTGCATACCCGCACACTGGGCGTCGTTCAAGATGAACTATCGGTACCGGGAGACGGTCTATCACATCACGGTATCTCAAATGCAGGAAGCGGAGAGCGTGACGACATTGGCGGTCGACGACATCGAGCGGCTCGACCTTGTCATCCCTTTAGTTGACGATCGACAGAAACACGAAGTCGATTTAAGAATTCAAATTGCACAGAGTTAACGCACGCAGTCAGCTAAACAGAAGCGGCGTTTCGCAGACCTGGTCGCTAAGAATTTGGAGCAACGCAATGAAGGAGATGCAAGATGAGATCGGCATGATTGGCTTGGGTGTCATGGGACGCAATCTCTTGCTGAACATGGCAGACCACGGCTTTTCGGTGGCGGGTTACGACAAGGACCGGACCAAGGTTGAGGCGCTGCGCAAGGAACCGGGCGAACGCGAAATACGCGGCGCCGAGAACATCGTTGATTTCGTTGCGATGCTTCGCAAGCCGCGCGCGGTCATGATGCTGGTGCCCGCCGGCGCCCCGGTGGATGCGGTCATTAAGGATTTGTCTACGCACTTGGACAAGGGCGATCTGATCATCGATGCCGGCAACTCCCACTTCACGGACACGGATGTCCGCGCCGACAACCTGAAGGCGAAGGGCATCCATTTCCTGGGTGTGGGAGTGTCGGGTGGCGAAGAAGGTGCCCGTCACGGCCCAAGCATCATGCCCGGCGGACCGAAAGAGGCCTACGAACGCGTGCGTCCGATATTGGAAGCAGTGGCCGCAAAGGTGGACAACGAGCCCTGCGTCACCTGGCTCGGCCCGCGCTCGGCCGGCCACTATGTCAAGATGGTCCACAATGGGATCGAATATGGCCTGATGCAGTTGATCGCCGAAACTTACGACTTGATGAAGCGAGGGCTTGGTTTGAACGACGACGAACTGAGCGACGTGTACCGCGCGTGGAACACCGGTGAACTGAACGGCTACCTGTTGGAGATCACAAGCCACATCTTTTCTAAGACGGACGAGCAGACCGGCAAGCGACTCATCGATCTGATCCTCGATGAAGCCAAGCAGAAAGGCACCGGTATGTGGGCGTCACAGGATGCCATGGACCTGCAAGTACCCATTCCGACGATTGACGTGGCGGTGGCGATGCGCAATCTCTCAGCGTTCGAAAAGGAACGCAAAGAAGCCAGTCGCGTCCTGCCGCGACCTATTCGCAGTTTTGCAGGCGATCGCCAGATGTTTATTGACCAATTGCGGAGCGCCCTCTACGCCGGGATGATCATCACTTACGTGCAGGGTATGGGTTTGCTGGTCGTGGCTTCGGCCAAGCACGAGTATCATCTGGACCTCGAAGCTGTCGCTCGCATCTGGCGCGGTGGCTGCATTGTTCGCGCCGCCTTATTGGAGGACTTCCGCGCGGCGTTCCATGTTAAGCCGGGCCTTCGCAATCTGCTCCTCGACCCGAAGGTATCGCAAAAGGTTAACGCTCACCAGGAAAACCTGCGCAAGATGGTCTGCATCGCGAGCGATCTGGGTATTCCCGCGCCCGGCCTGATGGTTTCGCTCGCGTATCTCGACAGTTACCGCAGCACATGGCTGCCCGCGAATTTGATCCAGGCACAGCGAGATTATTTTGGCGCCCACACCTACGAGCGCATCGATCAAAAAGGTACCTTCCATACCCAATGGGAAAAAGAGTGACGCAGATGGAGATTTCTCCGACCATCTTTGTGATTTTTGGCGGTGCGGGTGATTTGACTTGGCGCAAGTTACTGCCGTCCTTATTCGACCTGCACCGGGACGGACGGATGCCAAAAAAGTTTGCCATCATAGTCGTGGATCGCGCCCCCTTTAGCGATGCGGATTTGCACAAGCGCCTCCTCGACGGCGTGAAGCGGTTCTCTCGAGATGGGCAAGTGAAAAGCGCGGATTGGAAAAAGTTCGCCAGGCACGTCACCTATCAACAGGGAGATTTCAAAGACCCGCTAACGTACTCGAATTTGGAGCAGAGTTGCGCGAAACTGGATAAGGCTTGGAAGGTGAAAGCCGGTCACATTTTTCACATGGCCACTCCGCCGGCAATGGTTAGGGTGATTCCCCCCTTGCTGGCCGGTGCGGGGCTGAATCGCGATCGAACGCGTGCCCGGATTGTGGTGGAAAAGCCGATCGGTCATGATCTCCGCTCGGCACGGGAACTGAATGGCATCCTGACAGAGAGTTTCCACGAGTCGCAGATTTTCCGTATCGACCATTACCTGGGGAAAGAGACAGTGCAAAACATTCTGGCGTTCCGCTTCGCCAACCCGCTCTTCGAGCCGATTTGGAACCGGCGTTACGTTGATTATGTGACCATTACCGCGGCCGAAGAGGTGGGGGTAGAGCATCGCGGTGGTTACTACGACCAGGCGGGCGCCCTGCGCGACATGGTGCAGAATCACCTGATGCAACTCCTTTGTCTCGTAGCCATGGAGCCGATGGTCTCTTTCAATGCCGACGAAATTCGCAACAAGAAGGTCGATGTTCTCCACGCAGTGCGGCCGATTCGCAGGGACGCGGTAGGTCAGTGCGCTGTCCGCGGACAGTATGGCGGTGGCACCATTGATGGAAAAAGAGTGCGCGGCTACCGCCAGGAAGATGGCATATCATCACACTCAAAAACGGAAACGTTCGCGGCCTTAAAGTTGTTTGTAGATAACTGGCGTTGGCAGGGAGTACCGTTCTATCTCCGCACGGGCAAACGCCTGCCGCAACAGATTTCGGAAATTGCCATCCAGTTCCGCACGGTACCGCATCAGTCGTTCCCACCTGAGGCCCACCGCAATTGGCACCCCTCTCGCCTTGTCCTGTCGATCCAGCCCGAGGAAGGCATCGTGTTGGGCTTTCAGGCAAAGTATCCCGGGCCAAAGATGCTTTTGAGGCCGGTGGAGATGCGGTTTAGTTACAACGAAAGCTTTGCCATACGCTCGCCTGATGCATACGAGACTTTGCTTTGGGATGTGATGAACAACGATCCGACCTTATTCATGCGGGCGGACCAGATCGAGGCGGCGTGGCAGCTTCTGATGCCGGTGTTGGAGGTATGGGCAGAAACCAGTCCTCGCAATTTTCCCAATTATGTGGCCGGCACTTGGGGACCCAAGGCAGCCGACAAGTTGCTGGCGCGCGATGGGTACGCATGGGGGCCAATCGCGTGAGAATTCTAGTCATCGACGTCGGCGGCACACATGTGAAGGTGCTAGCCACCGGTCACAAGAAATTTGTGGAATTCCGTCCGGTCGAAAAATGACGCCCGCGAAGATGGTCGCCGCGGTACGTGCCACTACAGCCAATTGGAAATATGATGCTGTCTCGATTGGCTATCCTGGACCTGTCGCCCATGGTCACCCCATCAGTGAACCCTTACCACCTCGGACGCGGAGCTGTCGAGCGACGGTTGTTAACGGCTAAGGAGAATGTGGCCGCAGCCCGCTGAACCGGTCTAGCTGCTTTATGCAGTGAACTGGGCCCAGGATCAGGCTGTCACGCAATCTTCTGAGGGTTCTCTGTTTAACTCGTCACATGCAATTAAGGCTTGAGAAGTTGCCAACTTATTTGCCGCGAAGTCACATCGCGGTTAGAATGCGCCTCTAATCGCACGACATGGCTGACTTAATGGGCGATCGGGCAACTGATTGACCCAGAGATCATGAGACAATCATCCTCGGTTCGACCGCCTACCGGAGTTGAATGAGTTGCAGGTGACGCGTTCCCCCATTTTGCGCTACGGAGTTGCGCTTCTGACCGTAGCGCTTGCGCTCTTGCTGACGCGGTTGTTTCGTGTCGTGCTGGAGCCGACTGTATTCCTCCTATTCCTGCCGGCGGTGATGGTGAGTGCGTGGTACGGCGGGACTAAGCCAGGTTTGACGGCCACCTTTCTCTCCGGGTTGGTGATCGCCTTCTTTTTGCTCTCTCCGCATTTAGGGCTGACGATCGGCTGGGCTGATGCTCTGCGAATCATGGTGTTCGTGGTAGTCGCGACACTGATCAGCGCCTTAAGCGGGTCGCGCCGGCGTTCAAACGAGAGTTTGCGGGAAGCCAACCAAGCACGACAGGCACTTATTGAGGCTGTACCGCTTCCAATTATTGTGCTGGATCTTAATGCCAACGTGAAATCTTGGGGCCCTGCGGCCGAACGTGTTTTTGGTTGGACTGAGCAGGAAGCACGCGATCTGCCGTTCCCTTTTGTACCACCAGATGGGGGCACATTTCGTGAGAACTTGGAAGCCATGCGGCACGGCAGTGTGCTCACTGGTTATGAGACGCGTTGTCAGAGAAAGGATGGTTCAGCAATCTACATTAGCGTATCCGCTGCGCCGTCGCGCAACCGCAGTGGCGAAATCAACTCGATCATCTGTGTAGTCGCAGACGTCACCGAGCGCAAGCGCTCGGACGATGCCTTGCGCGAGTCAGAGATGAGATTTCGCTCCGTGGTTCAATCAGCCACCGATGGAATAGTTCTGGCGGACGGCCATGGGGGTATCCTTCAATGGAACGAAGGAGCTCAACAGATTTTCGGTTACGCTGAAGAGGAAGTATTAGGGAAGCCGTTAACGATGCTCATGCCTGAGAGTTATAGAGAAGCTCATCAGCTTGGAGTGCAGCGAGTCCGTAGTGGGGGCGAGCATCACATAATAGGCAGGACCGTTGAGATGCGCGGGCTGAGACGGGATGGGACGGTGTTTCCAATTGGGCTGTCCGTAGCGTCGTGGAAGAGCAATGGAGCAACATTTTACAGTGGAATCATTCGCGACATCTCAGAGCAGAAACACGCAGAAGATGTGTTGCGCAAGCTCAGCGAAGCGCTGCAGAGGAGCGATGAACTAAAGTCAGCGCTGCTCGCTTCCATCTCCCATGACTTGCGGACTCCCCTTACTTCGATACGCACAGCGATAGACAATCTATTGCAACCAGATTTGCACTGGGACCACCAGCAGCAACAAGAATTCCACCTTATTATCAGCGAAGAAGCCGCACGGCTGACGCGCCTAGTCGAAGATCTCCTTGACATGGCGCGCATCGAAGCTGGAGAGCTGCGACTTTCAATACAGTTAGGCAGTGTCGCCGAGATTTGTGGCAACGTGCTCGACAGATGCGAGAGAGAGTTGCGCCAACATCGCGTGAGTATTGATTGTTCTGAAGACCTGCCGCTGGTCAAAGTGGACTCTCCAATGATTGCTGAAGTGCTTACACATCTTGTCGAGAACGCGGCAAAATATTCACCTGCCGGTAGCGAGATAGTGGTAACGGCACGGCTGGAACCTAACGAGCTATTGATCAGTGTAAAGGACCAGGGTCTTGGCATCGGGGCTGATGAATGTAATCGCGTCTTTGACAAGTTCTACCGCAGTACACGTCTGCCCGCATCTGCCAACACCGGCACCGGTATGGGTCTGGCCATCGCACGCGGGATCATTGAAGCGCACGGCGGCAGGATTTGGGTCGACAGCAAACCTGGCCACGGAGCCGTGTTCACTTTTGCGCTTCAGGTTGGGGACAATGACGAAGAGCTGCCAACTCCTGTTCCTTCGCGGTGAGTTCCTCGGATGTTTTCGGTTGAACTTGGATCGTCACTTTTAAGCTCCTCTTGAAGTATCCCGCGAATTGGAGACAATGGTTATGGACCTGATGGTCTTTTGATTGATCATTGATAGACTCTTAACGCTTTGTTTACGTCTTCTTGACATCTCGCTTGTTAAAATTCCAATGGTTGAGAACCACATTGATTTGTGCGCGGTCCGTACTCTTGCCTTAAGCCCGCAAATGCCCGTGACCAGCGTGCTCCGGCGCCGGAGGTCGGATGACCTGACAGATGTGAGGCTCGACTATTGGTGAGATCATTTTGACATATAAAGGAGATTGTCGTGGCTGATAAGGAAAACAAGATCATTGACCTAGAAACGGAGCGGAACCTAAACGCTGAGTGTTTGGTGTTGGAAATGGCGGGGCGAACCTGGCATGTTCCTTTTGACACTCTGCAGGGGATTCCGCGGGTACGGGAGACAATTCGTCTTGCCGGTGGCACCGCGGGCAAGGTGGCCGAAGTCGAGTATGAATTCGCGCCTGAGGGGCCACCAATCGAATTGGCGAGGGAGATGCCCGCCGGCGCGTTGTACGCGGACCCGATCCGAATCGTAGTCAGACTGTCGTGATGGGCGGTCGCTCGGCATCATGAAGCCCATGATGGAAAGATTTAGGCCGACAGCGAGACTGGTATTCACGTTCGCACTTCATATTGGAGACAATAAGGTTTTGTTTGAAGCTTTCATGAGAGGTCGCGGAATATGACAAGAAAGCCGATCATCCTTGTTGTAGACGACGAACCGCAGATACTGCGTGTCATGCGGGCGAGCCTGCCGCCACGTGGTTATCAAGTACGAACAGCCCAAGGCGGCGAAGAAGCACTCGATGAACTTAGCAAGGAAATACCCGACCTGATTATTCTCGATCTGGCGATGCCGAACGTTTCTGGGCTGGAGGTTTGTCGCCGCGTGCGCGAGTTTTCTTCCGTACCAATCATAGTTCTGTCAGCGAAAGAATTCGAGAGTGACAAAGTGGCTGCATTGGACATGGGTGCGGATGATTACATCACAAAGCCATTCGGATTGGACGAGCTGCTTGCGCGCGTTCGCGCTATGCTCCGCAGGCTCGACCAGTCTGAGAACCATCCGTCCCTCCTGACCGCGGGTGACCTGACGATAGACTCCGATACCCGTCTCGTGGTCGTGGCTGGAAGAGAAGTCAAGCTCACCCCGAAAGAGTTTGACGTTCTTACGTATCTGGCGACCAACGCAGGTAAGGTAGTGACGCGTCGGGCGTTACTCCAGGCTGTTTGGGGATCGGAATCGACCGAACAATCAAACTACTTGCGCGTTTTCATCAATCAACTGCGCAACAAGATTGAAGCAGACCCGCACCATCCGTCGCACATCCTAACGGAACCATGGGTGGGCTATAGATTCATCCCCAACGAGTCAGGTTCAAGTTAAATGACGCGCCCCGAATGGGCGCGCCGTCCCAACCGACCTGCTCACTGCCAGCCTCAGTTTTGGTCGGTTCCGCCGCCGGGATTACTAGGGTTAGTTGCAAAACCTATCTTCAAGGCGAGTCAATGCTCCTTCGATTGCTTTCCGAACCTGAGGAGCGGTATTGTCAACTTAACTTCATGAAGCAACAAAATCATCAACTTATGCAAATGAATCCAGGTCTCGTCATCTATTTGATTAACGATGGCTCTTATTAAGCTGCTTTTCGAGCGCCAACCACCTCTTTCCAAGCAGCAAATCTACGCGTCATCATTTCTCGATAAACCGCGGCCGTACAGAGATGCCGCCCCGGCCGGAAGTATGACGTGATGATCCCGAAGACTGAGAGAAAACGCTGCGCCTGACCGGCTGACTTGAACCGCCTCATCACCTTCACGCCGACTTTGGATAAGCAGATGCTCCAGTTTGTGAGCGACTTATTCTCTTAAAACTCACAACTGGAAATCTGGCTATACCATTCACAGCGATCACTGAGATGGCGGAGTCTGAAGCTGCACGGTGTTGGTCGCCTGCGACGGATTGATCGTTACTTGATAGAACATGCTGGATACGCAGGTGGCACTATTTGGATAGGGCACCGTAGATGCAATGCCTCCGACAAAATAGCCAACCACCGAAGTTGAGGTAATGGCGCTTAGTTGCAACACGCCTGGAGTTGCCTGGGTTACGCCGGAGGCGATGACGAATCTGGTCTCAGTCCCACCAAACGGAGCAGCGACAGGACCGCTCGCAGCGGTACATTGAGGAACAGCCGAGGCGGGAGGCATCGTCTGACCAACGTGCAGGAACTGGCTGCCGGTATCGTTGCTGGTGGGCATCTTCAAAGTGGAGACGCTGTTGATGAAGGGGAGGCCATCAATCCCCTGCGCCAAGTTCAGCGCATCATGTTTCAAAGTTTTTGTTGCTTCGTCCCAGTAATATTGACTGATGCCGCCGAAAAAAGTTGTGTAGATTGTTCCTGAACCACGACGATTATCGAACAACTGGATCGCAGCAGTATTGTATTGACTCAAGTATTGGAACGTCGTGGTGTTTGGCGTCAGCGTCACGGTCTTCGCACTCGCGCCAACGAAAACCGGGTTCAGAAAGCCTTCCATGCGTCCACCCTTGAACACACCGCCATAGGCAACCAGGCGCCGCTTGCCTGAAGAATCAAGTGAAGGCTTCAGGGTGAGGTCGCGGCGATGATAAGGGTTTTCGGGATCCATTTGACCACCAGCAGGATTGGGAACGGCGCTCAGGAAATTCAACTTCGAAGGCTTTGTGTTGTTCGCTGGATATTCAAACTGAAACACACGTACGCCGTCGTTGTAAGTTTGATTCACCAGGCCGCCGCCAGGAGTGTATTCGCCGTCGTACTGGTGGCCGAAGGCGAGAACGAAATCGGTTCCGCCGGCAGTGTCGGGGAGTAACTCCAGATCTCCGCCAGTGATCGCAAGCGCCGGATGATCGAACTGAACAATACTAGCGGCAGCAAACGTGGCATCGAGCGGCTTCTTGTTGACGACCGCATCGGTCAGGGCGTCAAAATTAACAACGGTGACGTAGCTGAGAGTGCTTAACGTGCCCTTCTTTAGATCAGGGCCATAGCCGCCCATGATATAGAGCCAGCCATTCACCAACTGAGATTGCAGATTATTTGCCTTGAACTGGTTCGCAACTTTCGCCGGCAACGAGCCAACGGAAGCTGAGCCGAGCAGTTTTCTGTTCTTAAGGTCGAGCACATAAATCGTGTCGTTCGCTTCAGTCTTCGGAAACGCCGGACCTTTTGCAGCCTCGCGATTGGGAGGAAACCCGTGCATGCCGTTGCGCCGGCCGCCAAGGACGATTAGTTTCTCCGGGCTGCCCGCCACGGCCGCCGAATGAACTCCAGTGAATCCGGCGATAGAAAAGCCTTCAAGCGTGACACTATATGGAATTGCCGCAGCTGCATTCGTTGTCGAATTGTCATTTGCAGCTCGCATGTACGGTGCGCTGTTGCTGTCACCAGGGCCCGGCGAAGAACCGCACGCGAAAGTGAACACGAGCAAAGGGATCAGAAATAACTTTTTCATGATTTCTCCTTCATCAATAACCTGACCCGCGGTATTACGGCGTCAGGCTCGCCAGCCAGGAAACGATCATGTTCATCTTGCTGGGAGACAAGTCGCGCGTGACCGGCATGTATGCCGGATCCGTGATCTCTTTGCTCATCATCGCGTGGATGACAGGAGCGAAGCCGGTGACGGTCTGCTGATCTGAAATATCAAGGCGCGATTTCATGCCTGGATAAAGGCGCGCGTAAGCACCGAAGATTGCACCGATGTCGGTCCAGGTTGGATTCGCCGGAGCCTGGAAGGCCTTCCACAAGAGAATCGAAAGACCGGGCGTCTGCGGTCCGCCGTCCCCGACTGGTTGTTTGTTGGAATCTCTCATCAGGATGTAATAGACCTGGCTGTCGAGCGGTTGCCTGACGACCGGCAGCGTGAGGTCGGGCACGTTCACCGTGGTGGTGATGCCGGCGAGCCCGTTGGCATCGGTCTTTCCGATCTTGATCCCCACGCCGGTAGACGGGCTGAATTGGGGGTTCCCGTCAGAGTCCAGATTGTCCCAGTCGAAAAGCAGAACATTCGACGTCACCGGCGGCGTTTGCCCGACAACGGGATTGCCGAATTGTCGGACCATGATTTGCGACTGGCCAGGCTGCCCGGCGCCGCACTCCAAACGTTGGGAGGAAGCGGAAACGTCAATCCAGAATCCGCTGGCAAACTCCTGGGCTACCGTCGTGCCGGTGACCTGGATCGCCAGCGGGTTCGTCTTATAGCTGTCACCATCGCCCGCGGTCAACGGAATCGTGAACACACAACTGTTCTTCACCAGCGTGCAATTTTTCTGGGTGGACGCCAACGGTTGATATTGAGGAGCGATAGTGATTGCGCCGTTGGCGAAAGCGACAAATGTTTTGGTCTTGAGGGAGAACACTCCGACGCTGATCCCGGAGGCAACTTCAAACGTTCCGTCGGAGGTGGGGTTGTCAGGCGTGCCCTGCCAATTCAAGAGAATGCAGCCGCCAATGTCGATGCTGAGAAAGTTTTGCGAGCCCACTTTACGAATGACGGCGAACGCCGGATTCCAAGGCTGAGGCGACGAAGGCGGTGGGACCACCGGGGCAGCCTCAGTGGCTTCGGCGGTTGAGGCGGCGAGGGCGGCGAGATTGCTCTTTACAGCCTCGCGCGTACTGGCGAGCGTCGCCATCTGGGCCACTGCACGCTCGCGCGCTTGCACCAGTTTGGGGCTGGAGTGGACGACCGCGGACTCGAGCAGCGCTTTGGGCTTTGTGAAGGTCTGCAAGCAACGGCCGGGAACCACTTGTGCCAATTCACCGGCAAAGGCCGGCCCAATTGAACCGAGAACGCGTCCGTAACAGAACAAATCGCCAGCGGTAAAGATGTTGGCCGGGTTGTTCTGGTGGAGGTCGACGGTAAGCTTCACGGCGAGCCCCTGTGCACTGACTGCTTGCAGCGATGACAGAAACGGAGAGCCGGAGATGTCGCCGCTCCACTGAACGTCTTGCAACGTCCCCATCCAGTTGCCGACGGCGACCCAACTTCCGATCTGGAGGGGGATCCTGCCATTCAACTGCCGCAATTCGGGAACAGTCATCGCTCCCTGCAACCCGGCGCCGTTCGGCAAAGTTACAGCAATGCGAACTCCGAAGAGTGCGCTGCGGCCTTGCTGGTCCGGGTCGAGATCCACCATCTTGGCAATGTCGTAGAAGCCGTCATGGCCATCGCTCATTGGCGTTTTTGGGCTGGGTGTTTCCACGTCCGCGCCGATCACGGCATCGCTGGCATCAACCGGCGCCGCCCCGGAGCCAACCGCACTCAAGACGGTACACTCTTCCAACCACCATTGAGCGACTCCGGTCGGATCCCAGCCGGCGACATTCGGGTCGTATTGATGCTGAGCGTTTTCCAGTAGCACACTCGGGGTGTAGTTTTGGGTGATGTTGTTGATTGTGCTTGGCCCAGTGAAAAACAGGCCGCTGAAGTGAAGCCGCGGAAGATCCAAATAGCTCATTTCCTTCTCCTCGAATCTGCAATCGAGCGTAGTAGGCTGGTGTAGCTCTCCCGTGATCGGTTTGAAATTGGGCGAGAGCTGAGGCCCTGATTACGGGACGTTCGCCAACGCGAGGCTTACGCAGTGTGAGTCGCACGTCGACGATGGCTTCGAGCAGGCATGAACATACTCCCGCCTTTGCAAGAGTGTCAATAAGATTTACCTTAACACGATGTTGCGCTCCTCAGCCTCGAATTTGGCAAGTTGAATTGACAGCCATTGCGGGCTGGTAATAAGCTGCGCTCCGCGCTTGGTTTCAAAGTGAGGCGGCTGGGGTTGAAGTGATTGGCCCAGGGCAGCCGGTCTGAAGCAGGAATCGGCATGTACGAAGAAAATCAAGTTCACCAGCAGTGGCTGGAATCGCTAATCGCGCAGTTGGGCGGGATGGCCGGCACGGTCCATGTCCAGCGAGGCGAAGACCTTTACCTGACAGCCGCGCATAATATACCTCCCAACGTCGTTCAGATTGTGGCTCACGTGCCGCACGGGAAGGGAATGGCCGGCGTCGCCCAAGTGAAGAAAAGCCCGGTGCAAACTTGCAATCTGCAAACGGACGAAACGGGGAATATCAAACCTGGCGCCAAAGCTGTGGATGCACAAAAGGCGGTAGCATTACCAGTTTTCGACGAGGCGGGTGACGTCCGTGCGATTGTCGGGATCGCGTGGACTCAGGAAGGCGCGATTGAGCCAGACGAAGAACAGACAATGATGAACCTGGCGGCAGCTTTACCGCGGTAGTCCCTGTTGACGCGACTCAAGCACCGTCAGTAGCCCTCTCACTCAAATTCACGTCCTTTGCTAATCGGGGTTCTGAGTGACTGGGTAAACGAGCTTAAGCTTACTTTCACGCCTCGAGCGCGGTTATTCTCGACGGTTTACTTTAAGTCTGTCAGCAACACTTATTGAGCGTGAAGAGTGATGACGTCCGCTGTTGTAAATCCGGAAGTGGTGTTCGATGAACTATCGTTTCCAACCAGCCTGGCGATTGGCGACGACGGAATCTTTTATGTTGCTGAATCGGGTCTCGCGTTTGGCGGAGCGCCGCCGGGCGGGCGGATTTGGCGCTTAGCATCTGACGGAAAGCGCACTCTTCTCGTCCAGAATCTGCGCCAACCTGTTAATGGCCTCGCGCTTCACGATGGTCTGTTGTACGTCTCCGAAGGCGGTAATCCGGGACGCATCAGTTCCTTTGATCTTGACGGACGCTTACAGAAGGTGATTCTGGATGACCTGCCTGGCCAGGGCAACTACCACACCAACATGGTGGTTTTCGACCGGAACCAAAAACTCTATTTCAGCCAGGGTGCAATGACTAATACCGGGATCGTCGGGCTCGACGCCTATCAGTTGGGGTGGCTGCGCCGTCTGCCGCACAGTTACGATCTGCCGGGTTTCGACATAGTGCTGAACGGTGTAAACGTCGAAACACCGAATCCGCTCACCGAAGTTGAGGACTCGACAACACAGACAGGAGCTTTTGTGCCCTTTGGCAAGCGAACGGATCGAGGGCAACGCCTGCCTGCCCAGTTACCGTGTACCGCGTCCATCATGCGATGCAACGCGGACGGGAGTGATCTCGAGTTGGTCGCATGGGGATTGAGAAACGCCTACGGACTTGGGTTTCTTCCTGACGGCAGACTACTCGCAGTCGATCAAGGGGCGGATGATCGTGGCAGCCGTCCGGTGGGAAACGTACCCGACATGCTCTTTGAGGTGAACCAGGGCGCGTGGTACGGCTGGCCCGATTTTATCGGCGAGATTCCGATCACGGATTCGCGTTATCGACCAGAGCGCGGCCCGGCGCCAACTTTTCTGCTCGCGAATCATGACGAGCTGCCGCCGCCGGAGAAACCGCTGCTGCATTTTCCGCCGCATACCGCAGCCGTCAAGTTTGACGTTGTGCCCGACGATGCATCGCATTGGGCCGGGCATCTCTTAGTCGCTCTCTTCGGCGACGAAGTCCCGATGACAGCGCCTTCAGGGCCGAAGATGGGACGTTCCGTGGTGCGCGTCGATCCCACTGATTGGAGTTTGCATCCATTGGTGCAGGATGGACTCTTGAGGCCGATCGATGTTCGCTTCAATGCCAGAGAGAACGCACTCTACATTCTGGATTTTGGTTACTTTGAAATGATGGACAACGGCGCGGTCGACGCGAAGGCAGGCAGCGGCAAGCTCTGGCGTTATCGCTTGCCGGCACCAGCTAATCAATAATCGGTCGCTTCGTAAACATACGATTCAACCGATGACGGCAGTGAAGTGTGCATCATGGGGATACTGCTTCTATTAGGATTTGTACTGAGCCTCGACAGCTTTCGTGTCTCGCTCGGTTTGGGCTCGTTAAAGCTGCGTCGCCTACGACAGACTCAGATCGTACTCGCTTTCGGGCTTTGTGATGGGTTGGCCCCACTCATCGGGCTACTGATTGGTAAATCGCTTCTCAGTTATGTGGGTACCTGGACTGAGTATATGGGTCCGCTCGCGCTATGCGTCTATGGAGGTTATGTAATCTACGTCGCGAAGCACTGTGCCGAAAAAGAAACCGAGGAACCAGGCCGCTGGGTTGTGCTGGGACTGCCGCTATCGCTGAGTCTGGACAATCTGGTCGCGGGCGCGAGCTTGGGAATGATTGGCTTTCCAATTGTGATTTCGGTCGCCATCATCGGCACGATGAGCGCGTTGATGTCTCTGGCCGGCCTGCTCATGGGAGGCATGGCCGTCAGGCTTCTGAGGATTAACACAGAACTGCTGGGTGGCGTGGCGCTTGTTGTTATCGCACTGGCGCTCGTGTTCGAGAAACTTTGAATGGTTGTAAGCGAAGCGGCCCATCGGGCCATTCCCCCAATAGACACCCGATTCCTCAAGGTGCGAATCCCTCGCTCATCCATTGCTGGAAAAGTTGGATCTGCTCGAGTGTCAGCGGGTCGAATGGTGGCGGCGGCATGCCTCCACTATTGATCTGCGCATAAATGATCTGGGCGTTCGCCTTAACCTGGTCGTAATTGGTCAGGTCTAACCGCCACATCATCTGCCCGCTGAACTGGTTGAAAAGCGGCATGATGTCATTGCTGAAAGAAACCGGCATCGTCGTTCTCCCTCATTCTGCTGGTGAGTCGGGTCGTCATTGCAACCCGTAGCGTCGCCCGCGCGACCTGCCTCGTTAGTGCGAAAACTCGCCCTGGTCTGTTGATAACAATCTGCGACCATCACTTCGGCGGAAGCGGCGTCGGGCCGTAGATTCTCAAGACGCCGCCGTCTCTGCCGAAGACGAGCGCTCCCGCCACCACGTAATTCTTCCAGATGGCGGGACCCAGACAATAGCCATAGCCGCCATTGAAGCCATCAGTCTGCATTCCCAGGTCGTCCCACCAAAGCAGCGTGCCGTCGCTCACTCTAAACGCGTAGATCGACACTTTGCTCGTACTACAAAACACTACGTCGTTAACCACCGCGGGCGAGCTCAAGCCGCACTCGCCGGCGCTGGTGTACATTCCGGCGAAGATGCCGTTGGTTTCATCAACGTGCGAGGCGTTGAGATACTTGGGCGGGTCGCCCTGGTCCATCGGCCAGGCATCGACAAGCTTGGCGGAATCGAAATCGATCGCGCGCATGAAAGGCGTGGAGTTGAAATCAATACCGGGTGAGGCGTTATGGTAGTTCGGGCCACCCATGCCGATGAAGAATCGCGGCGAGATCGTTTGTGGCTGATCAGCCGAACCCGGATAGAGCGCGGCAGTATTGAAGACGCCGGAAAAGTTTTCGCCGGGCGTGTGGTTCGACTCATCATTGCCCACCTGTGGATTTAGAGCATTGGGATCGGCGGGATGCTGGTCAACGGTCGGAATCCAGGTGCCGTCGTTCTGATAGGGAAGCAATTGCCGCCACTTTTTAAGTTCCAGCGTGTCGGCATCCAGCACAAAGAAACCGCCGTTCTTACAGGTGAGAATAACAACCTTCTCATCGCCCAGGTTAGTAATTACCGGAGCGCTGCCGATGTCAATATCGAAGTCGGAGTCGCGGTAGTTGCTGACGGGTGGCACCTGAAAGAAGGCTTTATACTCTCCCGTCTCCGCATCGAGCGAGAGCACTCCATTGGAAAAGCCGGGACTGGGCAGTTCAGGTTTGAACGGTCCGCCACTCCAGTTGCCATCAGGCTCGGGTTGCTGATTGCCGGTCGAGCAGTAGATGCGATTTAGATCCTTGTCGTAAGCGATCGCACCCCAAACTGAACACCCCATGACAATCGGTTCGCCTTTGAAAATGCTGAAACCCGCGGGTGGGGGCAGAACTTGCACGGCCTGCTCGGGCAGGACGTTCGGCTGGTTAAACTCGCCGGTGCAATAGAGGTTGGTGCAGTAAATCCAGTTGACGTTGCCGGAGGCTGGGTCCAGACAGAAAACGAAGCTGTAGAGTTGGGGATTCTCACCTTCTCCGCAAGCCACGTAAAGCTTCGTGCCGTCGGCGGACATCACCGGTGACGTCCAGATAACCGCAGGAGCATAACCCTGGCTCACTCCGTTAATGTTGGTAATGGGTTGATTGTGTGTAAGGTCTTCGTTGCGCAGGTCAGTACTCCAGTCCAGCTCCAGCGTGTCCTGGTGTAGACAGTAGAGCTTTCCGTTGAACGCACCGAAGTATACCCGGCCGTTGATCAACAGCGGGGTGCATCCCATGCCGGTGAAGCCATGCGCATCCTCGAGGTTGGGAATGTTGTTGGCGTTGTTGCCCAAATTCCAGCTAAAAGTTTTGACAGTTTCACCGGTCTGGATGTCAATCTTATGAAGCGCTCCCCCGTTTCCTCCCTGAGCTAAATGGTAATTGGCGATGCCGACGTAGATGAAGCCATCCACGACGGCCGGCACGGAGAGGATCGGCCCGCCCAGTTGGAGCGTGAATAGCGTCGAAAAAGCTGTCGAATTAATATTGCCGCTGTTAAGGTCGCTATCCGAAACGTAGCCGATGTGGTCCGGACCGCCATGGTACATCCACCAGCCGGATGGAACTTCGCCGACCGAGGTCGGAGGTGACGCAGCCGGGACGGTCGCCGCAAGTTTCGCAGTCGCGGCCGCAGTAGGAGCTTGGGGTGCACTAGCCGCAGCTTGCGCAGCCTCTCTTCGTTTGAACATCGCGATTTCGGTCTTCTTATCCATTAGTGTGCCCTCCGGTTCAAGCCCCAGCTGAAATCAGATTGCCCCGCTCGGTAATGACAACTCATGCAGCTATTGCCGCCGGCGCCGGCAGCGTCATTCTGAGTTTGAAAGTAAGTTTCCATCGTGGTGTTCACTACGCCGTTCACCGGAAATGCGCTGCCGGCGTTTTGCGGATACACGCCGCCGTTTTGCATCAACATGAACGGATTGCCAGTACCGATGCCGGGGTTGAAGGGCCACTGCGTGACAACCAGTTCGTAATACCGCCAGACCGTACCTTTCAGCAGTTGCTGATAATAGATGTTGAAATCACGCGTCGAGGCGCCGGTAGGAGTATTGGGAATCGGATTAACTCGGGTCACCTGCACGGGTAATGGACAGGGCTTAGACGGATCACTCGGCGATGGACACGGAGTAGGCGTTACCGGTGGTCTGTAACTGTAGCCATTAGGGGTTTGGGGATTGCCCGTGCCGTTGTTGAACGAATACCCGTTGGACGGCGGCGCCGGCTGCGGCGAGATATCACTATCCGGCGGCACATTGTCGACCTGCTCGAAAGTTGACCAGACCCATTCGGTAAATGGATCTATTTTGTGTGCGATGTGGAGACCTACCAGCAACACGGTCGCCGGCGCGCATGTTTTGGTCGATGGATTGTAGATTTGCGCGGCGGTAGTGTAGAAGCGACTGGTGTCATCTTTGTCTGTCTTGATGCGCCACGCTGCTTTTACCATGATCGATCCGAGTGTATTCGTCGGTGTCGTCGTAGTCATTGGCATTTGCACGCCGAACTGTGCGTTCTCTTTCGGCGCCAGATTCTTGAGTAGGTAAAGCCACGAGGTGGGATCGCTATCCTGACCACGAATGAAGTTGTATTCGGCCTGATCGTAGCGAATGTCGTAATAGACAGAGTTGCCGCGTTGATCGATGAGCGGGAACGAAAACGCCTGCGTTGTCTGCATCAGCGGCGTATTGCCCTTGCTCGTGAAAATCAGCGTCTTTTGACCGGATTGGCTATTCGAGCATGGGGGCGCTGGACCATCGGGCGCGTCCCAGGCGTTTGGCCTTTGAGTCCCTTGACCGAATAAATCGAAAGAATCTTTGTAAGTGCCCCACACCACCGGCGTCCCACTCGTGGCGTTCAGAAATACGCTCGGGTTGTTAGGTTGATCGGGCGCGCCGCGTGCGCCGGTCGCCGCCGGCCAGTTGAGCGCGATGAATGATTCCCACGAGAAGTAATCAAAGTTGGGCCGGATCTGCGTCGGATTATTAATTTGCGACGGCAGCGGGACGGTCCAGGGAATATTACCTGTAACCGCCGCCGGCGGCACGCTCGGTGGAAATGCCGGTGGATATGTGGGTATCACAATCGGAGCGGGGCTGGCGCCGGGGGTTGCCGTCATGCTTCCGTTGCTGTTGCTGACCGGCGCGGATGGCTGGCAACCGTAATCAATCAGCGCCAAGAGAGCGACGGCAAATACGACGATCAAGGTTCTGCCGTCTTGCGTAGGAGTTCTGCCCATAAATTGCTCCTCCTTTGTTTTTCGAGTGCGAGGCGAATACGTCTGTTTCAACGGTGCCTCCATATGCCAATCACGTTTCGAGCTGCGCGGACACCATGACCGCAACTAACCACATAACCACCGTTAACGAACAAGAACCCGTCGGTATGATGGCGAATTGTTAATTCTACGGTGGCGATACGTCAACAAGAATGAACTCGTTTCCGACATGCATGCCCTGGCTAATGCCGCCGACTGCTCCTCAGTGGTCTTCGACCTTTCGTGGACGCGCTCTTGAACTCAACTACAATCAAGTGAGTATCAGTTCGGCCGGTGTTTTCCTCGCAGTGCGTTATCGGAGGCTTTATCAGCGACTCATCGGCCCTCAGCGCAACAGTATTGCCAGGCCCATTGCATGCGCTGATCGGACTCCAATCGGTAAACAAACGTGTCGCGTCACTAATTACATACACGAAGAAATTAGGATGAGAGTGCTTTGGAACCTTGTGGCCGGGTGAATCATGGTATTCAAGTATCCGGACGGTTCGACTCTCGAAGAGAACCTTATAGTGATCGGGATCAACTTTTACCGGGTCTTGCGCTTTGGTCATTTGCGCTGCGGAAATGAGAGTGGCAAAGACCAACAAAGCCGGCGCGATCACGTGAAGATAGGTTCTCATGTTTACCTCTGGGGTCAGGGAATAATAAAGCCAGGTAATGTGCCTTATGCTTTCGCTGACCGAGTAAAGGTCAGCCTTCAGGTAACCAACTGATAACTTCTAACCGGTGGTCGAGTGTTCTCCTACTTTCACCCGTTCTAGCGTCCTCTTGTACGTTACTTGATCGCCAATGATCAAGGTGTCACCCGAGAGTTGATACGGTCTCGCCTGTGGCGTTCCGACTTGAGTTGGGTCCCACGCACCTTCGACTTCTACCGTGATGTTTGTTTCGTCGATGAAATACGTTCCGTAGTACGCGATGTAATTGTTGTAGATAGCCAGAGCCTGGTCCGGGGTCGGAGGGTCGGAGGTAATCTTCTGCGGCGGCGTGGTCATAATTTGTATCGACGCGTGTCCCGTCGAATCGTAGATGAAATAACCCGACGGAGGATTGCCGAAGGTATATGGCACCCACGGGTCGTTGGGTGAAGTTCTGTCTTCGGCCGAGATTAATCTCCATGTCCCGACAATTTGCTTTTGCAAAGTCTTTAGGGACGGTTTTCTGGCTCCGGTTTTGAGTTTGCTTTTAGAAACCATCTTTGTTGCTCCTCCATCTTGCTGCGTATGTGAAGATCACGCGCGCGAATTGACCGACGGCTCCGCCTACTATATGGCGATTCTTCCTGGTTCTCTTTCATCAGGCAGCGATGGGATGCCTTCAGTCATGCAGGATCTGAAGGTGGCTCTCGCTACACTGTTAGGCGATACGATTTGCGATTAGAGATCGCGTTAACACAATAATAATTCCCATGAAATCAACGCCAAAAAAGTCCGCTAGACATCGGGGCAGCGTTAAAGAGCCGTGGGTCTGAGTAATACGACTCAAATTTGGCGGCAGTATAGTTCTCCAGATGCATCGAGTCAATCGGTATTCGCCCAGGGAGAACTCTGCATGCGTCCCGCGTCGAGATCGAAATGACTGAGTCGCCAGAAACCTGCCGAGTGCTGACCTCGTCTAAGCAACGTGACGACGATAAAATCGCCCTTCGCCTATCAAAATCAGTCTTTTACCAATTTGACGTTGTCGTTTAAGGCCGGCTGTTCTGCACCGCGACGTCTTTTTCTCGAATCCAGATAAGGCTCAAGCAAACATCCAACCAACCAGAATGAGCCCGTAACCAGCAGCACCACTCCGAACATCAGCGACGTACTCTGGAAATTCGCGACCGTGGCCCCGGTTAGAGCATACAAGAGTGCTGGTGGCAGCGAACCGATCAACGCCGCGAGCGCCATGCGTCCCCAGCCGAGAGGGGAGGCGCCCGCCATGATCGCAACGGTCTCGGCCAGCAGAGGAACCGGTCGGGTCACAACCACCGCAAGAGTGCCCCAACGAGCCAACATGCGATCGGCGCGGGCTCGTTCTTCGGGTGGCACAACGCGCGCAAGCAATGTGCCGCCTCGTCGCCCAATCGCAAATCCGAACAGCGCCGCGCCGACACTGCCGAGCAGTGAAAGAAACGTTCCCATTACCACACCGAAGAGCGCTCCATGCGCCACCATCACCAGACTGGACGGCACCGGCAGCAAGACGTCTGCGATCAGAAGCGTTACCCCTAAGACGGCCGCCAGAACTCCACCATGTCGCATCCAGGGCCCGGGATCTGCCAGCAGCGGAATTCCGAGGGCCTCAACCACAAAAAAGAGAAGCAGAAAGAAGGCCATCATGGTCGCCACGATTAGTAAATAGCGTTTCATGTTTTCTCTGAGGCGATCTTCAGTCTAGACCTGGATTTCCGAAACCGATCCCAGTTCCGGCTGACTTCCTTACTTCACTTCTTCAGCAGATTGAAAAGCTCAACCGTCGTACCGAATACCACCGAACGCCCGGGCGCGGGGGCACTGTAATAGTGTTCGAAGTAAAACGTATTGGTCAGATTCTCTATTCCGACTGTGAATGAAGCCCGATAGTTTTCCCGACGGTAAGCGTATCCGCCGCGCAAGGCTTGAACGGTAAACGAATTAAGGCTTGCCAGAGTGCCGTACTGAGTCGAGATGGTCGCTGACAGATCCAACGGATCGGCGCGCGTCACTCGCGCTTGATAGCGGATCTCGTACTCGCCAAACCATCGGCGTTTAGGACTGTCAAAGCGAACCCCGTCGATCATGCGAAAGGGCGTGATGCTTGATAACGGCGCATCATTTGCCGACCCACGCAGAGGTACCGGCGTGTCGGCACGATTATAGAATTGAGCGATGAGTTTCAGCATATTTTGGTCTGGCGTCAGATTCGAACCCTTCAGCCAACCTAGCGTTCCGAATGGAGTGACCGTTCCGAGTTTACCCAACTTCATACGGGCGTCAGAAGCGAGTTCAAAGCCTCGAATCCGCGCGCTTGCGTTATTGGTGCGCTGCACATACAGCACGCCGTGAAAGGGAAAAAATGGCGAAATTGGATTCAGGCCGTGACCGGGGTCTGCCGGCACAAAGAGAGCCGGCGCAAAAGCGGAACCAATGAAGTCTTTGAGATCATTTATGAAGTAAGCCGCAGAAGCGTTCCACTTGGCGTGCTGAACTTTCAAGCCGACGTCATACTCCCGGCCTCGTTCGGGTTTCAATGCGGTGTTCGGAATTACCAGCACGCTAAAAGTTGGATCGCCAAAATCCCGCAACAGGTAACGCTCAGTAATCCCGGGCTCGCGATAGCTGGTTCCCCAACGAAAATATGGGTCGACGCCATGAGGCAAACGGCCGACTACTCCGACGTTGCCGGTGATCACGGTCCGCTCGGTCGTGATGCCCCGCAATCCCGTAATGAGATCAATGACCCCAGCCGCTCCCGTTGTATTGATTGGACCAGGATTAAGAAGCAGCTTGGAAAAAGAGGCATCAAGCAACGTCGACTCAACCCCAAGTGGAAAGCCAGGCGTGACACGCGCCTCAGTCCGCCAATTATCAACGCGTAATCCACCCGTGAGCCGCAACCAACGCGCCGGCTCATGCTCGAGCAGGTTGAACCAACCCCAGTTTCTGTAGACCGAGTCCGGATTGCTCGCGCGCCTGCTAATGACTTTGAACGGCGGCACAAGATCAGTGCGTGAGAATTCGTCAGCAGATGAATCGCGCAAGTACCCAATGCCGGTCGTGAACAAAGTTCCGACTGAGGGCGCGAACGTCGCTTGCAAATCCAGACCGTAGGTCGTTATTGAGTTCTTGTTGTCAGAGAAATTGGCATTAGTGAAGGTCGAACGATTGCCGGTAAGAACGGCCAGGAGATTCTGAGGTGCGTTCGGATCTGGCATAAGAGCAAAACTGCTGCCGAGCACGATCGGCGACGTAACGGTGTCGTCAGGAAAGGAATACTTTTGCCGGTAAACACTCGCCGCGATGCGCGGCAGCCATTTGGTTAATTCCCGGGCTTCATAACGCAGGCCGTATTTATCCAGACGGCGAAAACTGTTGAACTGGGTGCGTTGATCGAAGGGCGGGGCAATGAATGAGAATCCCAAGTTCTGGTGCTGACTATTCAGTTGGCGATAGCGAACGCTCTGATTCGGGTTGGGGAAAACCCACACATCGACTTGGTTATTGAAACCGTGCGACTGTCCGTTAGGAATCTCTGAACCGGCCGGCAAGTTCCAGACGGCAAAGGTTCGCGCAACGCTGTTCCCAACGGCATTGCCCATCTCGGTTGCCAGTGTACCGAGCCGGACAACTTCATCAAGTGAGATTGATCGATCACCCGCATGGTAGTCAGCTTCGCGGAAGAGAGAACCGCCAAGACGTAACGCGAATTTCGGCTCACTCCAATTGACTGTCGCCGCCCCGCGCCGAAATTGCCCGTTCAAGTGAAAGTCACCGTTGAATCGAAGGCCGAGGTCATGGCGTCGATCGGTTCGAACCGGACTCGAAGTTATCAGGTTAATGACTCCGGCCATGGCATCAGAGCCGTACAGGCTCGATCCTGCGCCACTCAGGACTTCAACCGATTCCAACTGGGTGACGTCGATTACGCTCGGCGAAACACCCGACGTCGGATCGCTCCGGACATTGTTGAGCCTCTCGCCATCCAGAATAATTAGAATCCGATTTGATGCGAGACCTCGAAATCGTGGCCGCTCCAGCGCAGCGTTGGCGATGACCGGCGTCAGGTTTGGAGTTCTCTCAATCGCCTGCAGCGTTGAAGACGGCCGCTGCTCTTCTATTTGTGACGCGGCTGAAATCGTTACTGACTGCGGTGTTTCAGCGGCTACTCGCGCGCCGCCCTTACCGGCGGTAACGGTGATGCTGCTCTGGATGAGCCCAGGCACGAGTACGAAGTCTTCTTTGTGAGAGCCGATCCTGCGTAAGGTGATGGCCCGCGTCGCAACAGCGAACCCCTCGCGGCTGACCGACACCTGATAAGAGCCGAGCGGTAAGCCGTTGAATTGATAGCTGCCTGACGAATCCGTCTGGGCGTTAAAAGTTCGCCCGCTGGCAATACTCAATAGTTGCACGTCCACATTGATAACTACGGCGCCATTTTCATCGGCGATTGTTCCAGAGATGGACGCGCCTGATTGAGCCTTGATGCTAGCCGCGAAGAGAACCACAAAGAGCATCGCGACGGTTGTGGAGATCAGTGAGCGAGTCATATCGAAGGTTCACAGGAATCGTACGTCCTGCACGAATGGGATAAACTGCGCTGTGCAGCGTGGGACTTAAAGCCCAGTGATAATAATCCCATTCCTCTTCGATATCCAGAGCATTCTCACGTTCTCTAAGGCTATCTCGCGATGGAGGAGAGTCAATTCCCTGAAGAGGACGCAAGTCTTTCTTTTGAGGGATCGGAAAAACCGCAGGCGATTAGTAAATCACGTCCCCAAAAACTCCCCAACGGATTTTTCGGCGAAATCTCACTTAGAGCGAGTCCCTTCCGCATGAATTCCAGGGCCTGTTCATAATTGCCCTGCAAACGTTGGTCATTCCCGACGATGCTAAGCGCTTTGGCAATTTCCGCCTGGTCGCCAACCTTCTCTCTCAATTCCAGACTTTTTTGATTGGAAATACGCCAACCCTGTAATCGCGGAACAGATCGGTGACATCCTCAAGCGCGGCACCGGGCGGAAGGCGGGCGTGAGCATCAAGCGGGCGGACGGCGCAAAAGTGAAAGGCTACCCTAGCCAGGCCGGAGCTGATTCCTTCACCGTCACAGACTCCAGGAGCGCGCAGTCAACCACGACCGCTTACAGCGATGTCACAGAGGTCAAAGGCGCCGGTCTCTCTAAGGGAGCGAAGATTGGTATTGGGCTTGGCATCTGCCTTTGGTATCAAGAACAGGTTGCGAAGAGTGTCCAGTTTGGGGAGCCAAATTCGAAATAAAGGTCGCGGAGAGTTAGCTCCAGCGACCTTCCTTCCTGGCCCGTAGTGTGTTCATGACGGCAAGAATACCCTCAAGAATCTGCTGCCCTTGATCGTAAAGCGTTAAGATTAAGGGGTCATTACTTCCTTTGTATGTCTTGCGATTCGAATGCAGCCCGCCATGTTCGATCCCACAGCAAGCACAGAAGAGCTATCCCTGAAAGACAACTCGTGCCTGAACAAAGCTGGGTCAAACCTCGGCCTCTATCGGAAACATGAATTACTCTCAACGGCAGACGGTCAGCGATGCCGCTTCGGGCCTCGCTAAGAACCTCTTGAAGCACTACGCGACAGCGTCTCCCGCTCGTCCTAAGGCCAACGCCGTTCCGCAACCATCGTCAGGTAAACATCGGCGAGGGATGATCCCCGGTCGAGTTCCTCCCGGGGGAATATCCAGTCGTTGGCATTCACAAGGCGCGGCATGTACTGCTCAACCCAAAGGCTCGCGTTCTCCCCTCCTTTCGACGGAACGGTCTGGCCCCAGACGAGTTCGGCGACGATCCTCAATTCTGGGCGGCGGAAGGCGTCGCGAATCCACTCATAGATTTGCTCGTACTGAACCCATGGCTTGCCAAGCGCTTGGAGATGAAGTTGCACCAGACGATGCGTGACCGCTATGCGGCCACCCGGGCGAACGACCCGGACCATTTCCTTCACCATTATCGGTCCGAGTCCGAGCTCCCAAATCGCGCCTGTCCACTCGTTGACGGCGGCATCGACCGACTTATCCGGAAGCGGAAGTCGCTCCGCACGACCGGGCCGGAATTGAAGATTCGTGAAGTTTCCTTCGTAGGCAAAGCGTCGCGCGCGTTCCGTCACAAACCTCCGCAATTCAATCGAAATGATTATGCCATCGGGACCGACCGAAGGGGCCAGCCGGCGGGCAACGCGACCCATCCCGCCGCAGACATCCACAATCGAACTTCCCGGCTTAAGCAAGAGCAGATCGGGGTGATTCGGCAGGAGATCCTCTGCGGACCGGACCCACTTGTCTTCTGCCTCGGGGATCTGGCTCCAAGGATTGTCTTGTTCAAACGATTTGATGAGCGGAATTCGCCAGCGCAGATACGCGAGGCGAAAGCGGCGCGTCGTTTCGGACGTTTCCTCGCTGAGCCAGCCGCGATCGGTGTTTCCGAGAAGGACTTCATCGCCTGGCATGTTAATTATCACGACGTCGCCGAGAACGATCTCAAGCGCCCGAACTGCGTTCAACACGCCAGCAAATTCCTCCTCCTTGATCGTTGAAGGATCCAGCCGCAGGCACAGGCCGGAAACCGACTCGCTCCGAAACCACTCGACACACCGTTCGCGAATGCTCTCGTCGAGGATGGACGCATCGGGCGCCATAATCGCGTGAGTTGCGACGAGAGCGCGCACGAGTTTCGCAAGCCCGGGGACCGAACTATCCGGCGCGGGCCACTCAACGCCGTCGATTTCGACGGCAGCGCCCAGTCGAACGAGGAATTCACATCCTTCCTGGCCGCAGCGAGCGTCGTTCACCCGAACCACGACGTGGTGCGCGCGGAGGGTGCCTGCGGCTCGGCGATGCGCCAGCTCACCCAGGGCCGTGGTGTGGTCTGACAAGTGCGAACAGCGGAGCAGCACTTCAACCGCGGTTTCGCTCGAGTTCCATAGCGCACACAATTCTTCGATCGAAGCGATGGCGTCAAGATCGAACACCAAGGCCCGGCGAAGTGTCTGAGTCACCAACGGCCCGTCAGATGAGGTGACGTCGGCGAATCCGCGCGCGAGGAGGGAAGACAGGATCTCATCGATCAACTTACGATCGTCGTATTCCTCACGCAACGCTCCGATGCGGGCCGGCTTACCCGTAAGCGACCTCACGAAATCAAGGAGCCCTTCGCCGGGAGGCACAACCATCCCGACTCCGAGATCGGTATGACACAGCAAGGAACACCCGTCGACCTCGGTGTTTAGGATCTCCACGGCGGGGTCGAGCATGACGAACGTGTCATCCGAAAGACCTTGCGGTGGACAGCCCGGCGTCTCCATCATCTGACAACGGAAAATTGACTTCGGATCGATGTGTCGGGAAGTCCGACGACGTGACGGGCCTTATCTTCCTGCACGAAATCCCGGTCTCTCAGCGACAACTCCGTACTAATTTCTGCGCGGGTTCTGGCACGGTATTGCACGAGGATCTCATGGTTATCGATGTGTTGGCTGAATCCGACCTGATAAAGATAGTCGACTGGCGGCTGTTGTGACGGTTGCGGAGGGGCGGTTGATTCGGCGTCCGTCGAAATGGCGCGAGCGACGTCAAACCCGAACGTCACGCCGCGTCTTACGAAGTAGGGCGTGTCGTCGATAGTCTCAACCTCAAGTCCCTCGTCTCTGGCTCGATCTTCGTGCAGGGGTCGCATGATTGTTTCGTAGCGGAAGATCTCCAGCAGGAAGGGATGCAATTCACTCTGCGCCTTCGGAAGGATCGACTCGTTCCACCATTTATCAAGAAGCGTCAAAACACCGGGGTGCTGGTAGAGGATCCGGATCGGACGACCCGTTCGTGAGGCATCGAGGTTGGCCACTACTTCGTTGCGACAGCTCAGCAGAGCGGCTGCCGACGGGTGGTTCACTTGCGTTTCGATCCAGGCGTCCAGGTCGAGCAGAATTGTGGACTGGGAAAGGCCGCACCGCTCACGGAGCGGAGTCCAAATGTGGCGAAAGAACATAAACTCCGCGATGATGCGTGCCCAGAACATAAAGGCGTGGATGCGGCGATTGTCATCCAGCGTCATCGTGGCGTGCGTCAGTACGTATTCGAAATCGTAGTCCTGACCGCGGATGGTAACGAACTTATGCTCGGCTCTTTCCAGATCATAGCCGGTGTTGGGCAGAAGGAGGTTTGAATAGGTCGCGATTCGCGGGACGAATCGGGCGATACGGTCGTACGCATTCAGGAAAGACTCGCAGGTCTCGCCGGGCAATCCCCAGATCATCTCGGCGTAGGAGCCCAACCCCTCCTTTTGAAGCCACTCGCACAAGTCCTCGAACTTGTTGATGGGCATGTTTTGCCGTCGCGAGGTATGCAAAGCGTCGGGGTCAAGTGTTTGGATAGCGAGCGTGAAGTCGGAGTTGAGGCCGGCCCGTTGCATCGTTTGCACGATCTCGTAGAAGAGCTTCCCCTTGTTCTTGGCCCACGACGTCGTCAAAACATGCGGAAAGCGATGTTGCGAACGGGTCGTGATGAGGTCCTCAAGAAACTCCCGATCCGCAGGCAGCATACCGAAGTTGGCGTCGCACAAGCAAAGGTTCTGAATGCGCATTCGTCCAAACAGCTCAAGCTCCTCGCGGAGGCGTTCGCGCGAAAAGGCGTGGATCTTCTGTCCGATGGCGCCTCCCCAATAACAGAACGCGCAACTGTAAGGACATCCTCGATTGGTTTCCATCGTGACCGCGTCGTACAAAAACTCTCCCTTGTCGTCGAACAGCGGAAGGGCCTCCGTCAGAAACGGCGACGGAATGCTGTCGAGATCCTTGATCCGTGGCTCGGCTTCGGTCGTAACAACATCTCCCGTGGACGAACGGAAAGATATGCCGCGCACATCTGCAAGTTCGTGCCGCGATCGGCCGGCAAGGAACGCGCGGAGGAGGTTTGCGAACGAGATCTCTCCTTCGCCGTTGACCACGATGTCAACGTCAGGATATAGGCTGAAGACCCTCTGCGCTTGGAGCGCGACGTGTGTTCCACCAAAGATCGCCCAACCCGCCGGATTGATCTGCCGAAACGTTGTCGCGAGTTGACCAAAGTTCCGAAAGTTCCACCCGAAAACCGAACAAGCCAGGATGTCAGGAGTATCCTCAATGAGCACTTCGGGAACCATTTGGATAGGTCGATCAGCACCGCGGTAATTGAAAATTCGGAAATCAACGGCATTTCTTACTTCCTCGTCCTTTTGCGCGTACGCCTTCAAGTAGCCGAGGGCAAGCGGCATGGAAAGCTTCTCCATGTCCCAGATCCCTTGATGCACGAGCGCTACTTTCACTTTGGAAGTCATGCTTCCTCCCCGCAGACGACAAAACCGGCCTCGGCAAGCGAGTCAATTACTTCGAGAACTTCAGCGATCGGAAGGCCGTCGAGCGCCGGCGACAGTTCGGCCGCAGTTTTCGGAGCCGACAGGAGGGTGAAGGCGCGGGCTGCGCGCTCGGACAGTTCCGCGTAGGTATGTGCTGCCTCGGAGGCCGGAACATAAATCAGCCAATGCTGCGTAGACCGTCCTAACTCCGCATCGAGGGCGAAGTTCAGCGGATCCTCCAGCCACGGTGCCACATTGAAGCTTGTTGAAACGACGACCGCTGCGCGACTCGCGACGTAGCGATCAGATTCGCGGGCCTTGGACAGATTGAGGGAAGCGGTTCCCGGCCACACCGCAGGCCAAGACTTGCCGAGGCGCTGGCAGAGCGCAATTGCCGCCGCATCGAGCGCTAGCACGTCTTGTAGTAAACCTGAGGCGAACGTGGGAAGCATAGCCAAGTGCGCCACAAAACCGCCAGCGATCCGCCAGAGGTTGGGCCCGTCGTCGCGGTAACCAATGGACTGCACGAAATCCGCCGCCACGGCCGACACGTCCAACTCGCTCGTGTATAGCAGGCGGCGACTGAGCGGCACTAGATACAACGCAGCTAGTGCGTTTCTCACCAGGCCGCGTCTATACATTCCGATCGTTATGTCGGTAGCGATAGGAGTCCTCGCGTAATCCGCCAGAATCGCCATCTCGTCGGCCACAAGGCCAAGTGGCGCGGGGTCGCGATCCTTTGGATGGAGCACCAGTTCGACGAGTTCATCGCTGGTCAGGATCCGGCGCCAAGTGTCCCACACCAGCCGAGCATTCGTCCCGCCGGTCACGCTGCCTCGCTTCGCGTCGTTCTTCGACTTCCTACGCCGTAAGCGTAGTCCCACGATTTTCGGGCTCGCTCGAGGTCGTCCACAATTAAGTCAATGGTGCGCTCACGATCAAGCGTCTCAGCGCCGCTGTAGAGAGCCTGTGTTTCGTATTCGAGAATCACGGCGCCGGGGCGTGATCGCGACAGAACGTCGTCGAGCAGACTCCAGACGGCCTCGGGAACCTGCGTGTCATGCAGGTCGTGATACTGTTCGTCAATCCAGCGCCCGCCCGCCATGTGAATCACAATGACGCGGTCGAGCGGGATCGTAGAAAGGAACCGCGGAATCGAATAGCCGCGCGCTGCATGATTTAGTGCGTTCGCGTAAAGATTGTGCAAGTCGAGGTGTAAGTAGGTTCCGGACAGTTCCACAACCCGTGCGAGGAACTCTTCTTCCGGCATTTCGCTTCCAGGACACGTTCGGTAGTAGGCTGCGTTTTCGTGTCCGAGGGGGACCCCGTAGAGATCTTGGAGCGCGCGCGCCCTCGCCGCGACGCGTACGACCTCGGCATGAGAAAACTGCAACGGGCTGCTCCATACGTTCGCCCAGGAGGCGTCGCCGTAAAAGCAGTGATTCGAAACCCAGGGGACGCCAAATCTTTTGGACAGAGGGACGTGTCGACGCACGGCCGGCGTGCTCATGAGCTGGTCAAAGCCGAAATCCCCCCCATAGTTTGAATGTCCGATGATCGGAAATCTGGCGGCGACGTCTCGGAGGAGATCGTCACCGTCAGGCCACATTAAGCTAGGGCCATCAAGCGGCCCCATCACTCCGTCGAACAAGACCTCCAACACATCGAGGTCCTGGTCGAGAAACGGAAACCATCCAATCAGGGCCGGGTTAAACTGGAGTCCGACTCCTAGGCTGGGAACGCTCATAGTGGTATCCGGTCGGCCGTGCGTCGCGGCTTCGCGAGGGAGCACAATCTTCTGGCCGGCTCGAGGTCCGCCGCACACTTCGTGTCAACGACCTACTTCCGGTTTACGGCACACTTCACCGCTGCCGCACACTTTACCGCGTCTGCCGCGCACTTAGCGGCCTGGGCCGCGCACTTGGCCGCGTCCGCCGCGCACTTGGCCGCGCACGACGCGCACTTGGCCGCGTTCGCGAAGGAATCACGCTTTACGGAAAGTTTCCTGACATCAGCTTTGGGGTTTGCCATCGGGAGTCTCCTTAACTTGGGTGACATGAGATGTTAGAATCGAGCGAGTATGGGCCGGCCCAGACAAATTTGTCAAGCAAATTGATCCGGTCATCGGCATCGGGTCGCCATGAGCGATGGTATTCCGACGCTCTGACTATAACGATCGACGCTCCGACATCTGCATGCTCTTGCCATCTCGCTCTCCAAAGCGATCCGGACTCCAAAGTGTGCAATCTTGCACAGCCCAACGCTCGCCATCAGCCGCATAACTGAGAGAGCGGCAGATCTCGATGACTTCATGCCGATTCGTGGCTGAATGGGATTGAGCGGTTAAGCGGCTTCTACTAGGATCAGTCTCGCAACTGCGCCAGCCACCTTCACCTTATGACGATCGTTCTCCCCACCCACGATTATGATTCCGTCACCTTCCGTAAATCTTTCCGTCCTATCGGAAAAGGAAATGTCCAGCTCTCCATCCAAGACATACCCAAAATGATCTTTCATGCACCAGCCATGCTCCACGAATTTGTCTGTGAACTCAACCAGACGCAACTTTTTACCATCTCGGACAATAGCTTTGGAGCGGGCACCGACATCCGACTGGTCCCAAGGGAACGCTGAAAAATCTATTCTCGAGATATTCATATGGGCTCCGTATTTCAGCCTTTACAAACCTTCCTGATAAGACTCGGAAACTTCAGGCTATTTTTCCGTGACTAATGGCGCCGTAGATGATACTGAATCACCGTTCTGTGACAGAAAAAATCAAGGTGCTCCTGAAATATTTTCTTGTAATCAAGGCCCAGGAAGGTTTAGTTCTCTTTTAGCCTCCGGCGTGTGACAACAACACAGCTCGTCGAACAGATTCACGAGGGCCTTAGCCTCGCTAAATCGATGTTCATTAGCTTCGCCCAGGCTTGGTTTCGCAAGACTACAACCTTATACAACTCGGGGTATGTTTCCTTAACGGCGTCATGGTTCAAAGCCAGGGACAGAAGTTCGGCAAATCGCGCGTGGATGTGCTTCTGCAAGTTAACCTTGTCCAGACACTTCCTTCCCAGTCCGATCGAATCCGTAAGAAGCTCAATTCGGTGCCACCACAAGGCCGGCAGGTAGATCACGTCACCCGGCTTCAAAACACATTGCATCATCTGGGTTGCTGGATCATCGATAAGGTTGGAAAACTTAAAACTACCTGTTTTGTCGAAGGCGACATAGGCCTTCGGATTCATTACGGACCAATGTTTTTCGCCAACGATCTGAGCATGCATTACATCGATAAAATAGGAATCCTGATGAAACCTCGTGGTTCCCCCGGCCTGTCCTATCCACAGTTGATGATTTGTCGAAATACTCTTGCCATAAAGGTTGCGACGGAAGTCGTATTGCGCTATCAACAGCTCTGGTAAATCTTCTGCCAGGAATGGGCAATCAGCCATGTACAGCCACTCCTGTAAATAGAGTGGTTCACCCGGAATGCTACTTTTCAGCATGTTGACAAATTCAGCGAAGGTCATCTCTCGTGCCTTTTGGCTGTCATAGCTATCGACGGTAACGCTTGCGCTGCCGCACGTCGCGGCCAGGTAATCGAAGCTCCATTTCTTTAAAGCCGGCCAATGGCCCATCAGTCCCTCGATGACCACCGGTTTGGCTTTCTTTCGAAATTCCCGATCAAAGACATGGGGGCTCAAATTAGCGCGACGTTCAATCTGCGGCGCGCTCTTCAGCGCCGTTCGCAAAGAGCCAGTTCGAAAGCTCGACTCGATTCGGGCAATATCGGCTCTCTTCCTGCTTTTGAGCATATTTTGTTCTAGTTCCAAAGTCTTAAACTCCGAATCAAAGGAAAACAAAATCGGTACGGTGGCGTGTTTTGCGCGTTGCCTCAATTCTCTGAGAATGAACACTACAATGTCAATGTACCGAATTGCCTCACAAAAAATCTACTCGAAATGGAATCGTTGCCTCAAATTAGAAATCTACTCGAAATGAGTGAGATAAGCTCCGCCGCTAAGGAGAGCGGCGGGGTGAAAAATGAGGTTCATCGACGAGCAAACCAAGGAACAACTGCGACAACGTTACCAGTTGCTCAATCCGGCGCAACTCAAACGACAGCTCGAGCGGTGGCAAAGAAAGCTACTCGCGACGGCAGTCCGTCCGCGGCGCAATCAAAGACAATCGGCAACCAAACGCCGCGCCGCGCGACAGCCGGCTGTGGAAATGCCGCGCCTGCGGAAAGCGACCAAGAGCGTCGCTTCCCTCAGTCGCTTGGAAAAGTCAGCCCAAAAGGCGGCCTGACTTTCCCACATTCCCACAGCCACTACTACGAGCCATAAACCAGATGCAGAAAGCCAAAACCAAAAACTTTAGCTTGCCAACCAGCGCCGCTTCGCGGCACACTACGCCGCTCCGCGGCTACTTCCTTTCGAGTAGATTTATTTGTGAGGCAACGAATCACTCTTCGAGTAGGTTTTGTTATGAGGCAACGGGTGTACACTGACCTGTTCGTGCAATGGCAGTGCCGACACTCCGATCGCAGCAGTAATGAATGACCTGTAAAGAAGCCATATCGAGCTTTTAATAGGTGCTCGGTTTACCTTCAGCGGTATGTGGTAAACTCGGTCTTCCAAAACCGCGGTAGTTCGGATCACAAGTCTCAGATAAGAGTGAGAACGGGACTGACTTTATTGACGATTGCCCGTTGCCTGTACGGTGGATCGCTATAATCGCGATTCTCCCGAGCGTGGTATAGAATAAATCGAAGTATTGCAAACGTCTCTCACTTTCTTCTGACACGTGTAATAGGAGAAATTCACTTCCACACAAATGGCAAGTCTTTACGGCCACGACATGCTTTCATTTGTGCCCGATTTCGAGAGTTATCTCGGGTCCGCGTTCAAGACTGCCCTCTATTTGTTGACGTATGGGTATCGATATCCTTCCGGAGACGCGGTGGCTTCGCTGGGCCTGTTTGACCGGGCCGCTTTCGAAACGCTCAGCAGGTATCCTGACCTACCGGTAACAACCTCCCCTCCTCAGAGCAACGCGCAATCCGCTCTGTTGATATATCTAAATTGCCTGGGGCGGTTACATATCCGGCGAGCCGACCAGGATATTCAGGACGGTGGCAATAACGAAGTCGTCAGGACGATTGGCTACATTAGCGTCGCTCCAGAAATTATGATTGAGATCCTCGACAATTTTGCGACCGCCACACTGGTTGAAGAACGGAATCTGCAAAGAGTAAGAAGCGCGCTCGACGCGCTGTTTGCGATGGGCGAGCTGTCGCAAGTGCTCGAACAAGTCATCGATCACGTCAAGCACGTCGAAGCCGTTGGTTTTTATGTCGGTGATCGTTTCCTTGCTCGCATGGAACGCTTCAGCAATTTGATTTCTTTAGAACAAGGTCGTACCCCAGGTCTCTTACAGGTGCTCCGTCACAAAGCTTATGCGGATTGGTCGATGGAGGAAGTCCTGATTGTGGCGGCTTTGCATGCACTCTTCCTCTCAGGAAGGTCGATGCGCTTTGAGGAATTCAACGGCGTATCGTTGACGGCGACCGCGCTTGTGAACAAGCTCAACGGTCTCTTGCAAAACTATGCAAGTGTTGGGTGCGATTCCGAAGTGCCGAGCGACATAGACCTTTTTCAACTGGCGCGGATCGTTTTCGCTCAAAGCCTTAAAGCCGAGGGCAGCACGTGGCTTCGTTACCGATGGATATGTGGGTTGAATTTCCAAAAGACTGAAAGGCTTCTGCGCTCAACAGAATCAACCGAAGACCCGCTTGGTTATCTTTCAGAGTTTGGCCAAGACTTCAAAGAACTCGTTGGGCAAATCCCATCCGTTGGGATTTCCGAACAAGAGTTTTTCTCGGAATTGGCCCGCGCCGCGCTCGATCGGGATGTTCGTGCCGTGCCGTTTGATAAACGCGAATTTGCGGCCAAAGGATGGTTCGAATTTCTAATCGAGAAGATCGTCTCGTCAGCAGTGCTCGCGACGAAGGCCGATTACGGCATGTCGAGTTCCATCAGAGACGTTTCGCGTCTATTGGAACCGGATGAAGCAAAGCTGCTGGACGTCATACACGGACTCAACAACCAAGACTTCTTTACCTGTTTTGTTACTAATGGTTTTCGCGACCAGATGGAGAAGAAACTGTCAGATGCCATTGCTCAATCTGTGCAGAGACGCATGATGTACAATCGATGGCATTTCATCCCTGGAAATCTTGCGCGCCGGAACATTGCGGATACCAGACATTGGTTTTACCCTCCGGTGCTGCCGGATCTTGCTATTCACTCGGATGTCCATCACGGTGGACATGTGAGAGCCCGGGTAAAGTACTCAGTGCGGGCCCCGGGACCGGACATGTCGATGTCGCCTTTGCTGATAGCGAACCGGCCCTACCGCGGTTTTTACGATGTTCGGGTGGTCCGTATGGCAGGCCGAGAGTTTACGACCGACGACTTGTTGCGCGCCCGACATCGCACTAAGTGGCTGGAACCACTCTACTCAGTCCTCGTGGAATATCTAACGCGCACCGGTTGCAGGGTGCCGGTCACCGGTTTTCAGCCGGGCAACTACTACGATATTGAATCGCGCCGAACGCACGCGGTTTGACCATAGAGGCGAATTGATCAGGCAAAGACTTTTATGTCTTGGGAAAATATTAAGAATGCGCGGCTCGAAAATGAGCACATCCTGCTCACTCGGATCACGCCGGCTGCCCGAAGCCAACTGCATGACATCGCGTTTGACCCGGAAATCTGGCGCTACTTCGTATCGCGAGTTTCGACTGAAGCCCAGTTTGACAAGATGGTCTCAGAGGCGATAGCGGACACCGATGCGGGCAGACGCATCGTGTTTTGTGTGATCTCTAAACCCCACCATCAGGTTGTCGGCAGTATGAGCTACGGCAATCTTGCGGAGAGTGAGAAACGGCTCGAAATCGGGTGGTCATGGCTCGGGAGACAGTATCGCGGCACGGGTATCAATCGCTGGGCTAAGTATCTCTTGCTCGACTATGCCTTCGAAACTTTGCAGTGCGAGCGAGTCGAATTTAAGACCGACGTCCTGAACATTCAAGCCAGAAAAGCTCTTGAGAACATTGGAGCCAGGGAGGAGGGAGTGCTCCGAAGCTATAACTTCATGCCTGACAACCGGCGTCGTGATGCTGTTTACTACAGTATTCTCAAATCAGAATGGCCCGTAGTAAAGGATGTTTTGCAACACGTGAGTAAGTTCCCTTCAGTCGAAAATTCGGAATCATCGAGGCGCGGTTGAGGGCTGGCACCCAAAATTGGTTCGAAACTTCATCCTGCGAACGTCGCGACGGAGAAATTTACATGGATGTCATTAACGAACTCCGCTTCGGCAGGAGTAATGATACTAAACATAAAATTTACTTCCTCAAGGATGGCGAAGTCCGGTCAATGACGTTGGCCGAGTTTGACGGCAAGGCAAACGCTGTCGCTTCGCGGCTGGATGATCTCGGGGTGGGTAAAGGCGATCGTATCGGAATCAGGTCGACTAATTGCATAGAATGGGCCCTTCTTGATTTAGCGGTTCTCAAGCTCGGCGGCGTTGTGGCAGGAATTGATGTCGGACGCTTTGATATTGGCGCGACTATCGACAGGTATGGCCTGCGATGGATGTTTGTAGAACGTCCCACGGAAACGCTCCCCCAAGTCCTGGCGATGGAAACAGTCAGTGAATGGGCCAGAGTCGCTCAAGAAAGTCATTCCTTCCCTGCCGATGCGTATCAACCAACTGATATCTGCGCGCTCAAGTTCACCTCGGGCAGCACGGGACCGCCCAAGGGCATGGAAGCCACCGTAGCCGGCATTAACGATTCATTGACCTCAATACAAGCGATGTTCCATCACAGCGATGACGACAACATTCTGGTCTTCCTAAGGCTAGCTCAACTCCAACAGCGCTACTGGATTTATTCGGCTCTCGCGTTTGGTCACGATGTCACGATTACTTCGCTGGATCAAGTGATGGAGGTAGCCCAAACGGTCCATCCCTCTATCATCATGGGTGTGCCGGGTTTCTTTGAAGATGTAAAACGGAATCTAGAAACCACGGTGAACCAGGTATTGGAAGATCACGCGGTACGACAGCAAGCAATTCAATTCGTGTTCGGCGGTCGAATTCGATATCTTTGGACTGGATCAGCTCCGGCCAGCCGAGCATTACTCGACTTCTACAACGACTGTGGAGTGCCGCTTTACCAGGGCTATGGACTAAATGAAACGTGCATCGTCGCTAAGAATTGTCCGAGCGCAAATCGCATCGGCAGTGTCGGTCAAGTATTACCAAACAAGACTGTGCGTTTCAACGATCAGGGCGTGTTAATCGTAGGAAGTAGCAATCCCATTATCCGAAGCTACTCGTGGTGCTCTGCTGGTGACAACGAAAAGACGTTCCTCTCGTCCGGCGAAATAATAACCTATGACCTTGGTTACCTGGACGATGACGCATATTTATATATTCTGGGCCGAGTTGACGATCTCATTGTGCTCAGTACGGGACGCAACGTTCTCGTAGGTCCGGTTGAAGATCGCCTTCGAGACAATCCCGAAGTACACGAGTGTGTGCTGTACGGTCATGGCAAACCGTTCCTGACGGCGCTAGTATCACCGGCGTCCGAGGCGTTTGACTGGGCACGCATCGAAAACCATATTCGGAATACAAACACCACTTTGTTTCCGGAACAACAGATCCGCGGTCTTGTCATATCCCCTGAGCGATTTTCGATCGAAAACGGATTACTAACTTCGCAGTTTAAGCCCATCCGCAAGGAAATATATGCGCGGCTCGAGCGCGAAATAGGAACTGTATATGAAGCGGCGGGCGGCAAAGTCTTGTGGACGGGCGCGTATGGACAGTAGGTTTTTCTGAAATCTCGGATGCGCAACGATTTCCGAAAAAGCTCAGGCCGTTACAACTCATCATTAGTTTGCGTTAAGGCAGTAAGATGCGAATTCAGGATTGTGTCTTCAAGGTGGGTGACGAAAGACTGACGGGCACCAAGCTATATGCTGCCTCGGGCAAAGAGCCGAGTGTCATCTCATTTCATGGGTTTGGACAGACGGCAAGCCGCGCACGCATTCGATACGTTTTGGATTATCTCGCGCAACACGGCGTGTCATCAGCATGTTTCGACTTCTCTGGAAACGGAGATAGCACAAACTTTGAATCCGCGACCTTGAATCTGAGAAAGAAACAAGCTTTGGCGGCCGCGAAGGAACTGGGCCGCAAACAAGGTTCACTGGCAATTATAGGAACGAGTATGGGAGGATTTATCGCTGCGATATTGGCGCCGCAACTTAAACCGCGTAGTCTGGTGCTATTCTCTCCGGCAGTCTACCCAGAAGACGCCATGGGCCTCAAGCTTGATCAGAAATTCCCGATGGCAGCACGAGCGTCGGGAACCTATTTGAATTCTCCGGCATTTCGAGCATTAAGCACGTTCAAAGGAAAGTTGCTGATTGTCGCCGCCGAAAGGGATACAATACTTCCCAGAGATGTGATCGATCTCTATGTGGAATCCGCGCGATCAGCAAGGTGTACGAAAGTGATCAAGCTTGACACGACTGAACATAAGGTCAACTTGTGGCTAGAAGAACACGAGGAAGAGAGAATTCAGGTTTTGAGCGAAGTATTGGCTGTAACGGCCGAGGATTAGAGGGCGAGGAATGAGAGGGGGGAAATGAAATTTGCGTGCTGTTCTTCTGGTTGACGACAGTGTCTTTGAAAGTAGTGACCCGAACTTTGCAAAACACCAGTGGCCAAAGTATGCGGCGGCAGAATTCTGCGTCAGTCACGCGTTGCGAAGCCTGGGGCACGAGGTGGTTGGCGTTCCGGCAACTGTGGACATCACCGATACGCTAAAGAACATTACCGCGGCCAAGCCAGACTTCGTTTTTAATTTGGTCGAAGAGATAGGCGGAAATAGACAGCACGATGGTCTCATTGTTCAAATCCTGGGACTTATGAAGATTCCTTTTACCGGAGCATCGTTTGATGCGTTGATGATTGCCAGAAACAAACAGCTTTCCAAATTGGTGGTGGCTAATGCCGGCGTTCTTGTTCCGAAAGGCGTCGTCATTCTTAAAGATTTGAAGTTCTTAGCAAGTGATTTAACATTTCCTGTCATTGTAAAGCCGGCGTATACGGATGGGTCAGAGGGGATAACTTCAAGATCATACGTCAAGACTGCGGCCCAACTTCAACGTCGCCTATCAGAATTTAGGCGATGGCTGCCGGTCATATGCGAAGAATATATTCCCGGGCGGGAAATTATCGTCACTGCTTCAGGCACGAAAACAGTTACGATTGATTCGATTTGTGAAATGGTGTTTCCGGAGAAAGCGCCAGTGAGGTTTGCGACAGATCAGGCAAAGTTCGATGCCAAATATCGAGAGCGCTTCGGAATAGTTTATCAGACACCCACACGACTTCATGCACCGGTTAAGAGGATAGTGGTAGATGCCGCGAGAAAAGCTTACCGTGCCCTTCGCATCGATTCATACGCGAAGCTGGAGTTCCGGGTAAGAGACCGAAAGGTTGTATTTATCGAAGCAAACCCGAATTCCCAGATGAATAGGTTTGCAAAATCGACGGATTTTTCTGCGATCGGCTATGAGAACTTCGTAAGGAAAATTGTCAGAATGGCGCTAAGTCGCGTCCATTGAGGATGAGTCTTCATTGAATGCATGGCTCATAGCAATTACAGTCTCGGTCTCAGTCGTCGGCTGAACCGTGGCAAGGACGCCTAGGACAAGCTCGAACCTGAGCGCGTTTGTTTGCAAGATGGGGGCTAAGATGATGGCGGTCCGTGTAACATCGCAGGTCCAAAATCCCAAGCTGGCACTTAATTAGTGAAGTTGGTACTAAGATACATGCTTGAAGACGACTGTTCGAGCCAATGGCTTCCCGAAACTACTTGGGCTAAACATTCAGGCGATTAAGGGCGGCTCAACTATCTTCCAAGTGACGTGGCTGCATCAATTACTGATCATGTGTCACAGATCCGTTTTGGCCATAGTAGCTTAGACTAAGGGGCGACACACAGAAGTTGAAACGTTACTTTCATTTGTTCACCAGCCGCCCAGAAAAAGGTTGCGAAGAGTGTCCAGTGTGGGGAGCCAGACTGGACAACATTGGGGTCGATGATAGGGCCAAAAAGAGGCCAACACATTTCTTAGCGTTTTTGCTAAGTTCTTTAGGCGCGAAAATATAGAGACAATAAGCTCTACCACTGAGCGAATGGAGCGTGAATCCCTCCCAGGACGGTTGCGACCAACTGTATATGCGAAAGACCGCGCTGTCGCGCGGTCTTTCGCATTCTTGTTAGGTTTGTCGCACCTTTCTGATTTACCTAAGCTGGTGATGGTATTGGCAGGTTAAGTGAAGATTTAGAAACCTGGCTACCATGTGGCGCTCAAAGAGGCGCAATCCCTAACACGCACGGTAGGCGCTGTACGAAATTCTTTAAGTTGACAATACCGTGGCCCTCTCTAGAGGATTTGAGGGAGTGACCGGTCCTGGAATGCCTGTCACAACTAAGGCACAACGGGGCGCTGAGTGCAGAGAGGGTACGGTCAACTTAAATCACGGACGAAACGAGGAATGCTGATAATCTTAGGCGTGTTGACAGTGGGTGTATTCTAAAAGCTGTGGGACAATCTGTGGGACAGCGCCAGGTCCCATGGAGAGCCCAAAAGGGAAGTGATTGTAGTTGTTGGAGTTAGTAAAGCCCGCGGGCGTAGCTCAATGGTAGAGCGCCAGCTTCCCAAGCTGGATGTTGCGGGTTCGATCCCCGTCGCCCGCTCCATTTTTCCTCAGTAAAATCACAAATCCTGATCGCTGATCGCTTCCAAATCACGACCGTCCCCCAAAACGTCCCCCAGCTCCATCTGAAATCACTGATTTCTGCTGAGTTTTGGCGCGCTCTTTGCACTACGCGGAAGTCATGGATTACACAACCACAATTTCCAAGAGACGGCGGCACAACAAAGTGGAATACTTGGCCCGCCTGAGATACTACGATGCCGAGAGCGGAGCGAGAAAAGAAAAGTCCAGAAGTGCTCCAACCATCTCCGAAGCCAAGCGTCTCCTAAGAGACATGGAAGACGAGTTTGAGTCTGGTGGACAGACGGCTATGGAGTCCGACCAGATGACCTTTGCCGAACTCGCGAAGCATTGCAAAGAGACCCGTTATTGCGAGGCTCAGTTTGACAGCGAAGGCCGCAAGATCATTGGCGTGAGGGCGTGAGGGGCAAAGACACGATCGACTCTCACATCAAGGCGTTGGAAGAGTATTTCGGCTCAGACAAACTGCGAGAGATTCGAGTAGCTAGTCTGCGCGCTTATCGAAAGCACCGTCTCTTCTGCAAGAACCGAAGTGGTAAGCGGCTGTGTGTAGCCACAGTTAACCGTGAGTTGTCCACCATGCGGGCAATGCTGAACGAGGCAATGGTTAACGACTGGATTCTGGTGAATCCCTTCAAAAAGGTGCGTCCTGGTGAATTGATCAGTGTTGCCGACGAGCGTAGGCGGGAAACCATCCTAACACCCGCCGAGGAGAAGGTGTTGCTCGCAGCCTGCGCCACCCACTGGCGGCGACATCTGAGGGTATTAGTCATCGCAGCGTTAGACACCGGCGCTCGTCAAGGTGAACTGCTGAAGCTTCGTTGGTCAGACATCGCCTTCGATGAGGGCGTAATTAAGAACGTTACCAGCTATAAGGGTAAGACCGTCCAACGGCGCGAAGTGCCGCTTACCGGGCGTCTCAGAGCAGCCTTACTTGATCTAAAACAAAAGCGCGGGGCGGCTACTTTCAAACGAGGCCGCACATCTGGAAATAAGCCGGACAACGCGCTTGTGTTCGGCGTCACCAACAACGTGCAGAACAGCTGGCGGGCAGCCAGAAAAGACGCGAACTTAGAGCACCTCCGGTTTCATGATCTACGTCACACTGCCGCCACTCGATTAGCACAGACGATGCAACTCGCCCTGGTCGGCCAAGTTCTCGGACACAGCGATCCCAAAACCACTCATCGCTATGTCAACCGAACTCGCGACGTAATCAAGCAAGCCGGCCTTGCTCTGCAGAACTGGCAACAGCAAGACTCCGTAAACTCAGAGCCAATCATTGAAACATCGGGAGTCAATTAGACAAAGGGCAAAACCCTTTGAACGACTCTTCGAGCCTAATGGACGGCAGTCACTCTTGCTTTTCGTTCTGCCAGTAGCAGGTATTGTTCGAGGTGGGTTTGTCCGACGATTCGGCGAGTTCCGATTTGGTAATAGCCAAGCTTACCGCTATCCATGAGCCGAGAAACGGTTGCCGGATGTACCCCGATAACTTGTGCGACTCTGGCGATCGAGAATTTCTGCTCAGTTGTTTTTGATGCGGCGATTTCAATTTCTTGCTGCATGACGGTTTCAGGAATGAGCGCATTACCAGTGTCTTAACCGTCTTTCAATCCCCATGCCATTTCTTGCGATAGATGTTAAGGTCACGGCGTTTGAATCCGAATGAGGACAAACGTTGGTTTTGTCAGGATCTCTGAATTGGCTCAGGGAGTAGAAAGAAGCAGCGCTCGTTACCTGTAGCGAAATGCATAATGACTTTATCAATTTTTGCGAATGGAATCCGCTGCGAAGACTTGCAGAACCGCATCGGTCACTTTTTCTGCTGCCGTTTGATCTCCTTGGCGGTGCTGTAGGCAAAGTCTCGGGCTTCGTTCGTTTCGGTGTCGAAGCGTTTCTTGATTTCGGCATTGCTCACGCCCTTCTCTTTTAGACCGGAGGCTAGAAGTTCCCAAGCCGCTTTTCGTCCAGCTCGACTCTCTGCGAACATATCCTGTAGCAGCGCCAGACTCACGTCTTGTACGCGCAGTGAGGTTTCTCCTTGCAGCACAAGTTTGATTAAGAGTGCCTGAATCGCCACAAGGGTTTCTGAAGCGGACCCTTCAGTCAGCCCCTTGTCCACTTCTTCATGCGCAACCTTGCGTCGCCGGGCGATAAGTGCTTCATCGATGAGCTTCCTTAGAACGGTTGATTCTTTTTCACCGGTATCGGCCATGATCTGACCGATTGCGTCGAACTGATCGACCCACGGATTGAATCCATACGTTTTGGTTTTGGAGATTACTCTTTTGGCCTTCCTCATCGCTTCCTTATCCTCTCCGCGCTGACCTTAGAATCTCTAATCTCAGGATGAAGTTTACATCAGACCTCAAAACCGCTAAACACCTGATATTAGTTGAGTTGTTGAAAACCTTAGAGAGTCTAGGCAAAAACTCTAGAGTTCTTAAAACTCTAAGGTCAAGGAATTCAACAACTTCACCTTGAACATAAGTCCAAAAATAACCCCCTATCCTGTCCGCTCATTAATCTCCTTCTCTAAGGTCGCTTGTACCATCCGACCGACAGGTCGAAATCAGATCAGAACTTGATCGATCTCGTGTCCTCCCAGAGCCGGTCAACTTGGCAGAATTGCAAAGCAGTTAAATCTCCGTAGTGACAGGTCAACCAGAATCAAAACCCACCGTGGACAATGACGGGGGCGCGCCTTGAGAGCGCGCAAACCACGATCTGGGAATAGGGAGGTTTTTGTCCTCATCTTCCTAGAACCGTCTTATCGTCCCTAGGGTGAAACGAACCATAGAGGTAAGCTCAAAGAGGTGGTAATAGTATTAAGACTTCTCACAGGCGCGCGGAAGCAAAGGGCGAAGCATCCAGATTATCCGGAAAGCACACCAGAGCAAGAACTACTACTTTAACTTATACAGATGGCCAGCGAGATTGGCATGATAACGCCGGCGCAGAGTGCCCAGCGGAATCAGTGGAAGCGGATTGAGGGTTTCCCTACGGCGGCGCAGTCGTGCAGCTACCCTTGGGCGCAGGCGCATTAGTCGCCGGAACCGGTCCTGATTCCAATCAGCTCGTGCCTCTCTCAGCTCGCGGTCTAAGCGCGTGAGAAGAGTCATAGCCTCGAAAGCAAGTTTTCGGTCGGGTTTCCAGAGCAGGCGCGGCGAGGTCGTCACCAACGGATAGACATAACAGCGGATAGTTAAAGCGCCGCCGCTGGCGTCTGCTGCGCGTGGGTCTGTGCGTTCTTCGATGCAATTGATTGAACTCGTCAGCATCGCTTCGCCTCTCATCCGAAGTCCAAAGCCAGTTGTATTTCCTCTACATCGCGCGGAACATCAGAACGTCGCGCAAAGTAAAAGGCCGGTAGCGTAAGGCCAAACTCGGCATCTTCAATGTCTTTGGCTATCGCGACGACTGACGATTCCGGCTCGCTCGTCGGCTCGGGCGTCGCGACGGAGATAAACCACTCGTCGAGGTCAACAATCTGAGGCGGTGCCAATTCGCTCGGCTCAATCTCCACAAGCGCTGATTCGTCGTCGGCGAAAGCGTCGCTGACCATGACTGGATAGCGAGCAAGCAATTCAGTGAGTACGGCGACACCGGCTTCTTCGTCAGTCGGAACAAAGAATCGCTGCTTCCAATCGATTTGCTCATTGATTAGCCCAAGGCTGCGAACCTCGGCGAACCTGTATGGATCGACTCCGATTAGCTCAATGGCTGGCTCTCGGTGAATCACTTTGCGGCAAAGCTTCAAACCGGAAACGAGCGTGACTTCTTCGCCTTCGTCCAGGATGCCGGTAAAGATTTCTTCGGGGTCGCGCAGGTCACGAGTCGCGCCAAGCGCCGCGACAATGGGGCCAACCTGCTCTTGGGGGATTCGAATGCCGACAATTCGCTGCCCGTCGTCTGTAGTAACTCGGACTACGCGGAGTCTTGCTTCTTCGTGGGTTTTGAATCGCTGCCACAGCGGAATGATTGCGCCACCTATGATGTGCGTCTCGTGTGTTTCAATCGGCGGCACAGACGCGTGTTTCTCGATCCACCAGTCACGGGCTTTCGATGGAATCACGGCGCGGTACTTGTCCTTTAGTTCGTCGTCATGAATGTAGGTACTTCGCGCGGCTTCGGGTTTCCAGACTGCGAATGTGCGGTAGCTATTTCCATTCTCCGCATTGGTGTGGAGTCCAGATTCGATTGCCAGAATGAAGTGACGATTCTTTCGGTGGCGAAAGAAGGCTCCCGTCTTTCGCTTCCGCACGCGCTCGGCTTCGTAAAAGCTAACGGCCTTCGAGGGCACATCAATCTCTAAGGTGTAGTGCGTGGTTTGGGCGTTGGTGATTTCGTCGATATGCACTACGCGGTGAGGTTTGGCGATCCGAATCGCAAGCGCTTTGATATCCGTCACTCCTTCGTCAAATGTGCCATTCGCCTTCGCATACCTCACAGTCTGATCGAACAAATCCACAAAGTGATCAAACAGCGCATTCTGGTGATCCACGTCGACCGCTAATACTCGATTCAGGAATCGCGGTACGTTGTAGAGGTCGTCTTTGCGTACTTCTTCGCACCCGTCGCGGTTGCGGACAAGTAAGCCAATATCGCGCAAAGTCTGTCGTGGGTTCGCGAGGCCTGGTACATTGCCGCTTTCGACTATGCGCCTGAGCATGAGGCACAAAGCCGCTCGCCCTTCTTCCGTCTCAAAGTTGTACTTCGCGAGATCGCCACTATCGGCACTGCGGCGGTCGCCTTTGGTCAGTGCACCCAGACTGCCGAGCCTTCGCGCGATCGTAGAGCTAAAGCGCTTTTCGCCGCCTAATTCGGTCGAGAGTAGGACGTACTCTGGCGGCATAGCCTGATCTGATCGGTGCGTCCGGCCAAAGGTCTGCATCTGCTTGTCGGCAGACCAGCCAAGCTCAAGCGTGACGTGGACTCGGCGCTGTCGGTTTTCCGCGCGATTAGAAGCATGAAGCGAGATTCCCATAGCGGCGGCATCGCTGATAATTGCAACTCGCTTCTTGCGTAATTGAAACTGTGCCATTTCGTGAACGTTGGTTCGGTGCATGGCTACACCTTCGGGATTGCGTTTCTTGTACTCAACTCGTCCCTGTGAGTCGCGAATCAAGCGCCGCGTTCGTCCAGTTAGTTCGGCAACATTGCGCTCGCCAAAGTGATTGACAAGCTGGTCAAGTGGGTTCTCCGGCAACTCCAAAGCTGATAGGCCGTCGATAGCTTCCTGCTTCATGCGCAAGGCTTCTTTGCTCTGTACGGCGTTGCCTTTGCCGTCTTTCACTGGTACTTGGATCGTTCGCCCTGTGCCTGGGTCGGTTACGTCCTGATAGAGCGTCGTTGGGAATCCGCGATCGACCATCGCGGCAATTACTTCGCGTGGTGAAAAATCCAAGTCCTCAAGCATGCCGCCGTTAGCTGTGGCCTTCGCAACTTGCTCCTTCGTTCGTGCCTCGCCGGTTCCTACCAGAGAGATCACTACTGATTTGCCTTCGTTCAAGGCGGCTTCGGTTTCCGCTATCACGCTCGGCACTTTGAAAGCGCAGATAACTTGGCGAAAGAACCGCTGATGATCTCCCCAAAACTTATTGAGGGCGATCGCGCGAGCGCGGGGCCCGCCGTTTGTCACCTCTAAGGCGGCGTCAATGTTCCTTAGCACGCTCTGCCACGCGTCGGCGGCGCGGTTGTACCAGTTTCACTTAAAAGCCTGGCATGAACATCTGGATGCGCCCATAGAGCCGTCTCGGCGACCAGGACACTCAAATGAATGTTATGACGCTGTGCTGCTTCGATAAGCATCTCAGAAGCTACGTATCTCGCAGGCATGATTTTCCAGCTCCTTACTAATCTGCCACGGTGATCGTCGACAACGAAACAGTTCCGTCCAGATTACCTTTATCTTAATTCAAATCGGACATCGCCCTCATTCCGCTTCGCTCCATTCCAGCCGAGTAGCTTGATTTAGTTTTCCCCCTTCCTTCGTTCTCAGCTTCGCACGGGAGCCCATCACCGCAACCTCCATTACGCAGGCTCCATTCCGGTTCTCCACTTCGTTCCGACCTTGCAGGTGCGGTGCTGAGCGCCCACCCGTGCTGCGCCTCCACTACGGAAGGGGGAAAACGCATTTTACAAGCCAAAGACCAACAACCCTTGTAGCGAAAGGAGCACCAACCATGCAGCGATACGCCACCAAACCAGCGCCCGACGTTCCCAAGTGGTCAGCCTTCTTAGTTGAAGCAGTCAACAAGCCAGGTCTGATCATGGAAGCTTATTCCGCGTTTCACAACTACTCGATCGGCAATCAAATCCTCGCCCTCGTGCAATGCCAATTGCGCGGACTCGAACCCGGCCCGATCAATACCTTCCCCTGATGGCAAGCACTAGGACGAACAGTCAAACGCGGCGAGCGAGCCTTGATCCTTTGCATGCCGATCACTCGTAAGGTTCGCGATGAGGAAGCACCGCAGAGCGAAGGCGAGAACGGCGAGCGCACATTTACCAGCTTTATGCATAAGGCTCGCTGGTTCGCGATTAGCCAGACCATCGGCGACGAATTCGCCGCGCCACGCTTGCCGGAGTGGGAAGCCGAGCGAGCGCTTGCCGCTCTCGACATTGAAAGGATCGCCTTCACCGATACGGACGGCAACTGTCAAGGATACGCACGGAAGCGACAGATCGCGATCAATCCCGTGGCGCAACTTCCGCACAAGACAGTATTTCACGAAACGGCCCACGTCATTCTAGGCCACACCAACGAAGCCGATTTTGCCGACACCGAACGGACGCCGAGGAACTTGCGCGAAGTAGAAGCCGAGTCCGTCGCGCTGCTTTGCTGCGAAGCCTTGAACCTTGAAGGCGCGGACTATTGCCGAGGCTATATCCAGAACTGGCTATGCCCCGCGATTGGCTACAACGGCGACGCCATCCCCGAAAAAAGCGCTCAGAAGATTTTCCGCGCCGCAGATCAAATCCTGCGAGCCGGACGACTACAGGCCAGCGAGAACGAACAAGAGCAGTGAGAAACCAGAAGGGGCTAGGAAAGCGCGTCAACGCTCGCCTAGCCCAGGCACCAACTTTAATCCGACTAGGAGAAAAATCGATGCGACGAAACCATAGCACAACCACCCAAACCAGCGTGACGCGCTTTGCGCTAGGTCAAACTTTCATCACGCCCGGAGCCGAAGAAGCGCTCCAGATCGCCGGACAAACAGCGATTGAGTTCTTGCGCCGTCACATGTCCTGCGATTGGGGAGAGCTTTCCGACGACGACTTACGCGAGAACGAGCTTTCGCTTGAGCAGGGGTTCCGACTGTTGAGCAACTACCAAACCGGAAAGGGCCAACGGCTTTGGATTATCACCGAAGCAGACCGTAGCGCAACTACGGTCTTGCTCCCGAGCGAGTACTAAACCGAACAACCGAAAGAAAAGAGCAGCGCGGGTGTTACCACCACCCGCGCCGCTTACACCGTGACTTTGCCCAACTTCAAGGAGAAAGCCAGATGCCAGATCAGAGTACAGGTCTTTGCGCGGCCAGAACAAACGCGCTTGTCTGCAATATCCACGAACTCATCACGCCCCATTTTCCTCAGTAAATTCTTAACGTCAAATTCAAAAGTCACGCGAACGCTAGAAACGTCCCCCCAAACGTCCCCCACATGCTCTCTCGATTTTGGGTCGCCGGAAATGTCAGCCTCTAGAGATGAGACTCACAACGGATTTTAAGAACGTTGGAGACGGCATCACCTGGTCTTACGAAACGATATGAACCAGTATTTACGCGCCTAGCGGTCGTCGAGGTATCGCTTCGGCTGGCTTCGTATCAACACGTACCGCCACCATCTTAGCCCCATCTTCGTTCCGTTTGGGAGTGCCCATGGCTTCCAGGCGGATACTAGCATTGCTTTAGTGACCTAGCGTGCGCGTGGGCGCGCCGAAGGCGACTAACAATAGTGAGAGCTATGGATATTTAGGCGGTTGGCTGTGCAAGAGCGAGCAAAAGCACGCTGGGTCTGCGAAACGACCAAGCGAAAAATTTTGTCGGCCACCCAAGAAGAGTTGCTATGAAGAAAAGTTGCTATTGACATAACGATCTTATTTCGCATAGAGTCCGCAGCGCAGCTCTCAACACTTGTCGGTTGCCTGGTTTTCGGGTCTGAGCCTGAAGTCTCGACAAGAATGTGCATGGCTTCCCGATGTCGTACGCCACCACATTTGGCAGTCTCAGTTTTGCACGCTCCAAAAATTGATTAGTTCGGTGATATGGGCACGCAGCTTCTTACCATCGTAGCCCCGGACCAAGGTAAGTCCTTGCGACCCTCAAGCTAGCCGGAAGGACCAAATTATGAATCCCCCTGCCCCCATGCGCCTTTCCGCATTCTTTAACCGTCTAATCCGGACAACGCGCCTTGAAGCGGCCAGAGTTAGCTGGAGATCGGTCTCTTGCCAACTATTGTCGCTGCTGCTGACGTACGCGCTGCTTTTGCAATTGGTTCCGCGTGTAGTTACGGCGGCGCCGTCCCAGCCGTCCAGGCCTTCACGTGAAAAGCAGGTTGCAAAGAGCCTTAGATCAGACATCGCGAATGCAGGGGCGGAAGGATCTAGGTATGAGACAGTTCCGTCAGCCTCCGCGGGCGGCGATGTCTCGCCCGCGACGATCACGGACGCCGTAGTGTCGCGGCATAAACCAACATTCAATAGCGGACGCATCGAAGGCACGCTCCGCGTGCTGCTGGGCGAATCATTCACAATTGGCGGAAACACGCAAATAACTTCCGATTTGTATCTGCCGGGAACTCCGACAATTCAGTTGAGCGGCAGCGCACAGGATGGTGGAACTGTTAGTGACGGAGGCTCGGCCAGTCCGGCGAGCTATACAATAAGCTTGACTGGGGGTGTCAATCTGCCTGGACGCATCCACACTCAGGTTGACGCCCTGCAACTCCCGACTGACTTCCCAACTTCGGTGCCCGCCCCCAGTGGGACGCGAATCGTTACCGTTCATTCGCAGTCAGAGGTAGGTGGAATCGGAGATTGGCTGACCGTACGCGACTTGAACGTGACAGGTGCGCACATCACCATCAACGTGCCGCCCGGAAACTACGGCACATTTACCATCAACGGGAACAGCCAACTAAATTTCACTGCCGGCACCTACAACTTCTCAAACACTTTCAATCTCGACGGCAGCGCCACGCTGCAAGCCACCGGACTCGTGACGATCAATGTCGGTCAAAACCTAACGGTCAACAGCGGTGCGATAGCGCTAGGCAGCTATACGTCTCCCGGCGATTTGCACTTGAACGTTATGGGATCGCTGCTAAACGTCAACGGTAGCAGCCAGGTGTCGGGATTAGTGCGCGCTTACAACGGCACGGTTACTCTGAACGGGACCAGCCAGGTTCGCGGTCAGGTAATCGCCAACGGCATCACGCTCGCTGGCGGCAAAGTCATCGGCGCGGTTTGGCCCGCGCAATCCGCTTGTGGCCTGGCTGTTTTCGGGCCCCGCCGCTTTGATCGGACGACAGGCCCGCCTAACCAATATGTGGAACAGTTCGCGTTGCCCTCAGGAGTGAGTTCACCTTACACCCTGCACATACAGAACGGTGAGTTGAGTGGTTCGAACCGAGTCTCGAGCGCGACGGTGAAACTCAATGGAGCCGATGTTCTAACGCCGAGCGATCTCAATCAAAATGTCGCGGGTCTGGATCGAACGGTCACGCTGGCAGCCAACAACCAGTTGGATGTTCGCGTGGCGAGCAGTCCCGGTTCCTACCTGATTATCAACATCTGCGGCACAGTACCGGTGAGCGACACCACGCCACCAACGATCTCGATCACTTCCCCTGCTAACAATTCAACGACGACCGTCACACAGACCGCGGTAACAGGAACAGCGACGGACCTTGGTCCCGGCGCTTCAGGCGTGGCGCGCGTTTATGTGAACAACGTCGAAGCGGCTTACAACTCCGCCGATGGAACGTGGACCATCTCAAATGTGTCCCTGGCCCTGGGAAGTAATCAGATTGTTGCGCGCGCGGTCGATCAGGCGGGCAATCAGGCAACTGCCATCATCACTGTCACGCGACAATCGCCAACCAATCACGCGCCGACTGCCGATGCCGGTCTCGATCAGACGCTGACCTTACCGCAGACAGCATCGTTGCACGGTTTGGCGACCGACGACGGCTTGCCGAGTGGAAGCACGTTGACCACGACGTGGAACAAGGTCGCTGGACCCGGGACGGTAACCTTCACTAATGCGAACGCGCTTAATACGACTGCGAGTTTCAGCAGCGCGGGAACCTACGTGCTCCGTTTGACGGCAACCGACGGAGCGCTCTCGACGACCGACGATGTCACCATAACTGTGCAGCCGCAGAACCAGCCGCCCACAGTAAGCGCAGGTCCCGATCAGATAATTGCCTTGCCTCACACCGCAACGCTCAACGGCACTGTCACCGATGACGGACTGCCCGCCCCCGCCAGCCTTAGTACAGCCTGGAGCGAAGTTAGTGGCCCCGGTACCGTGACGTTCGAAGACGCGACGTTAACAGATACAAACGCCACGTTCAGCGTGGCCGGAACTTATGTGCTGCGACTGACCGCCAATGACGGAGAACTCTCGGCGAGGAGCGACGTGACCATAACCGTCCAGCCGGAAAATCACGCGCCGACGGTTAGCGCAGGTCAGAATCAGACGGTCTCGCTACCAAACGCGGCCGTTCAACTCAGCGGTTCAGCATCAGACGATGGCTTACCCTTCGGCAGTTCGCTCACCGTTTCCTGGAGCATGGTTAGCGGACCGGGCTCAGTTGTCTTCGACAATCCGAATAGTACGGCGACGGTCGCGCATTTTGCAGTCGCCGGAACTTATGTTCTGCGGTTGACGGCTAGCGACGGTGAGTTGAGCAGTAACGCCGATGTAAACATTACCGTCACTCCACCGAATCAAGCGCCCACGGTGAACGCCGGCGCGGATCAAGCGGTCACATTGCCGAATGTCGCTAATCTCAACGGTACAGTTGGTGACGACGGACTGCCTCTCGGCAGTAGTGTGTCTACTGTATGGAGCACGGTCAGCGGCCCAGGCACAGTCACGTTCGCAAATCCGAATGTCACGGTCACTACGGCTTCGTTCAGTGTCGCTGGCAGTTATGTGCTTCGGCTGACGGCGAACGACTCGCAACTTAGCACTAGTGACGACATCGCGATCACGGTAAATCCCCAGAACCAACCACCCACTGTCAACGCCGGACCAGATCAAACCATTACATTGCCCAACACTGCGCAGCTAAATGGCACGGCGACTGATGATGGACTCCCGACCGGCAGCACTCTCTCTCTATCGTGGGGCAAAGTCAGCGGACCCGGAACAGTCACTTTCGGCAGTCCGAATGCGGCAGTCACCAACGCGACGTTTAGCGTTGCTGGATCTTATACGTTGCGTTTGACCGCCAACGACTCACAACTCTCAGCGAGCGACGATGTCGTGGTTACAGTAAATCCGGAAAACCACGCACCCACGGTTAACGCAGGTCCAGATCAAACAATCACACTGCCAAGCTCGGCGAATCTTAACGGAAGCGTCAGCGATGATGGTCTGCCGTCGGGTAGCAGTGTAGCAAGCACGTGGACCAAAGTGAGCGGGCCGGGAACTGTCACCTTTACCAATCCAAATGTGACTGTTACTACAACTTCCTTCAGTGTGGCCGGCAGTTATGTGCTTCGGCTGACGGCGAACGACTCGCAACTTAGTACTAGTGATGACATCACGATCACCGTAAATCCACAGAACCAGCCTCCGACCGTTAACGCCGGCGCAGATCAAACCATTGCGTTGCCCGGCACCGCGCAACTGAATGGCACGGCAACTGATGATGGCTTGCCAACAGGCAGCAGTGTGTCTATATCGTGGAGCAAAGTCAGCGGACCCGGAACAGTCAGCTTCGGCAGTCCGAACGCCGCGGTCACCAACGCGACGTTTAGCGTTGCTGGATCTTATACGTTGCGTTTGACCGCCAACGACTCACAACTCTCAGCGAGCGACGATGTAATAGTCACGGTTAACCAGGAGAACCACCCGCCGACGGTAAATGCTGGAACCGACCAGACGATTACTCTGCCCAGCATTGCGAATCTTAATGGGAGCGTTAGCGACGACGGATTGCCCACAGGCAGCAGCGTAACGAGTACGTGGACCAAAGTGAGCGGGCCGGGAACAGTTACGTTTGGCAATCCCAACGTCACCGTGACCACGGCTGCCTTCAGCGTATCGGGAAGTTATGTGCTGCGTCTCACCGCCAGCGATTCAGAACTTACCGCCGCCGCCGACATAACGGTCATTGTTATTGATTCACTTGCGCCGCCGGTCGCCAATTTCGTAGTTCCCGAATCGACCGGGACTGCCGGAGCTTTTGTCATCGCCCCAGTCGGCTCGAATGTCGAAGCACTTCTGGATAACGACATCGCAACTTCCTGGAATACGCCAGGGATCGACAATCAATTCGCGACCCTACAGTTCTTCGATCCGCAGATGGTCTTCATCGATCGCGTGCGCCTGCAAGCGAGAAACGGTGTTGCCAACGATGCGACGCTGAAGGACTTTGATGTCCAGGTCTCATCCACAAATTCCAGCGACGCCAGCTTCGCCACGGTCTTCAGCGGCACGCTTCTCAACAACGGCCAGTTGCAGGAGTTTGTGTTTCCCGGCGGACCGGCGCGCGCGCGTTTTATTAAGTTACTGCTTAAAAATAGAAATGGCAGCCCCGGCAGTATCCAACTCGGCACTTTCAATCCTGTGGCGGTCGGGAGTGTCGACAACATCATCTCGCTGCCTGGGCAGACAAACGCAGCGCTCAGCCAGTCTCCCGGCCTGATCGCGAATGGCGCTGCAATCTACGAGTCCACTTATGCCGGCGGCAGTAGTTCGGCGAATGGTCTGCTGGGTTACTACAACGGTGGTTGGATTGCGCCCGGCCTCACAAACCAGTTCGCGACCATTCAGCTCGCCGGCGGCAAAGTCTATACGCTTGACGGGATAAAACTCGCCACCGACTTCAACTCCGGGTACACCTACCAAACGGCCGTCAAGGATTTCGAGGTTTGGGTCTCGACCACTACTCCCGACGCTGCTTCTTTCACGAGAGTCTTGTCAGCGTCGTCGGCCTTCGTTGGCCGCGTGCAAACTTTCATGTTTCCCGGCGGGCCGGTGCAGGCGAGGTACGTCAAATATGTGCCGCTGAACAACTTTGGCGGCGGCCCTACTATCAACACTCTAGTTTTCGATGTGATTGCCGAAGGCGGCTCACGTGTGGTCGGACTTTCCGGTGAATATGCAGACGGGCCCAATCCTGCTGAGGCGGCCTTCGATGGCGTTACAAACAGCTATTGGTACGGACCGAATGCCGTGTTAACAAACGTGTGGGTGAAGACCGCCCTGGCCGATAGCGCCATACATCGGATTTATGGTGTGCGCATCAATCCGCTCGACGGCTTCGCTACGGGCTTGCGTGGGCCGAAGGACTTCGACATTCGTGTTTCCACGACTACCACGGACGACAGCGCCTTCACCACGGTTTATTCCGGCACGTTGATAGAGAATTACAACACCGGGCCGCAGCAGTTCCTCTTTAACAACTTTATTGATGCGCGCTACGTCGAGTTCTATTGGAAAAACTCCTACAGCACATCGGCGATTGGAGTCAGCGAACTGGAAGTGCTCGCGGCGCCGGATCGAGGATCGGCCGTCATTGGTTTCTCCAGTGGGGCAGGCGGGGTTGAGGCTGTTCTGGACCTCGATCCAACCAACCAGCCGTGGGTTACTCCTAATAACCAGAATACAAATGTCTGGTTCAAACTGCTCCTCCCTCGGGCCGAGCTCTCGACGATCAGCCACATCGCTCTCAGGCCCGCGATCGCGTACAACGGCAATTACCGCGCGCCCAAAGATTTTCAGCTTCAGGTGTCCACGACGGATACCGCCGATTCCTCTTTCACGACCGTGTTTGCGGGGACGTTAGTCGATTCAAGCCAAATGCAGGATTTTTATTTTGCTCCCGTGCAGGCGCGCTACGTTCGGCTGCTGCTGCTCAAGGGCCCGAATGACACCGGCAGTTTTGCGCTGCACAATTTTCTTATCTATTCCTCCGATACCACGGGCACGACCACGCGCTTCATGGATCGGTCCAGCGACTCCGATGGCCAGGTTGTTTCCTGGGCATGGAATTTTGGGGATGGCACAACCAGCACGGTTAGGAATCCGGCGCACACCTTTGCTCAAACCGGCGACTACACTGTCTCGTTGACCGTCACAGACAACAGCGGACTCAGCAGCAGTTATTCGAGTCTCTATCACGTAGTGGAATCGCTTAGCCCCGACTTTGCTTTGTCGCCAATGATCGCTCATGAAGGCGGCGAATCAGTTCGCTTCACGGATTTGGTGGATTTGTTTTCGGTGTCGACAGCGCTACGGCAGTACGACTTTGGCGACGGTAGCGACCTGTACTCTCAATACGGCCGGACGAGCGTCCACATCTTCCAGGACAGCGGCGTCTTTCACGTAACCTTGAAGGTTGGTGACGCGCTTGGAGTCAGTCACACAGTTACCAAAGATATCACGGTTCTCAACCTGCCGCCCGTCGTCGATATCGATCCGGGGAAAACCGTTGTGTGGGGCGAACAATGGACTAGTGTGCCTCGCATTAGCGATCAGAGCTCAGTTGATTCGGCATCACTTCAGGGCCTATGGGATTTTGGCGATGGTCAAACGACGCCGTGCGTCAACTGCAATAACGCCAACGCCACGGTCACGCACGCCTACAGCAACCCGGGTACGTATACCGCGGTGCTTACCATCACCGACAAGGACGGCGCCTCTGCCTCGGGCAGCGCGGTTTATTCGGTCAACAAACGGCCGATCAGTCTGGCGTTTCAGGAGGCGACACCGCCCGAGTTGGGCCAGCCGGTGTTGCTGCGTGTCAGGCTCATGGATAGCTTTGCCAATCAACCCCTCGTTGGCCGCACGATTCAGTTTCAACTCAATGGCGCTACCGCCACGGGCACGACCGATGCAAGCGGCTACGCGGAAGCGCAGGTAACGTTTGCGGCCGGCCTGGGCGCTAACACCGCAACGGCCACCTTCGCGGAAGATGGTTTCTATCTTGGTGGCTCAACTTATCGTGTCCTGGCCGGAGCAGCCAACCAACAATCATGTACAGGCAACAGCACCGGTACGGATTTCTGGCTGATGTTTCCGGGAAACTATCTTGATGCAGGCGGCAACCAGGGAACATTCCTTGAGATTTCTTCAGAGGTTAATACGACCGGAACTGTAACTATTCCGGGACAGAATTTCAGCCAGAATTTTGCGGTAGCGGCCCACACGACAACTCAGGTACTGGTTAACGAGTATCAGAGTAATAGCGATCAAATTGAGGCTCGCGGAATACACCTGGTCTCGCAACAGCCAGTTACCGTTTATGGGCTGAATAACGTTAACTCGACGGTTGACGCGTTTCTGGGTCTGCCTACGGCTGTACTTGGCAACAACTATGTCGTCCTTGGCTACAAGAACGGCGGCTCGATCAAAGGTACCCAGTTTGGCATCGTCGCATCAGCCAACGCCACTACGGTGACGATTACACCGACAGTCACGGTCGGCCAACGCGCCGCCGGCGTTCCTTACAACATCACGCTGAACCAGGGCCAGACCTACCTGTTGCGAGACAGCGTCGGGGCGACCAGTGATCTTAGCGGCACGATTGTGCTCTCCGATAAACCGATCGCGGTCTTCGGCGGTCACGAGTGTGCCAACATCCCAGTGCCTTTCCCCTATTGCGATTACATAGTCGAACAACTGCCGCCCACTGATAGCTGGGGAACGCACTTTGCAACTTTGCCTCTGGCTACGCGCACGAAGGGTGACACTTTCCGCTTCCTGGCTGCCACCAATGACACGCACGTTTTCCTGAACGGTTCGAGAATTGCCATCCTGAACCGGGGCCAATATTTCGAACGAATCATTGAGGGACCAGCCGAAGTAACGTCTGACTATCCGATTCTGCTGGCCCAGTATTCCAACAGCCACCAGTATGACAACGGGTTGGGCGATCCGTTCATGATGCTCATTCCACCGCTCGAGCACTATCTGAACGCCTACACGGTGACTTCGCTCACCGGGTTTAATCCGAATCTCATTAACGTCGTCGCGCCCACCTCAGACATCGGCTTCGTCATTCTTGACGGGACGGCAATCCCGGCCCCTGCTTTTGTGCCTATCGGAACTACCGGTGTTTCCGGCGCCCAGCTAACGGTCAGCGCCGGCACGCACACACTTTCAGGTCCGCATCCCTTCGGCGTCTACGTTTACGGTTTCAACATCGATGTCTCGTATGGATATCCGGGAAGTGCGTGTCTTTCGTCGGTGCTTGGGCCAACTGTGCTCACGCTCGCGCCCAAGTCGCAAAATGCAACGCCCGGCGCGCAAACCTGTGTGACTGCGACTGTGAAGGATCAGGGCAACACCCCGGTCAACAATCAGAACGTCACTTTCACAATCACGGGCGCGCACCCGCAAACTCCGCCCGACCAACGCACGAATGAGTTGGGCCGGGCGCAACTTTGCTACGCCAGCGCTACCGCGGGCGACGATTTAATTACTGCCACGAGCGGCAACTCGTCAGACACGGCGAGTATTAGTTGGAGACCGACTAACCAGCCGCCGGTCGTGAACGCCGGCCCTGATCAGAATATCGGATCGCGTACTGCGAACCTGCAGGGCAGCGCAACCGATGACGGTCTTCCGGCAGGAGGTACTCTGACGATCTCCTGGAGCAAAGTGAGCGGCCCCGGGAGCGTGACCTTTGCCAACGCGCCGAGCCTTAACACCTCGGCAAGCTTCAGCGCCGTGGGCACTTATGTGCTGCGCCTCACCGCTAACGACTCGCAACTGAGCTCGAGCAACGATGTAACAATCACTGTCAGCAATCAGCCCCCGGTCGCGGATTTTGGTGTGGCATCAAGTGGCGGTCCGCTGCAACTGACAACCGTGTCTTATTCGAGCTACAACAACGATGGATACGAGTCGTATCATCCGAAACAATTGCTTGACTCTTCGGCCAATACCTATTGGCAGTCCGCTTCGGGTCAGGCAAGTAACCAGTTCTTAGTATTTCGCCCGGCCGACGGACAATCAGTCCTGGTCGATTGAGTACGTTTGCAAAACGCGTATGGCGCCAACGATACAAACGTCCGAGAGTTTGAAGTTCAGGTCTCGTCCGCGACAGCGAACGCATCGGATTTTCGCAGTGTCCTTAACGGCTCGCTGCCAAATAATCCAAACCCTCAGGAGTTTGTCTTTCCGGGCGGAGTTGTAACTGCACGGTTCATCAAGCTGGTGATCGTTGGTAACTACGGCAGCGCGAGCTATTCAAATCTGAGCACATTCCAACCGGTCTCTGCCGGTGGGCTGGACTCGATAATTTCGTTCCTGGGAGCGCCAAACTCCGCGCTGAATCAATCTCCGGCGCTGGCTCCGAATGGTGGAGCGATATACAACTTCAGCTACAGCGGCGGCACCACGACGGCCGATCCGATGCTGGGTTACGGGCGGGGTGGCTGGATCACTACGGGCACAACCAACCAATTCGCGACGATTCAACTTGGTGGCGGGAAGCTCTACACGTTGGACGGGGTCAAGCTGGCGACCTGGTACGACTCCGGCTATGGCCGGCCGACGGCCGTCAAAGACTTTGAGGTCTGGATCTCGGCAACCACGCCCGACGCAAACTCGTTCACCAAAGTCCTGACCGCAACGGTGGACTTCAACCCTCGTTTACAGACTTTTCTTTTTCCGGGCGGCCCGGTCCAGGCAAAGTATGTAAAGTATGTCCCCCTTAATAATTGGGGTGGCGCTGCGAACATCAACACGCAGATTCTTGACGTCATCGCCGAAGGCGTCGCCAAAGTCGTGGCCGCGTCAGGCCAATTAGAGTACGGCACTAGTCCGCCGGAAGAGGCTTTTGACGGCAACCTCAACACTTTTTGGTACGGGCCCAACGGCGCAGGCAGCGATGTCTGGGTCAAGACGTCGCTCGAAGATGAAACGATTCACAAGGTCTATGGCGTTCGCATTACTCCTCTGAACAGCTATTACTATGGTTTCCATGGACCGAAAGACTTCGACATTCGGGTCTCGACAACTACCACGGACGACAGCGCCTTTACCACGGTCTATTCAGGAACGCTGTCGGGAGCCGTCAGTAATAATGCACAGGAATTTCTGCTTCCCAATTCAGTTGACGCCAAATATGTCGAATTCTACTGGAAGAATGCCTACAGCGATTCTCTCATCGCTGTAAGCGAGTTGGAAGTTCTGGCGGATTCCGCGCATGGTTCGACGGTGGTTGGCTATTCCAGCTCTTCCGATCCTTCCTCCCAAGGGCCAGCCAACGCCCTCGATATCGATACGATCAGTCCCTGGGTTACCGCCAACGGTCAAAACACGAATCAATGGCTGAAACTAAGTCTGCCGAACGGTGATCTTTGGACCATCGATCACATCGCGCTCATGCCGGGCTTTGCATACTGCGGCTTTAGCTGTATCGAATTCAGCGTGTCGCCAAAGGATTTCGAGCTTCAAGTTTCGACCACAGATGCTTCCGACGCGTCCTTCAGCACTGTGCTTTCCGGTAGTTTGACGAACACGGCTACGTTGCAACATTTCTCTTTTCCTGCCGTCCAGGCGCGTTACGTCAGGTTGCTGCTCAAGAACAACTACGGCTCTGGCTCGATCTCGATACTCGGTTTCTATGTGTACACACCGGATCACGGAAGCACCGACGCGCGCTTCGTCGATCGATCTACAGATGCGGATGGGCATATCGTCTCGTGGGCCTGGAATTTCGGTGACGGCGGCACGAGCACGGCACAGAGTCCACTACATCATTACGCCACTGCGGGAAGCTATGCCGTTACGTTGACGGTCACCGATGACGGCGGCTTGACGAACAGTCATCAGATGACTTACACGGCGTCAGCATCGACTCTCGCGCCAGACTTTGCCCTCTCCCCGGTCACTGCTTATGAAGGCGAAGAGTACGTGCGTTTCACTGACACTACTCAACTACTAATGCAGCCTTATGGTCGTCGCGTCTTCGATTTTGGCAATGGCGTTTCGGTAACCGATCTCTACCAGGCAAACTACTATCCTTATCAATTCCCTGATAGCGGCACTTTCAATGTGACGATGACCATCGGTGCCGACAATGGCCTCAAGTCCTCAGTCACAAAAACGATTACCGTACTGAATCTCCCGCCTGCGGTCACCGTGGACACAGGTAAGACGGTCGTTTGGGGTGAGCAGTGGACCAACGCACCGCACATGTCCGATCCAAGTCCGATTGACAGCCAGACTCTGCACGGCCTATGGGATTTTGGCGACGGACAGAACTTTTCTTGTAATAACTGCACCAACACGAGCGCGACGGCGACCCATGCTTACACGTTGCCCGGCCTCTATAACGCCACGCTGACAGTAAATGACAAAGACGGGGGTGTGGGTTCGGCGACGGCCACTTACACTGTGAATAAGCGACCGACTGCGTTGATCTTCCAGAGTCCGCCAACCCTGACGAATGGCGCGCCTTTGGTCATTCACGCCACGTTAACGGACACGTTTGCGAACGTGGCGTTGAGCGGTAAGCCGGTTCAGTTCATCTTGAACGGCGCGACCTTCAGCGCGTTGACCGGGGCAAATGGAGTTGCCGAGGTCTCCGTGCCGCTGCCGGCGGAGACAAGAATAGACATTATCACCGGGACCTTTGCCGGGGACTCTCTATATTTGAGCTGTGGCGGCGTCGGCGTTCCGGTCACCGCTGGCGGCGCGCCGCCCGCCGGCACGCTCGGCAACCAGGGCACGAACTTCTGGCTGATGTTCCCGCACGACTATTTCGACGGTTACGGTCTGGCACTTCAACGCCTATACATCAGTTCCAGAGTCGACACCAGCGGCACCGTAACCATTCCCGGCGCCGGCTTTAATTTCACGCAGAACTTCACCGTACAGACTAATACGATCGCGACCGTGCAGTTGCCGTTTGTGCAGGTCTATGAATCCGATGTGATCCAGGACAAAGGCATTCACGTTACCTCACAACAACCTGTGACCATCTATGGATTGAACCAGCGCGTGTTTACTTCTGATGCCTTTCTGGGACTGCCAGTAAACACTCTGGGAACTGATCATTTCGTGCTCACTTACAGCAACATGGGTTTCTCGCCCACCAGCGAGGTGGGCATGGTGGCAACCGAGAATGCTACGACCGTTACCATTACGCCTTCGGCCACGAGTGGCAGCCGAGCCGCGGGAGTTCCTTACAACGTCACGCTAAACCAGGGACAAACTTATCTTCTTCAAAATACTGTTCCGACCACGGCCGGTGATCTTACCGGCAGTCGAGTTAGTTCAAACAAGCCGATCGCAGTCTTTGCCGGCCATGCCGCGGCGACGATTCCAGCAGAGGCCGGTTGTTGCGCGGACCACCTGGTCGAGCAACTTCCGCCGACGAATGTTTGGGGCAAGCGGTTCGCTACAATTCCGATTGCTACGCGGACCAAGGGAGACTTTTTCAGATTCATCGCGGCTGAAGATGCAACAGCCATTTATCTCAATGGCAATCTGGCGGCCACGTTGAACCGCGGTCAGTGGGTCGAAAAAATCATCAAAGAACCAACCGAGATCATCGCTACCGCGCCCATCATGGTGGCGCAATATTCCACCAGCGTCTTTTACGATCCACCAACCACAGGCAAAGCCGATCCGTTCGAAATGATCATCCCGCCTTACTCGCAGTTTTTGAATCACTATACGATTTCGACACCGGGTACCGGCTTCCAGATCAATTACGCCAACGTAGTGGCGCCGACGGCGTCACTCGGCAGCATCACGCTCGATGGAACGCCGATTTCCGCAAGTAGTTTTGCGCCCATAGGCGTCAGCGGTTATTCGGGAGCGCAGATTCCCATTACCGTCGGTATGCACAACCTCGACGGCCCGGCGAGCTTTGGTGTGTTCGTATATGGATTCAACCAGGACGAAGGTTACGGCTATCCCGGTGGAATGAATATGAGCGCGTCCGTGCAGAGCGTTAATGTCGTTGTTACGCCAGAAACCTCGGACCGTCCGATCAATGCCCAAGCCTGCGTCCTGGCTACGGTCACAAACCAGGACCAGATTCCGCTGGGAGGCAAAACGATCACTTTCACCGTCACCGGAGCAAATCCTTCCAACTCCTCGGCGACCACCGATGCTGCCGGCCAGGCACAGTTCTGTTTCACCGGGACGCACCTCGGCAGCGACCTTGTTACCGTCGCCGTAGGCTCGGCGTCTGGTACCGCCTCGGTCCAGTGGCTAACGAATGTTCCCAATCAAGCCCCGGTAGTTAACGCTGGCGTCGATCAAACAATCAGTCTGCCGGCCCCCGTCACTCTGTTTGGCTCAGTCACTGACGATGGGTTGCCTTCGAACACGCTCAACATTAGCTGGTCCAAAGTCAGCGGACCGGGCAACATAGCGTTCACCACTCCTTCTGCGGCCGTAACGTCGGCGACGTTCAATGCTGCCGGCGTGTACGTCCTGCGTCTGACCGCCAGCGACACCAACTTGAGCACCAGCGATGACGTGCAAGTTACTGTCAATCCTACGCCAACCAATCAGCCGCCGACTGCAAACGCCGGACCCGATCTGTCCGTGGCGATCAAGGGTAACCTGATTGTTAATTCCGGAAATGAAGAGCCGCTCGTCAACGGCGAGATTCCCGGATGGATCGAAGAACAGGGCACGACATGGACCCAGGGAAACAGCAGCATACCTGGCTTGCCCGACGCGCACCGCGGCCAAAACTTCTTCTACGTCGGCGCCGACGGCGCGCAATACGCCGAACTGCGCCAGGACGTCGATGTCTCAGCTTTCGCCGCCAGCATCGCCACCGGCACGCAGCAATTTGAGTTTCAGACCTGGGTACGTTCGCTAGCCGAATTTCCTTACCCCGACACTCCGCGAATAATTGTCGAGTTCCGCAACGCCCAAAACAACGGGGTCCTCGCAACGATGGACTCAGCCAATGGTTATGCGATCAATAATTGGTATTTGACAGAGACGCTGCAGGCGGCGCCCGTAGGCACCGGCTGGATGCGTGTTCGGTTGATTGCCACGCGCACTATGGGCGGATTGAACGATGCGTACTTTGATTCGGTCAGCCTGCGGCCGGTCGGCTCCGCTGCAGTCAAACTAAGCGGAGCGGTCAGCGACGACGGCTTACCATATGGCAGTAGTATGTCTGCGAATTGGATCGCGGTGAGTGGACCCGGAGCCGTGACGTTCACCAATCCGAACGCAGCCAGTTCGGGGGCTTCGTTCACCACGCCGGGAACTTATGTGCTGCGGTTGACGGCAAGCGACGGACAAGCGAGCACGAACGACGACGTCACGATTACCGTCTATCCGATAAATCAGCCGCCAACGGTCAGCGGCGGGACGAATCAAACGATCACTCTTCCCGAAACGGCCCCTCTTAACGGAATAGTTAACGACGATGGGCTGCCTCATGGGAGTAGTCTGTCCACCCGTTGGAAGAAAGACCAGGGCCCGGGCATAGTAACGTTCGCCAATCCCGATGCGGCCAGCACGACCGCGAGCTTTAGCACGCCAGGCTTCTACGTGCTGATTCTCACGGCTGACGATTCCGAGTATTCCGGAAGCGCAGTCTTCTATGTCAACGTCAATCCGTCCGCTACCAATCAACCGCCGACAGTCAATGCGGGAGCGGATCAAACGATCGCGCTGCCGACGAACACGGTGACTTTGAACGGCGCCGCAGCCGATGATGGTCTGCCGTCGGGCAGCACGCTGGTCGTTCAATGGACACAGGTGAGCGGTCCTGCTCTCGCTTCATTTACGAATCCTAACAGCGCTGTGACGACTGCACAGTTCAGCACTGCGGGTACGTATGTCTTGCGATTGAATGCGAGCGACGGACAACTGACGACCAGCGATGATGTGACGATCACCGTCACTGGGCAAAACCAGCCGCCCACCGTTAATGCAGGCCCCGATCAAGCCACTATCTTGTCGTCGGGGACCCAACTTAACGGCAGCGCCGGCGATGACGGCTTGCCTACGGGCAGCACTCTGACGACGAGCTGGTCGAAAGTGAGCGGCCCAGGCACCGTCACATTCATGAACGCCAACGTAACCGTGACCGGCGCGCAATTCAGCGCGACCGGAACTTACGTGCTGCGTTTGACCGCAAGCGACGGCGCGTTAAGCTCTAGCGACGACGTCACGATCATTGTCAACGACAACGTGCCGCCACCCACGGTGCAGATTACAGCGCCGGCTGATGACAGTAGTATCACCGAACCAACGATCGTTAGCGGTTCAGTAAGCGGCGGGGCGTGGACTCTCGAATACAGTCTGGACAGCAACGACGATCAGAACAGTCGTGTCTGGACCACGTTTGCGAGCGGCAACGGCGCAACGAGCGGAACGCTGGGATCGCTCGATCCCACGATGATGATGAACGGCTTGTTCGATATCAGGCTGTCGGCGACTGATAGCTATGGGCAGACCTCGCGCACGAAAGTCAGCGTCATCGTTGAGCGCAATCTGAAAGTCGGAAACTTCACTGTCTCGTTCACCGACCTGAGTATTCCGGTTGCGGGCGTGCCGATGGAAGTCACGCGCACTTACGACAGTCGCGACAAACGCATAGGCGATTTCGGCTTTGGCTGGACGCTCGGTCTGCACAACATTCGCGTCGAGAAATCCAGCGTGATCGGTCTCAAGTGGTACGAGACTGTTTCGCAGGAAGTCTTCCCGAATTACTGTCTCGAGCCGGTCGGCTCGCACGCAGTGACCGTGACGTTCCCTGGCGGTAAGGTCTTCAAATTCCAGCCCAACGTTGCGCCGCACTGTCAACGCAATGCGCCGATTACGAGCGCGAACATCAGCTTCACAGCGATGCCCGGAACCGTAGGCAAGCTGGAAGTCATTGGCTCATCCGACGTGCAGATCGATGGCAGCGTCCCCGGTCCGGTCAACCTAATCGGCTTTGCCAGCGGCGTGGACATCTTTAACTCGTTCGTCTTCAAGTTCACTGCGGAAGACGGCACGGCTTATATCATCGATCAGCGCTCAGGCCTGCAAAGCCTCTCTGATCCCAATGGCAACACTTTGACCATCGGCGCCGGCGGCATCGTTCATTCAAGCGGCAAGAGCATTGTCTTCAACCGCGACATCGTGGGCCGCATCACCAGCATCGTCGATCCGAACGGCAACTCGATGACCTACGGTTACGATCCGAACGGCGATCTGGTGTCGTATACCGACAACGAGAACAACACCTCGACCTACACTTACGACGCGAACCACCGGCTGTTGACCATTCACGATCCGCGCGGCATCCAGCCGATTCGCAACGACTATGACCCGAGCGGCCGTCTGATCAGTCACACCGACGGCTTCGGAAAAGTCATCACTTATCTGCATGACATTCCGAACCGCACTGAGACGGTCACCGATCGTCTCGGGCACCCGACTGTCTTTGAATACGACGACCGTGGGAACGTGTTGCGCAAGACGGACGCGCGCGGTGGCGTGACTTCGTTCACTTACGACGCCAACGACAATGTTTTGACTGAGACAAACGCGCTCGGCAAGACAACGACGTACACCTATGACAGTAACGATCACCGCACCAGCATTACCGATCCGCTGAATAACGTAACGCAGTTCACTTACAACGTGCTGGGTAAGGTGCTGACGACGACCGATCCGCTCGGCCACGTCACCACGAATACTTACAATACAGCGGGCAATCTGCTAACGACTGAGGACGCACTCCACAACATCACCAGTTACACGTACAGCATCTTTGACGGACAACAAACCGCGATCACCGACGCGGCCGGCAACACGACTAGTTACGAGTATACGGGCTCCTTCTTGTCGAAACAGACGGACGCGCTCGGCCATGAGACGCTTTACGATTCCATACCCAGCGGGCAGGTTAAAACTTTAACCATGCATCGCACGCGTTCCGACAATTCAGTTGAAGACTTGGTGGCTAACTATGCCTACGACCTGCGCAACCATCTAACCAAGACCACGCGCCCGGACGGGTCGATAGAAAAAATCGAATACAATCAGATCGGCAAGCGCAGCGCTAGCGTCGATGCACTAGGCCATCGGATCACCTATGACTATGACGATATGGGACGGTTGATTCGCAGATCCTATCCCGACGGCACGAAGGAAGAGTTTCAATATGATGCGGAAGGGCGCCAAACTAAGTGTATCGACCGGGCCTCACACACTACTGAGTATGCTTACGACGAACTCGGTAGAAAGACGAAAACTACTTATCCTGACGGCACCTTCACGACTAGCACGTACGATGCGGCTGGCCAGGTGCTTTCCGTCTCAGACGAACGCAACAACACGACACGTTATGAATACGATGCTGCCGGGCATCGCATCAAGGTAACAAGCGCGCTAAATGAAGTGACGTCCTTTGCCTACGACCAGGCTGGCAACGAAATCTCCAGGACGGATGCCAATGGACACACGATCAGCTACGAATACGATCAGTTAAACCGGCGTACGAAAGTGAAGTATCCGGACACTACCTTTACCACGACCACTTATGATGCGATCGGAAGGGTGATCGCGAAAGCAGATCAGGCAGGGAAGACAACGCAATTTGAATATGACCGATTGGGTCAACTGGTGAAGGTTACTGATGCTCTCGGCCAGGTAACCAGTTACACCTATGACGAGGCCGGCCAGCAGATATCGCAAACGGACGCTCGAAACCAAACCACCCGTTATGAGGCAGATCCAATGGGCCGGAAAACTAAACGGACCTTGCCTCTGGGAGTGTCTGAAGTATTCACGTATGACCCGGAAGGAAACCCCCAATCTCACACGGACTTCAACGGAAAGACAACCACCTACGTGCATGACTTGATGAATCGGCTGGTGACAAAGACTCCGGATCCAAGTCTCAATCAGCCTCCCGTGCTCTTCACCTATAACGCAAACGGGAAGCGAGCTACGATGAGTGACGCTTCGGGCATGACAGTCTACAGCTATGACGCGCGCAACCGATTGAGCAGTAAACAGACCCCGGCTGGTACGCTGAACTATACCTACGACGCCGCGGGCAATCTGCAGACAACTCGATCGTCCCACGCCAATGGTATCTCCGTAGATTACAGCTTTGACTCATTGAATCGCTTGTCCTCGGTCAAGGACAATCATATTGCCGGTCTCAACGGCGGGTTGACTCAATACAACTATGACTCCGTCGGTAACCTGCAAAGCTGTCAGTATCCGAATGGCGTGGCGACCAGTTACACGTACAACGCTCTCAGTCGTCTCACCGCGACGGCCGTGGGGACGCCCCTGGCGCCCCTCGCAAGTTACTCGTACACGCTCGGCGCGGCAGGGAATCGAACGGCGGTGACTGAATTGAGTGGTAGAACCGTCAACTACACCTATGATGATCTCTATCGACTGACCAGCGAGTCGATCACTAACGATCCGCATAGCGTAAACGGCGCCGTCAGCTACAGCTACGATCCCGTGGGCAACCGATTGAACCGCAATTCCACTCTGCCTCAGGTGTCTTCGCAGGTCTTAACCTACGATGCGAACAATCGCCTGAGTTCCGATAGCTATGACAACAATGGCAATACCACGTCGGCGGACGGTAATAGCTATCTCTATGACTTTGAAAACCACCTGACCTCGGAAAACGGCGGCAGTGTTAGCTATGTTTATGATGGTGACGGCAATCGCGCCAGCAAGACCGCGGGCGGCGTGACAACGAATTACCTCTCGGATTCCAATAGTCCCACCGGTTACCCGCAGGTAGTCGAAGAGATCCAGGGAGGCTCTGTAATAAAGAGCTTTGGTTATGGCCACAGTCTGATCAGCCAACAAATAGTCGGTGGGAGCCTGAGTTTCTACCAGTACGACGGCCATGGCTCGGTAAGGTTGCTTACTAACGCCAGCGGGGCAATTACCGATACGTACGACTATGATGCCTTTGGCAATCTCATCAATCGCACCGGTTCAACTCCTAACGATTACCTTTACAATGGAGAACAGTTCGACGCGAACATCGGATTCTATTACTTGCGCGCTCGGTATTTGAATCCGGCGGCAGGTAGGTTCCTCTCGATGGATTCCTTCGAGGGTGATTTAGCTGATCCTATTTCGCTGCACAAATACCTTTACGCGAATGCCGATCCCGTCGACAAGACTGACCCTAGTGGAAAGTTTGGTACATTCATTGACATCGCGGCCGCCCAGGATCTCAACTTATCCGTGATTGGTATCAGAGTGCTGCAACTCATTCTTGCCGTCGGCATTGGAATCGAGATAGGTCGCTATCTCGATCGCCGGTGGAGAATGTGGACGGCAGGCAGGCTCAGTCCGAATTTTCACACTTGCATGGTGGCTAAGGACTCGCAGGGAGGCCACAATTGGACCTATGATGTAGGGGGGTTGACGGCTCGTGAGTATTACGATTCAAAGGAATCACCGTTCACCTTCTTTGAAGGGGCTCTCGAAAAATCTCCAGCCCTGGGGGACACAGCGCTATTGATTCCGGTCGGACGAATGATGGATTGGCAGTTGGAACTGTGGGAAATCATCATGATGGGAGGAACCGCGGGCGCGGACGAGCCATTCACGACACCGTACGAGTATGCATTTGCGTTCCGCAACTGCACGACCTGGACTATCGGTGCTGCAGCCACCGCGAGAATTGTATCTCTCATTCCCAGTTAGTCGCGTTTTGGAAAATCGCATAGATCATGGCGCCTCGAATGTACGTTGGTATTGAGTTCTACTATTTTTGGAAGGATGCATCTTTGCGCGCGCTGGAAGATTATTCACTCCGGCTAAAGAAGGCCTTTGGGAAGCACTACCGAAGTGTTGGATTCTCTGAAAGAGAATTTGTGCGAATCTTCGAACCACATTTGAATGGGTACGACCCCCATGGCAATGTCTTATACCGATTTGATCTTCAAAACAATGGCTGCAACGAGAGATGGGAAGTTAAGCTGTGGCTCACACAGATTAGCCATCTGGAAGGCGGGGTTGTCCGATTGCTTCCTAATGAGTGCAGACAAAATCCGGATATAGGCCGCGCGCTTCTTGAAGAAAGGGTAGCAAGTATCGTGGGTCTCTCAGAGCACGCCAAGAGAGGAATAGGGCGGCTCTTAGGCACCGCTCTTCGCGGGAGCTACATTGGAGATAGTGCATCGATTTATCTTTGGGAAAAAATATTGCGAAGTCGCAATTTGAACAAGAAGCGGCGCTGGGAGTCTTTTGGCCCCTCTGATTTCAGGTTCTTCGAATTCGCTGATCACATCGCAACATTGATCCACACAGAAGCTCCGCCGAATGTTGAATTGTCGTACTTGAATGATGAACTTCGACGCTTCATGCAGCAGTGCGATGACAGATTGAAGGATCAACTATCCGCAACTGATCTGATTGACCTTTTCAGGTTAGTCAATCTTTCTCCCCCTGAATGGTTCCACACAAAATAGTCTATTGAGTTGGCCAACCCGCGACGATGAGCGATGCCTCGGGCGCAACGACCTACTCGTACGACGCGCGCAACCGGCTCAGCAGCAAACAGACGCCCTTCGGCACGCTGAGTTACACCTACAATGAAGCGAATAGCTTACTGACCACGCGCTCATCGAATGCAAATGGTCTGAGTGTCGATTACAGTTATGACACGTTGAATCGTTTATCTACGGTTAAGGACAACAATCTGGTTGCACTGAACGGCGGCGTGACTAACTACGCGTACGACGCCGTAGGCAATCTGCAAACCTATCTGTACTCGAACGGCGTCACGACGAGCTATACGTACAATTCGCTTAATCGTCTCACGACAATGATGGTGGGTACTGCCGTTTCGCCGCTGGCTAGCTACTCTTACATTCTTGGCGCAGAGGGTAATCGCACCGCAGTTACGGAGCTAAGCGGTCGAACGGTTAACTACACCTACGACAATCTCTATCGGCTGACTAGCGAATCGATTGCCAACGATCCGCATGGGGTCAACGGCAGCGCCAGCTACAGCTATGATCCTGTCGGGAATCGGGTGAATCGATCTTCAGCAATCACGCCGGTTCCATCGCAGAGTTCGACCTACGACGCGAATGATCGGCTAACCAGCGACAACTACGACAACAACGGCAACACTACATCCACAGGCGGCAACAGCTACGCCTACGATTTCGAGAACCATTTAACTTCGCTAAATGGCGGCAGCGTGCGTTACATCTATGACGGCGACGGCAATCGTGTTGCGAAGACTATAGCCGGCGTAACGACCAACTATCTTGTCGACACAAACAACCCGACCGGCTATGCGCAGGTTGTTGATGAACTTCAAAGTGGTGCAGTCGTCAGGAGCTTCACTTACGGTCATGATCTGATCAGCCAGCGAATTGTCGGCGGCAGTCTGAGCTTCTACCAATATGACGGTCACGGGTCAGTGCGTCAGTTGACGAACGCCGGCGGCGCAATAACCGATGCCTACGATTACGACGCTTTCGGCAACTTGATCTATCGCTCAGGTACGACGTCGAACGATTACCTCTACAGCGGCGAGCAGTTCGACGCCAATCTCGGTTTCTATTATCTGAGAGCGCGTTACATGAATCCATCGTCAGGAAGATTCTGGACAATGGACCTTTTTGAAGGTAGTGCTTTCGACCCAGGCTCTCTGCACAAATATCTTTACGGCGCAGCTAATCCGATCACGAATCTTGATCCCTCTGGTTATCAATTCCTGGCAGAGCAAAACATCGCAGCGATGATGGAGGTTACGCTGGCCGCGATGGCTTCGCTCCTGTTACTTAAAGTCGTCGAGGATCTTACGATAAAGATCACTCTTCATCCGAAGTTTCCTCCTCGGCCCCAGCCATCTCCGGAGCCTGAGCCGGTTCCGGGTCCTCCACCTGTTTTTCCTGCCCCAACGCCCCAGGAAAACTCCAGCCGCTACGTAAACTTTGATACCTCAACTGCCGAGGCGATAGCGATGGAAGGTTCTTCAGAAAACGGTAAGATATTTGCTGCTGTTGGAGGACGGCAGATACTAATGTGCGCGACGGCGATTCAAGAATTCCAATACCGCGTCGGGCGGTTCGCAGGTCCCAACGAGCAAGAGAGAGCAGGTCGGCTGATCCACATGATTACGCCAATTTTGGACAGTCCAGATCCTCAGGTGATGGCGGTTCCGGATCCCAATGGATCTAGAATGAATGACAAGATTATTTTCGGTACCGGTCAGGCTTGGAGAATTCAGACTTTTACAGCCGATGGCACCTTCGTTCGACACGCTGAGTCTAACGGCGTAATCTGGACCCCTTACCCTTTTATTCACGGACCTGGGAGATTCACTGGACAATAGACGAAATACGCGCAACTGAAGGAACCAATGAACTCCAATGACCCACGAATTAGCCTGACTCTTGACCGGTCGGTTCCGTTCGTCGATGCAGTTTTCCGCATTCTCGACGGTACGGGTACTGAGGTCGAGGCAGTCAACATTCTCCGAGACATCGAGCGTCTTTGCGAAGTCGAATTATCAACCGCAAAACAAACTCGCGCCCTTGAGGAAATACCCCTGGAGCGGTACTCAGAGCTTGTCGAGGACCGAATGAATAAGTTCCTATCGGCGACGCACTTCGCGATAGGCAGCGCCGAATACAACCAACTGAGGATCGTGATAATGAAGAGCTACACGTATCCGTGGACGCACCGAGAGTGGGCCAACATGCTTGCCAAGTGGGCCAATAAGACGAGTTGGCTTGGCTGGAAAAGCTGGAATTATCTTGATTTTTATGGCGGTCCAAATGATCGGTTGATTGAAAACTACGATGTTTGGATCGAAACGGCGTTGCGCATAGTTCGGACAAAATCCGCGGGTGAATAAGGACCCTTCAGCGACTCCCTACTCATACATGTGATGAGCGCAATCGACTCACGAGCAAGAAGAGCTCAAAGATTCGATTAACGAGCGACACTTACGACGATAACGGAACATCACCTCAGCCAACAGCGCCGGCGGCATTCGACTTTGAGAATCGATTGACTAATCTGAACGGCGGAATCGTGTCGTTTGTCTATGATGGCGACGGCAATCGCGTGGCGAGGACCATCAACGGTGTCACAACGCGATACCTTGTCGATGCTAATAATCCGACTGGCCACTCGCAAATTGTCGAGGAACTCGTCGGTGGTCAGGTGACTCGCACCTACGCCTTTGGTAATAACTTAATCAGCCAGCGGTCTGATCAACTTCAACGGCTCCATCACTGACACATACACTTATGACGCGTTTGGCAATCTCATCGCAGCCACGGGGAGCACTCCTAACGAGCATCTTTACTTGACGGGCATGGTTCGGTTCGCATCCTGACAGACGTGAATGGAGCGATAAGCGATACGTACACGTACGATGCCTTTGGTAATTTAATCGGTCAGACCGGCAGCACACCAAACACTTACCTCTTTGCCGGAGAACATTATGACGCAAGCCTCGACATGATCTATCTGAGGACACGGTACTATCAGGCCCGGTCCGGACGTTGATCGCCAACGACCCGCATGGGGTCAGCGGCAGCGCTAGCTACGGCTACGATCCAGTAGGGAATCGGTTGAATCGATCTTCATCAATCGCGCCCGTGTCGTCTCAGAGTTCGAGCTACGATGCGAATGATCGGTTGACGAGTGACGGTTACGACAACAACGGCAACACTACTACGGCTAACGGCAACAGTTACGCCTTTGACTATGAGAATCACCTGACAAGTCTCAACGGCAGCAGTGTGCGTTACACCTATGACGGCGACGGCAATCGGGTTGCCAAAACCGTTGGCGGCGTGACGACGAGTTATCTTGTCGATACAAACAACCCGACCGGCTATGCGCAGGTTGTTGATGAGTTGCAAGGCGGTGCAGTGGTCAGGAGTTTCACTTACGGCCACGAACGGATCGCTCAACGAATCGTGGGAAGCAGTCTCAGCTTCTACCAATACGACGGTCACGGTTCAGTGCGGCAGTTGACTAACGCGAGCGGAACGATCACCGACGCCTATGATTACGACGCTTTCGGCAACTTGATCTATCGCTCGGGCACAACGCCGAATGATTATCTCTACTGTGGCGAGCAGTTCGACGCGAATCTTGGGTTCTATAACCTGAGAGCCCGTTACATGAATCCATCGAACGGCAGATTCTGGACGATGGATTCATTCATGGGCGCGCCAAACGATCCGCTCACACTACACAAGTATCTTTATGCCAGATCGAACCCGGTGAGTAACGTCGATCCTTCGGGTCTGGCTTCTCTGGCCGAAGAAGAGATTGTGATGGCCGAATCGAGCATTCTCGATTCGATGTCGGCGATTGGCCAGGCCGTTCTCCGTCGGCTGGTCGCCAATCGGCTAACCGTGGGCGCCGCAGGAGCGCTGACCCGGCTCTTCAGCAATCCTGAAACTCTTCAGGAATTGGAAGAGGACGGCGAGGAAGGGATCGTAAAGATCCAGGAGACTTTTTCCAGATTCGAAGGAACCGTCACCGAAGCCGAGTCTGAGGCATCATCTCTCTGGAACAATTTCGATCAGCTTAAGAACGCCTTGAATCGCCTGTTCACTGGGATCAGATCACCCAATCCGCCGAACATTCAATATCACCACTTGGTCGAACAAGGCGGAGAAAATGCCCAAACCTTCTCTCCTCAGGCCATAAACTCGCTCGCGAATGTGGTGCCGACGCCTACGGGAATTCACCAGACCATCTCGAGTTTTTATTCCTCAGCCCCCAGTTGGTTACCACAGGGCATGACGACGGTAAGAATGTGGATGCAAACGCAAAGCTTTGAAGTGCAGTGGCGCGCGGGACTGGAGGTATGGAAGCAAGCTATGATGGGTGGGCCAATTACTTGGGGACCGTGAGGAGAAATCGTAGAAAGTGACAAGTGACTCGGCCGCTTCGCGAATTTCGGAAGCTTTGATGCTCGATCTTCCCGTTGACGTGCGCGCATGGCTGGACGCTGAGCAATTACCCGACGCGCCAGCTGGACGGTTTAACCAACGTATAGACCCAGCTCGTCTTTTGGACCCTTCTTCCGGAGCGGTTTGGGGTGGGTTAATGCTTCCCGATTCGCTTCCCCTGGTGTCGGACGGCGGCGGAAATGCGTTGTGTTTGCGCTTTGGCTTTGACGGCGCTGTTGCAGAAGTTATTCATTGGGATCATGAAGGCAGTTTGTGGAAGCCCTTCGGACGCACACTTGCCGAGGCCCTCGTCCTCGATGCCGCATTTGCCTTGATCGATCAGATCGATAACGATGACGAACCGGACGCAATCTTCATAGAGGAATCCTTCCCGCTCGCCGATTGGGCAACTGACTGGTTACCGGGTCTGAGCAAACCCTTGCTTCGCGGTCTGCTAAAGGACGCTTCCAGTCTCCCAGCAAGACTGCGCGAACTCGGGCTGGCTCGGGTCGTCATTGCCCAATGGCAATGTCAACGGCTTCTGACGAAGAGATTGGATAGGTTTTGCCGAAGAGTCGGTGGTGGAAAGATTGCCAAAACCCTGGGTGTGGACTGGAGTGAGTTTCGTCGTTGGTTAGCTGATGCTCGGCTCATCCCGGAGGATCAGAAGCAGCAGCTAAGTACTCTGACGACTATTCCGTTTGATGAATTGATCTATCAGGATTGGGAGAACGCGGCTTCCGAGGCCAAGGATGTTCTCGACGTGCGCAGCGACTTGGCATGGCCCTTTGCTGTGCTTGGCAGATACAAAAGCGAACGCCAGGATGTTGCCGCCGCAATGGAGTTTTACGCGGCCGGGGTGAAAACGCTCGGAACGTCCGAAGACTTTATCGCAACCTGGAAGGCTTTGTTTAGTAATCAAATCAAGTTTATTCCTGGCGCCTTGGCTTCAATGAATCCGCGACTTCCGGACGAGAATGAAGAGTACCTTCAGTTGTTCTTCTCATCTGACCCTGCCCAACGTGTTCGCGACTACTGGATCAAACGCGGTGAAGCGGCAGAGTCGAACAAACAATATGAACTTGCTTACCGCTGCTACTACAGTGCCGGTTGGGATCTGGCCGTTCAGAATGACATCGACAAAATACTTGACCGGCTGGAAAGGGCCGCCGCCAGCGGAGGTTACATCGGCCTGTCACTAATCGCTCGACATCATCGGCTGGCTATATCTTGATCAGCCTGATAGTCGTCGCCATTTTGGCGAGACTGGTTACGCTGTCAGCGCCGGTGATGCTCTGGGCGTTACAGTTTGACGTTGGGTTCGGCGGCGGAAGAGGCAAGGCTTGGTCATTGCTAATGCATCTCGCCAAGAGAGTGAAGAACAGGATTGGGTTCTCGGCAACGGTCGGGGTCTCTGCCTCTGGCCCAGCCTATTTTCAGATAGGCAAAGGCACGTTTTTCTCGTCCACCGTGACTGAAGACGGGCCCTTCGTTCCAATCACCGATGTTCCGGAAGACGTGAGAGAATATGCCGTCGCCCTGGGTGAACTTACCTCCAGCCTGGCCCGGAAGATTCATGACACGGCGGGCTTGTATGAGAATGGCGACGCTTTCCTCTTGGAACTTCAGGGCTTTAACTACTGAGCCGGGGACGTGAATCACGCAACAGGATGATGCCACGACGCCACAGCCGCCTGATACTTGTCTTGTTGCTCGGGCTGGTCGTGTCCCTGGTTATTACCGCGCTGACCCATAGGAACGCTCCCGTATTAATCTGGTTTGTCGTCATCGGGCTCGGTTTTGTCTTTGGGATCGGCCGGGAATGGTTCATCGTCACTAAGCGATTGCGATCGAAACTACAGACACCCTTTCAAGTCCTCTCATTTCTGCTCGGGTCCTATCCGTACGTGGCGGCGATGATCGTCATGTTCATCTTCACGTATTGCGTTCTTAAGTTGCTCCTCGGATATCACCTCAGCCCGTATGAAACGCGAACCATGGGGAAAATCGTGGTGATCGCTCTAGCTACCATATTCTTTGGTGGATTCTTTATCTTCCTCTTCCGATTCATAGGGAAGCTAATATGGAACCGCAAGCCAGAGTCAAACATCGATCGCGGCAAACGAGGCGATCGTGCGCCCGGCGGCCAATCGCACGGCAAGTGAGTCGGGCAACCGCAACGGTCAATTATCTCAGTACTGACCACGAGCGAATTAGTCAACGGATTGCGGGAGGCAGCCTGAGCTTCTACCAATACGATGGTCAGGGTTCGGTGCGTCAAGTGACAAACGCCACGGGAACAATCACCGATGGTTACGACTATGATGCGTTCGGAAATCTGATCTATCACTCAGGCACGACGCCGAACGATTATCTCTACAGCGGTGAACAGTTCGACGCGAATCTCGGGTTCTACTACCTGAGGGCCGGTACATGAATACCGCCACGGGTCGGTTCGTTTCGATGGACTCGTTCGAGGGGAACAACAGCGATCCGCTTAGCTTGCATAAGTACGTTTATGCCAACAACAATCCCTCAAACAGAACCGATCCATCTGGAAATCAGTCACTTGGGGAGCAGGCGGTAACAATCGCAATAAACGGCGTCCTCAGTGCAATTGCATTTGGATCCATTAGCTACATTTTTGGAGGTTATCACTTCGCGCGCGGCCGCGACAAAGAATATTCCTCTGAAAAGCGCCAGCCCGTACTCTTCGTCACGATAAGCGTCGTACACTGACTTGGCTTTCCCAATCCGCGCTGTTTGGAATGATACTCTGCTAATTGAGCGGATAGAAAACGGTTGGACTCCTGAAACCGATCCAAGAACGCTTGAAAGCATGGCTTAAGCTAATGCGACGGTTTTCGAACATGATGAGAAAAAACCTTGCGTGCTATGAGCGAGCGCCATTCCGCTCCGCTTGAGCTTCAAATGAATCGCAGAATCGAAGGCCTGACCCCTGTCTCTGCGTGGACTATCGGTGCTGCAGCCACCGCGAGAATTGTTTCTCTCATTCCCAGTTAATCGCGTTTTGGAGAATCGCACAGATCATGGCGCCTCGAACATATGTTGATATTGAGTTCTACTATTTTTGGAAGGATGCATCTTTGCGCGCGCTGGAAGATTATTCACTCCGGCTAAAGAAGGCCTTTGGAAAGCACTACCGAAGTGTGGGATTCTCTGAAAGAGAATTTGTGCGACTCTTCGAACCACATTTGAATGGGTACAACCCCCATGGCAATGTCTTTTCAGTGACACGAAGGCTGGGAGACATAATGCGGATAACGTTGGCGCTGGTTAGCCAACGCCAGGTCTGGAAGGACTGCTACCGAAGGGGGAACGAGCGAGTAGATATCGTAGTCAATGCGGGCGTAGCCTTCGTTCCGTAACTATAGAATTCGAATGAATCAGACAGAAGCAATCAGTCGCTTGGACGAGATCGAACAATTAGATCCGGATCCTACGATCGATGTCGGAGCGCTCGAGATTATGGAAACACTGGCAGAAAAGCCGGAAGGCTTGCGGCTGCTGGTTGAGCAGTAAGTGGATCACCCTCGTTCACGTTGTGACATTCGAAAACGCGAAGATGAGTCGCATTGGGTTGAGCGAAATAGCGTGGATTGCGAATCGTTGAAACGAGAGCACGGGCAGGGAGTCAAGGTCATAAGGCAACACCGTCCCCCAAACGTCCCCCAGCGACACGCAAATCAGGCAATGCATGCACGGTATGCAGCGCATGCACGTACATTTTTTCTGAGCGGTTTTGTAAGTGATGAAAATAAAGGACCGATAATTTAGATTCCCAAGCTGGATGTTGCGGGTTCGATCCCCGTCGCCCGCTCCAGATTTCCCTCAGTGAGGTGCTTTGTATGCCCCCAATTTGGTAAAGATCATTGTGCAGGTCGCTTCAGGATTTCGGCCAGGGCCTGCAATCGGTTTGAGTCTGCTGTGCTTTTCGTCATGGCAGCGCTCTTTTCCAACGAGGGTGCGAGGCTTTTGAGTTTTGCGAGCTCGCTTGGCTTCATGTGCGAAGTCTCTGCGGTTTGGATCGCCTGCCGCAGGGCTGCGATTCGATCAGCGGGCAGAGCTTGTGATCGCTCCAACTGATCCACATACGCCTTTGCCACGACCAACTGTCGTGGCCACTCAATTTTTTCCTGGTTCTGCACGTTGAGCTCAGCCACGCGAACCGCTTTCGCAGCGTCGATCTCGTTCTGGGTCAGGAATGTCGTCGCCGTCAGCTCAAAGACATCCAGGCCGCGGGCTATCTCCGAAGCGTAAATATGACCGTTGTACCAGTAGGCGGACCAGTCGCCGCCGAGCACGAGCATCTTTGGATCAATCGGCCCGCGATCGAAATAGGCGATTTCAACTGGATGCTCTGCGTCGGTGAAGTCCATCACCGAGATGCCGCCCTGATACCAGGCTTGCACCTCGATGTCACGGCCAGGAACCGGAATGAGCGAGCCGTTGTGGGCTACGCAGTTTTCGCTGTCGCCCTGGGCGGCCGACAACTTGTAGTAGCTGGCGAAGCTCAGCTTGTTGTCCTTCAAATTGAAAAGCGCATCGGCGCCCCATTTATTCGGATCGTTCGCCCGGCATCGCGCGCCTAGTCCGCCGCCCCACTCATCGGTGAACACGACCTTTGTTCCATCGTTCGAGAACGAGGCCGAGTGCCAATACGAATAGTTCGGATCGTTTACCGCGTCCACACGTTTTGGATGAACCGGATCTTTGATGTCCAGCAGGATTCCATTTCCGGAGCAGGCGCCTGCCGCCAGCCCGATCGCTGAGTACACGGTGATGTCATGACACTGATTGGTGTCCGATGGCTTTGCCAGTCCGTTCGGGCTATGGGTACCGCCGTTATTCAGGCCATTCAGGGCGCCCGTCCTGGGATCGATAAACACCCGAGGACTGGATACCACCTGCGCATCTTGCGGCGCCGCCAGAGGCACTTTAATCACATCAATGCGAAACAGCGCTGTATTCGGATCCTTGTCCGGTGCTTCACCCGAGCACCCGGCCAACTCTTCGTTTTGACGGACAAAAGAGGTGCCGGATACATAGATGTAGACATTGTTCTTATCATTCGGATCGACGACCAGCGTATGCGTATGCGAGCCGCGGCAAGTCTGCACCGCGGCCACCTGCTTCGGATTCTTGACGTCGGCAATATCGAAAATCCTCACGCCGCGGAAACGATCTTTTTGCGCGGCCGGTAAGCTCGGCTTGTTCTCTTGTCCCGCGGCCGGCGGCGGGTTCGGCGGAAATCCTCCGGTGCCGCAATCCAGCCGGCCGTTCGTCATCTCCACTGACATAAACATCAGGTTCTTATAAACGGACACGTCGCCCTGCCCACCAGGGCAAATCATCGAGGTCAATAGACTCGTCTTCGCCGGATTTGAGATGTCATAGATATTCACGCCGTAGAAATTTCCCAGAAACAGGCGATTGCCCTGGAACGCGATGTCCGAGTTCGCAAAGCCAAGTCCGGCAAGCACCAACTTCGTCGCGCCTGGCATTTTCGAAGAGTCGGCTACGCCGAGCACGGTACTGAGTGTCTTGTTCACTTTCGGATCATTAGGATCGTTTGAGCCAAGTTCGAACGCGTCAGGTTTTTTGAGCAGCATGAGATGCTTAATGCCCATCGCTGCTTCCCCTGCGTCGTACATGCCCGGCGACAATTTTGCGCGCGGATCATTGACGTCCGAGCCCGTCATACCGGCCGGTAGCGGCGGCGCGGGTTGAGGAGCAAACGGATTCGCCGGAGCGGCAGGTGTTGCCGACGGCGCAGGCGACGGCGAAGGCGTTTGTGCCTGCGTCCTCATTGAAAACCAACAGCACAAAACTAGCGAAGCTAATAGCATCCTGAAAGCGATCCTGTATACCCGATTCATCGTTTGTCCTCCGAAGGTTTTCCCCGCATGGTTTGCATAATCCTGATCTCGGCGCGTTGGCCACTGTCGACATCGGTCGCGAAATTGAACAGTTCGGCATCCTGCCCCGAACCCGCAGTGTCGAACAAGTCTTTTACCATAATCAAGGCGCCGTTGTGGTGCTGAATCATCCCGCTCAAAAATAGTTGGTCGAAGTCCGCGCCCTTTGCTTTCTTTAGAGCCTCCATTTGCTTCGGTGTCAGCATCCCGGGCATGAGCACAGGCTGGCTCGACATATCCATGCCTGGCATATCCGGCATCGTCATGGACGTCGGCTCTCCTCTCGCCGTTAGCCATCGTTTCATAAATCTTATTTCTTCCGACTGCGAATGGCTGATGCGCGCCCCTAGCAATCGCAGGTCCTTGTTCTGAGTGCTTGATGCGATCAGTGCGGTCATCTCAACCGCTTGCGCGTGATGCATGATCATACCCTGCATGAATTGAACATCTGCCGGCGAACGAGGTGGCAGTGCGGCCCTCGTCGATGGCGGCAATGTCCGCGTCGGCTGGCCCGGCGCTCCAGGCTGCACCACGACCGGCGTGCCTGGATCAGCCTGTTGTGCGCCGACCGTCAGCGAGAACAAGCCCGCGAGAGTACTGGCGGCCACCAGCCCGCTTCGCCACGCTCCGCCTCCCATTAATGACTGGAGCGTACGCTGGCCCTTAAAATAAAAAGACTTCATCGGCGCGAATGGTTAAGCATTGAGGGTGTCACCTTATCATAAAGCGTCGCCAAGGGCACTTGGGTCAGCCGCGATTCGATCGAAAATCTCATGCGACAGAACCGTCCCAAACGTCCGCCAGCGCTACGCAAGTCAGGCACTGCATGCACAGTATGTGTTGCATGCACGTTGATTTTTACTGAGCGGTCTTGAGGACTGGCGTCCTTAGTTCACCAAACATCGTTATCACGTCGGACGGAAAATCTTACGCTTACTCTTACTATCGCAACCTCTCGCAGCTCTATTCTGTTGAAGGTCTCAAATGAACTCTCATTAATCTGATACATCGAGTCAGGAATTACAGCTTATGGGTTTTTCCAAACCCGAAACTATTGAACTAGGGTGCGCCAAAGTTGAATCTGTCAGAATTAGGTTAAAGCCGGCGGGGTTTTCCGAAACATCGTCGAAAAATCGTGTTGGAAATCTACAAAAGCCCGCAGAAGTTGGCGTATACTGTGTCCCCTGGCGAGCGTAGCGGTTCAAAGGCGCGGGCCGATCCCAGTCGCGCTCCCGGTCTTTGCTGAACGAATCGCCTCGGCGAGAGTCAAGTAAATCTCGATATCAGGGAGCGCAGCCATGACAATTCTTTTGCTGTTGCCAATTCTCCTAATGCCTGGTCCGCGAGCCCAAGATCCCGTGACCAGCGAAGAACCGATTCCAGTGGTCGTCACCAGTTTTAAGTGTGCCAGGGATCGTAAGCCAATCGAGAATGCTGTTTCGGCAACTGTCCCTCCGGCGCCGGCCATGAACGCCGCCAATAAGATTTACGAAAAACAAAAAAGGGCAAACGATCCGGCCGGCGCGAGAGATCCTAACGCCGATACGCTCGACGGACGCAGCGCTGAGCTTGATCGGATCGTGCAGCAATCACGCGAGCCGCAACCGGTAGACGGCTTTACTTATTCGGTCAAGGTTCAAAACGGAAGTCGCAAGCTCATTCAAACGATTTTCTGGGAATATCAATTCAAAGAGGCCGCGCGCCCAGCCAATGTGACGCGGCGCCAGTTTCTGTGCAGTGCCCGAATCAGCCCTGAGAAAGGAAAAGATTTGCAGGCCTTCAGCTTGTCCGGACCCAGCAATGTGGTAGATGTGAAGACTCTAAGCAAAGAGTCTGCAAAACAATTCCTGGAGGGCGTCTTAATCAATCGCGTGGAATTCGCCGACGGAACATTCTGGCAGCGGGAAGGTTGGGATATTAACGATCTAAAGTTAACTGCCAAGGCACGTTCAGAAACGCGCAACCTGCCTCCGTGCAGAGGTCTCTGAACGTTCGAGGTACTGACCGACCTCATTCGTCCATTTTCAAGAGCCTGGCCGCCGCGTTAATATCCAAGAGACTTAGAGGAGGTAACGAACATGAGCATGGAAGTGGGAGCACTACTAAGTTCGTCTCCGGAAATTCGCCACGGCAGGCCTTGCATTCGGGGAACCGGGATTAGTGTGCATCGCATCGCTGTTCTTCATAATCTAGGCCACAGCCCGGAAGAGATTGTCCGCAAGTACGAGCACCTCACAATCGCCGGCGTTCATGCCGCCTTGGCGTACTACTATGCGAACAAACAGGAAATTGACGCCGAGGTCGCCGCCGATGAAACGGATGCTGCAGAGATCGAGAGAGAGTTTCTGAATACACAGCAAGTGGCCTGATGCGGATAAGGCTCTATTTTGACGAAGACGCGATGGATAATGACGTTGTGCGAGCTCTGAGACTTCGGGGCGTTGAGGTTATGACTGCACACGATTTCGCCTTGATCGGGTCATCTGACGAGGAGCAGCTTGCGCACGCTACTGCGAATGGCCGCGTCCTGTATTCCTTCAATGTGAGTGACTTCATGGCTCTTCATGTTTCCTATCTGGTGGCGGGGAAGCAACACGCGGGAATTGTCCTCGCACAGCAACAGCGATATGTGGTTGGCGAGCAAATGCGCCGCTTGCTGCGCCTCGTAGAGATGAAGCCAGCCGAGTCCATGCTCAATACTTTAGAGTTTCTTAGCGCGTGGGGTTAAGCGTTCCGGTTGGGCATCCGATGCGTATCAAAACTCGACCCAGGTGCCTGCATTTGTCTCTTGTGCTTTTTGATAGACTTGCGCCGCAGCCGCGAGATCTTCCAGCGCCAAACCGAGTGATTTGAATACGGTGATCTCTTCCGGTGACGTGCGGCCGGAATGGACGCCTGTCAGTACTTCTCCCAAATCCGCAAGGATGTGTTCGGGGCCGATAGCGCCTTCGTTTGCCGGGATCAAATAGTCTCCGGCTTCATTCAAAGCAGATTCACGGCGGTCAACGAACAGCCGGGCAGCGACCATCGTGGCGGTGTCGATTTCGCGCGCCTTGGGCGAAAAGGTCCCAATGGCGTTGATATGCACCCCGGGTGAAATCCATTCGCGTTTCAGGACCGAATCTCTTGATGTGGTGGCCGTAACGATGATGTCCGCGTCGCGCACGGCTTCCTCAACGGTCTCAACTGATTCAATGAGAAGAGGGTATTGAGGCTGCATTTCCCTGGCGAAGTTTTGCGCGCTTTCAAAACGTCCGCCGGCTATGCGAACTCGCCTGAGCGGCCGAACGCAGTTCATCGCGGCGAGATGTGAGCGGGCTTGCACACCGGCCCCGATGATCGCGAGGTCGCCCGCATCCTCCCGCGCCAACAGACGCGTGGCGAGCGCGCTTACGGCGGCAGTGCGAATCGCCGTAATGGCGGACGCGTTGACGAGCGCGCGCAGCTCACCGGTCTCTCCGTCGAAAAGCATTACGCCGCCCTGATGAGCATCTTTGCCAATCGCCGCGTTGCCGGGAAACACACAAATTGCTTTGAGACCGAACAACGGAGACGGGCTGGCGCGGAAGGTGGGCATCATGGCCAGCACGCCTCTGACCTCGGGCGGTCTGAAGATCGTGCGCAGTGGTTGATGAGCTTCGCCGCGAGCCAACGCGATAAATGCTTTCTCCATCGCCGAAATGCATTCGGACATTGGCAGGAGCTGCTCGACTTCGGTGTGATTCAGGACGAGGAGTTTCATGCGGCCTCGTTAACGTCTTAGAACCAGTTTCCATTTGTCATTTTTCATTTGCCATCGAAGACAGGCGTTTAGAGTACCGACTTCAGTCGGGCTCTGCCTAAAAAAGAACCCAACTAAAGTTGGTACTCTAAACACCTGTGCCTAATGGCAAAATGATAAATGAAAAATGAGAAATGGAAAATGGCTCGGTTCGCGGTTGGTTAGACTTTGCCATGACGTTGGCGATATTATCACGGCCGAAACGGTCTTAAACTCTTTTCCAAATCCACGAAGATCTTCAGATGATGAAAAACCATTCCTTTGGCCCTACGCGTCCACGGATACTATCAATATTCGTACTCGCCTCAATGATTGCCGCCGGCGGTTCGGTGTTTGCTCAACAGTTCAGCCCGGATCTCTTCAAGCCGCTTCATTGGCGCAGCATCGGTCCGTTTCGGGGTGGCCGCACACGCGCCGTCGCCGGTGCGCCGTCACAACCAAACGTGTTCTACATCGCCCAGGTGAACGGCGGCGTTTGGAAGACGGAGGACTATGGACACGCCTGGACGCCAATCTTCGACGACCAGCCGACGGGTTCTGTTGGTTGCATCGCCGTAGCGCCTTCAGATCCCAACGTCATCTATGTCGGCAGTGGTGAAGGATTACAACGCCCCGATCTTTCAGTTGGCGATGGTATCTATAAATCGACCGACGCAGGAAAGACCTGGACGCACCTCGGGCTGCGCGACGGTCAACAGATTCCGCAGATAGCGGTTGATCCGCGCGATTCGAATCGCATCCTGGTTGCAGTCGCCGGCCATCCTTACGGCCCGAATCAAGAGCGCGGCATATTTCGTTCGACCGACGGCGGTAAGACGTTCGACAAAGTTCTGTATAAAGACGAGAACACGGGCGGCGCTGACGTGTTAATCGATCCTTCGAACCCGGACATTGCCTACGCGGCGCTTTGGGAAGCGCGCCAGGGTCCGTGGGAAAATGCCGCCTGGAGTGGGACGGGCGGGGGAATATTCAAATCTACGGACAACGGAAAGACCTGGCAGCAATTGAAGACTGGACTTCCGGAAGGAATCACCCAGGCAAACCTCGCCATCGCGCCCAGCTCGCCGAATCGCCTGATCGCATCGGTGGCGTCTCCGGGAGTAGTCAACCTCTTTCGCTCTGATGACGCGGGAGAGAGTTGGGCCATCATCACGAAAGACCCGCGCCCGGCCGGTCGCATTGGCGGCGGCGACCTTTCAGTTCCCAGATTCAATCCCAAAGATCCCGAGATGGTGATTGTCGCCAGCACGGTAAGCTGGAAGTCGATCGATGGGGGCAAAACATGGAATGCATTTCGCGGCGCGCCGGGCGGCGATGACTATCAAAACGTCTGGATTAATCCGAATAACCCCGAAGTGGTTCTATTAGGCAGCGATCAGGGCGCGGTCATCACCGTCAACGGTGGAAAGACATGGAGCAGTTGGTACAACCAACCGACAGCGCAGATGTATCACGTCAACGCCGACAATGCATTTCCGTATCGTCTCTGCAGCGGTCAGCAGGAGAGCGGCTCAGCCTGTGTCGCCAGCCGCGGCAACGATGGCGAGATCACTTTCCGTGAATGGCATCCGGTCGCGGCTGAGGAATATGGCTATGTGACACCGGACCCGCTTGATCCCGACATCGTCTATGGCGGCAAGCTCTCGCGCTACGATCGCCGCACGGGTCAGGCTCAGAACATCATGCCTAAGCCGTTTCGTTCGGCGGATTTTCGCGTGGTGCGTACACAGCCGGTGATCTTCTCGCCGGTCGATCCGCACGTGCTTTTCTTTTCGGCAAATACCTTGTGGAAGACGAAAGACGGCGGGCGAAACTGGAACCAGATAAGTCCGGATCTAACTCGAAAGACATTCGAAGTGCCCGAGACAGTCGGCAAGTACCGCCCGCAACCGACAGCGCAGCCGACGCAGCGCGGCGTGATCTACGCGGTGGCGCCTTCGCCGCTCGACGTTAATCTAATTTGGGCCGGAACCGACGATGGCTTGATTCATCGCACGACTGACGGAGGCGCGCATTGGAGCGATGTCACTCCAAAGCAACTCAAGCCGTGGCAGAAGATTTCGATCCTCGACGCCGGCCATTTCGATAAGAACATTGCCTATGCAGCCGTCAACACGTTGAGACTTGACGATCTGCGGCCGCACATTTATCGAACGCATGACGCGGGAGCAATCTGGACTGAAATAACGAATGGTATTCCCGATAATGAAAACACCGACGTGGTGCGCGAGGATCCGGAAAGAAAAGGTTTGCTCTTCGCCGGCACTGAGCGGGCCGTTTACGTTTCTTTCGACGACGGCGATCACTGGCAGTCTCTGCGGCTCAACATGGGCGCCAGCTCAATTCGTGATTTGATCATCAAGGGCGACGATCTGTGCGTCGGGACTCACGGACGAGGCTTCTGGATTCTCGACAACATCACGCCGCTGCGGCAACTTCAGGATTCCATCAAGAAGGCGCCGGCGATGTTGTTCCATCCGCAGACGGCTCTGCGTGTTCGTTGGAACACCAATAGTGATACGCCGCTGCCGCCCGACGTACCTGCCGGTGAAAACCCGCCCGACGGCGCGATGATCGACTATTACATCGGCGCGGGTTCATCAGGGCCGGCTATTTTGGAAATTAAGGACGAGGCTGGCCAGGTCGTGAGGCGTTATTCGAGCGCCGATCCGCTGCCGACTCCCGATCCGGCTCTGGCAATCCCGCCTTACTGGGTAAGACCGCCGCAGAAACTTGCCGGCGAACCGGGCATGCATCGCTTTCTCTGGGACATGCATTACGCTCCAGTGCCGGGAGTACAACCGCAGTATCCGATTGCCGCCGTGGTCCACAACACCGCGCCCGCGCCTACTTCTCCATGGGCGATGCCGGGAAAGTACATGGTGGTGCTGACAGTCGGCGGCAAGAGTTATCAGCAGCCGCTGACGCTAGTGATGGATCCAAGGGTCAAGACTTCGAATGCGGATCTGGCCGAGCAATTTAGATTATCGAAACAGCTCTACGATGAATGGCTCGCGCTGAATTCCATTTCAGAAAGTGTCAGACGCATTCGAAGCCAGATGACCGAGTTGCGGCCGCGAGTTCCCGAAGGCGATCTCAAAACACACCTCAACGCGCTGGGCGAAAAACTCCAGGCCCTGTCCGGCGCCGGTGGAGGCGGCCCGGGCGCCGCCGCCGCCGGTGCCGCTGCGGGTGCTCGAGCCAGCGTCGCGAGCACAACCGGCAGAGCGCGAACCCTGTTCAGCCTGATCGAGGACGTCGATCTAGCCCCGACCCCGCAAGCCGCCGCCGCGGTTCCTGATGTGCTGAAAGATTCGCGCTCGCTTCAGAACGACTGGCAGACAATCAAGTCACAGGACATTCCCGCGTTGAATCAGGAACTTCGGGCCGCGGGCCTGCCGGTGATTGAGGTGCCAAAATAGCCGCTCCGGAAGCAATCAGCAGAAAAGTGTCAGAAGCCCAACCGTCAGGGAGGGCCGGCACTAACCGATTCATTTCATCGCGGCAAGCTCAATGTCCATTGTGCTGTTACTTCAGTTCAAGGAAAAGCGGCGAGGCTGAGCAAACAACCTCGCCGCTCCGTTTTTCCGCCATCGTAGGCCGAGAGCGACCTGTGCTGACGGTTTTGTTTTGGCGGCTTTGCCGCACCCGACTCACTTCCCTAAGCGGTAATTGTCCCGCTCACAACTTGACTCCACGGGCCGCTTTCACCGCGAGTGCTTAACCAACGCAACCTATAGTAAGCGATTTTGCCGGCGTCCCCGTCGTCGTACTCCGCCACGTAAGGCGAGCGCGTGTCCAATGCCAGATAAGTTAAGTCGCTCGGACCAGTTGGCGCTGTTCCGACCTTCACCCAAATCTCGCATCCGGTAACACCGTCCGGCTTAGCGCGACTGCTGGGCGTAAGCTCGTCCACGAAGGTGATCGTGTGCCGCAAACTCTGGCTGGTGTCAACCGTCACGACCGGCCGCGTAGTCGGTACTCCTGACGCCGTTCGCGTGGTCGACCGTACCGTAATTCCCAGAGTCTGCCTGATCGAATCCGTGGCCGCCGGATTCGCTTGGATTCTGTTCACCAACGGCCGTACGACCGTATCAAGGTCATCGAGCTTGACATCCTTGTCCTCGCGCGCGGCTTGCGCGGCTGCCTGTGCATTCGTGAGCGCACCGTAGGCGACGCGCCAATTATCATAAGCCAGTTGCACAGGTGTCATGTCGGCGGCAGTCAGATGGAGGGTCGTCATATTGGCGTCCAGGCCGTCTAGAAAGTTGTCCAACCATGGGCTGACGTCCGCGTCTGCTGATGGAAACCAATCTTGTGCCATTTTCTTTTCTCCTTTTTTGGGAATCGAGGAACGTACTCCTCTGTAGTTGATGGGAGGAAATGACGCGGTGCCATTCCCCAGGAAGTTGGGGGAAATTGTTCTAAAGACTAAAGCGTGTTTGAGGAAGAATCTCCCTCAACGCCCCTAATTTTAGGATGAGGTCAATACCGGGAGCGGTGCTGACTCCATGCCGTCCACGGCCCGAGCCGTTCCCGGCAAACGGTCTGGTACCTCATCGACTTTTGTCCGGAGGATTCCTAATCCCATAGGATTTTGGGGAAGGCAAGGGGACCAAGAAGCTTTGCGCGAAAAGTCAGCGCCTCTAAGTTCGCGTTTGGCGACGATTGAAAATAGCCCAGCGATTTATCCCTGGGATCGGTTGGCGTCTGATACGAAGTCCGTGAAGCGGGCGGCTGAAACGGTACGGAACCCCGAGCGGTAGCGAGGGGATGCCAAGCTCAACTTACGACCATCGAGAGCAACCCGATGTCTCAAGGCTTGGTAGCATCCGGTCGCTACCGCTCCCGGTTCCGTAACAGCCGTCCGCTCCACGGACTGCAAACCTCCAGCTCTCTTTCCCAGCAGTAAACTGCTGGGCTACTATCACTCGTCCGCTTTGCGGACTGAGAAATCTACTTTTCGGGCAAAGCCGGGCCAAGACATAGGAAATCACCCCAAATCCATGGGTTTTGCGGGTTGAGCGTCGTTCTGTTTAACGTGTTTATCTTCTGCGGATGTTCCGCAGAGCTAGATGGCTCATCGTTAGAACTCTAGCCTTCATCCCCGGGGTTCCGATCATGGCGGTTAGGACTCTGGCGACCGGCTCCAGAGTTCTGATCATGGTGGTTAGAGCTCCGACGGCCGCACCCAGAGCCCCGATCGCGGCGGTTAGAGTTCCGACGGCCGCAGCCAGAGCTCCGATCACGGCGGTTAGAGCTCTGGCTACCGCATACAGAGCTCCGACGACGGCAGTCAGCGCTCCGACTGCCGCCTGCAGAGATCGGTCGGCGGCTGCCAGAGCCAGGGTTGCCGGGCTCTGAGTGTGGCCTCCAGTTCCAATTCCTATGTCGGGAAGGTGGTGCGTAATACCGCGTCTGGCGGTATTATGAAGCGGTTTTGATAGATATTTAGTAGTTCGGCTGCTTCAAACTGAGTTGGAGGCCCTCATGGCGTTAATATGCAGAACTTTTACGACTTGGATAACAGAGACGGTACTTGACCAAGTTGAGACTTGGGTAGATGAACAACAGGAACAATGTAAACAGTATCCGTGGTGGGACCCAAGGGGATGGTTCTGCTGGATTGAAACTATCACGGTCAAGGTAGTTATTCAGTCAACTAAAGAAATCGTAGTCCCCTTTAGTAGAACTATTTGCTTTGTGATGGCCGGTATCCTTTTTTTCTCGCTATCGCCATTTGCAGCCGCCATCGACTCTGTTGCCCCGACATGGCATGTGTACTTCACCCTCAAGAAATGGCTCTGGACCCCTAGAATAACTTTTGATGGCAAACAGCCAACCAGTATTGAAGGTGTCTACCTCTATAGTTTTACTTGTCACTGCTCCGGTGAGAACGAAGTACCCATCGCTATTACCGCCTCAAATGATGATGAAGCCGCGCTCAAGGCTGAAGAGGAATGTGCAAAGGTGTGCGATAAACAATGACAGACGCGCCGCCGAACAAATCGGGTATGAAAGACGAAGTCAAGCATAGACATCTCCTAACCGCCAAAGTCGAATGACTTCGGAGGGCTATTTACGACACGCCGGCTGGCGGTGCAAGTTGAGTCACCGAGTTGCTTACAAGTAACCGAACCG
>DATHHW010000128.1:0-9662 GCA_035317005.1 Pyrinomonadaceae bacterium | reverse complement strand
AGAAGCCTGGCCGCCGAAGGGGCGCAGGTCCTGGCCATCTATCCATGGCAACTGATTTTCCCCGGAGTTACGATGGCGTTGATGCTCTTTTCACTGAACTTCCTGGGAGACGGGTTGCGTGATGCGCTCGATCCGCAGATGCGGAAGGACTGACTCTTACACTCTTGAGAGTTGGGAGAGGCTGTTATGACGGTTGAACTGGGAGTCTCGCGAAAGGGTTCGCCGTGGATCTTTTGGCCGGCCTTAGGAGCGGGGCTCTTCGGACCATTACTCGCGGGTCTTCTGATGCGATGGATGGCATTTCATTTCGCGAGCGGCATCGCGGCCTTCGTGACGTGTTTCTTTTTTGGCCTGATCGTGGGGAGCCGATACCCACCCAGGTTTCGCATTCCGGTTTGGTTGGCCGCAGTCTTAACGGGCCTGGCGACGGCCCTCTTTGTCGGCGTGCTGACCTATTACTTTCCCTGGAAGTAACAGCGTTCTGACTTATACGAAACGATGACGGCTAGCAGCAACGGAAACCTTCTGAGCGTCAAAGACCTGTGCACGTACTTCAAAACTGAAGACGGCACAGTCAAAGCCGTTGACGGGATCAGCTTCGAACTTAGGCAGGGCGAGACGCTGGGCATCGTGGGAGAGTCGGGCTCAGGCAAGTCGGTCGCGAACCTATCGCTGATGCGTCTGATTCCTGACCCGCCCGGCAAGATCGTTTCCGGATCGATCGTGTTTGACGGCCGCGACGTGCTCGAGCTCACTCCGCGCGAAGTTCGCGATATTCGCGGCAAACGCATCGCTATGATCTTTCAGGATCCGATGACCTCGCTCAATCCTTTCATGCGGATCTCGAAGCAGTTGATGGAGGTGACGCAACTTCACCTGGGTCACACCAAAGAACAGGCACGCGAACATGCGATCAAGATGCTGGAGACGGTGGGCATTCCCGACGCGCGCGAACGGGTCGACAGTTATCCGCACGAGTTTTCGGGGGGCATGCGCCAGCGTGTGATGATCGCGATGGCCCTCTCTTGCCAGCCCGAACTCTTGATTGCCGACGAACCTACGACGGCGCTCGACGTCACCATCCAGGCGCAGATTCTGGAACTCATCAAGCGTCTGAAGGCCGAGACCGGGGCGAGCATGATTCTGATCACACACGACCTGGGCGTCGTCGCCGGCATGACTGATCGGATCATCGTGATGTACGCCGGCAAGATTTTCGAACAGGCGGCGACGACCGAGCTGTTCGAACGGCCCGGCAATCCCTACACGCGCGGCCTTTTGCGCTCGGTGCCCGATCCTACGGACGAGCAGGGTAGTCTCTATCAGATTCCCGGGTTGCCGCCGGATCTGGCGCGCTTGCCGCCGGGTTGTCCGTTTGCGCCGCGGTGTGATCGCGCGGAGGATCTTTGCCGCCGCGAGTTTCCTCCGTTCGTGGAACTGACGCCGGGGCATTACTCGCTCTGTCATTTCGCGAATGACGTTTTTGCAGAGTCAGCCGATCAAGTGTGATGGAAGCAAGCGCCCAACCATTGATCTCGATCAGAGACCTCAAGGTCCATTTCCCGGTGTCGGGCGGATCGTTATTCCGTCGTTCACGGCAAGTGGTCAAGGCGGTTGACGGTGTTTCACTCGACATTTATCCGGGAGAGACTTTGGGTCTGGTTGGTGAGTCAGGGTGCGGCAAGTCAACCTTGGGCAGAGCGATCCTGCGTTTGACTCAGCCGACCTCAGGACAGATCCTTTTTAACGGTAGCGATCTGGCGCATCTATCGAACTCCGCAATGCGCGAACAGCGCCGCCACTTACAAATAATTTTCCAGGACCCTTATGCTTCACTGAATCCACGCATGACCGTTAGCCAGATCATCGGCGAGCCCCTCGATACCTTTCAACTGGCTCGAGGCCAGGCTAAGAAAGAGCGCATACAGGAGTTGATGGAAATGGTTGGTTTGAGCGCCCGCTTTCTGAAGCGCTATCCACACGAGTTTTCCGGCGGCCAGCGGCAGCGTATCGGCATTGCGCGCGCGCTCGCCGTCGATCCCGCTTTCATCGTCGCCGACGAACCCATCTCAGCTCTCGATGTTTCGATCCAGGCTCAGATCATGAATCTGCTGGATCGCCTGCGCCGCCAAAAGAATCTAACCTACCTGTTTATCTCGCACGACCTGCGGGCGATTCGGCACGTTTCGGATCGGGTGGCGGTGATGTACCTGGGCAAAATTGTAGAGCTGGCGGATGGGAAGACGGTCTATAAGGATCCGCTCATGCCGTACACCAGGGCGCTGATTTCCGCGGTGCCGGTTCCCGATCCGAAAATTGAAGCACGCCGTCGCCGGATCGTCCTGGAAGGCGACGTTCCTTCACCGATCAACCCGCCCAAAGGCTGCCGGTTTCACACTCGTTGCCCCTATGCCATCGACATTTGCCGCGAGATCGAGCCCCAACTGGTTCAAATTAAGCCTAATCATTTCGCGGCCTGCATCCGCATTAGTCCCGAAGAGCCGGACATTGACCGGGTTGCGCCGGGAGCCGCTCCGGGTCTTCAGGCTCACGCGGCATCGTCAACGGCGTGAAAAACGCCACTTATTAGTCATTTACGTTAGATGTGAGTTCAGACTAGAGGCGTTTTTGAATGCCCGAGTTGGTCTAAGTGTGCAAGCATCATTCGCTTGTCGCGAGGTAGAGTGCAACCTATACTGAGCCTCTGACGCCGGCTTAGTTTGGAGTTCAAGCTTTAGCTTGCGTCTGTCGGCGGCAACCTAAAGGCTTGAACTCTAAACGCGGGTTGTAGTCCTCTTCGCGAGCGTCCAGATTGAATACCTCTTCGGAATCAGAAAACCAATGAAGCGTGCGCGGACAGAAATGCGAGAGAGCAAGGCGACCAGGAATGAGCTCGCTGGGCAATCGCCTGTGATTCCTCAGGAAGCTCCGGAACGAGCCCCGTCCGGTTGGGCCGAAGTGCAGAAATCCATCGCTGAATCGTCGGGAATCTCGCTGCTGCTGATTGAAGGTTATCAACCGCCGGCCTTGGCGATCGCCAACAACAACTCAATTTGTGAGGCTCTGCAATCGTCGCCTGAACACGTCGGGCTTTGTGATCCGTTCTGTGGTGCTGCCCACGACCGCGCGGTCGGCGCCAACACGATCACGCATTATCGTTGCCACGCGGGCTTGCAATGCTTTGCCATGCCGGTCGAGATTGGCGGCCAGAGTCAGTTGGCAGTAATCGGAGGCCGCGCCTTCGTGAGCAGCTCGGATTACCGTGAGCTTGCCGAGCGGTTTCGCTCCGGCGATCTCAAGCGCCTGAGTTCCGCCAATCTGTTTCGCAACGTAATCTTCGCGGACGAGGCCGACTTGGATCATGCGGCCTTGCGCGTGGCCCGAGCAGCCCGAGAGTTCGCCGAGACGAAGGCGACCGCGCCGGCGTCCCCCACTGAAGTGACCGAACCCGTCGAGGCTGTCACCATCACTGAACCGCCGACAGAAGATAGACGCAGCGAAGCGAGTCTCCGGCGCGGACTCGATCGGCGTGCGCCATTCGCAGATTCGATTCGCAGATTCACCGAACAAATTGACGCGAGCGAGCCGGCACAAACGTATGCATCGATTCTGTCGCAGGCGGCCGATCTGGTTAAGGCCGAGCGCGGCTCGCTGCTCCTCTTCGACGAAGCCGCGAACCTCTTGACGATGACTGCATCGCGAGGCATACGAGCTTCCATCAGTGAAGTTGGATCGATTGCCCTGGGTGAGGGAATTGCCGGATCCGTCATGCGGGAAGGCCGCCCCATGGTTGCCAGCATCGACGATTTGGGCATGAAGAGCCCGCCGGAGCGCGGCTACAAAACGAAATCTTTTATTAGTTATCCAATCTCTATCGGTAGCCGCAGATTTGGTGTGCTCAATCTTGCCGATAAGGTCGGCGGCGGCGTCTACGATGCGAACGACTTGAGCGTGATTGAATTGGTGGCGCCCCAAATTGCGCTGGCGATTGAGCGTGCGGCGTGGCAGCAGAGAGCCAACCAGTTCCAGGTGATGTCGATCACTGATCCGCTCACGGGTCTGCACAACCGGCGCTATCTCGAGGCCCGGCTAACTGAAGAACTGAGCCGTTCCAAGCGCTATGATTATCCGCTTAGCTTCATGATGATCGATATTGACGACTTCAAAATCTACAACGATCAGAACGGCCATCAGGCAGGCGATCGGGCGCTGGAGATTACCGCGCAGTGCTTGCGATCAGCCCTGCGTAAAGTCGATGTAGCTTCGCGTTATGGTGGCGAAGAGTTTTCCATTCTGCTGCCGCAAACCACTCTGCAGGAAGCCGGAGTGATCGCCGACCGCATTCGCCGCAAAATTAGCAGCACGTCGTTCACCCACGGCAAATCGCAACCATTAGGCGCGGTAACGGTGAGCATCGGACTCTCGGCGTTCTCTCCGGCGCTTGACTCGGCCGAGGCCATCGTACGCGCCGCTGACCGCGCGCTGTATCACGCGAAGGGTCACGGCAAGAACCGAGCTTACGCATACCAGGGCGTTCAGGCCGCGGCCAATCGAACGGCCGCGAATCCCCAACAGTGATCGATGACCCACCAGCGCATACTTGCCAATGTCAGCCGAGACGAGTTTGTGGGCCGCGACGCGGAACTGCGAGAGATTGTGCGTCAGGCGTCACTGCTGGTGGATCGTCGCGGTCTGGTAGTCCTGGCTGCCCCGGGTGTGGGCGCAGGAGAGCTACTGCGCCAGGCATACGATCAGTTGTTTGCGCGCCGCGGTGATCCTGTTCCGATCCACTTTGCGTTCAAGCGAAGTGAAGAGGCGCCGCTCGACGCGGCCCGGCGATTCTTTCAAAATCTTCTGCAACAGTATATCGCCTATCGACGAGTCGATCCTTCACTGTGTGATGTTCGGATGAACTTTCACGACTTGATGGAGTTGGCCCTGCCCGGCGACTACGAGTTGGTCAGCGACTTAATCGAGGGGTTTGAACGCGAGCGCGCCGGCGGGGATCAGCGTGACTTTGTGCGCTTCTGTCTGAGCGCCTCGCATCGTTTCTCAGCAGCAGGCCGCAGGATCCTTCACTTGATCGACTGCACTCAACTGGCCACGCCGTCGAAAGACGAGACTCTGCTGGCTCAGGAGATCACGGCCGCGATCACCCGCTCGAATGGTCCTTTTGCCATGGCCGGTTTGCGCAGGCAGGTGGTCGATCTGATTCAGGGAACCGATGGCCAGGACGCCGGTGACCTTATCCACCTGGAGAGATTGAGCGACGATGCCGCCCGCAGATTGATCGAGGCTTCAGCGCGGCGTTACCAGATTGAGACCAACGAACCGACGCGCGATTTGATCGTGCAACAGACCAATGCGAGTCCTTTCTTCATCAACAGCTTGATTCAGGCAGCCAGGGAATCGAAAACGCCTCTGACCAGCTTTCTCAATTGTCAGCGTCTCTACGTTGACGAACTAATGGGTGGACTCATTCACCGTCACTTTTCCAGGATCATGGACTCCGTCGCTCCGAACCCGCAGACAAAAAGGCTGCTGCTGCGAGTGCTCTTCGAGTCAGCCTCCAGCGACGCGCACAAGTCGTCATTGTGGGCGTGGAAAAAGCGTCTCGGCGTTGATGCCGCTGAGTTCGAACGGATCGTCGACGCGTTACACGTCCACGAGTTGGTGAATTCGAGCGCGGCGTTCATCGAGGTAAACGCCGAGTCGGATGTGTGGATGGATTACCTGAAGGCGCATTACCGCGTCGAGGTCGCCGGTGAAGGTCGCGCGTTGGTCGTCGCGACCACGCTGCTCGATACTTTGAAGCGGGCGCCACAGGCAATGGCTCGCAAGTATCGTCGCGAAGCCGCGCTCGGTTTGCGCGACTTGATCGCGGATTTCAATTGCCAGCGCGTGCCGGCCAGCTTGTTCCATTACGATCGTTTCGCGGCGGTTCACAAGGGCGAAGACGCTGACACGATCGACGCGGCCCTCGAAGCCGAATCCGATCTGATTAGATTGCCCCAGATTGTTCATGCCGCGGGTTGTAACGCTTACTCAACGTCCATTATCTGTGACAGTGAGCGTTGTGCCGTGGCGCACGGCTTTGAAGCCGCCGACTATACGGATGAAAACGAAGTCGTGTGGATTGCCGCCGAGATCGATTCAAAGCTCGAAGCGAGCAGGGAACTGACCGCCGAGTGGTGCGATCGTCTGGCGAGCCTGGCGCGCGAGTGCGGCTTTGAACAGGTCCGCCTTTGGCTGGTTGCGCCCGAAGGATTCTCACCGGAAGCATGCGAGCTGCTGAACACCCGCGAAGCTTACGGCTCCAGTCGCCAGCAGGTTGAATTGCTTACTGCGCGCATCGAGTCGGCAACCAAAGAAGAGGAAGAGAGCCGGCCGAACGAATACGAGATGGTCATTCCCATGGGCGCGGACACGGAACTGATCGCAGCGCACACGGTGGAACAGATCGCGCGGCGAGTGAACTTTGGACCCGAAGCGATTAATCAGATCAAGACCGCGTTGATTGAAGCTTGCATCAACGCCGCTGAGCACAGCCTTAGCCCCGACCGCAAAATTTATCAGCGATTCCGCGTGGAAAATGATAGATTAGTCGTTACTGTTGCGAGTCGCGGCGTGGTGCCGGCAAGTCTTGCGGGCCAAAACGGTCAGCCAGGCGACGTCAAAGGTGAAAAGGAAGACGGCCGGCGCGGTTGGGGATTGAAACTGATTCAAACGCTGATGGACGAAGTTGAATTCGAGCGGGTCGATGACGGCACGCAACTGCGGATGACAAAGTATTTTCGTAAACAGTAATCGGGCACTAGCCCGACCGTCAGGGAGGGTTTATCAAATCGAGTACGATTCACCAAGGAGAGGGGGCCCTTAGCGAAGATGGCGGATACAACCGGGGAAACTCCGGTGCAGGCGCGCTGCATTGGAGACACAGCAATCATCTACGCCAGCGATTACCTGAACAAACTGAGCGGCGAGCGCATCGAGCGCGAATGCAAACGCCAGCTTGAATCGGGTTGCCGCGCGCTGGTGATCAATTTCCGAGACACCGAACTGGTAAACAGCATCGGTGTCTCGATTCTTATGGGCGTGATCGATGCTTCGGAACGGAGCAATGCGCGCGTGGTCTTCTCTGACGTAAATGGCCAGACTGCGAGTCTGTTCGAACTGCTGGGACTAACCAGGCATGTCAGTGTCGCCAAAGACGAGACCGAAGCTTTGGCACTGATAACACCGCAAACGAACGCCGCCGGCTCAACGCCAAGTTAACAAGCGGGGCAGTAGCCCGACCGTCAGGGAGGGCTTTGGAGTGTGGCGACTGGTCGCTGCTTTCGAAAAGCGCTGACAAGTCAGCGGACTCCAAAATTATCGCGCATGGAAACAAACACTCAACGATTACTACACACCTTTGCCGCGCTGGCCGATCTGGGCCAGGAGATAGCCGACACCGGCGACTTTGAAGAGATGCTGCGCGCGTCGTTTCATTTGTTGCTGGGTTCTCTGGCAATCAGACGTGGCGCCGTCGGCGAATACGATCGAGAGGGAACTAAACTGCGTCTGGTCGCGGCGCGCGGCCTCCGCGAATCGCAGGAGCTGCTGCTGCCATTCTCAAATGAACACGCACGCCATTTGGCGAGCCTTGGTTCGTCACTGTCGCTCGATGAATCGAGGAATGAAGCGGCCAGGTTCCTCGAAGATCATCAGGACGGTTTTGCTGCAGTCGCAATCGATTTGCTGTTGCCGCTGGTGGTGCGCGACCGCTTGATAGGAGTGGTCTTGCTCGGTGAAAAGGCGACTGGAGAAAAGTTCACCGAAGAAGATCTGCAAATCGTAAGCGCGCTCGCGCGTCACATCGGCGTTGGGATTCACAGCCATCGCCTGCTGGAAGAAGTCGAGCACAAAGCGGACGAGAACCGCCGGCTGTACGATGGCCTGCGAGCAATTTACAAAGAAACGGTGCACGCCTTTGCCGCGGCGATCGATATCAAGGACCGATACACACAGGGTCATTCCGTTCGTGTCGGCAAGTACAGCGAAATCATCGCGCGCGAAATGGGCTGGACCGACGATGCGGTGGAAGGCATTGCCATCGCCGGGTATCTTCACGACATCGGCAAGCTCATCGTCGATCTGAACGTTCTCAACTCTCCGGGCCGCTTCAACGCAAAGGAATCGAAAGAGATGAGCCGGCATCCAACCGCCGGATACGAAATTTTGTCGCCGATCAGTCATCCTTACGCCGACATCCCTCTGATGGCCCGCTATCATCACGAACGCCTTGATGGGAATGGCTACCCTGACGGACTGAAGGGCGACGAGATCCCGGCGGGGGCGAAGATAGTCACGCTGGCGGATTCATTCGACGCGATGACCACCGATCGCCCCTACCGCAATCGCCTCCCGCTAGCGGACGTGCTGGAAGACTTTCGCGTTAATACGGGAACTCAGTTCGAGCCCGCAGTCGTCTGCGCCTTTTGCCGCGCATTCCTGAAAGAGATCGAAGGCACCTCAAAAGATAAACGCCTGATGAAGCTGCTGGGGAAGAACTACGACAACGTTGAAAGTGTGAGTCCGATACTTAGCCAGTTGATCTCAGACCTCGATGGCAACGGTGATATGCGAGCGGCGAGCGCTGCTGGGCATTGAGCCGTCTCGCGCTGTGGTAAAGTAGGCCCTTCGATGAATTATCAAGACATCATCACCATCGAACCCGGCAAACGCGGCGGACGGCCAACCGTTCGCGGAATGCGCATTTCGGTTGGAGACGTGCTTGGTTGGCTGGCGGCCGGTATGTCTCATGAAGAGATCCTGAGTGATTATCCGGAACTCACGGAAAAAGACATCCTGGCTTGCCTCGCGTATGCTGCCGACCGCGAGCGGCGACTTGTGACAGCAACCTCATGAAGCTGCTGTTCGACCAGAACTTAAGCTTCAAACTGTGTCGACTGCTCGCCGACGTTTTTCCTGAATCAAATCAAGTACGCTCGATCGGCATGGAAGAAGCCGAGGATCTCGCCATCTGGGAATATGCAAAGGCGAATAGCTTTGTTCTTGTTTCGCACGATGCGGATTTCGCGGATCTGGCTACACTATTCGGACCGCCGCCGAAAGTGATCTGGCTCCGATGCGGCAATCAACCAACCTACGCAATCGAACACCGACTACGCGATCACGTGGATGCGATAGCTGCCTTTGTCAAAGATGAAGCGGCTGCGTGTTGGGAGATCTACTAAAACCGGCGTTACTTCGGTTGAATCCTTAGCGTAAAACTACAAATTCCGATCTTCTCATCCGGTTGGACGATAGTGCGTTCCTCGCGTGGGATTTCTCGGCCGGACACCAGGGTCGGGTTTCGGCCTTTGGAAGTCAGCCAGAAGCGGCCCTGATCGTCGAAGGTCAGCGTCGCGTGCACGCGACTGATTTCCGGATCGCCTTTCAGACGCACATCGACCGCTACCGAACGCGAGCCGCGACCAATGCTTATCTCGGCTTTGGTAATTTTGACCACTGATTGCCGGACGCCTTCACGCCAAAGCTCCATCGAGTACAGATCGACTACGCGCGGGCGCACGACCGTAACGTCGCCGGCGTCGGTTTCTCCCGGGGCGTTGGTGTCGCCTTCGACTTCAATAGCGTCCGCTTCACCCGTCGTCGCG
>DATHHW010000127.1:0-32070 GCA_035317005.1 Pyrinomonadaceae bacterium | reverse complement strand
GCCAAATCAGCCAAATCAGCCGGGCTCGCCGCTGCCACAGTCACGGGCCCGATCAGTGAACATGATCCCGTCTGGCGCATAGGCGAGATCCAGGTTGATCAGGTGCACCAGGGCAGCCATAAAGGAAAGACTGCCGAAGTTAGATTTCCCAACAGTCAGGACGTGATGTGGCACGATGCTCCAAAATTCCATCCTGGGCAGGAAGGCTTTTTCATTCTTCACAAGAGCGAAAAGGTAAAAGTCGCGGCGAAGTCTGCGCCCACGAAAGACGCCGGTGAGTATGTCGCCTTTCATCCGGTAGACTTTCAGCCCTTTGACGAGCCTGGTGGAATTAGAAATTTGATCGGGTTATCTGACTGACGGACTCTGAAGGCCGCCGCCTCAATGAAAAGGAGAGAGTGAAACCATGCCAGCTAGAAAGACCATTAAGAAATCGACGCCCAAAAAAACAAAATCTACTCGCGCTCGAGCTTCACGCAAGAAAGCCGGTAAGAAAGGAACGGCGACGGGTATCGGACAAGGGCCCCCGGGATTCATGTTGGTTAACATGATTCCTCAATCGCTCAGTGGAGAGACCGCCCAGGACAGCGAACCGCATCTGACGGTCAATCCTGCCAACCCGAACATGATTATTGGCACGGCTTTCTCGCCGAACCCTGGCGGCGGAGCTTTGGCTCCGGTCTATAAGTCCCTTAATGGTGGCGCCACCTGGACGGTCAACGCGATCGTACCCAGCCAGGCCGGAAGCCAACTCGGCACGGGCGATATCACCACCAGCTTTAATCGCACCGGCACGAAATTATACGGAGGGATTTTGAGAGCGGGCACCGGAGCTCTCGAATTCCTGCGGACGACTGTGCCGGCCTTTCCGCCAATGACGGTATTAAAATCCCGGCTGAGCGCCGATCAGCCCTTCACTCATGCTACGACGGTCCCTGCCGGTGGCGTCGGCGCCGGTCAGGATCGGGTCTACATTGGCGACAACGATTTCGCCGCTCCCGCCGGCAAGACCCAAACGGTGGATCAATCGCTGAACGCCGCTGTCGCCGCTCCGGCCTTTAATTCGGTGCGGGTCGACAAGCGGACCACGATGGGCCAGGACGGTCCGCAGTGTCGGCCGGTCGCCCACTCTGATGGTACGATCTATGCAGCCTTCTACGGATGGCGCGCCGCGACCGGCAACTTCCAGGCAAACACTTTCGTCGTTACCAGCGCGGATGTCGTCGTCGTGCGGGATGATAAGTGGGGCGGGGGCGGTTTTGTTGATCTGAAGGAACCTGTCGCCCCTCCCGGTGACGGCCTGGCGGGAAAGCGCGTCATAAAAGGCGTCAGCTTCCCGTTCATGATCCACGGCACGGCGGTGACTGGACAGCAGCGCATCGGCGGCACCATCTCGATCGCCGTCGATCCGAATAACAGCAGCATCGTTTATCTCGCGTGGGGCGACCGCCAGTCAGGCAGTTTCCTGACAATACATGTTCGCCGTTCGACAGATCGCGGTGTGACGTGGTCCGGACCCGGAGATCTACTGACAATCCCCAACGCTACAAATGCCGCGCTGGCCATTAATAGCGCCGGCATGATCGGACTACTGTACCAGCAGGTCACGGGCACGGGCGCCGGACAACGCTGGGTTACGCACTTGCAACGGAGCGCGAACGCCGGCGTCACCTGGACTGATCTCGTCCTGGCCAACGTACCCGCCACTGCGCCGGTTAAGACTTTTGATCCGTACTTAGGCGACTACGATCACCTCGTCGCTGTGGGACAAACTTTCTTCGGAATCTTTTCGACTAACAACAGTCCGAACATGGCGAACTTCCCGAACGGAGTTACCTATCAGCGGAACGCAAACTTCACCACTCATACGCTACTGAACGTCAACAATAGTTCTCCGGTTGCCATTTCGATTGATCCTTTCTTCTTCAAGATATAGGCGTCGAGAAACGGATGTTACCTCTCGCTCTCTATGGCGGCGCCGCGGTCAACCACCGCGGCGCCGTCAGACACAGTAATATGGTCTTCATTTGGAAACAGGCGTTCAGAGTACCGACTTCAGTCGGGTTTTATTACTGAGAAGGGCCCGACTAAAGTCGGTACTCTAAACACTTGTCACTTAGGACACGGATGACTAAAGCTGAGAGAGGAAGCATGCCGAGTCCACGCCAGTCAAAAGAACCGCAGCAGCCGACCTTTGTTTTCAAGGGCACAGTCAAAAAACTTAAGAGTGCGACGATGGAAGATGTGCCGCTTAACGATCGTACTGCCATCGTTATGGTAGATCAGATTGTCGAGGCTCCGCCTGACCTCGCAGGATATGGCGGACAGGAGATTACGGTCCAGTTAAGTGGCCGTCAGAAGGTCCGCGTCGGACAACAGATGCTTTTTCATGCGACTGGCTGGATGTTTGGCGACAGTGTTGCCGTCCGATCCTTGCGACAGGAACCATTAAAGAACCGCCAGGCAAAGTCGGCCATCGCCGGCGATAATGCGGTCGAGCGACGCGGGCAAAAACAGCAGAGCTCACATTTCGAGGATGCGGACCTGGTGGTCTCCGGCATGGTCGTGGCCGTCAGGCTGCCGGATGATTCAACCGCCGGGCGGAAACACGGCGGTAGGCCAACTGGTCCAATTACGGAGCACGATCCAAAATGGCGCGAAGCAATTATTCAAGTCGACAAAGTGATTAAAGGAGCCCATCAGGTAAAGCAGGTCGTCGTGCGTTTTCCCGCGAGCAGCGACGTCATGTGGCATGAAGTTCCAAAGTTTGAAGCAGGCCAGCAAGGGTACTTCATACTTCACAAGAGCGAATCCAGGAAAGCCTCGACAAAAGGCCCTACGAAGCAGCGGGGAAAGGCCCGCGGCGTTGGGGCTGATAAAGCCGGCAAGACCAGTGAATATTACCTGGCTCGCGATTCAGCGGACTTTCAGCCCTATGACGAGCCCGGTGGAATTAGGCCTCTTCTCGGAACTGAATCTATTAAGCGCAAGTAGGCTTCAGACGCGTTTATCAAGACCCCAGGATACCGCATCCCAATCGTCACTTCTGCGTGACCGCCCGTTTGGCTGAACTCCTTACTAGCGCCTGTAAAGTCGCAAGCCTCAGTAGAAACCCAGTAGCCGCGAAGGCGTCGACTCGAATCAAAACCATTGACTCCCTCTCCTGAATTCCTATAGGCTTTGCCGGCTTGCGTCTTTTTGGAGGTTGGCAAAACCCAGTTCCAAACCATGATCTTTGACGGAGATTGACCTCCGTCCGAAATTCTACGCTGACCAGCGATCGCACTTGCCCGCAAAGCTTTCCCAATGAAGTGCCGGGCGGATGATCGTCATTTCTCTTGACGCAACGCATTCCTGCTCGACGCGAATTCGAGTTTCATTTTCACCGGTGAGAGAAGGTCAATGATCCGAAAAGAAACAGCGTTAGCCATCACCCTTTCCACGTTGATCTTATTCGTGATTGCTATTGGGCATGCTGTCAAGGCCCAGACTGTTTCTCCCACCCCTTCGCCAAACAGTTCGCCGTTACCCTCGCCGACGCCGTCGGCGACACCGTCGCCTGCTCCGCAACCTAAGGTCACCGGGTATCAAGGTCACCTGGAGTTGGACGATATTATTCAGGTAGAGATCGCTAACCTCGCCGGATGGGCGAAGACAAACGATGTTTCAAAGTTAGTACCGTTCTTGAATGGGCGGGCGATTCGCGGTAACTATCCCGAAGAGATCCATGTGTCAAAGAACCACGTGCATTTTCATTTGCACATTACGAACGAAAACCGGGATGCGTGGGTAGACTTGCTCGGCGAGCCTCCAGGAACTATTCGCCCCGTAGCGTTCAGTGTTGGGCTTGAGAACCAGGCGCCATTCGATACTGTGTTCGATCAAAGCAACAAGATCCCGCTCACCGTGATTTCACCCGTGTATGGTGTGATCGCTCTGGTGGTGGTGTTGGTAACGCTGGCGTTGTTTGTCTGGTTGGCCCGTACGACCAATCTGATTCGCGAGCCTGGCGCTTGTCCGGTCCCGGGGAAGCTCAAACCTTACAATCTCGGTCGCACCCAGATGGCCTTCTGGTTCTTCCTGATCTATGTCTCGTATCTCGTGATCTGGTTGGTCACGGACGCGCTCGATACGATCACGCCGTCACTACTTGGCCTGATGGGCATCAGCGCCGGCACCGCCCTGGCCGACGTGTTGATTGATTCCGGCAAAGATTCTACGAACGAAAATCAACAACAGGATCTAATTGCCGAAAAGCAGGCGCTCGAGCAAAGCATTCCGGGACTGCAATCCCAGATTGATTCGATCAATGCTAAAGCTACGTTGATGCCCGAAGATACGTCGAACCGGGACAGTCTGAATAAGCAACTGCAGGATGCGCGCACCCGGCTGGCCCAGGTTACGCAGCAGATTCAAGCTCTCAGCCCGTCGGCCGCAACCGGCACATCGCGCGGTTTTGTCGCGGATATTCTCTCGGACAGTAGCGGATATAGCTTTCATCGTTTTCAGATTGCCGCCTGGACGATTGTGCTCGGAATCATGTTCATTTCATCCGTCTACAACAAGCTCACCATGCCCGAGTTCAGTGCGACGCTGCTGGGACTGATGGGCATCAGCTCAGGTACTTATATCGGCTTCAAATTTCCCGAGAAAAAATAAGCTGGCTTAATTGATTTCAAGATCTTTCACATCACATCACGGAGGTCAGGATATGAGTTCATTTCCCATCCAGGTTTTGATTATTCGTCACGGCGAGAAGGTTGGCGATCCGAAAAAGGATAACGACGGCGGGCGACACTTGTCGATACAGGGTTCGGCGCGGGCGGCCGCTTTACCTTCACTGTTTGCTCCGGCGCTGCCCCAGTTGAGTTGTGATCTGCATCATCATGCAGAGGATTTCACCGGGAGTTACCGGCAAGTTCCGTTAAAGGGCACCGCCGCGCGCTTTCGCGCTCCAAACTTGATCTTCGCCACCGCGAGGTCAAAGGACAGCAAACGCCCCATCGAAACAGTCACTCCGCTCGCGACGGCTCTGAATGAGCCGATCAATCCGCGCTTTGCGGACAACGACAATGACATCAAGAAAATGGTCGAGGCGATTTTCGCGGAATCGGCGTGCGCGGGCAAGATAGTGCTGATCTGTTGGCATCACGGCAGAATTCCCGATATTGCCAAGGCCCTGGGAATCGCGAAGCCGCCCAAGTGGGACGGCAAGGTCTTCGATCGCGTTTGGGAGATCACTTTTACGAAAGGGAAAGCAGCGCTGAAAGATCTTCCGCAGATGCTGTTATATGGTGATTCCAAGAGTTGATGAAGATGGGAGGGCACCGTCCTGGCTCTACAGAAATGTTTTGGCGAGTCTATGCATAAGAGCTTAAGGGAGACTCAATGAGCCGCAACCTTCTATTTCTCAGGGGAATATCGGCCGGCCGACGCCGCGCAAATGGGGCCGGCCAGTTCAAGTTGCCTCCCAACATAATCTAGCTTGCGCGAGAGAGTCTACCTTCGGAGTTATGCCGCAAAGTCTGACCCTTTCGTCTCGTCGTTGCAATCAGAGCGGCCCTAAGAGTGTTGCCCAACGATCTCTCGGGGGACCGCGGCTTCTGGCTCTCATGAAATGCTTTGTTCTTGACTGTCATAGAAGTTGCGGGGGTAAGTTTAGCTCTAGACACATCGTCCAACTACGGAGGAATCCATGGCTATTACAATCGGAGGCAGTGTCGGACTCAATGGAACCAATAATCCCGATGACGTGCTGGCTGTGAAGACCAGACTGGTCGAGTTGGGCTTCGCCTTCATCACGGCAGACGCCGGGATGGGGCCGTCTACCATAAAAGCGATTCGACTTTTCCAGGCAATCAAGGGCGGACTAACCGTCATCAATCCTCAGCAACTTGATGGCCGGGTCGATCCCAACGGCGATACGATTAAATGGTTGCAAGCTGCCAACGCGCCACGCTGGATGCGGATGCCGGCCGGCTCAAAAGCGGAAGGCTTTGTTAATGACAACATCGCCGACGTCGCCGACAAACACGACTTTGGCACGAACTGGATGGCTGACACTCTGACCGCTACGGGAGCGACATATAGAGATGAGCATTTGGCTACAAACCCAGGCGCAGCGCTATTGCATATCAACGATACCAGCCTGCCGGAAGGCGGAGACACGCCCGCGCATAAGGAGCATGAGGCGGGTCTGCAATCCGACATAAGGCTTCCCCATAAGGACGGTAGCGTCGGCGGGATCGTAGTCGGTGCGGCCACATACGATCGGAACGCGATGAGGGCAATGATCAAAGCGTTCCTTAAGCAGAAATTGGCCCGCCGAATTTTTTTGAACGACACCACGCTAATATCTGAAGGGCTGTGCCACCACGCTGGCGGACACGACAACCATGCCCACTTCGAAATCAAGCCGCCGGCGCGAGAGTAACGCTGGCTACATTTGAATTTGCTTTGGAGTCCTTGCCTTTTCCTTAGGCATCGCATATAAGGCTTGACCAACAAGGCTCGGGCTTTCGTCCTCGTCAAATTTTGATCTCTTTCTTGCGCCTTAGATTGGAATCTCAGTTGTCTCTCGTTTCCTTTTATCCCCAGCGCCCATGTTGCGAAATGGCTCGCTGGCTGATCGATGATCACTTCAGCTTTGTGTCATCGACAAGCACGCCCGCATCCGGAACGCGATCCCACGTGAGCACCAGTCGGGGAAATACATTGAAAGATAAGTTGATCAATCTGCTGACGAGACCCAGGAGACTCGTGAGATGAAACAAACAATTCTGACCTTCGTTGCCAAAGTAAACCCGGAACGGGTCTCCGATCTAAACGCATTGCTGGATCGTATCGCGGCCGACGTTGAGGGCAACGCATTGATTCCCTTTCCCAAACTGAAACTTCTTCACTTTGGCAGCCTGGTGCTCAACGATGATCCCAGTTATGGCACGGACCTGGTGTTTGAAAACAACTTCGATGGTCCGCTCGGTCCGTATCTTGACGACCTTTACGCGCATGCCTCTGCAGGTCTGCATAGCATTTACAGTTGCTGCCTCGATTATCCGGCCGCAAATGCTGCTGACAAGGCGGCGATGCTTGCCTATTTACGCGCGCACGTTGTTCACCCTAACGCCTACCACATCGGTAACGTCGGACGCAGCGTCGAGCGCACGCATCAGGAAGACGACCTCCGCGACGGCATTGAAGACTTTCTTGACGACGTCGTGAGCCAGGGAAACATCGGATCGCCAAGCTCAATCCGGCAAAAGGTCCAGGCGTTCGTGCAAAGCCAGCCACCGTTTGCCTGGGCAGCCAACGCTCAGCCGCGACAGACCGCGATCGAGCATTTTATGCCTCGGCTCAACCTCGTAATTGCAGGATTAATCGCCCTGGTGTTGTTGCCGTTGTTGATTCCCCTCGCCATCATCTGGGTGATTATGTTGCGCTGGATAGAGACCCATGAACCGCCGCCGGCCGATCTTGAGGTAGATGATCACGTCAGGTTCCTGGTGAAACGCGAGGACCGCACGCACATGGTCCAAAATCAGATGTGCCACATCACGATCGTCAAACCCGGTGTCTTCCGGCGAGTCACGCTGCGGGGACTGCTCTGGGTCATTAACCTGATCGCGCGTACCTCCGACAAAGGCGAACTGAGCGGCATTCCCAGTATCCACTTTGCCCACTGGGCCTTGATCGACAAGGGGCGGCGCCTGCTCTTCTTCAGCAACTTCGACGGCAGTTGGGAAAATTATCTGGACGACTTTATTGATAAGGCGAGCAACGGGCTGACCGGCATTTGGAGCAATACAGTTGACTACCCGAAGACGCGCTTCCTTATTCTTGACGGCTCGCGCGACGGCTCGCGCTTCAAGGAATGGGCGCGCGATAAACAGGTGTACACAAACGTCTGGTACAGCGCTTACAAGCAGTTAACCGTGCAAACCGTCGACAACAACAGCTCCATTCGTGAAGGCTTGATCACGTCGATGGATGACTCTGCGACGCGCGCCTGGCTGAGGCGGTTCTGAAGCGAAAGGGGACAACTCGTGGCCAAACTGGAAACGGAAGACCTGAAAGACATACAGGGAATTGTAATGAGCGGCTATGGTGATCTGCATTGCGCGAGCTATGTATTGCTGCAGGTGATTGAGCCGGCAGCCGCGCGTCGTTGGCTCGGGAGTATCATGGATCAGATCACAACGAGCGAGCCTCCTGCCGAGAAAGTCTCGGCTCTGAACGTGGCGCTCACATGTCGAGGACTAGAAAAGCTTGGACTTGATGATGACACGCTCGGCACGTTCTCCCGTCCTTTCCTCGAGGGCATGACAACTCTGCACCGCGCGCGAATCCTCGGTGACGCTGATGAGAACGCACCGGAGAATTGGGTTTGGGGCGGCAACGAGGATGCAGAGGGAAAACCCGATGATGGCAGCGCTGTCGATATCCTCTTGATGATGTTTACTGAAAATGAGGACATGCTTAAAGCGCTGCTTGCAGAGACGAGTTTTCAATTCAAGCAAAATGGTGTGGTTGAGCTGCGAACATTGACGGCAGGCCGAAACGATGACAGCCACGAACACTTCGGTTTCGCCGATGGCATGGGTCAACCAGCGATTGAAGGCACCTTTCAGGAGGACAAGGCCGCGGCGCGCAACGTACTCAAAGCCGGTGAGATGTTATTGGGTTACATCAACGACTATGACAAGCCGGCCGATAGCCCGATGGTAAGCGCGGCCCGCGATCCAAAACCTCACCTTGCTCCGCCGCGCGTAGCGCCAAGAGTTGCGACGGGTGCGCGAACAAATCTGCATGACCTCGGTTTGAACGGGACCTATCTCGTCTTCCGACAGTTGGCGCAGAATGTCGCGCTCTTTCGTCACTTTGTAGATGAAGCAACGCGGGGACTCGACGGGCAGTTGGACCTCAGCGCCAGCGACCGCCTCGCGGCGAAATGTGTGGGACGTTGGCAGAATGGCGCGCCGCTGGTGCTGTCACCTGACGCAGACGATCCCGCGTTCAAAGACGCCGACGACTTTGGCTATCGCGATAGCGATGCGCACGGTTTCAAGTGTCCCATAGGTTCGCACGTTCGACGTTCCAACCCACGCGACACGCTGGGGCCGGATGGCCCAACCGCACTCAAGACGGCGAATCGTCATCGCATCCTGCGACGCGGCCGATCCTACGGTCATCGTCCGAAGGATCCACGAATCGCCGACCCAATCGATCGCGGGTTACTTTTTATCTGTCTTAACAGCGATATCGAACGGCAGTTCGAATTCTGCCAACAGACTTGGATTAACAATCCCGTCTTCGGCGGACTGGACGGTGAAGTAGATCCGCTAATCGGAAACATAAGCAAGACCGAAACTTCTCCGGCAAATTCGGACAACGGCGACGCGGAGCGCGATACGATATTCACGATCCAGGCCGATCCGTTGCGCACGCGCGTCCACAATCTGGAGCGCTTCGTGACCGTAAAGGGCGGCGCCTATTTCTTCCTTCCGAGCGTCCGAGCCCTGCGCTATTTGGCCAGTTTGTAGAGTGGCACGGGTGTCCCGCCCGTGAATCCGCGCAGGATGCGCGTGCTACTATCAAACTGGTTGCGAGTCATAAACTTTCATAACACAGCCGTCTCTTCCAATAACTTCCCTTCGCTAAAGCGTTCAACGCTTAGTTGCGTGGCGTCGATCAAATCGGACTGGCCTTGAAGTATTAGGTCCGCGGTGATGCGGCCGGAAGCCGGCGAGTGCATCACGCCGTGGCCGCTGAAGCCGTTAACAAAATAAAGTCCGGCTACATTCGGTGATGGTCCGATGATCGCATGATGATCGGGGGTCATCTCGTAGAGTCCGGCCCAGGCGCGCCGGGGGTTCACCTCAGCTTCCGCCAAACACGGCACACGCATCGCGGCACGGGTTAAGATCTTTTCCACGAACGCCGGATCGAATTCAGTCTTGAAGCCCGGTGTCTCTTCGGGATCGTTCCAGGCGAGGAGAATTCCCTTCCCTTCGCGCCGGAAGTGAAAGCCCGTGGACATGTCAATCACCATCGGAAAGCGCCTGGGCAATTGATCGAACGGTTCAGTAGGGACTAGCTGACGACGCAGAGGCTCGACGGGCAAATCGGCGCCGGCCATCTTTGCTACTTCCGCCGCCCACGGGCCCGCGGCGTTCACGACGACTCGCGTTGAAACAAAGCCACGAGTTGTCTCGACGCCGGCGATACGTCGAGCCTCTAATGCAGGGAGCGCGCACGTCCCGTCCGCCCTCCGTTTATCATCCATCCCCCGCTTAGAAGCGGCACCTGAGTCGCGTGGTGCGGCCGGGACGTCCGCGCTCCCAGCATCAACGCTCGCGGTCAACCGGGGCTCAACTTCAATTCCTGTGACCTGCGTATCAAGCCAGAGGCGCGCGCCGCGTGCGCGCGCGCTCAGCATGAATCCCATCATCACGCTGTGTGGATCGACGAAGCCATCCGTCGGGCAGAACGTGCCGCCCAGAATATCGTCGGCGCGAAGCTGCGGCACGATTTCTGAAATGTCCGCCGGCGAAACCCATTCGACATTGTTCACTCCCAAAGAAATCTGTCGCTCGTGGTTCGCTTTCAGGTAAGCCAAGTGATTCTCGTTCGTCGCGCAGAAAAGATAACCGTGGGCGCGATAGTCGGCCGGGTGTCCTACGACTTCGGCAAACTTTGAAAAGAAGTCGATCGAATACCGCGACATCTGAATATTCACAGGTGACGAAAACTGGGCGCGCACTCCGCCCATGCTCTTCCCGGTCGAGCCTTTGCCCTGATGCGCCTCGCGCTCAATTACCAGCACATTGGTGCAACCGGCTTGCGCGAGATGATAAGCGACACTCGATCCGACAATGCCGCTGCCGATGATGACGACGTCCGCAGTTTCCACAAGGCAAAAGTAAAAAGGAAAAGGGAAAAAGTAAAGACGGTTCGGGGCAGGGTGCTGTCCTAATCTAGCAGCGTAGAGTACCAACTTTAGTTGGGTTCTTTCTTGCTTAACAAGAGGCCGACTAAAGTCGGTACTCTGAACACCGCTTATCAACTACCCCGTAGATGAAAGAAAGGCGAGAGTCACGACTCTCGCCTTTCTTAACGTGGAAACAATTGTAAGCCCTCCCTGACGGTCGGGCTACTGCCCCGCTCTTTACGCCGGCGCCGGATTGCCGCCGGTGATTGGCGGCAGGATTGGCTTGAGCGGTTTTGCGGACGGCTCTTTCAGTTGCGGCGTCTCCTCGGAACTCGCATTCGCAGGCTCGCTGTCTTCGATCGTCAAGCCGGCCACGATGCGACGAATCTGCACGCCATCGAGCGACTCGTGCTCCAGCAGCGCTTCGGCAAGTCGCACCATGGTGTCGCGGTTCTCTTCGATGATGCGGCGCGCGCGCCCGTATTGCTCAGTGACAATCTTGCGCACTTCCGAATCTATGCGAATCGAAGTCTCCTCTGAGTAGTCGCGATGCTGGGCGATCTCGCGGCCCAGGAATATTTGCTCTTCCTTTTTGCCAAAGGTCAGCGGCCCAAGTTCGGACATGCCATATTCGCAAACCATCGCGCGCGCCAACTCCGTCGCGCGTTCGATGTCGTTGGACGCGCCGGTCGTTATGCCGCCGAGGAATGTCTCTTCGGCAATGCGGCCGCCCATCAGAATTGAAATCTGACCGAGCAGGTAGTCCTGTGTGTAGTTGTGCCGATCGCCCTCCGGCAATTGCTGCGTCACACCGAGCGCCATGCCTCGCGGAATGATCGTGACCTTGTGCACCGGATCGGCGTTCGGAACTTTCAAACCGACGAGAGTGTGCCCCGCTTCGTGATAAGCGGTGACGCGCTTCTCTTCGTTCGAGATGACCATGCTCTTGCGCTCTGCGCCCATCAAAACTTTGTCCTTGGCCAGCTCAAAGTCGGACATCGAAACAACCTTCTTGTTGTAACGTGCGGCGTTGAGCGCCGCCTCGTTAACCAGGTTCGCCAGATCCGCGCCGGTAAAGCCGGGAGTACCGCGCGCAATCACGCTGATGTCCACATCTTCGCCAAGCGGAATCTTGCGCGTGTGAACTTTCAGAATACCTTCACGCCCGCGCACGTCGGGCCGAGAGACGACGACACGGCGATCAAAACGCCCAGGTCGAAGCAGAGCCGGATCCAAAACGTCCGGCCGGTTCGTCGAGGCGATCAGAATTACGCCGTCGTTCGATTCAAAGCCGTCCATCTCAACCAGCAACTGATTCAGAGTCTGTTCGCGCTCATCGTGGCCGCCGCCGAGGCCCGCGCCGCGATGACGTCCGACCGCATCAATCTCATCGATAAAGATAATGCAGGGCGCGTTCTTCTTTCCCTGTTCGAACAGGTCGCGGACGCGCGAGGCGCCGACCCCGACGAACATCTCAACGAAATCAGAACCCGAAATCGAGAAGAACGGCACATTGGCTTCGCCGGCAATCGCGCGCGCCAGCAAGGTCTTACCCGTTCCCGGCGGGCCCATCATCAAAACGCCTTTGGGAATGCGGCCGCCCAACTTCTGAAACTTTTGCGGCTCTTTCAGAAACTCGATGATCTCTTGCAGCTCTTCCTTGGCTTCTTCAACTCCCGCGACGTCTTTGAACGTGACCCGCTTCTGCTGATTGCTGAGCAGCTTCGCGCGCGACTTGCCAAATGAAAGCGCCTTATTGCCTCCCGATTGCATCTGTCGCAGCATGAAAATCCAGAAGCCAAAGATCAGCAGGAATGGCAGAAGGTAATATAGCGCCGGCCAGAGATAGCTATTGCCAGAGTCATCTTCCACCTTCTCGACCCGCGGGACGCCGTTGACGACCTCCTTGCCTTCCTTAATCAAGTCGTTTTTCGCCGTCTCGTTGGTGAGCGGGACGTGATACTCCGTGCCTGTGTCTTTGTCGATGGCTACGGCTTCATTCTGTCTGATAGTCAACTGCTTCAGCTTGCCACTATCAATCTTCTGGTAGAGCTGAACCAGGTCAATGTTTTGGGTGTTCTTGCTGCTCGGATTGACGAGCTTATAGATTAATAATGCGCCCGCAATTATCAGCAGCCAGAAAATGATTTGTCTTGCAGTAGAACTCAAAGTCTTAACTTCCTCCGTGGCCGATCATACCTCAAATCGGCCGTTCTTGTAAGAGCCGGTTCGCATTGGGCAGGCCATTACCCTTTGGAACCTCCGTTAACAGCAACTTGAGATGCCCTTCCGTGTCGCCCAGGTGCCTCAGCCGCAGGCCTTAACGTGGAGGCCTCGGGTTATTACGCCCGGCCTTCGCTTTAGGTTCAAACTACAGTCGAAAGCGGCGGCCATCAGTCGGAGTATTGAAGCAGCCCGCGTTTTCGGGACACACGTGCACCCCCCGGTAACTCAATCACCCGGCCGCCGCGATCTCCGAGCAGCAGCCCCTCAACCGCAACGATGTGTACCCGCTCAAGTCTCTTCAGGTCGCCACGACATCGCTCAAACCAAATACGCAACGCGCGGCGGCGCAAAGCAGGCGGCGTCTGGGCAAGCAGATCGAATCGTAGAGAGGCGCCGGTTTTCTTGCCTGCAGCCGGCGCCAAGTCCGGCTCAAGAGACAGCTCAAGCAGCCTCTGTGCCCCGCGATCGAGAGCGCTGCTATCCTCACGCAAAAGTTCTGCTGTACGCGCTAAGCCTGCTATCAGCTTAGGATTGAAGGTCTGCATTAAGGGCAGGAGTTGGCGGCGCACGCGGACGCGCACAAACTTTTCATCGATGTTCATTTCGTCAGTGCGAAATTCAACGTTCCGCTGCCGGCAGTAATTTTCCGTGTCTGGTCGCTGCGCCCATGAGAGCAGCGGTCGCGCCAGCAAGGTCTCACTTTCAGCGACAATTGACCGCACCGGCTCAATTCCGCCGAGGCCGCTGCCCCCACTTCCGCGCAAAAGATTCAACAGGACAGTCTCAGCCTGATCGTCCATTGTGTGCGCGGTCAGGACTACGTTCGCGTGTATGGTCCTGGCCTCCTGCTCCAGAAATTCATAGCGCGCACGCCGCGCGGATTGTTCCAGGTTGTCGCCGGTCTTTGCGGCCCGCCGCTTCACATCGATCCGTCCCATAACGGCCTTGTAACCAAGCCGCTTGGCCAACAGAGCGACCCAATTTCCGTCCGCGTCACTGGCTTTTCCTCGCAGACGATGATTAAGGTGAGCGATCAGAAGATTCAGCTTGAGTCGCCTGGCTTTGATGAGCTCATCGAGCGATAGCAGTAACGCGACCGAGTCCGCTCCGCCCGAAACGGCGACTACCACCTTCGCATCGGTAACCGGCAGGTCGAGTCTTTTCCATTCACGCAGGAGTGATTGAGCGAAGCGGCTCATCCGCGGGCTGCTCCTTCGTGCGCGCTCCGTCTTCCCGGCCGGTGTTCGCTTCGTTGGTGACTTTTTCATTCGGGTCTTGACGATCACGGCCGACGAGGGGCGTTCATTAGCGGCCGAGAGCAATCGCACTTCTTGAATTGCCGGACAGCACGATCAATTCTAGCATCGAAGCCCGGCTCCGAACTCTCTATTTGGGAATGGTCCACTTGATCAAACGGTGTTCAGAGTACCGACTTTAGTCGGGTTTTGTTAGCAAGGAGAGAACCCAACTAAAGTTGGTACTCTAAACGCCGCCAACTGAGGCGCACCCTCTATTTGCGAATGGCCGTCAAGGAACGTAAGATCAGCATCACAGTTCATCCTGTCTCTCTGTGGAATTAACAGTCGCCATCACCGGAGCCTCTGGCGCGATTTACGCGCACCGCACGCTGATCCATCTCGCGGCCAGCGGCGTGGTTGAGCGCATCAATTTAATCGTTTCTGACTCAGCGAAAACCGTCGCCATGGTGGAGTTGGGCTTTGACCTGCGTAGCGCGGACGAGCAGAAACTCAACCAGTGGATTGGATTGCCGGTCGACGCGAAAATGATTCGCTGGCACCGGCTTGATAATATGGCGGCAACGCCTTCTTCCGGCTCGCATCCACAAGCCGGCATGCTGATTGTTCCCTGTTCGATGGGTACGCTCGGCGCGATCGCTTCCGGCGCCGGCACTAACCTGATTCATCGCGCCGCGGATGTGACGCTGAAGGAAGGCCGGAAGCTGGTGCTGGTGCCGCGAGAGTCGCCCTACAATGCAATTCATCTCGAGAACCTCCTGAAGCTCGCCCGTGCCGGCGCGCAGATTCTGCCGGCCAGCCCTGGGTTCTATCATCGGCCACAAACGATCGAGGCCCTGGTGGATCACCTGGTGTTTCGCATTCTCGATCAGTTCGCGATTCCGCATTCGACGGCCACGCGATGGAAGGGTGAAATACAGAATTGCGAGCAGTAGAGTCAGAAACGAAACAGACGTGTTAGAATCTCAAGTAAGGAATTGATATGTCATCTGCAGCAATTACAACTGTTGTTACTATCCTGGAGAGTCTGCCCGAGAATGTCCAAGCTCGTGTCGTCGAACATTTGAGCGAGTATCTGATGGATTTGCGGGACAAGACCGAGTGGGACAGCCAGTTTGAAAGAACTCAATCTGCTTTGGCCAGCGCCGCGCGACGAGCGAAAGAAGAGAGCGCCGAAGGCTTGGCGCGACCTCTCGATTACGACCAGTTATGAGGTCAGCGACACTTCCGTCTTTCTGGACTGCCTATAATTCTCTCGACAAGCATATCCAGACAAGCGCGAGGAAGGCGTATCAGTTGTGGCGCGAAAACCCTTTTCATCCTTCGCTCTATTTCAAGTGTATTAATCGCGACGAAAACGTGTGGTCCGTACGAGTGACAGGCGGCTATCGCGCTGTCGGAACCCTGGAAGGAGACACCGTTACCAGGTTTTGGATCGGAGGACACAGTCCCTACGACCGTTTCTTCACCTAATCCGAAGCACGCAATGGCAAACGTCTTTCGCAACCTTGGCACGACGCTCGAGATGATCAAGATCGAGCACACGCTTTTCGCGTTGCCGTTTGCTTTTCTCGGCGCGGTACTGGCGGCGCGCGGTGTACCAACCCTGTCCCAAACTCTTTGGATCAGTTTGGCGATGGTCGGCGCGCGATCGACGGCGATGGCATTCAATCGCATCGCCGACAAGGACTACGACGCGCGAAATCCGCGCACCAGGATGCGCGCAATCCCCGCCGGAGCACTCTCAGTCGGGTTCGTTTTGGTCTTCACGATCTGCGGAGCAGGACTCTTTTTATTCGCCGCCGCGATGCTGAATCGTCTCACCTTGCTGCTTTCGCCCGTTGCGCTCGCCAGCGTCGTGCTCTACTCGTACACCAAGCGCTGGACGTTGCTGTCACATCTCGTGCTGGGGTGGTGCCTGGCAATTGCTCCCACGGGAGCATGGATAGCCGTGCGGGGTTCAATCGATAGTCCCGCGCCGCTCTTGTTGTCGCTGATCGTCATGCTTTGGACCGCGGGTTTCGACGTTCTCTACGCTTGCCAGGATTACGAGTTCGACCGCCGCGAGGGTTTGCATTCGCTTCCCGCGCGATTTGGGATTGCGCGGTCGCTGTGGATTTCGCGTCTGCTGCACGTGGGAGCATTCGCGGCGCTGCTTGCGTTATACTTCGTTACGCACTTGGGACTGCTGGCTGTCGTAGGGTTGATCGCCACCGCGGCTCTGCTTATTTACCAGCACACGCTGGTGCGGGCCGATGATCTGAGCAGGCTCAACGCGGCTTTCTTTACGACCAATGCTTTTGTGAGCGTGATATTATTTTTGACTTTCGGCGGTGCGGTATTGCTACGGTTCTAGTTTTGGGGAGACAAAGTTAATGAGCACTACATTCGCATTAGAGAACGGGTTGGTCTTTGACTTCAGTCCGTTGGCAACGAAAGTCTCGGACGAAAAATTCGCTGAACTTTGCCAACTAAATCCGGAACTTCAAATCGAACGCACAAGCGAAGGAGAATTGGTGATTATGTCTCCCACTGGTGGCAAGACAGGAAGAAGGAACGCAAAGCTTATCACCCAAGGAACGATCTGGGCTGAACGGGACCGAACAGGTCAAGTGTTCGATTCATCAACGCTTTTCTCCCTTCCTAACGGCGCCAGACGCTCGCCCGATCTCTCATGGATAAGAAATGAACGGTGGGAGGCTTTGAATGCTGAGCAGCAGGAACAATTCCCTCCTCTATGTCCCGACTTCGTGGTCGAGCTTAGGTCGAAAACTGATTCGCTGAAAAGTTTGACGGAGAAAATGGAAGAATACATCGCCAACGGCGCGGAATTAGGTTGGCTCATCGATCCTTCGGAACGCAAGGTCCATATCTATCGCCCGCGCCTGGCTGTTGAAATTCTGAGTGATCCTGAAACAGTATCCGGTGAACCACTGTTGAAGGGTTTTGTTTTGGAAGTTCGATCACTTTGGAATTAGATAATTTCATTATGAGTTTTTCACACGACACCCAACTTAACGAGATAAGCGGGAAAGTAAATAGCGGCGAGCGCCTCTCTTTCGAAGACGGCGTGGCCCTCTTCGGCACCAACGATCTCAACGCGCTCGGCAAACTTGCCGACTCCGTGCGGCGACAGAAGCATGGCCGGACGACGTACTTCAACGTCAATCGACATTTCAATCCGACGAATGTCTGTTATGTCGATTGCAAGTTCTGTGGTTTCTTTCGCACGCCGCGCCAGCCGGACGCCTACACTCACAACATCGACGATTCCCTGCGCATCGCGGGACAGGCCGTGGCGGAAGGCGCGACCGAACTGCACATCACCGGCGGCTTGAACACCAAACTCCCGTTCAGTTATTTCACTGATCTGCTTTCGGCTTTGAAGCAGCAGTATCCACAGCTCCATCTGAAAGCGTTCACGATGGTCGAGCTGGATCATTTCGCTTCTTTCTACAAGATGAACGACGAAGACGTGATCAGTCAGTTGAGCGATGCCGGACTGGATTCCTGCCCGGGCGGTGGAGCCGAAATTTTTCGCGAGCCGACGCGCTCAATGATCTGCGCGCATAAGTGCGACGCGGAACGTTGGCTGGAACTCGCCGGTAAGGTCCACGCCGCGGGTTTGAAGACAAACGCGACGATGCTCTACGGCCACATCGAATCGGTTGAAGACCGCGTCGATCACCTGGTGCGGCTGCGCGAGCAACAGGACAAGTCCGGCGGTTTTCAGTGTTTCATTCCGCTGGCCTTCTATCCTCCGGACACCCAGATGGCGCATCTGCCCGGGCCTTCGGGTGTCGATTCGCTAAAGACGATGGCCGTATCGCGTCTGATGCTCGACAACTTTGCGCACGTCAAAGCGTACTGGGTGATGCTCGGCAAGCGCCTGGCGCAAGTCGCTTTGCACTTTGGCGCAAACGACGTTGACGGCACGATCACGCAGGGCGGTGAACTCACTGAAAGTTATTCAGTTGAAGCCAACAACGAGGTGAAGATGACGCGCGCGGAACTGGTTGGGTTGATCGAAGAAGCCGGGTTTGAGGCAGTCGAACGCGACACTGTTTACAATCGCATAGAAAGGGCAACTACCGTCGCGTAGATTCCGGCGAATGTCATCGGCCACGGCTATCCTTATGCAAACGCCGCCAAATCTTAATTGAATATGATAGAGACAACGAAACAAACAATTTCCGTGGCCCACTCGCCGGATTCCGACGACGCATTCATGTTCTACGCGCTGGCAACACACAAACTCGAAACCGGCGACCTTGAGTTCGAGCATGTGCTGAAAGACATTCAGACCCTGAACGAAGAAGCGAGCAAGGGCGTCTACGACGTTACGGCGATCAGCTTTCACGCTTACGCTTATGTCGCCGACAAGTACGCACTGCTGCCACACGGGGCGTCGATTGGCGATAACTACGGCCCGATAGTCGTCGCGAACCAGGACCTTGATCCTTCTGACTTGTCAAAAGTGAAGATAGCCGTTCCCGGCAAACTCACCAGTGCGTTTCTGGCGCTCAGCATTTTCAATCCGAATTTCCGCTACGAAGTCGTGCCCTTCGATCAGATTATCGAAGCAGTCACTTCCGGACGTTGCGATGCAGGCCTGCTGATTCACGAGGGGCAACTCTTCTATCAAACTCTGGGTTTGCACAAGGTCCTCGACCTCGGCGAGTGGTGGCACAAACACACTGGCGGTCTGCCCCTGCCCATGGGCGGCAACGCGATCAGGAGAGATCTCGGCGCCGAAACTATCAGTCAGGTTTCAGGTTTGCTGAAAGAGAGCATTCAGTACTCGCTCGACAATCGCGAAGACGCCTTGCAGTACGCGATGCAGTTCGCGCGCGACATGGATCCGGCGCTGGCTGATCGGTTCGTGGCGATGTGGGTGAACGAATTGACGCTCGACTATGGTGACCGGGGCCGCGCCGCCGTGCGCCGTCTGCTTACCGAGGGTCATGAGCGCGGCATCATTCCTCACAAGGTTGATATTGAGTTCGTCGGGTAAGATCCAAAGGAGTGCGCCAATCCAGACCGCACCTGCCTTCACCCGCAAACCCGCATTATTTCGAGAGATTGGCTTTCCCATGTAAGTGAGGTCAGTACCGCGAGCGGTAGCGACCGGGTCTCGACCCTCGCACAAGTCTTCGGCCAGCTCAGAAGTTTTAGCGTCAACACCACTTCCGTGCGGCGCAGCGATATTCCACCTCTCATGCATCGTCGCACGTTAGACGATCATCCAAGAAGTGACAGCCACGTTTAGATATTCATTGATAGATTGACTCTTAAGAAGCTATGCCAGCGAATAGTCCAAAACTGAAGATACCCGCCAGAGTCCCAACTGTGTTCGTCAGCTCCGTAGTATCAACGCTCGAACGAGAGAGAGAGGCGATCTGCAAACTGGTTGCGTCTTTGGGCTGGGAGTGCGACGCATCCGGCATAAGTGAGACTCGCTTTTGGGGAGGGGCAGAAGACAGTTGCTATCGTAGAGTCGAGCGATCCGATCTTTACATAGGCATTTTCTGTTCGCGCTCGGGGTCCCCGGCGTTTGCGCACGAAGCGTTCATTACGGAGACGGAATTTTATACGGCGCTGAATTTCCGGCGGCCGATGCGCATTTATGTGTTGCAACGTGCCGGCATCCAACCGGATGAGAACCTCAAGCATTTCATCGACTGCATGGAGACTGACTTATACATTCGAAGGTGTACAACGACAAGCCAACTTGAGCTATTCATTTTGCAGGACCTGGAAGAGTTTGAAAGATGTTGGCTTGAAGGGGATACGAGTTCACTTGTTCCACCTCTGCATCTCGATCAGGCGCTAAGACATATCGGTATCTTCGCGGCTGAGGCCGCCACCTTTAATCTGACTATCAATGAGAGGGAAATGAAGGGTAGCAAAGAGTTAGTTGAAGTGTCTGTCTCTGCGATGGAAGCGTTCTACCAAAGGGATCAGTTTGCCGAAGCTGCCGCGCTCGGGGCGGATTTGATGTTGGTGTTTCCTTCACTCGGACTTTCATACCGAAACAAGGAGTTAGTCTTGCTATGGGCTAGGTTTCTTCAGATGTGGGCTGGTTCCTGTATCTGGAATGGTTACATTGCCGGAAGATTTGGGGCGCTAAATTCATCATTGCTCATGAGAGAGGCCTACCGAATGTTGGAAGATTGGGGACGCTTCCATGAATCGTACGGTCTCGTCGCGAATTCGTACTATGTTCTGGCTAGTCGGATGCACGTTAGAGAGGCACGATTGGGTAATGTGAAAACCTTCGTCGATGTCACATCGGAACAACGAAGTGCCTTAAAGCGCGCGCTCATATTTGACGAAGTGCGGGCCTTCAAATATTCCGAGACGTTTCCACATCTGCATCGTGCGTATGTTAACTTGGAGTTAGGCAATTACCCCAAAGCGATTGCCGACTTTAGGACGATGCTCGGATACGGTGATGTTCTCAGAGAGCGCATGTACCTTGACTATCTCACAGGGCTTGGTCAAGCGCTGGTTTTGGAAGGCTTAAGGAAGGAATTGCAGACACCAATTAGCGAAGGTCGCTCGATGCTGCGTGAGGCTGAGGCAGGTTTAGAGAAATTCATTGATTCACCTTACTACCTTTCGTATATGAAGCGTATCGCGAAGAGTCTAATCAGAATAGGCGATTCTGAAGCTGCCAAAGCACAGCTATTAAAACTGTACCCGCTAGCCGTTAAAAAAAGACTGACACATCAGGCGGAGGGTATCGGTGCGCTTCTCACGAGCTTGAACCCGAAGGTCAATCCCAGACGGGCGCGCTCGAGATAAGGCAACGCGAAATCATCAAAATGGACGCGCGCACGGGCTCATAAACGATTGACATCGTCTCGGCTTCCCCCGCAAAATGCTCCCCATCATGAAAGCTCCTCGATTTCTCTTACGCGGATTTCGCCGGCCGAGCGAAGTGGCCTCGCTGGCGCTCGGAAAACTCGAGCGGCAAGTCCTCGAAGAAACCTGGCGCCGCCGCGAAGTCAGCGTGCGTGACATCTATGTAGCCTTCGACGAACGAATCGCGTATACGACGCTCATGACCACGCTCGATCGCCTGTTCCGAAAACAGATTCTCGACCGGCGCAAGGATGGGCGGGCCTTCTTCTATTCACCCGCGGTTTCCCGCGAAGAATTCGAGCACGGCATCCGTGAAGATGTGATCGATGGCTTGCTGGGTCACGGCGCAGAAGGAGTTCAACCCGTGCTGGCTTGCATCGTTGATACCGTCAGCGAGCGTGATCGCGAATTGCTCGACGAGTTGGATCGTTTGATAAAAGAGAAGAGGCGAGAGCTCCGCCGGAAAGCTGATTAGTCGTGTACGAGTTGCTGGGAATCTGTCTGGTACTGGCATCGCTGCTGTCCATCAACGCGCTGGCTTCGTTGGCCGCCGCGGCTTGCTCGCGCCTATTGCGACGACCGTTGCAGAACCGCTCCGCCCGGACGCGCGCTGAAATTCTTTTCGCCCTGCGCGTCGGCCCGATGGCGCTGGCTTTCATCTCCGTCAGTTTGTTTCTGGTGCCTTCCTATCTTGGCTACGAGCCTTACGCGACCTCCGAAATCGTCAGCAAGAAACTCGCGGCCCTGGCAATTCTTTCCGCGATTGGCGTCGCGCTCGCGTTATCGCGAGCTCTACGTTCATGGTTGGCGACGCGGAGTTTGCTGCACGAGTGGCTCTCCAGCGCGATTCAGATAAGACTCGACGGAACGAGCATTCCCACGTTTCGCATCCCTAATTCGTTTCCGATCATCGCGGTGGTGGGCACATTCAGGCCGCGCCTGTTTATCGCCGAACGCGTTTTGGAAACTCTTAGCGCAGAAGAATTGACGGCGGCCATCGCGCATGAAGGTGGACACCTTTATGCTCATGACAACCTTAGGCGTTCGTTGCTGCGCGTCTGCGGTGATCTGCTGATGATTGTCCCATGCGGGCAATCACTCGATCGAGCCTGGACGGAAGCGGCGGAATGCGCCGCCGATGAACATGCGGTCCAACAGAGCGCGGAGACAGCCCTCAATCTGGCATCAGCGCTGGTTAAGATCGCGAAGATGGTTCCGGTTGGAGCAAGGGCAGCAGTTCCTCTGGCAGCGTTCCTGGTGGGCGTGGAAGAAACTCGCGGCGTCAAAGCGCGCGTGCGCCGCTTGCTGGAAATCGCGTCGAATAGCTACCTGCGCCGGGTCCCCAATCCCACGATTGCGCGCATCCTTCCGGCGGCGTCACTCTGTGGCCTGTTCTTGCTCGCTTTGGTGGTAGCAAACAACCCGAGCGTCCTGCTCACCGTGCACAACGTGATCGAACACGCCGTCAAACTTCTTTCGTAGCTTCCTTCAGGTTCAATCTGGTCACCCACAAAGTGAGTCAGCCGCGGAGCGGCGAAAGATCTGTAGCCCACGGCGTTAACTCTTTACTCTCATCGCCTCCAGCGGCCGCCGCAACCAGACGAACAACACGGCCGCGGCCAGTTGCGCCACGATGCCGAAGACCACCAGAGCGATCAAAGAATAGTCGTACAGCACCCCCATCGCGACGCTCCCGAGAAACCAAAGCACCCCGTACGCCGCATTGAACGCCCCAAAGGCCGTTCCTCGCTTGTTCATCGACACTGCCTGCGAAATGCCCGAACGCAGGGTTGCATCCTGGGCGCCCAAACCGGTGGCCCAACACGCAACGCTCACATAGACGCCGGTTGGTCCTCCCAAAAAACCAAACGGCAAGGCCAGCAGCGAAACCAAAATCCCCAACACAATGATTTGAATGCCATAGCGATCGAACAGCCGGCCGAACACGAGCGCGGTCAGACCGTTCACGCCCATCGCGCCTGCGTACAGCAAAGGGATGGTTTCAGGTTTGGTGAGTGAATTACTTTGAAAGTGATAAGCCAACAGCGGGAAATCAACGAAGCCAAGTGCCAGCAAGCAGGCAGCGGCAACATAGACCCAGAAAACTTTGGGAAGAGCTTCTCCCTTTGGCGCAGGCGGCGGAGTGCCTCGGTCAGGGCGCGCGGCGCGCGCAAAGAGCAGTGCGATGAAAGCGCCGCCCGCCGGCATCGCCAGCCACAAAAACGCCTGGCTGAAGTGATGCGTCCGCGCCACGGAAATAGCCACGAATAACGGGCCCAGCACGGCGCCGGTCTGATCCATCGCGGCGTGCAATCCGAATCCCTTTCCATGACCGACGACTTCGGTGGCTTCCGAAAGCAAAACGTCGCGCGCGGGCCCGCGCAAGCTCTTTCCCGTGCGCTCCGCGATAATCAGGAGCGCCGCTGCCTGCCAGTTGCCGGCGAACGCCAGACCGGGCACCACGACCAGATTCAAAAAGTATCCCAGCGTAGTGATCGTCCAGTAAGCGCGCGTCTTGTCTGCCAGGCGGCCGGAAAAGTACCGCAGACTGGCGGCGATCATCTCCCCGAGTCCGGCGATGATGCCCACCTGCGTGGCGCTGGCTCCCAGATCTTTGAGTAACGGACCGATAACGCTGTGCGCGCCTTCGTAAGTCATGTCTGCGAACAGACTGACAAAGCCAAGGGCGACAATGAAGCGAAAAGCGTTTTTTCGGTCCTGTGGTGAAAATTTCAAGATGTTGACTCGAATCCTAAATTAGATCGCGACGATGTCGATTCGTTTTCTCCCACTGGAAGAGAGTCCGACCCAACGATTGCCTACGACGACAGAAGAGCGATCCACGAACTCACACGAAATAACACGAACCTGAGCATGAGTTTCGTGTCGTTTCGTGTGAGTTCGTGGATCGCATTTGCTGTTGCATCACTAGCAAGCCCCCAATCGTGGAAAGTGAAAATGAGCTGGCCCTTTTTCTCTCTCCCCAGCCACGATCTCGCTTTAGCTTCTCTCAAACAGAATTTCCAAAACAGAGAGCACTCCTAAAATCAGCAACAGGCTGACTGCTACGTAGCGCACAATTTCCGGGGCCACCCGATCCCGAATCCACCTGCGAATGCCTCCACCAAGAAACGCAGCCAGCGCGCCTTTGGTAACCATCGCACCGACGGCGCCGAGCCAAACTACGAAAGGTCGGTGATACTTAGCCGCGAGCGTGGCCGCGGTGATCTGGCCGACGTCGCCCCATTCTGACAAGAAAATTGCCGCGAATGAAACCGCCGCCGCTTTTGACGTCCGGTGTTTATCTTTGGCTTCATGTGGCCGCTCAGATTTTCTCCACAACGCCAAAGCCACGCCGATAAAACTGATCGCGGTAATCGCGGCGACCAACAGCCGCGGCAACTTCGAAACAGCCTCGCCGACCAGCACCGCGACTCCCATCTTGCACATGAACGCGACCGCCATGCCCAACATGATTGGCATGGTGCGATAACGCGCGGCCAGGACGCCGGTCGTATAGAGCAGCTTGTCGCCGACGATCTCGGCGACGAAGACTGCTCCAAAAGTGGTCAAGAGGATCAGAATCACATTTTTCCGATTGCCGCGAGAGCCGCCGCATTCTAAGATGCCGAACTCGACTTCGCAAACCGCAGTCCCGAGTTTTTGCTTGCGCGCGTTGAAACAGTGGCCGGAGCGTTCCGCTCGAGAACCACTCGCAAGAAGAGCGTGCCGCAATCAACTCCGGCTACGACGGCTGGTAGTAGGTTAGCGGCAAGGCTAGGCTGCGGCGTTCACTGTTACTCGCAAGCGGACAATCGATGAGCGAACTGTTAACGGTCAAAGGCGTAACCAAGTATTTCAAGCAGCGTTGCGTGCTTAGTGATGTAAGTTTCGCCGTGCGCCGCGGCGAAGTCCTCGGACTGATTGGCCCGAACGGCGCGGGCAAGACAACGCTGTTCGAGTGTCTCGCCGGATTGATGCCGGCGGACGCAGGGACGACGAAGTCCGGGAACAGACTTCTGCCGGCGGCCCATCGCAGGGAAACTCTTTTCTACTTACCAGATGCGATCCTTCCCTGGGCCGAGCAGACTGTTAGCTGGGCCCTGCACTTTTTTGAAAAGCTCTACCGGCGCTCTAAGGATTCCGTCGCCAATCTGATCGGCCCGTTGCGTCTGGATGAAATCATGCGGGCGCGCATGTCTTCGCTTTCCAAAGGCGAACGCAAACGCATGCTGCTCGCTCTTGGTTTACTCACGCCACAACCCTTACTGATGCTGGATGAGCCGTTTGACGGTCTCGATCTGAGACAGACCCGCGACGTCATGACTTTGCTAAAGAGTCATGCGGCGACTGGGCGGACGCTGATGCTCTCGATTCACCAACTCGTCGACGCGGGACGGGTTTGTGATCGGCTGGTAATGTTGAGCGCCGGAAAAGTCGTGGGCGAAGGAAGCATCGACGAGTTGCGCGCGCAAGCCAATCTCTCCGCCGGCGGAGTCGAGGAGATTTTTCTTGCGCTCACATAGCTTCGTCCAACTCCTCGCCAAAGAATGGCGCGAGTTGTTTGCCTCGCGCTCGTACTGGCTTTTGCTTCTGATGATCGGGCCGTTGGCCGGTCACGGTTTCATCACGGCGGTGGGTTTGTACGCCGAAGCCAGCGGCAGCGGCGGCGGGCCGGCGGCGTTGGCGCAGGGCCTGACGCCTTTGGACGGAATACTCGTGCCCACGTTTGGCGCGTATGATTTGGCCGCGACTTTTCTGTTTCCGTTCGTCGCGATCCGGATGATTTCCGCTGAGAAGCAAAGCGGCGGATTGAAGTTGTTGCTCCAACTTCCCGGCAATCTCGCAACGAAAGTCGGCGCGAAGGCGTGGGTGCTTCTCGGCGGTTGGATCGTGACGTTGCTGCCTGGCCTGCTCGCGATAGCCTTATGGAAATCTTACGGAGGCCATCTGTACGCGCCGGAAACCCTGAATCTTTTGCTGGGCCATTTCCTGCGCGCGATGTTGAGCGCCGGCATCGCCGTGGCCGCCGCGGCCCTCGCCGAGAACGCCGCCAGCGCCGCGATCGTAACGCTGGGTTTTACCGTGGGGACGTGGGCCCTCGATTTTATCGCGGCCGGCCGCGGCGGGTTTGTGCAGCAGTTGGCCGCGTACACACCCACTGCGACGCTACGGTTCTTCGAACACGGACTGCTCCGCTTGAATATTTTCGTGGCGATGCTGGCGATCAGTGCAGCCGGCTTCGCGCTGGCCGGTATTTGGTTGCACACCGGCCGTACCTGGCGATTTCGTTTAGTGGGGACGCTTACGCTGATGCTGATCCTGGCTTTTGTGATTGTCGGCGCCAACGGCGTGCGCGCCAGCTGGGACGCCAGCGAGAACCGGCGCAACTCTTTCTCTCGTGCCGACGAAGCCACGCTGAGTCAGATTCAGCAACCCTTAAAGATCACCGTGGTACTGTCGCCTGAAGATCCGCGGCTGACTGATTACGAACAAAATGTTTTGCGAAAGCTGCGTCGAGTTCTGCCGCGGTTGGAGGTTGAATACTCGAGCAACAGCCGCACCGGTCTGTTTGAAAAGCCTGAAGACCACTACGGCGAAATCTGGTACGAGATGAACGGCCAGAAGATAATGGAGCGCTCTACGATCGAAGAAGTTGTGCTGGAACAGATTTACAAGCTCGCGGGTATCAATCCACCACTGCGCTCTGACGAGAGCACGTTCAGCGGTTATCCTCTGTCGGTCAGGGTCCGAGGGGCTTTATGGATTTTCTACGGTCTCTGGCCGTTACTAACGATCGCCGCGTGGTGGTTACGGAACCGCGCAAAATAAGTAGCATAGACTTCAGTCTGTGATTTCAACTCGGGGCTGCGCTATTGAGACGACGTTCACAGACTGAAGTCTATGCTACTAAGACCTTGTGATGATTCTTTTTTAGGAGATGATTATGCGTTTCGGAGTATGCTCAACGGTACTATTCTTAATGCTCATCCTGGCGATGCCCACAGCCGCACAACGAATCAGCCGCGGCGCTGCCCCGGCGGGAACGATTCGGGTGGACCTGTCCCGCGAACGCCCGGGCCGCGAGTCCACAAAGTTTCTGGCGGTCGTCGGCAACTGGTCGATCGTCGACGACGGTGGGAAGAAAGTCCTGGGCGTCGATGGCCGGTCATGGTTGCGCGGTCAGCCGGCCGGCAGCCTGGCCGAAACCGCCCGCGCGATTTATGGATCGCGCAACGAAGAGTTCATCGACAATGTGAAAGCGTGGGCTTACTTCCCTTACGCCGTGGCCAAAGACATTCCGGACTTTCACGACGGCGAAATCAGCATGCGCTTCAAGATTGTCGCCGGCCAACTCGATCAGTGCGCCGGAATTCTTTTCAACCTGAAATCGAACGGCGACTACCTGACCGTGCGCTTCAATGGCATGGAAGACAATGTCGTGCTCTGGACTTTCAATAAGGGCGTGCGCAAGTTCGTCAAGAAGGGCTCAGAGAATGTTCCGCTGGCCCGCAATCAATGGCACACGCTTCAGATTTCAGTGCACGGGATGACTTTGCAGGCGTCTTTGAATGGAAAGCATTTGCTCGACTTCACGCTGGCTGAACCGGTGTCGGGAAAAGTAGGGGTTTGGGCTAAGACGGATAGCGTGAGTTACTTCGATGACTACACAGTGACGAAGTAATTTGGAGTCTCTTTTGCCCCTCTCCCTTTGGGAGAGGGGCCAGGGGAGAGGGTGCGAAGCTTAGCGCGAACACTCCTAACCATTCATCGTGTTTACCCAGGACAACGTGCAACTAAAGCAGGGTTTGCGCTCAAGCCCTCACCCCAACTCTCTCCCAAAGAGAGAGGGAGATCAAACTGAATCTCCGGCCTTCTTAATTCCCTGAGACTCGGCGACCTGCACTCAGAAAATAAACCGCGCCTGCACCTGGAACATCCGCGGCGGATCGATGTTGGCGAACGCCGGAATCGCGTTCGTGGTTGTGCCGACGCCTCCCACAAACTGGCCGAAGGTGGTCGCCGGTGTCGCAAGATCGCCGTAGACGGTGACGCCGCGGCCCAGCATGTTCGCGTGATTGAACAGATTGAAGCCCTCCAACCTGAGCAGGATCGCCGTCCGTTCCGACAACTTGATCCGATTCTCGACGAAGATTGACACGTCGGAGGTCGAAGTGCCGCGGAAGGTTGACTTACCCATAACACTTCCGTTGACGACGGGGCGGTCGTTGTTCGCGCCGTCGCCATTGTTGTCAATGCCAGTAGTCGCGTTGAACGGGCGTGCCGACGCAAGCTGGGTCAGCGTGCCGGCCGTGAAGTTATACGGGAGCCGGTAGCTGAACGTGAGGACCGCGCGATGCCGCTGATCGACCACGCTCGGTCCGCGTTCGACCTCGCCAAGCCGCGAGATGATGCTCTCATTTGGATTGATGCCGTTGCCGTCCGGTTCGGTGGTGTTGGTGGCCTTCGACAGCGTATAGCTGAGTGCTGCGTACATCTTCCGGTTACCTCGATAGCTGAACATCGTCTGCAATCCGTTGTAATCGGCGACGCCGAGGTTCGTCAACACGTTGACCTGGCGCACGCCGCCAGGGGCCGGCAGGATCGGGCGAGTAGCATTGGCCGCAGTCACCGTCCCCGTAGTGTCACACTTAGTCGGGTCTGCCGCCAACATCTTCCGGCACTGTCCGGGTGCCGTGCGATCGAAGGCAGATGGAGCGTTTAGGTCGACAGTGCGATCGATGTCGCTCAAGTGCTGATGCACGTAGTCTGCGCCAAAGAACAGTCCCTTTGTGATCTCTCGCTCCGCGCCAATGGACATCACCTGGCTGCGCGGATTCACAAACTTATCCGGATAGTTCGGCAGCAGGTCGAAGTTCAATCCATACGTCGCGAACTGCGCCCGGTAAAAAGCGCGCCGCCCGGCCCTGATCGTGATGTCGCGCGCAGGCAGTTGCCTGACTGGCACCGTTTTAGGATCAACGTTCACAGGGACGCATGTCAGGCAGGTCGGAAAACCGGTTTCCGTGGCGCCAGTCGCTGTGTAGGTCGTCAATCCATCGAGTCCGTTTACCAGGTAGCCGGCGATAGCGTTGGCTCGAATCTGCGTATAGTACATGCCGTACCCGCCGCGAATCGAAGTGCGCGAATTGCCTCCCGGATGCCAGCCAAAGCCAAAACGCGGCGCGAAGTTATTTTTATCGTCAGTCAAAGTCTGGCGATCATACCTAAGGCCGGCGTCGATCGTCAGATCCTTGCTCACGTGAATACTGTCCTGCACGAATCCGGTCAAGAGCCACTGAGGCAGGTTGTAGCTGTTGATGCCGAAATCGATCGGCTGCTGGTAGTTCTGCACGTCAGCCAGTGTGAGTAGACCGAAAGGCGCCGTGGTTGTGTTCTTGAACGTGAACGTGCCGAGAATCGCCGTGCCGGGCTCGCTCCCCGTGCCGCCTGAGCGATGATGGATCACACTACCGCCGAAGCGCAGGTAGTGTTTGCCACGCGACCACGACAGCGTGTCCGCGAATTGCACCTGATGGCCCCAGAGGTCTGAGGCTCGCGACTGTCCAATGGTGAACGGGACCGCACCAGCGCGCGTGTAAGTGGTTGAGAGGGTCTGAGCTTCCCAGAGCGTGACCGGATCGCCATGCAGATAGGCGAATCGCGCCTCGTTGAGAAGATGAGCACTTACGACCGAGGTAAAATTGACCTGGGCCGTCCATGCCCGTCGCGAGTACCGGCGCGCGACGCTGGGTGCGTTCGTGCCGCCTACGGCGTCCTGGGGGTTGTCGTCGAAAAACCGATCGAAGTTCATGCGAACCATCAAAGTTTGCTTAGGCGTGAACTTGTGGTCCAGCCTTCCGTCGAAAAGGAACTGGCGATAGTGACCGGTGACGTCAAGGTGGCCATCCGCCGGCAGCACGAAGGCAGGCAGCGTAGTAGAAAGGAACGTCGTTCGATTCTGCCGCGTGTAGTCAGCCGTGGCGAAGAAGAATGTCTTGTCCTTGACGATGGGTCCGCCGATTGAGCCGGAGACCTGGTTCAACTTGTCCGGGATGTCCACCGGGTTGATAGCAACGAGCGTGTTCGGCGTGACGCAACTCGGCGCGGACGGTGGACAGAAGCCGCTGGTCGAGAAAGTCTTCGCCTGCCAGTTACCACCGGGACGGACCATGAACAGACCTTCGCCGTGAAAGCCGTTCGTGCCGGATTTGGTGACGATGTTGAGCGCAGGTCCCGAGGTCCAACCGAATTCGGAAGAAAACGCGTTCGAGAGCACTTGCATTTCCTGGACGGCGCCAATCGGCACGGTGGCGATCGCCGTCTGGCGGCCCCACCCTTCATCGTTGTTCGCACCGTCAATCACGAACGTCGTCGCCCGCCGGGAACCCACGCCGGTGATGAAGTACGTCGCGTTGACAAAGAGATCCCCGGTGCCCTTCCCCTGGCGGAACGCCGAATTGAGGAGCGGCAACGTCGTAACCTTGCGACCAAGGATCGGCGTCTCGTCGATCTGCGGGCTGTCGAGCCGGCGGCCGATCTGCGCGTCGGCGCGCACGCCTTCGGTGGTGCCGTAGACGGTGACTTCGCTCTTGCCGCCGCTGGCTACGAGTTTGACTTTCACGGTCGCGGTTTCACCCGCGCGGAATGTGAGACCGGTGACGTCCTCGGTAGTAAAACCGGTCATCGCCACGGTCACCTTGTACTCACCGGCCACGGGAAGCGCTGCGATCGTCGCAGTCCCATCGTCGCCCGAGACGGCGTCGCGCACGGCGCCGGTCGCGGTGTTCACCACCGAGACTTTGGCGTCCTTCACGACGGCGCCGTTTTGATCGGCCACCACGACGATCATCGCCGCCGTGTTGGGAGACTGCGCAGCGCCTATGGTCGTCGTCGCCGCGATGACGGCAAACACCGCAATCACAAGCAGTGGCCAGCGGAACAAGAGTCTGGTTCGCATGTAAGTTGTCCTCAATTACGAAAGTATGGTGTGCCCGAGCAGGGGGAAGAGGAAATTTAGGTCACGACAGGAATTACTACCAGCCATCGTTGAATTGCAATCTGGACATGCACTCTGGGTGGGAAAGGGACTCAACTCTAATCCTGGGTTCCAGATTAGCGTCTTTCATTACACCGATACGATCTGCTCTTGCTGATGCTATACTTGTCTGGATGAAAATTGAGTTCACCAGTCAGGTTTTCAAAGAGGGCAAAATGTTCGTTGCTCATACTCCAGAGCTCGACATCTCTTCTTGCGCTACGACGAAAACTAAGGCCTTGGCGAATCTTCAACAGGCAGTTCGACTCTTCCTGGAAGAAGCCGAGAAAAAAGGCTCGCTCAAACAGATCCTGAAAGAATCCGGCTTCTCACGCCGTAATCAAACGCTCGTTGGACCCAGGCTCGTTGATACGAAGCGAGTCACTATCCCTCTTCCCCTGTTTCATGCGCAGACTTAGCCCGGTTTCGCACAGAATCCTGGTATGCATATTCGAGCGTGAGGGGTTTGTCTGCGTTCGGGAAGAAGGTGACCATCTGATCTTCACCAGACCTGGCGTGATTCGTCCCGTCGTCATACCAAAATACAAGAGCGTTCCGGTCTTCATTAACAACATGCGCAGCGCCGGAATGCCGCGAGAGCGATACTTCGCGCATCTGGCCCGATGCACATAGGTCACTTCCCAAACCAACCAATCGGCTTCCCCGAGAGATCAACCCACACACTCTTGACCTGTGTATAAAGTTCGAGCGCATGCTTGCCCATCTCGCGTCCATACCCGGACTGTTTGTAGCCG
>DATHHW010000126.1:0-56031 GCA_035317005.1 Pyrinomonadaceae bacterium | reverse complement strand
GATGAAGTGCACTTTCGGATTACCCTTCGCCAAAACCTTCGTTATCGCCGCCGTCAAGGTCGTCTTCCCGTGGTCCACGTGCCCAATCGTCCCGATGTTCACGTGCGGCTTGCTGCGATCAAATTTCTCTTTGCTCATCTTGGTCTCTTCCTCATGTGGCACAGACTTGCGGTCTGTGTCTGAGTGGTTACTAAATCCGAACTGCACAGACTAAAGTCTATGCTACTTATTCTATGGAGCCCGCGATGAGATTTGAACTCATGACCTCCTCCTTACCAAGGAGGCGCTCTACCCCTGAGCTACGCGGGCTGTAGCGCAAGTCGCTCACTTGCGTTCGTTCAAGTCTCAAACCGACAACTTGTCTTGCAATTGGAGCGGGCGACGAGATTCGAACTCGCGACCCTCAGCTTGGAAGGCTGATGCTCTACCAACTGAGCTACACCCGCTCACCCTTTGAAATTTCACATCTCAAATTCGAGATCTGAAGTTTCAGTTGGTGCAGGGGGTAGGATTCGAACCTACGTAAGGCGTTAGCCTGCCGGGTTTACAGCCCGGTGCCATTAACCACTCGACCACCCCTGCCTGTTTGTGCCGCCAATAAGGCATGCGAATAGAACCGGTGAGAAACAATCGAACCGACGTTCCCTAAGCGCGCACTCCGGCCCTAGCCGCAAACTCGTCACTTTAACTGAGGTTAGTAGGCTTTTGCAAGTTCACGAGTGGAAAGACCGCCGCGACCGTTCATGTCGCGGCATTCCGGCTGGTCGGTCTGACGCAGATACGTGTTTTTTGGAGCCGGCGAAGGGACTTGAACCCCCGACCTACTGATTACAAATCAGTTGCTCTACCAACTGAGCTACGCCGGCTGACTTGCGGCTGGCCCATACTAGCAGCATCAAAAATCAAAGTGAAGGAAGCGACCCGGCACGGCACTGTTTTGTTGAGCGGTGTTCAGAGTACCAACTTCAGCCGGACTTTTACGACCGAGGAAAGAACCCGACTAAAGTCGGTACTCTAAACACCTGTCAAATTAAGACACCACCTTGCCAGCGCGTAACTTGACAACGCATTGCCCGTTTCCTATTCTAGCCGTTCGCGTTTTAGGCGCTTAAGATAGAAGGACTTATCTATGTCAACATACTTTCCCAGCGGCCAGAGTCTGGCCCAGGAGCGGAAGTGGTACGTCGTGGACGCCGCCGGCAAAACCGTCGGACACCTGGCATCCGAGGTAGCCACTGTTCTGACAGGCAAACGGAATCCCAAATGGACACCGTTTCTCGACATGGGCGACCATGTGATCGTAGTCAATGCTCGCAAGGCGATGTTCACTGGCTCAAAGGCAACCGGCAAGGTCTATAGCCGGCATACGCTCTATCCAGGTGGCCTGCGACAGACGACTGTGACTGAGATGTTTACGAAACATCCCGAGCGAGTGATTGAGTTCGCCGTGAAAGGGATGCTGCCCAAGACAAAACTCGGGAAGGCAATGGCCAAGAAGTTAAAAGTCTATGCTGACGCCGAGCATCCTCATTCGGCGCAGCTACCACAACCCCTCGAACTCCCTTCACGCAAAAATCAAAAGTAGAAACCAGAAACAAAGGATTAAGACGTGGCAGAAATTCAATACTACGGAACCGGGCGGCGAAAGACTTCGACTGCCCGAGTCTATTTGCGACCGGGCGCAGGCAATTTCCTGGTTAACCGGAAAGCCTTCGAGACCTACTTCCCCAACGAGACGCACCGCATGATTATTCGCCAGCCGTTTAATTTGACTGAGACGGGCAACAAGTTTGACGTTCTGGTCAATGTGGCGGGCGGCGGCCCCTCGGGCCAGGCCGGCGCGATTCGCCACGGCATCACTCGGGCTTTGATGTTATACAACGCCGACTTGCGACCGGCCTTGAAGCAGGCCGGATTGATTACCCGGGACCCACGCATTAAAGAGCGCAAGAAATACGGTCAGAAGGGCGCGCGCAAGCGCTTCCAGTTCTCGAAGAGATAGAGACATTGCCGATTGCCAATTGCCGATTTTTGATTGGCGGTCCTGCGAATCCATTAAGGGTCGCCGCTTTTCAATCGGCAATCGGAAATCAAAAATCGGAAATGATTTGAATCCATTGTCGCGATTTTGATTGGTTGCTTTCAAAGCGAAGGCACTAGTCGCGGCGAGTACACAAACCAATTGACATAAAGGAGAAAGCTTTTTGGTTACGGTTACGATGAAAGAGTTGTTGGAGGCCGGTGTTCACTTTGGCCACCAGGTGCGTCGTTGGAATCCGAAAATGAAAGAATACATTTTCGGAGAGCGCAACGGCATTTACATTATCGATCTGCAAAAAACGCAGAAGATGTTTCGCGAGGCGCTGCAGGCCGTGTCCAACATGGTCGCTGAAGATCGCGGCAAGACCGTGCTCTTCGTGGGCACCAAGCGCCAGGCGCAGGATGCCGTGCGCGAGGAGGCGGAGCGCTCGGGACAGTATTACGTGAACCAGCGCTGGCTGGGCGGTTTGCTAACGAACTTTCAGACGGTGCAGAAGTCGATCAAGCGCTTGAAAGATCTCGAAGCGATGCAAACCGATGGTCGCTATGAGAAGTTGACCAAGAAAGAGCGCATCAAACTGGATCGTGAGCGACAGAGTTTGGAGAAGGTGCTGTCAGGCATTAAGAGCATGAATCGCCTTCCCGACGCGGTCTTCGTTATCGATGTACGGAAGGAAGAGATCGCGGTCGCCGAAGCAAACAAACTCGGCATTCCGGTGATTGCGGTCGTCGATACGAACTGCTCGCCCGAGGGCATCGATTATGTAATTCCCGGCAACGATGACGCCTTGCGCGCGGTCCGTCTGTTCGCGTCGCGCATCGCTGACGCCGTGCTCGAGGGCCAGCAAATGCTGACCGAGGGCGGCGCTACAGCCGAAGAACCACCGGTGGCGGAAGCTGCCACGGCGGAGACGCCTGCGCCGGGCGGCGAGATTGAAAGCGCCGCGGCTCCGGTCGCGACCGAGAACGCCGGGACCGCAACCGTCGTAAACCCGCAGATCACCGATTCGATCACGCAAACGAACGTGAAGGTTCTGGGCGATAGCCCAGCCCCTCCTCAACCGGTCGAAACTCTGCTGCAAAAAGAACCCGAAGACGAGAGTGCGGAGGTCGTCGCCGCAAGTTAGCATTAAGGCAATATCAATTCATCGGCGAGCGCAGCCTCAAAAGCGGAACAACCGCCGGGCTGCGCCTTTTCATGAAGTAGCATAGACTTTAGTCTGTGCTGATCAAATTCAAGAGCGTCACAGACTGAAGTCTATGCTACTAATCAGGGAGAGTAAGGAATCATGGCAGAAATAAACGCAGCCGCGATTAAGGCGCTGCGCGAAAAAACAGGCGCCGGAATGATGGAATGTAAGAAGGCGCTAATCGAAGCCGAAGGCAATCAAGAACGGGCGAATGAAATTCTGCGCGAACGCGGATTGGCATCGGCCAAGAAGAAGGAAGGCCGCGTCGCCGCTGAAGGTGTGGTTGGATCGTATATTCACATGGGCGGCAAGGTTGGCGTATTGGTCGAAGTGAACTGCGAGACTGACTTTGTCGCGCGCGGCGAAGACTTTCAGCAACTGGTCAAAGACATCGCCATGCACATCGCGGCCGCAGAGCCGCGGCACGTCTCGCGCGAGGAGGTTACCTCGGAGACGTTGGACAAGGAGCGCGAGATCGCGCGGGCCCAGGCGAAGAACGAACCTAAGAACGCGAACAAGCCGGACCAGGTCATCGACAAGATCGTCGAAGGCCGGCTCAATAAGTTTTATGAAGAGTTCGTTTTGCTGGACCAGCCATTTATCAAAGATCCGGCCACGACCGTGGGCGAGCTGGTCACGGAAAAGATCGCCAGGACCGGAGAGAAAATTACTATTCGGAGATTCGCTCGCTACAAGATGGGCGAAGGTCTGGTTAAGCGTGAAGACGACTTCGGCGACGAGGTCGCGAAGCTCGCGGGAGAGTAGTTTTTGCCGAAGGGTGTCAGAAGCCCGCGCGTCAGCAAGGGCTTGGCTGATGATCGAGCCCTCCCTGACGGTCGGGCTTCTGACACACTTACTATTCATAGATGATCACTGAAACCCAGAACCAACCAGCCTACCGTCGCGTGCTCTTGAAGATTTCCGGCGAGGCGCTGATGGGCGAGCAAACCTTCGGCATCGATGTAGACGTCGCGCGAGCGGTGGCCGAAGAGGTCAAACAGGTCCACGACCTGGGAATTCAGGTCGCGGTGGTTGTGGGCGGAGGGAATATCTTCCGTGGGCTTTCGAAAAGCGCCGGCAACATGGACCGCTCTTCCGCGGACTATATCGGTATGCTGGCGACGGTTATGAACGCAGTTGTGTTGCAGGACGCTCTGGAAAAAACGGGCATCCAGACGCGCGTGCTGTCAGCGATCCACATCCCCCAACTTGCCGAACCATTCATTCGCCGTCGCGCGATCCGTCATTTGGAAAAAGGCCGGATCGTGATCTTCGCAGCCGGCACCGGCAATCCTTTCTTTTCGACTGATTCAGCCGCGGCGTTGCGCGCGCTCGAGATTAAGGCCGAAGTAATTTTGAAAGCGACCAAAGTGGACGGCGTGTACTCCGCAGATCCGATGAAGGACCCGACGGCGACGCGATTCGACTGCATCACTTATCAGAAAGTTTTAGAGAAGCAGTTGAAAGTGATGGACGCGTCGGCAATCTCTCTGTGCATGGACAACAATCTGCCGATCGTGGTCTTCAACATGCGCACACCGGGAAATATCGCCCGCGTGGTCACCAGCAACTGCGGCATCGGAACGCGCGTCGCTCTGATTTGTTAGGTTAGGGCAAGAAAATGAGTGAAAGAAACCCGGTTCAGTTTCTTCGTGTTGTTTCGTGTGATTTAGTGGATCGTCTGTCGTGGGTAAAGACTCGATCCACAAAATCACACAAAACAACACGAAAAGAACTTCTGTTCAGCGTTGAAGGTTGCGGGCTTGCAAAGCACAACCTAAAAGGTTGACTAAGAGTACTGTTTTGTCTATTCACGATTTACGATTTACGATTTACGTCTGCTTACGGAGTTCGTCATGAACGAAAAAGACGTCATCAAAGAAACCAAGCCGCGCATGGAAGCCGCAATCGACGATGTGCGCCGCAAGCTGGCGACGGTGCGCACGGGGCGGGCAGCGGTGAGCCTGCTCGACAACATCATGGTTGATTACTATGGCACCCCAACGCCGCTAAACCAGATGGCATCCGTGCATGCGCCCGAGCCGCAGATGCTCACCGTGCAGCCATGGGATCAGACGCAAGTCGCAAATATTGAAAAAGCGATTCGAGCTGCCGATCTCGGTTTGAATCCATCGAACGACGGCAAGCTGGTGCGGATTCCGATACCGCCGTTAACGGAAGAGCGCCGCAAGCAGCTCGCCAAACAAGTCCATGAGATCGCCGAAGAGCATCGCACCGCCGTTCGCAACATCCGCCGCGACGAGAACGACAAGCTGAAGAAGATGTTGAAGGACAAATCGATTTCCGAGGATGCCGAACGCGACGGATTGGATGAGGTGCAAAAACTGACCGACTCGTACATCTCGAAGATCGACGAACTCTCAAAGTCCAAAGAACATGAGCTCATGACCGTCTAGTATCACTTCGATTGGCTGGCTCCCTCTCCCTTTGGAAGAGGGCTGGGGTGAGGGGCGGGGCTAGAGACAAAACAGGGAGTAGTTAATCGTGCTCGTTTCACGCCCTCTCCCTAACCCTCTCCCAGAGGGAGAGGGAATCAAGCACTTTCAACCTCCTGATGACCCTATCTCTGGCCCTATCCGTAATTGCCATCGCGAGCGGCGCGCTTCTCACTTACACCTGGGATGAGGACGCGCCGCTCGCTTCGCGTTTATGCACCGGGACCTGCATCGGGTTTGCTCTATTGGCGCTGATTGGCTTCGTCCTCGCGTTATTGATCGGACTGACGACTACGACCTTAGTCGTGACAGCGCTCCTGCTGGCAACACCCGCTCTCCTGTTAAGGAGCCCGCAGATTCGTGCTCAGATTGATCAGGACCTCCAGACAACAACCAAGGCGATCAGCCGGGCGGCCACCCGGCCGGATCGCTGGGCGTTCATCTATTTTCTGTTCTATGCCGCCGTCGCAATCGTCATGTGGCTGGTGTTCTCGCGGGCGATGTTTGAAAAGCCGGATGGCATCTATACCGGGGTCCTGAACAACTATGGCGACCTACCCTTTCACCTTAGCGTGATCACGCGCTTTGCCTTTGGCCAAAACTTTCCGCCCGAAGACCCAACGTTTGCCGGCGCCCGGTTTACTTATCCGTTCATGACCGACTTTGTCTCGGCGATGTTCGTGCGCGCCGGCGCGAGCCTGCGCGATTCGCTGTTCATCGAAAACTACTTCGTCGGCGTGGCGCTGGTAGGAGTGCTGCATCGCTTTGGCCAGAAGCTCCTGCTCAACCGCACGGCTGCGATTCTGACGCCGGTGCTCATTATCCTTAACGGTGGCCTGGGTTGGGCGATGTTGGTGAGCGACGTGAACAAGAGTGACGGCGGTGTGTTCCGCGTACTAAGAGACATTCCACACTCGTACACAATTCTTCCCGAAGGCGCGGAGGGCTGGCGTTGGGGCAACGCCGTCACCAGTTTGCTGGTGCCGCAGCGCGGATTCCTGCTCGGCATTCCGCTGGCGGTAATCGTGTTTACGCAATGGTGGGCCGCGTCGCGCAGCGCTGAGGAAGTAAAAAGTAAAAAGGCAAAAAGCAAAAAAGAAGAGCGCCGTGACAAGAGATTGAAGCCGACAAGGAGCATGAGTGGAAGAGCCGGATCGACCGTCGATAATTCTTCCCTTTCTACTTTTGACTTTTTACTTTTGCCTTCAGCGAAGCGGATGCTCGCCGCGGGCGTCGTCGCCGGTCTGTTGCCACTGGTGCACGCGCACAGCTTCATCGTGGTGATGGGCGTGGGTGCCTGCCTGTCTCTGATCAACTGGTCCCGTTGGCGCGAGTGGCTCGCTTTCTTTGTAGTAGCTTCGATGATCGCCGTGCCGCAGTTGTTGTGGTCCACCCATGGCAGCGCGGTCAGCACGCGCGCCTTTATTGGCTGGCAGTTCGGTTGGGACAGCGGCGATGCAAACTTTTTCTGGTTCTGGCTCAAGAACACCGGGCTCTTCATTCCGCTGCTAATCGCCGCGCTCCTTTGGAAGCGTGAAGATTATCTGGTTTCGCGCCGGCTGCTTTTTTTCTTCCTGCCTTTCACGCTCTGCTTCATCATTCCCAACCTGGTGAAGTTGGCGCCGTGGATTTGGGACAACGTGAAAGTCCTCTTCTACTGGTGGATCGCATCTGCGCCCATCGTCGCACTATTGCTGGCGCGCCTCTGGGAAGGAAACGCCTGGAATCGCGGGTTGGCGGGCGGATTGTTCATCCTCCTTACGCTCGCCGGCGCGCTGGATGTTTTTGCCCTGGTCACCAGGCAGGGTGAGTATCAGGAGTTCGATCGCGACGGCGTCAAGTTTGCCGAGTCTATCAAGCAGCAGACCGAGGCGCGCGCTACGATTCTGCACGCGCCAATTCATAACACGCCGGTTTTTTTGACGGGCCGGCGATCGCTGATGGGTTATCCTGGTCACATCTGGACGCACGGAATCGAATTTGGCCCGCGCGAAACAGATATCAAGAAGATCTACGCGGGCGCGCCCGACGCCGAAAGCTTGCTCAGCAAATACGGGGTCGACTATGTTGTAATCGATCCGCAGGAGCATTCGGTATTGACAGTAAACACGGACTTCTTCAATCGTTACCCGGAAGTTGTGAAAATTGGCGAGTACCACCTCTACAAGATCAAGCCGTAAGCAGTCGCGCGCGAAAGACGCACCGGCAAAAAAGACCAGCGACGCGCCTGTCGACGGCCCGGAGATGTCTGAGCGCGCCTGGCGATTGTCGTCCCTGGGAATTCTGATCGTGGGGGCCTTCCTGCGGCTCTACAATCTGTCGCTCGTTCCTCTGCACCACGACGAAGGCGTTAACGGAAACTTTCTTGTCAGTTTGGTTCGCGAGGGAGCGCCAGCATACAAGTACAATCCGGAAAACTATCACGGCCCGACTCTCTACTTCTTTTCCGCCGTCATTCCCTGGATAGCGCGGTTCTTTGGGGGAAAGGCCTTTGGCGATAATTACGGCCTCACGACTTTCAATATTCGTCTGGTGACGGCCGCCTTCGGCATTGGCACGATCTGGCTCGTGCTGCTCCTGCGCAAACGAATCGGAACAATTGGGGTGCTGTCGGCGGCGGGTTTGATCGCCATATCTCCCGGCGCGGTATATCTCTCGCGCTATTTCATCCACGAATCTCTGTTCGTCTTTTTCACTCTGGGTATTGTCGTCGCCGCATTGAAGTATTACGACAGCGGGCGCGGTTCCTATCTGATTCTGGCTTCGATATCCGCGGCGTTGATGGTGGCGACCAAGGAGACCTGGATCATCAACGGACCGGTGCTCTTGATCGCGCTAATTACGACGAGTATTTACTTTTGGCTGCGCGCCCGCATGGATGGCAAGGAGAGCGAATCCTCTCTGGGTGAGCGTTGGCGGCAAACGATCGAGCGTTTTGGTGGACCTGTGCCCCTGGCTACGGTGGCACTTGTAGCCTTCGCCGTCTTCATCATCGTCAACGTGCTGTTCTATTCGTCGTTCTTTACCAACTATCCCAAGGGTGTCAGCGACGCGATGCAGACTTTGAAGTTTTGGTCGCATCGCACGCACGAACACGAGCATCCGTTTCTGCAGTATTTCGAATGGCTTAGACAAATAGAATCGCCGCTGCTCTTGTTGGGAGGTGTCGGAGCGGCAGTGGCAGTCTGGCGAGCTGACAATCGTCTGGCGGTTTTCGTGGCTCAGTGGGGATTCGGAATCCTCGTGGCCTATTCGTTGGTTGGATACAAGACTCCTTGGATTGCTTTGAACTTTATCGTTCCGCTGGCGATCATCAGCGGCTACGCTCTCGATCAGCTTTATCGGAGATTTGGAGAGCCGTGGGTTCCGCTTTCGTTGACGGTCGGCGCTATTGTGCTGCTGATATTCGGCCATATTGCGAAGCTCAAGTACGGCGAGGCCGGCAAGATTTCGGGCGTCACGTGGGACTTTGATTTTTCGAACAACTGGCCTTACATAGTTAGCATCGTGCTCCTGGCGGCGTACGCTGGATACATTCTGTATTCCCGATCGGATAGGCGAAAGACCTCTCCGCATTTCTATCTCGCCGTAGGTGTCGTGCTGGTTGTCAGCTGCTATCAAATGTACGAGCTCAACTTTGTTCATTATGACGACGACCAGTACCCCTACGTCTATGCGCACACGCGGCGCGAGACGCTGCAGATGCTGGACGAAATCGATCGCATCTCGAAGCGCCTGGGCACGGCCACCGACACTGGCATCGCGCTGGTCTCGCCCGACTACTGGCCTCTGCCCTGGTATCTGCGCGATTACAAAAAGGTCGGTTACTACCAACAAATCGTGGCCACGAACGAGCCACTCATCATCGGTTCGACCGCGCAGGAAGAACAACTCAAGTCGACCTATGGCGACCGCTATGTGCTGGTCCCCTCCGGAAAAGATGACGGTAGCTACGACCTGCGTCCCGGTGTTGATCTGTTGCTGTTCGTAAGGAAAGACGTGGCGAAGTAGCGAGTAAGAAGTAGAGTGTGAGTCGGATGCCGAACGGTCCGCTGAAATTTGAATGGGATCCAAAGAAGGCTGCGAGCAATCTGCGCAAGCATGGCGTTTCGTTCGGGGAAGCCGCTTCGGTGTTCAATGATTTCCTGGCAACGGTCTACGAAGATCCTGACCACTCAGTACGCGAAAAGCGATATCTAACTATTGGTACCTCGGCACAGGGACGGTTGCTTCATATCGCCTATGCAGATCGAGGTGAGCGAATTAGAATAATCAATGCGCGAAAAGTGACGGGAAGAGAAAGAGACCTCTATGAAAAAGAAGACAGATAAGAAGTCGGATGAGATGAGACCGGAGTATGACCTTAGGAAGCTTAAATTTGTCGGCCGTGGAATCTACGCTGAGCGATATCGATCAGGAACAAACCTTGTCTTACTGGAACCTGACGTTAGAGAGGCGTTTCCTGATGATGAATCCGTAAACGAGGCTCTGCGCGTAATTGCAAAGGCCGCGAAAAGACAAGCCACACCAACTCGAAAGAGTCCAACGAAGGTTCGGCGTCAGTCATCACAACCCCGATCAGGCAAAGCCCGAGCTGCATGAGCGAACAAGAACCATCAACCTTTAGACCGTTTGTCTTCACGGTAATTGAAGACTACGGCGTGAACGTAACCATCGAAGTCTCGGAAGAAGACTACCAAGCCGACCTGGCCGCCGGGACCGATGAAGAAGCTACTCTTAAACCTGGACACTACAAGATAAAGCGTGGGGGATTTCTGGCACGACATCCGGAGTTGAAGGTCAAGGAGAAGAACAGCGCGTGAAGTCGACGTTGGACAAACGATCAGCGTTGCTGCGTCTCGCAAAGGTGCGACAAAGCACCCGACGGCCCGGGTACAAATGCATCGGCGCCTACCACGGCGGCGTCTATGAGTGTGACTTTGTTTCGCCCTACACCATAACAGCCGGCAATGTTGACGCAGAGATCATGGTCATGCTTCAGGACTGGGCCTCCGACGACGACCTAAAACACCCGTTAGACGAATCTTCCGCAACGCTAGGATACGATCCGTGTGCGCCAACGAATAAGAAGCTCATCAAGCTGCTGCATACCACCTTTGGCGTGGCCCTTCGAGACACTTACGCTACGAACCTCTTTCCGTTTATCAAGCTTGGTCGTAGGAGCAAGAAGATACCGCCAAAGGACATGTTAGCCGCTGCTCAGCAATTTGCATTGCCCCAGATTCGTATGGTGGACCCAAAGCTAGTAATCTGCCTTGGGAAAGACACCTTCAATGCTGTTCGAGAAGCGTGTGAATTTAGTCCAAGTCAATACCTAGATTCCGCGATTGAAAATCCTTTCTGTGTCGGCACAACGAGAGTGTGGTGCCAGACACATACTGGAAGGCTGAGCAACCGCGGTCCCTTCGAACGTGTGTTGAATGACTGGCGCAAAATGAAAGAAGATGTGTACTAAGCCATGATGCGACTTCCCAAATTCGACTACCGCGTCCCGCGGACCATCGCGGAGGCGGTGAAGATTATCGGCGACGTTGGGCCGGAGGCGCAGTTCGTCGCGGGCGGCACCGATCTGTATCCGAACATGAAACGCCGGCAGCAGACGCCGCGCACGGTGATCTCAGTCATGCGGCTGTCCGAGTTGAATAGGATCGACGGAGATGGAAAGGGCGGCCTCAGGATTGGCGCGTCGGTTTTGCTTTCCGATATTTGCGACCACCCGGTTATCAAACGCGACTATTCGGTTGTCGCCAGCGCTGCGCGCACTATCTCGACTCCAATCCTGCGCAACATGGGAACGATTGGCGGCAACCTGCTGCTCGACACGCGTTGCAACTATTACGATCAGAACTATGAATGGCGCAAGGCGATTAATTTCTGTTTGAAGAAAGACGGCGACGTCTGCTGGGTCGCGCCCGGAAGCTCGAAGTGCTGGGCCGTGCAGTCTTCAGATCTCGTCCCGGTGATGGTGGCCATCGGCGCTAAATTCCGTCTGGTTTCGACTCTGGGCGAGCGGATGATCGATGCGGCGGAATTTTACAACGATGACGGAATTGATTATTTGCAGAAGCGACCCGACGAACTCCTGGTTGATATTCATCTGCCGCCGACCAATGGTTGGCGCGCGTCTTATCAGAAGCTTCGTCGTCGCGGTGCTTTTGATTTTCCGGTGCTTGGCGTGGCCGCGTGGGTGAATCTGGATCAGGCAGGGACAGTTAGCGATGCGCGTCTGGTGCTCGGCGCAATCGCTCCCTCACCCGTGCAGGTGAAAGAAGCCGAAGCCACCTTGATCGGCCAACAGTTTGACGAAGAACATATCCAGGCTGCCGCCGAAGCCTGTTACAACAAAGCGCGGCCGTTGGACAACACAGACTTTGTCATGAACTGGCGCAAACAGATGACGCGGGAATATACGTTGCGGGCACTTCACGAGTTAGCGTAGCGCAGGACTCATCCCTGCCCGCGAGCCGAAATACATTTCACGCAAAGGCGGAGAGTAAAGCGAAAGGCGCAAAGCCGAGTCAAAACACTTGAATGACATTAGCGCCATTCTGCTCGCCGCCGGACGCTCTCACCGCATGGGCGCCTTCAAGCCGCTGCTGCCTTTTGGTGATTCTACGGTTGTCGAAAGCTGCCTCAGCAATCTTCGCGCGGCTGATGTCCAGGACATCATCGTAGTTGTCGGCCATCGCGCTGAAGATATTCGAGAACAACTCAAAACCCTCGACGTTAACTTCGCAGTTAATCCTGATCCCGATAGTGAGATGAGCGCTTCGATTGCCCAAGGTGTCGAAGCAGTAAGTCACGGCGCCCGGGCACTAATTATTGCGCTGGTCGATCATCCTGCCGTACCTGCTGAAACTATCAAGATTCTGATCGACGAATGGAGGGGCGGATCCCGGCTGGTCCAACCCGAACACGAAGGACGCGGCGGACATCCTGTCCTGATTGATCTGGCTTACCGGGATGAACTGCTGGCGCTCGATCCCGAGAGCGGTCTCCGTGCGCTCTTCGCGGCACATCGCCGTGAAGTAAGACGGGTGCCGGTTGTCTCCCCCTATGTTGCGCGCGACATGGACACGTGGGAAGATTACCGGCGGCTGCACTTCGATGTGTTCGGCGTCTCGCCGGCGAACGATTGAGCCCATTTTGGGCGCGTTTTTGGACAAGATAAAAATTGTCCAACGAGACACCCTCCGTGATCATCTAACCCGTCGTTGATTGGTCGTCTGTCCCGAAATGGGAGCAAGAGAGGCGACCAGGAAAAGGGAGTCACGATGTTCAGCAAAATTCGTAAGGGCACTGCGTTAGCGGCATGTGTATTGGCAGTAGCGCTGACTGCCTCGCTGCCGGTGCCGGCCCACAATCAGTCACCGGAATTCTCTCTGCGCGCGATTGACGGCGAAACGGTAACCTCGGCCAGTTTACGGGGTGAAGTCGTAGTGCTGGTCTTTGGCGCTTCATGGCTGCCGCTGACCAAAAACCAGATGGAAGCGGTGAAGAAACTTGCCGACCAGTACGCGGGTCGCGGCGTTGCGGTTTACTGGGTGAGCACTGAATCAGAATCGCCTAAGTCCAAGAACTACGTCGCGGACGAGCAGTTGCGCGAGTTAGGTCGGAAGTACAAGGTTACGGTGCTGCGCGATTCGGACGGCGCGGTCTCGAAAAAGCTGGGCGTCGATCAGTTGCCGTCTGTGGTGATCATCGACAAGCAAGGCAATGTTGCCGCAACCATCGGCGGCATGGATCCGTCCGTTGATCTCGCGAAGCAGTTGGCGGACCGCCTGAACAAGATCCTCTAACGTTTACGGAGCGCGGACATCCTGTGCGCCAGCGTGCGCAGCAGGCTTAGCCTTACATCATCATCTCTCATCAAAGCAAAAACGATTGGTTTTGCTTACGCCTGAATGCGGACAGGATGTCCGCGCTGTTCACATTTGTTGAGTTCTTGGTTGAAGGCGACTGATCCACGAACATCCATCCCAGGCACATGGACAGCCAGAGCAGATGCAGTATTTTTCCGGTGTGGAAGTTCATATTAGAACGCCTTCCGGTCGTGCCAGTTCAGAGTTCAACTTTTTAGCTTGCGCCGCGATCAACCTAACGATCGAACTGGCGGCCGGTCAAGGGAATTTTACCTCAAAGAGTTCGTACAACAGTCGCACCGGCAAACCCACGACGTTGAAATAATCGCCTTTGATTTCTTCAATGAAACGCGCCCCCAGTCCTTGAATCGCATAAGCGCCGGCTTTGTCCATCGGTTCGCCGGTAGAGACATACCAGTCAATTTCATCAAGGCTCATCACCGCGAACTTCACTTGTGTGGTTTCATACGCGACCTTTGATTCTGATGTGGCGTTGTCGATAAGGGCGACGCCCGTCAGCACCTGATGCCATTGGCCGCTTAAGTGTCGCAACATGCTGCGCGCGTCGTCGCTATCACGTGGCTTTCCCAAAATCTGTTCATTGATCACGACGACCGTATCGGCGGCGACAATCGTCGAACCCTTAGATCGGCGCGCCGCGGCTTCGGCTTTGGCCCAAGCCAGGCGCTGGACGTAGGTCGCCGCGTCTTCATCCCCCTTACGCGTCTCGTCAACATCCATCGGCAGGATTTCAAACGGCCAATTGACGGTGCGCAGAATCTCAGCCCGGCGCGGACTTGCCGAAGCCAGCAGAATCTTAGGTAGCGCTCCGATCCGAGCGCGATCGCCGGCATGTCCGGCTGAGTAATCGAGTGCGGGTGCACTCGTTTGGCTGTTTCGCTTATCATCCATTAAACTTCACATTCATTTTGCAAGTGGCACAGACTTCAGTCTGTGGTCCGAGGTAGCGCCGATTCAATCAGAGACTGAAGTCTGTGCCACGAAGTGACCAGATGATAGACGTTGCGCGCTTATTGCCCAAACTTCTGAACGCCACCGGCGCGAATCCGGAGATGGCTGAGATCGCCGCGAAACTCGCCTGGACCCGCGCCGCGGGTGAAGGTTTGCGTCGACACGCGATTCCGTTCCGGCTGTTTCGCAAGACTCTGGTGGTTTCGGTAGCCGATGCGATCTGGCAAAAGCAAATGCAGTCCATGAGCGGGGAACTCGTCTCTCGCATCAATAACTTGCTGGGCCGCGAAGTAGTTGACGACATCGAGTTCCGCATCGATCCGGCCACCATCGAGCAGGTGCGCATAAATTCACAACCCCGGCAGGATCAGGGAGGCAAAGTCCGTGGGCCAATCCCGGAGGAGCTGATCTCGGCGGCCAGTGAAATTGCGGATGAAGGTCTAAGAGAACAGTTTATTCGCGCCGCGGAGAATTGCATCGCACGCCGCAAAGCACGCATCGAGTCTGACTGAGTTGGGAATCTCTAAATCGAACAATCGATCATGCCAATTACCGAAGCCGACATTGAAAAAATCGCGCAGCTTGCGCATCTGGAGATCACGGACGAGGAGCGCCGGCTTTTTGCGCCGCAAATTTCTGAGATCGTCACTTACGTCGAACAACTGAACGCGATTGACACGAGCGCGGTCGAGCCGGCGCTGGGCGGTCTCACTCCTGAGGGCGAGCAGACGGTGTCCTGGCGACGAGACGAGGTCCAGCCTTCGTTGGGCCAAGAGCTGGCGCTGGATCAGGCGCCCGACGCCGCTGCGGGTCACTTTCGTGTGCCGAAGGTCCTGGGTTAGCTATCAAACATTGGAACAGCCGCCGCTCAAATCATTGCATGCTGACAGCTCGCTCAACTGGGTGAAGCTCGAGCAGTTTCGCAAACTATCCAACGAACAGCTCATGGGCTCTCTCAAAGCGGGCCAGGAATGTTCTCTGAAAGTGAGGCCGGATGGTACGCTTATTGAGGGGCATCATCGTATTAAGGTGCTGCGGGAAAGAGGAATAGATGTCGATTCCCTTCCTCGGGAGATCGTTCTTAAGAGTTAAGTTTCATGACTAACTATCTAATCGAAGGGCCATGGCCAGGCCGGCTTGCCATCGTTCCGCGGCCACGCGGAGGTGATTGGCTGGAGGACGAATTGCACGCCTGGAAAACGATGGGCTTCGATGTTGTTGTATCCCTGTTGACGAAAGATGAATTGGACGAACTTGGTTTGGCCGCGGAGGCGGATATCAGTCGGGCCCAGGGCCTTCAGTTTTGCGAATTCCCGATTCCGGATTTGGGCATTCCAAAGTCGTCGGCAGCAGCTCGCGAACTCGTGGACAACCTGCGCTCCGATCTCGACGTGGGAAAGCAGATTGCCATCCATTGCCGCCAGGGAATCGGGAGATCGGGACTGATTGCTGCCAGCGTGTTGATAGTTTCAGGTGTCGAGCCTGAACTTGCTATTCGTCAGGTGAGTGCCGCGCGAGGATTGCCGGTGCCGGAAACAGCGGAGCAAAGAGAGTGGGTGTTGGAACTGGCTCGAGATTCTGCTGCGTCCCTGGTCAAAGGATAACCGTACGATCGTATGAACCATGTTTGAGAGCATTGCAAACCTGCGAGACAAAATCGTGCGCGAGGAAACAACCGCGCGCGCCGTGACGGAATCCGCCCTGAACGCTGCGGAAAAACTAAACGGAACGCTCAACGCGTTTCTGGAAATCGATCGCGATGGTGCGTTGAATCGCGCCGAGACAATCGATGCGACAATAAAATCCACGGGAGAGACAACCGCTACCTCGGCAATGCCTCTCGCCGGCATCCCGATCGCTATCAAAGACAATATCTGTGTCCGTGGCATGCAGACCTCCTGCGGCTCGCGCATCCTCGGACCATATCATCCGCCTTACAACGCCACCGCGATCGAACGATTGATTGCCGCAGGCGCCGTCGTCGTTGGCAAGACAAACTGCGATGAGTTTGCGATGGGCTCCTCAAACGAGAACTCAGCGTTTGGACCGGTAAAGAACCCCTGGGACATCTCCCGAGTTCCGGGCGGTTCCTCCGGTGGATCGGCAGCGGCGGTAGCGGCGGGGATTGTTCCGGCAGCCCTCGGCTCTGACACCGGCGGATCAGTGCGCCAACCCGCGGCCCTGTGCGGCGTGATCGGATTGAAACCGACTTATGGCCTTGTGTCGCGCTATGGTTTGGTCGCGTTCGGGTCGTCGCTGGATCAAATCGGTGTCCTGGCACGCGCAGCGGGTGATGTGGCGGCCGTGCTCCAGGTAATTGCCGGACGCGATCCGCACGATGCGACCACCGCCGACGTGCCGGTCCCTGACTATTCAGCCGAACTGAATATCGACATCAAAGGAATGCGTCTGGGCGTGTCTCGAGCGTTGCTGGGCGAAGGGCTGAGCCCCGACGTGCGCGCGGCGATCGAAAAATCAATCGAAGCTTATCGCGATTTGGGCGCGGACATTGTCGACATCGATCTGCCACACGCCCAGTATGCGATCGCGGTTTACTACATCATTGCTACCGCCGAAGCTTCCTCAAACCTGGCGCGTTATGACGGAGTCCGCTACGGCTTTCGCGCTGAAGATGCGCCGGCGCTCAAGCAAATGTATCGCCGGACACGCGACGAAGGTTTTGGTCCGGAAGTGAAGCGCCGCATCATGCTCGGCACCTATGTACTGTCCGCCGGTTACTACGACGCTTATTATTTGAAAGCACAAAAGGTGCGCACCTTGCTGCGACGGGATTTCGCCCAGGCCTTCGAGAAATGCGACGCCGTGCTGACGCCGACTACGCCGACGCCCGCATTCCTTTTTGGTGAAAAGGTCGACGATCCGTTGGCGATGTACCTCAACGATATTTTTACAGTGACCGCGAACCTCGCTGGCGTTCCCGGGATCAGCGTACCCTGCGGATTGTCTTCAGAAGGTCTTCCGATTGGTTTGCAACTAATGGGACCTTACTGGAGCGAAGCGAGATTGCTCCGCCTGGCGCATGCTTATCAGCAAGCGCATCCGTTCACGGCCCAACCGAAAGTCCACGCTTGAGCTCATAGAGTCGCGTCGAACGAACAGTCCCATAGGGACGCAATGTCTATAGACCCGGGTGGTCAATGATTTGCAGCACTCCTTTAGGAGCGAAATGTTCGGCTTGGCACCTGTCGCTCCTTCAGAGCTTAAGTGTCGAAGGCCCGACGGGCCATAAACATCTGGCTTCTACGGAGCCACTCTCTTCAGCTTGAAAACTTCTTCTGAAACTCCGCCGAACGACGGCGAAGGTCGAGCCAATCCGCGAACAGACTCGGTGTTTGAATCCAAACCTTGAGCCACTCCGCAATCTCAGCCTGTTCGGCGCGTTGAGTCGGGTTTAGTTTTCGATCTTGAGCCAGCAACTCCGCGACCTGCCTGCCACCGATCGCCATATCTCGTGTCTCTTTGGAAGCTCTCAGATCTCCTGAGGTTTCCGCCCGCTGGCGCAGCTTCTCCAGTCGCTTGATCAAGCTTTCGGCTTTCTTTAGGCGCAGAGGTTTCCCAGCAAGAAAGTCCTCGATCCCCTTAAGCTGCCCCTTCTCTTTTTCAATCTTCGCTTCGCGCCAACGCGCATCGAACTCGATCACTTCGGGATGGCGCAACTCGGCGCCTTCATCTGCCAGCATCCGCGCAATGGCTGCCGGGCTCTCTTCGGCGCCTTGCCCGAACTGACCGCGAACTGACTTTTGAATCTCGCGCAGCTCGGCTTCACCAATCGTGGGACCGCCCAGCCGCTCCCACACTTCAATTATCAGTCCGCGTTTGGTAGCTGCCACTGGATTGCGTGCCTTCCATGCTCAAACCATACAAGATAGAATCGGATAATGCTGAAGATGCTTTACGCGCGGGCTCAGAGTCAACTCGATTTAAGAAACAGGAGTGTCTTAGTTTGGCTTCGCGTTTTTTTCCAGCTCGGACAAGAACGATCCACGAATTCACACGAAACCGCACGAACCAGACCTGTTCTGCTGCGTGTGATTTCGTGGATCGTTTTAGCTTGGAAGTGGCAATCTCTCAAGATCGGACAGCACCTGCGAAGCGCCCGCAGCCGTAACTTTGGCGTGCGTCAATGGGGCAAAAGTGTAGTGCTCGCCACCGCCCTCCTGACTTTGCTATTCGCGTTGAGCTCGGACGGCCTCGCGCAGCAATCGGTGACCTTGCGCCGGATAGAATTCGTAGGTCTCAAGAAACTGACCGGCCAACAGGTCATCGATGCCAGCGGACTCAAGGTCGGGGACACGATTAATCCGAACATCATTGATGCCGCCGCCGACAAACTCATGCAGTCGGGGTTATTCAAGAAACTGGGATACAAAGTTCGCACTGCCGATAATGAAGCCACCGTAATCTTTGAGGTCGAAGAAGCCTCCAGAAATCTACCCGTAGTCTTTGAAAACTTTGTCTGGTTCAGCGAGGACGAGATCGCGCGGGCGATCAGGCAGGATGTGCCCTTCTTTGATGGGACCGCGCCTGAAGCCGGCACTACGACCGACAAGATCGCCGCGGCCTTGCAGCGTCTGTTGGGCCAAAAGAAAATTCCCGGCCGGGTTGAGCACATGCCCTACGGCAATACGGCCACAGGCAAGCAGGAAATTCTCTTCACCGTCGAAGGCGTCAAGATCCCGGTGTGCTCCCTACACTTTCCCGGGGCCGAGGCCATTTCTGAAGCCGCTCTGATTAAGGCTTCGCAGGCTTTGCTGAAGGCTGACTACTCACGAAAAGACGCGGGCGGGTTTGCTAACTACACGCTCTTTCCGCTCTACCGTCATATCGGACACCTGCGCGCGCAGTTCAAAGAGCCGGCGGCCGCGCTTGAAGAATCACCGGGCTGCGCGAGTGGAGTGGCGCTCACAATTCCGGTTGACGAAGGCGTGGTCTATTCCTGGAACGACGCCGATTGGACCGGGAATCAGACATTGACTAAAGAAGATTTGACCGACGCTTTGGGAATGAAAAGCGGCGAACTTGCCGATGGCGTCAAGATCGACAAAGGCCTGAAGGACGTGCGCAAGGCCTACGGCCGGAGAGGCTATATCGCCGTCGCTTTCAAAGAATCGACCGAGTTCGACGATGCCGCCAGGCGCGTGAGTTATCGATTCAACGTTACCGAAGGGCAAAGGTATTTCATGGGCAACTTGATCGTTAACGGCCTGCCCGCCGAAGAGGTCGAGCGACTGAAGGAGAAGTGGACCCTCGGCGCCAACGCCGTATTTGACGAGTCCTATCTTGAAACTTTCGGGCAAACCGGCCTGCGAGAATTCATGGCGGGCCTGGCGCAGCGCACCGGCGCCCGCGCCAAGATAGACGTGGAAACCAAGCCCGACAGACAGAAGCACACCGTCGATGTCATCATCAGTTTCAAGTAATGAGGTCAGTACCGCGAGCGGACCGGGGTCCCCAGGCTGGCAGCCCGGTGGTGGATGCGACCGGGTGGCTGCCATTTATGTTGACTGTATGATCTTAGTATGGAACTGATCGCTGAGGGCGAGCCGTTACAGAACCCTGAGCGGTAGCGACGGGATGCTGCCACTCAAGTTGAGTCTATGATCTTAGCTTGGTAGTGATCGTTGAGAGAGAGTCGAGAACCCTGAGCGGTAGAACGGGATGCCGCTCAAGTTGAGTCCATGATCCGGTCGCTACCGCTCGCGGTTCTGTAACGAGCTTTACCGATCGCGTTCCCGAAATGAACCGCGACCCTGAACGGGGCGACCGTATTTCGTGATTGTTCGTGTGATTTCGTGGATCGAGTTTTTTACCGCGGAATGACGATCCACGAAATCACACGAAACGACACGAAAAGAATTCTTGTAAGCTGATGCCCCACGATAAAACCTCCATCTCCTCACTGCTCGAGCGCCTGGCTGCCAACCTCAAAGCCCAGCCCTTCATTCCTCATCGCCTGCTCAAACAACGCGACGCGCAAACCATCGGCGCCTACCTCTGGCCGAGGCGATTTCGCTCAGGCGATCGCACCGGCGACGAAGAGCGGCTGTTCGAGGTCGAACCCGGCAGCCAGGTCCTGGCCCGCTGTCGTTGGCAGCTCAATCCAACGGAGCATCCGACGCTGGTGATTTGGCATGGCATGGAAGGCTCGACCGCATCCGCATACATGCTGACCACCGCCGCCAAAATGTTTCGCATCGGCTTTAATGTCGTGCGCGTCAACTATCGCAACTGCGGCGGGACTGAGCATCTTTCGCCGACGCTTTATCACGGAGGTCTCACCGCCGATCTGCGCGCGGTGATCGATGAGTTGATCACACGCGATCATCTATCGCGTCTCTTTGTCGCCGGCTTTTCATTAGGCGGCAATATGGTTTTGAAGCTGGCCGGCGAATATGGTGAAGTCCCGCCGCCGGAAGTGAAGGCCGTCTGCGCCGTTTCGCCGTCGATTGATTTGCGCGCCAGCACGAATCTGATCGCGCGAGCGCGCAACTGGATTTACCAACAGGACTTTCTGCGGCGTTTGAAGCACCGCATCAAAGTTAAAGAGAAGTTATTTCCCGACGTTTATGATTCAAGCCTTCTGCGCGGCGTGCGCAGTGTCGAACAATTCGACAACCGTTACGTCGCGCCGCATTTTGGTTTTGCCGACGCCAATGACTACTACGCCAAGTCCAGCTCCCGGCCATTGATCGGCCGCATCCGCGTTCCCACCTTGATCATTCATGCTAAGGACGATCCCTTCATTCCTTTTGAGCCACTGCGTGATCCTTCAATCGCCGCCAACCCTTACGTGCTGTTGTTAGCCACTGAACAAGGTGGGCACGTTGCTTTCGTATCAGCCAGCGCGGGTGAAGAACGTTTCTGGGCCGAGAGTCGTTTGGTGGAGTTCTTTGGAATGATCGCCCTTGAGGACTAGCTACGATCGGCAGCTTATGGAGTGCGGTAACTTGTTACCGCTTTCATAGGTCGCGATCGACCACCCAGAGAACAAAAACCAATGACATACGAAAGCGGCGACAAGTCGCCGCACTCCAAAGCGGCTTTGCCGCCGCACACTGCGGAAAGCCTTCGGCTTTCCGGGCCGCGCTCGACTACGGTTCCCGACCCGAAGCAATTCAAATCCGTAAGGCTGCTGGCTATGAGCGACGCAAATGGTTGTTGAGCTCCAACCCCAGTCGCGCAGATAACCCGATTTACCTTTTCTGTCGCTGGGATTGGGAAGATTAAAGGAAAAACATATACCTCTTCATTCATTACCCGATCAAAGAATAAATGCGTCTTAGTAAATGGGCGATAATGAGCAGCTCTAATCTTCTCAGGCTTGAAATCTGCTAAGCGTGACCGTTTCAGATCTAGTTTCAGATCTCTACTCCACGACAGTTGTAGATCGTCATAGGTAACAAAGTTATCCACGCTTTTCGATTTACTTGCGAGTTGCTTCCATTTAAGAACATGCTCGTTGTAGGCACCTATTGTTTTTCCCATATTCGCTTCGAGCCTACTACGTTCAAAGTTATAGGCCCATGAATCTCTGCTCGTTGCAACTCCGCGACTATAGGCTCTGAAAATCACCTCACCTGTTGTCGTCTTACACTTGCTCCCGATCGCAATGAAATCATCGAAGTCACCTTCGATTCCTTCGGTGAGCCAATCCTGCTTCGCATTTGGTTCAACTTCTTTCCATTCAACGCCAGCAATGTTTAGAGCTTGGTCCAGGTACCGATACTTTTCTTCCTTAAGCCAGAATTCACCAAGTCGTGCGTAGAAGATACGTGCCGGTGATTTCTTCTCTCTCTTTTTCTTTCTAACAAAGATATTAATACTTACGCCAAGTTTGATTCCAAAGACGTTGTGGGTGGTGCCTGATAGTTTTGGGTTCATGACCACATCGCCACCAAGATCCATCAAATAGATTTCATCAAAATCAGATTCTAGATGCTTACGAATACCATCTGTTGCTTCTCCATAAATGAATTTATTATTAGTCACCAGGGTAGGCGATTCCCCCCAGCCAATCTTGAGCCCCGGGAGGGGCGACATAATGAGCCGAACCTTTACAAATCTTCTGACGCATTTGATCTTCAGCACGAAAGATCGCGAACCGCTCATTGTCCCTGAAATCAAGTCCGAACTGTTCGCATATCTCGGCGGCCTAACTCGTGAGCTCAAAGGCAAGGCTTACGGCATTAACGGCACAACCGACCATGTTCACCTGCTGATCAGCTTGCCGCCGGTTGTTTCGATTTCGGAAGCGCTACGATTTATCAAGTCGAATTCTTCTGGCTGGGCGCATGACAAATGGCCGCAGCGATCGTTCGCTTGGCAGCTTGGTTACGGCGCCTTCAGCGTGAGCAAATCAAACGCGCCCGAGGTCCTCATGTACGTAGGCAATCAGGAGGCGCACCATCGAAAGCGAAACTTCAAGGATGAGTTCGTCGATCTCCTGCGCAAGCATGAGATTGAGTACGACGAACGGTATATCTGGGATTAGTTATGTCGCCCGCGTTCGCGGGCTTGAGCTTCGGTGCGTTCTCGTTACCCACAGCTCGCGCTGTGGGCTATTGGTATGGCGTCGGCTGCGCCGACTACGCCCTTCCTCACGGTCGGGCTACTGCCCCGATCACTTCTCGATCTTCTTCAGAATCCTATCAGCGTGATTGCGGGCGATGAGGGGGATGTGTTCGTCGATCTTTAGCTCATTCAAAAGCGGCACTAGTTGGTAAGGGTCGGAGAGGCCGTCGCGGATCAGCAGGGTTTCCATCTCGTCCAGGAGCTGCGGCGCGTTGAGGGGCTGCATCTCGCGGGCGAGCTTGATGTTGAAAATCAGGATTGCTTGATCGGAGACGCGCCGATACTCGTTGGCCAGGGTCCAGGCGTCCTTGTTGTTGCTCCAGTTGAATTCCGCGGTGCGCTGGCGTTTGCCGTCGTCCATGCGCAGTTTGTACGTTCCCAGGTGCGCAAAGCTTTTGGCCGTCTGATAGTTCTCGCCCGAATCAAGGAACCGCAATTCTGTCCAGAGACCAAGCACTCGACCGAGCGCGGAGATCGATAATTCGATCGGTTCGACGATTTTGGGTTCTTCGCCGCGACGCTCGAAGGTGATCTTGCCGCGGCCGAGCGCATCGTGCTCGATCAGAACGTGGCTAATCAGAAACTCCGCCTTGGTGAATTCGTACGAGTAGCGGGTTGGGTCGGGCGGCTTCTTATTGTCTTCGCGACGCTGCGGGGTTGCGCCTGGCTGTTGCGGACGGTCGTTGAGCTTGTCCTGGGAAAAAGAAAGAAAAGCTACGGGCAGGATGAAGAGCGCCCCCAGGGTAAATCTTAAAATGGTTAAATTCGTTCGCATCATCTTTGGAATGGGGTGCATGCTCGCTGGCTTCTACCTGCTGGGGTCTTACTTTTAGACGATGACGCAGCGGAACGCAAGTTGGGAGAAGGAATCAGGAAAGAGCGATCACAGAGATGAACTGGTCCAGCTCTCTTCCCCTCTCTCTTTGGGAGAGGGGCAAGGGGAGAGGGAGCGAAGCTTAGCGCGAAGAAGCGTTTTTGATTGAAACGTCGTGTCTATCCAGGACAAGATGGGCTCAAAAGGGGGCGCTCGGTCAAGCCCTCACCCCAACCCTCTCCCAAAGTGAGAGGGAGTCCAGGAACAAATCTCTCAAGATGAAATCGGTTCGCGCTTCGCACTCAGTGCGGGCGTGGCACGCGCATCCTGCGCGTGATTCACGGGCGGGACGTCCGCGCTCCCAGGAAAAAGGAGTCATTCGAATCGGACGGAGACGAGCTTGGAGACGCCAACTTCTTCCATCGTCACGCCGTAAAGGGCGCGCGCGGTTTCCATTGTGCGTTTGTTGTGCGTAATGACGATGAACTGCGTGCTGGTCGACATCGCCACCACCTTCTTGGTGAAGCGCCCGATGTTCGCTTCGTCCAAAGGCGCGTCAACTTCGTCAAGCAGACAAAAGGGAGAAGGACGATATTGGAATATCCCGAGCACCATGGCGAGCGCGGCCATTGCCTTCTCTCCCCCTGAAAGCAGCAGCACGTTCTGCAGGCGCTTACCTGGCGGCTGGGCGATGATATCGATGCCTGACTCCAGTTCGTCGTCGGCATCGATCAGACTCATTTCCCCACGACCACCGCCAAACAGCTCCTGGAAAAAGTCGCTGAAGTTTTGATTGATCTTCTCGAACGCATCGCGGAAGCGCTCGCGTGAACGGCGCTTGATCTCGCGCAGCGCCTCTTCCGTGGCCGCAATTCCCTGGGTGATGTCTTCGCGTTGCGTGGTCAGGAACGCGAGACGTTCGTCCGCTTCCGAAAGCTCTTCGAGGGCCATCATGTTTACCGCGCCGAAGTTTTCCAGGTGCTCCCGCAACTCTTCCACGTGCGTACGCTCGGCATCGAGATCGAACTCTTCGCCGAGTTGAACCTCGCGGGCGAGGTCTTCCAGACTTTGGCTCAACTCGTTGGCGCAGGATTCGCGCACAAAGTTGACCCGGGCCAGGGCTTCGGCGCGCTGAACCTCGATGGCGGCGCGGGCGTCACGTGACGCCGCGGCACTGCGATTCAGTTCCGCCAATTCGTTTGCCAAAGCATCGGCTTGCGATCGGGCTTCGGCCAGCCGCGTCGTCGAGCCGGCAATCTGTTCTGCTTCGCGAGCTTTCTCTTCATCAACGGTGGCCGCCAGGCGATCAATCTCAGTGATTGAATTATGCAGTTCGCCCAGTCGCGTCCCGGCATCGTTCAATTCCACATGGTGACGCGAGATTCGTGCGGTAACTTCCTCGCGCTCGCTCTCCAGACGACGCAAATCCGAGGTGGTTGAGCGTCGGCGTTCGGCCGCGGCTGCTGCTTCCGCGCGCTGCTGATTGAGAATCTCGCTTTCGGAATCGGCATCGCGGCGAATGCCGGCCAATAAATTAGTGGTCTGCTCGATTCTTTCCCGCGTGGCGCGGCGCATGGTTTCCGCCGTCTCGGCTTCGCGCAAAGTCTTCGCCCGGCTCTCTTCCAACTCGCGGCGTTCCTGCTCTAAACGAGCCGTGTCATCCTCGACAACGCGCAGGTGACGCTCTGCCCGTTCGATGTCCTGCTGCAAAGTTCCGTAATTGAGTTCGCGCGCCATCGCCTCACGATCTTCGCGGGCAATCGAAGCGTTGAGCAGGACGACTGACTCTTCCAATTCGGTTAGCCGGGAGCGCGCGTCCTTAACCGCGACTTCGGCGACGGCGAGCTCAGCCGCCAAGTCTCCCGCGCGCGATTCCAGCTCACGCAACTCGCGTTTGAACGTCAGCAAGCCCGCGCCCTCTTCCAACGCCCGGCCGTTGCCCGCATTGACGAACTGCCCGCCGGCGACCCAGTCGCCATCGGTGGTAACGAACATGTCGCCAGTGGCCAACGAGAGCGCGGTGGCATCATCGAGAGTATCCACGACGCGCGCGTTCATCTTCTCCGGCATCGTTCGCTCAAGCAGCAGCAGCAATTCCCGCGGCGCCCGCAACGTGTCGGCGATGCGCGGACCATCAATGCCGACGGGAACGTACTGCTGCCGAGCGGCGCCGGTCGCGTCGTTCCCGCCAGTCATCGTCTCGCGGAATGTCATCACGTCTGTATCAACTTCGTCGCTCCCGCCGTGGATGCCGGTAACCAAAAATGTCGCCCGTCCGGCTTGATTATTCTTCAACCACGCGGCGGCGCGGATTGCGTCGTCAGGCGTCGGCACCAAAATCGATTGCAGCGTCGATCCGAACACACCTTCGACCGCGCCTTCCCAGCGCGCCTCAACCTGAATGCTGTCGGCCAGGGTCCCGATCAGATGAAAGTCTTCACTCTCATTCGCCGAGAAAGCTTCCTGCACGGCCAATGAATAATGAGTGCGCCGCTGATCGAGTTCCTTGAAACTTTCGAGCCGGTGGAGCGCGCGTGAATAATCGTCACGCACGCGGGTCTGTTCGGCATCGTTGTCCGAAACGCGCTCGTGGCCTTCGATGACGGCTTTGACAGCGGCTTCGCGCTCGGCAGTCAGCCGGCCAAGTTTGGCGCGCGTCACTATGATTTGCTGGTTGAGCTTCTCGGCCTCGGCAGTACGGTCCGCGTGAGCCGCGGCGGCGCGTTCGCCCTCGCGCGCCAGACCTTCAGCCTGTTGAGTGAGCTTCTCGAGCCCATTCTCGAGCTGACGCGCCAACTCATTCAGCCGTTCCACGGCCGCGGTATGCGTGAGCAGCTCAACCCGCGCAGTTTCAATCTCATTCTCTGCCCCGACAACTTCGGCCAGCTTCTGCGCGTGCGACTCCTCGGCTGAGCGCAAGGCGAGAATCGCCTGCTCGTTGTCGGCGCTCAATTTCGCTTCGGCCTGACGCAGGCGCTCCAGCTCGGACTCGACAATTACCAGCCGCGCGTCAAGCGCTTCGACTTCCTTCTCTATCTCGGTGCGACGTCTGGTCAGCGTTTGAATCTGTTCTTCCTGATAAACGCGTTCGCGGATGCGACGATCGCGCTGCAAAGCGGCGTCGGCAATGGCAGCGCGCAGTTGCGTCAGATCGTCTTCGAGCGCGCGGGCGTTTTGCGTAGCCGAGCGGCTGGTTTCTTCTCGCTCAGCCAACTCTGCCGCCAGCCGGCGATCTTCTTCCGTAGCGCTCTCTAACTGCACCTGCGTCTGTTCGAGCAAGGCCACGAGACTACGCTCTTCCGCAACGTACACCTGGCGCAGCAGCTCTCGCAGCTCTTCTCTTTGAATGCGGTAACGGCGGGCTTTGGCTGCCTGCCGGCGAAGACTGTTCACCTGCCGCTCGATTTCAGAGATGATGTCGGACACGCGGCTGAGATTCGAGCGCGCGGATTCCAGCCGAGCTTCAGCGGCGCGTTGCCGCACGCGAAACTTGGTGATGCCGGCGGCCTCTTCAATGATCGTGCGGCGGTCCATCGGCTTGGCCGAAAGGATTTGTCCGATGCGCCCCTGCTCAATGATGGCGTAGTGGCCGCCGGCCAATCCGGTCCCGGAGAAGAGATCCTGAATGTCTCGCAGGCGGCACGGCCGATCGTTGAGCAGATACTCGCTTTCGCCGGAACGATAGAGACGCCGGGTGACGGAGATGGCTTCGCCCGGAGCAAACTCGAGCGCGAGATTGCGCCGCCGCCAGTGGCGATGATGTGTCGGGGTTCTTGATTTGATTTCCGCTGCTGCGTCGTTAGAAGTTGCGTCGGCCGCCGCTGGATCGGTTTCACCGGGGATTGGTTCGATGATTGCTTCTGGTTCAACCGCTGCAGGCTCGGCAGTGACGATTTCTGCGTCTTCAAAGACGGCGCTGTGTTCGTCGATCTGTTCCAGCGTCGAATCAATGTCTTCGATGTCGGGTTCGTGTTCGACGATCTCGTCGCGCACCAGGTGCAGGACGACTTCAGCCATGCCACTGGGTTTGCGATTGCGCGAGCCCTGAAAGATGACATCTTTCATCTCGGCGCCGCGCAGGTGCTTGACGCGTTGCTCGCCCAGGACCCAGGCAATAGCGTCGGCAACATTGCTCTTGCCGCAGCCATTGGGGCCGACAACTCCGGTTATGCCATCACCAGTGAAGATGAGGTCAGTATGGTCCGCAAAGGACTTAAAGCCCGTGATTTCGAGGCGTCTTAGCTTGAACATCGGCAATCCGTCGATTTGATGCGGGGGGTGACGGCCGAAGCTAGCATCAAAAGGCGACCTACGGGTACTGCACTATAAAGACAGGCGAGCGACATGTCAACAAGAACTTGAGCTTAGGAAGTTTAAGTCGTGGAGGGCCATAGGTTAATAGCTGGGTTCAGATTCGCGACCGCCGCCAACGAAAGTGGAATAGGCGTTTCCCTCACCCACAATTTGAAAACATCCTTACCACGACCTAACGGTCGTAGCTATCTCATCTCCGGTCCTTCGGACCTCACCGCCTATCCCGAGATCGCGACGTGCAACTCCATTTCGCCAATTTTCCAAGCCACAAATAAACCTTTCTCTGTCATCAGGAAGGTTTTCCGTGCGACGCCGAAACCTTTCTACGCCACATCGACGGTTTTCCGGGCCACGCCGACGGTTTTCCAAGTCAAGCCGACGGTTTTCTGTGTCGCCAAGACAACCGAGGAAGTCACGTCGCTAATTGACAAAGCCACATCGCTAACTGACGAGACGGTGGCGCTAATTAGCTAAATGGTCTTAGCTAACCGTCGCAGCGACGCCGTCAATTAGGAAAAGCGCGCCGCTAATTAGGGAAGAGGCGCGGAAAGTTAACAAAACCGCCTTCTCACCCTTCTTTTTATCGATTTCATGAGTAAAAACCTCGGCTAAATGCGCCTTACTTAATAGCTCTACCATTCTCTTCAACCAGAAACCCTCAAGGAGGACAAAGAACATGGCTACTAAAGTTTCCCTGAGTTTTGGCAAATTGGGCGACTTCGAACTCGACAATTTCGCACAAGGCGTCATCGACGCAATTACCGGCAATGCTGCCTTTCCAACGCCGCCGGTGACAATCGCAAACCTGCAAGCGGCGCGAGATGATTTGACCGCGAAGATGGCTGCCGCTCAAACCGGTGGCCCGGCCGACACGGCCGCCAAGAACAACTAGGCCAGAATAAATCAGCTAGTGTCCTGTTTGTGAAGTCGGATTGAACAAAAGCACCCAACCTGCGGAGCAGGTGACCGCATAAAGCCTGGGGTGGAGTTTTGCCCAAACAGTAATCTTACAGTCCGCAAAGCGGTTTACTGCTGGGGAGAGGGGCGAGACGAGCCTTCGTCCGCGAAACGCGGACTCAGTGGAGCCATTTTTGGAAAGCCCAGGGTAAAGCGCACGGTTATGAAGTCGCTTTTCTTTCCAACAAAACGTTGATGCCGCGCCGGAGGCCGTCGGCGTTCGTAGCCTCGTATCGAAGCATATGAGTATCCAGAAAGACCGTCGGTGTGCCCGTTACACCCAGCGACGCACCACGCTGAATATCGGCGCTTATCCTCTGGTCAACCTGATTGCTCTCCATGTCCTGCTTGAACTGGTCCAGGTTGAGATTGAGTTGCCTAGCATAGGAAATGAATATCGGACGCGGGTCGTTCAGGTCGGCCCACTCTTTCTGGTTGCGATAGAGCCGGTCGTGCATCTCCCAAAACTTGTTCTGATTGCGCGCGGCCTCGGCCGCGTGCGCCGCGACCAACGCGTTCTTGTGGATCTTCGTCAACGGAAAATGATGAAAGACGATCTGCACCTGGTTGCCGTATTCGTGTTCGATTTGCTTGAGCTCCGGATAAAGCTGGCCACAGGGCGGACATTGATAGTCGCCGTACTCTTCCAGCACCACGGGTGAACTGACTTTTACATTTGGTTTCGTCGGTAGGGGCGATGGCTGATTCGGAGCGGCACTGTTGCCGGCTGTTGGCGACGGCTGGTTTGAGTTAGGAATGCCAAGGCTCGAGTACGCGTCCCCGTTCCCTCTTCGCAGCGTAACCGAAAAGATCCCGATGACGGCGACCAGTACGATCAGAATAATTATGAAAGGTAGATATCGTTTCATGAGATTAAGAATGCACTGCCACGCGTGGCATCTCGCGACCGTCGCCGCCTTCCGCCGGTGTCAGTACGCGCAAAGGCTCGGGCCATTCAACTGCAGGGATCGAGTCAGGACCAAAGCGACCATCGCCACCCTTCGCTTTATCGCGCAAGGCCTTCAAAACTTTCTCGGGCATGATCGGCACTTCGTCAATGCGCACGCCGACCGCATTGTAGACCGCATTGGCCACCGCGGGTGGAACTGGAAGCAGAGGCCCTTGGCCAACTTCCTTGGCGCCGAACGGGCCGTTGGGATCGGGATCTTCGATCAGATAGGTTTTGACGTCGCACATCTCCATCGTCGTCGGGCTCTTGTATTCGAGCATTGACGGAATTTTGTGCACCACGTTGCGATTCGCGCGATAGGCCATCTCTTCCATCAGGATTTCGCCCAGACCCATGTAGACGCTGCCTTCGACCTGGCCCATCACCAGCACGGGATTGATCGACTTACCGACATCATGCGCAATCCAAACGCGTTCGACGGTTACTATCCCGGTCGCCGGATCGACGTCGACTTCAGCAACGGCCGCGGAATAACTGTAGGCCGGCGAAGGACCGACGCCGGCGCCTTTGTACCTGCCCGGCGAACGCGGCGGTGAGTATGAACCGACAGTTCCGATGGTGCCGAATTTTGATTCGGCCAGCACCACCGCTTCCGCAAACGACACGCCCACTTCGGGGTTTTCAACATCGAAAGCGCGCCGCTCCGCAAAGGAAATATTCTCGATGGGAACGCTGAGCTTTTCCGCCACAGCGATCGTCAAGAGTTCCCGCGCTCGTTCGGCCGCCTGAATTGCCGCGTTGCCGGTCATCAAGGTCACGCGGCTGGAATAGCTGCCGAGATCAACCGGCGTCAGATCGGTGTCGGCAGTAATTACGCGAATGTCGAAGGGATCGATCCCCAGAATTTCAGCAACGATATACGCCAGGATCGAATCCGAACCCTGCCCGATATCAATCGAGCCGCACATCACGCAGACGCCGCCCTGTCGGTCAAGCCGCAGTTGCACACCTGACTGCGGCATGTTGTTCCAGTAGATCGGCAAACCCGCGCCGCAGATATAGGAACTGCAAGCGATGCCGATTCCCTTCCCGTAAGGAAGTCTTTGATTGCCGTTGGCGCTCGACACGTTCTCTCGTGAGTTGGACCCGGTCGCTACCGCTCGCGGTACTGACTGTTTCCAGCCCGCAAATTTGTTCTTCCAATCAGAACCCTCGACCACCTTATCGATGCATGCTGCCAGTCCCATGCTGCCGATGCGCAAATAGTTTGCGGTGATCGAGTTCGGCTTAACCAGATGGGCTCTGCGCATCTCTGCCGGATCCAACCGCAACTCTTCCGCGATTTTGTCGAGGTGGACCTCGAGCGCATAACGAGGTTGCGGTGTGCCATGCCCGCGCTTGGGACCGCACGGCGGCTTATTGGTGAAAGCCCGCAAGCCCTGGAATTTATAACGCGGCACATCATAGGTCACGGTTTGCAAAGCTCCGGTATAGAAGGTGCTCGCGACTCCATAGCTACCATAGGCGCCACCGTCAAGAAATGATTTGAAATGCATCGCGGTGATCGCGCCGTCTTTCTTCACGCCGGTTTTGATGTGCATCAAGACCGGATGGCGACCACGATGACAATAGAAAACTTCTTCACGAGTCAGAGTGCACTTCACCGGGCGGCCGGTCAGCATCGACAGTTTGCAAACCACGACCTCGTGATTGAAAGGATCGCTTTTACCGCCAAAGCCGCCGCCATTAGGCGTGGCAATTACGCGAATGTGACTGGCAGGCATTTCCAGCACTTTGGTTAAGGCACGATGAACGTAGTGCGGGGTCTGGGTGGAACTCCAGAGCGTCAATTTTTCGTCGGTGTCCAGATAAGCAACCGCGGCATGCTGCTCCATGGGCAGATGCGTGTTGCCTTCGTAAAAGAAAATGTCTTCGCGAACCAGATCGGCTTCCGCGAAACCTTCTTCTACTTCACCAAACTCGAGCGAAACTTTCTTGTGGACATTGGCATCGTCGCCATACTCATGAATCTTCGGATCGTCGATCATGATCGCTTCTTCGATCGACGAGATGGTGTTCAGGCGTTCGTACTCGACCTCGATCAGGTTCATCGCGTCGAACGCCACGTCTTCGTCGATCGCCGCGACTGCCGCGACCGGGTCGCCGACGAAACGCACTTTGTCGATGCAGAGCGCGTGCTCGTCCTGACTAACGGGAAGGATGCCGTACGGAATCGGCAAATCACGGCCGGTGATAATGGCGATGACTCCGGGTAACGCCAGGGCTTTTGATAGATCGATGTTCTTAATCAGCGCATGCGGCTCGTGGCTCCGCAGGATTTTGCAGTAGAGCATGCGCGGCAGAAAGATGTCATCGGCAAACTTCGTCTGGCCAGTGCACTTCGCGCGCGCGTCGACCTTGCGGAATGGTTTGCCTACTACTTTGAGCGGCTTCCCGTGATTGGATTGATCGTTAGGCATTCAAGTTTTCAGTCACCACTCAAGCAAATTAATCTCTCAGGTTAGGAAGGGGTTTACCCCCGCTTGCGGTTTGCTTAAGGTCGAGCGGGGGCAAGCCCCCTTCCTGACCTGAGAGATAACCAACCTTGAATCAAAGCCCATAGATTGATTCTTTGCTCAATTCCATCTCTTCACCACGCACTCTCGCCGCGGCCAGTTCAACTGCCTCATATATCTTTATGTAGCCGGTGCAGCGGCAGAGATTTCCCGACAAGGCCTCCTTAATCTCGTCGCGTGTCGGCTTTGGTTTCTTGTCAATCAATTCTTTCGCCGCCAGCAGAAAGCCCGGCGAACAATAACCACACTGCGCCGCGCCGGTATCGGCAAAGGTGATCTGCAATGGATGAAGCTGGGCGCCGTCCGCCATGCCTTCGATGGTTTCCACCTCACGACCTTCGGCATCAAGCCCAAGCATCAGGCAGGAAAGAATCGCGCGACCGTCGACCAAAATGGTGCAGGTGCCGCACTCGCCCAACTCGCAACCATGCTTGGTGCCGGTCAACCCAAGGTCTTCGCGCAGGACTTCGAGCAGCGTCTTGTGCGGCGCGAAAGCCACTTCGGCCGCTTCACCGTTAAGCGTGAATGCGATGTGGGCCTTTTGTTTACTTGTTTGCGACATTGTCTTGAGCGAAGAGCTTTTTTACTTCGTCGTGACTAACGACCCGACCCTCGTCTGCCGCTTTGATGCCTTCTTCTATCTTTCGCCTGACTTCCAATCGGTAAATAATCTCTTGCCAACTCGCTTCTTCAGGCAAGCGAGAAAGCAAATCTATCGACTTATCTTTGGCTGTCTTCATCCAGAATAGCCACTTTTCAAATTAAGCTTCCGCGGCAGCCTTCTTCGCTTTACCCAGCACGACATTATCGATCAGCCGAGTGCTCCCAATGAACACTGCGACTGAAACGACCGCTGTACGCTCTTCGATCTTGTCGAGCTTGGCGAGATTTTCGGCGTCGTTGACACTCACGTAATCAACCCGGGCCAGCGGTTCATTTTCAATCGTCGCTCGCACCAGTTCGATCAAACGCGTGGAATTGTGCTCGCCTTCCTCGTAAGCTTCGCGCGCATCAGACAATGCCCGATTCAGAACGGACGCTGCCCGGCGCTGTTCATCGTTGAGATAATTGTTACGCGAAGACATCGCCAATCCGGATGCGTCGCGGACGATAGGCAACACAACTATCTCAGTATTGAAAGCGAGGTCGCGCACCATGCGCTTGATCAGGACCGCCTGTTGCGCGTCCTTCTGGCCAAAGAAAGCAAAGTCGGGCTTGACCACATTGAACAGGATCGCGACCACCGTCGTAACGCCGCGAAAATGGCCGGGCCGGGAGGCGCCTTCGAGTTCGCCCGATACACCTTCGACTGTGACGTAGGTCGAAAAACCCTTTGGATAAATCTCTTCGACCGTTGGCGCAAAAACGTAATCGACATTGTATTCAGCCAACAGCGCGGCATCGCGAGTAAGATCGCGCGGGTAGGAACCAAAGTCTTCCGCCGGACTGAACTGGGCCGGATTAACAAAGACGGAAACCACGACGACGTCGCACATCGCGCGGGCTTCATGGATCAAACTAAGGTGACCTTCGTGCAACGCGCCCATCGTGGGAACAAAGCCGATGGTACGGTTCTCTTCGCGGCGCAGTTTGCGCGCGACCGACATCATGCGCTTGCGACGGTTAATTATTTCCATAGAGCGATGGCCACAAAAAGGCACAAAAGGCGCAAGGAATCAGTTGAAGAAGTTTCTCTGCCGACGGCGACCGATCGCTTGCTTGTGCCTTTTGTGCTCTTTTGCGGCTTCGTACTTACTTGTTCACCTTCTTGATTTCGATCTTCAATTCGTCCGCAGCTTCCGCGGGCAGACCGTAGGATTCCTGTTCAGAAGGATAGCTCCCATTGCGCACGTCTTCGGCCCAGCGAGTAATCGCGTCCGTGATCGTCTCGCGCAGGTTCGCGTACTCGCGCACGAACCGCGGCAACTTGCCGAACGCCATGCCGACTAGATCGTGAAACACCAGCACCTGGGTGTCGCAATGCACGCCGGCGCCGATGCCAATCGTGGGGATGCTGATTTTGCTGGTTATCAACTCTGCTATCTCTCGCGGCACCAACTCGAGCACAATCGAAAACGCCCCCGCCGCCTCCAGCGCATAAGCATCGTCCAGTAACTGGCGCGCAGCATCAGCGGTCTTACCCTGGACCCGGTAAGCTCCCAGTTGATTGATCGATTGCGGCGTCAGACCAATATGGCCCATCACAGCGATTTCTTCGTTGACCAGACGCTCAACCAGCTTCACCCGCTTCTGTCCGCCCTCGAGCTTAACCGCTTCCGCGCCGGATTCCTTAACCAGACGCAACGCGGCGCGCACCGTGTCGTCCGCGCCGGTGTGAAACGATCCGTAGGGCATATCGGCCACGAGTAGCGCCCGTTGCACGCCGCGCCGCACCGCCTTCACGTGAATCAGAATGTCTTCGAGCGTTACCGGCACCGTGTTGCCGTAACCCAGCACCACGTTGCCGAGGCTGTCGCCAACCAGAATGATATCGATGCCGGCTTCATCGACGATGCGGGCAGTCGGATAGTCGTAAGCGGTCAGGCACACCAGGCGCTCGCCGCGTTCCTTGCTGGCTTTCAAGGAGGGCGCCGTGACCTTCTCGGGGCGTTCGGGCTTTAGATATGGCATGTTTTAACTCTTTCCAACTATACCGCTATGCAAATCATCGCCTTGTTGTAGGCAGTCAGCGCGCACGAAAGCGAACAAGCGCGTTATTATAACGGGAAATCAGGCAAAAGAAGAAAGGTATCGTACGAGCGGCTCCGGTAATTTGAGATTTCGCAGCAGAGCTATGTCCCGCGTGATTGCACCGCAGTCATAGACCAGATCCGGTGACCATGCGAACTCAAAGATCGCCATGTCATTAAATCCCTCGACCGGCGGGGCCTTGCCCATTTACTTAACGTACTCCCAGTGCCAGGGTTCGTAGCAGTAAGGCCGGAAGCCGAAGCGCTCGGCGTTACGCACCAGCCATCGGTAAACGGGTGTCTGTACTTGCAAGGCACGGTTTGCATCGCGCGTATCAACCGCTTCGCCGCCAACATAGAGGTCGAGCGCGCGCCCGGTGAAATGTGGACTATTAACGGCGAGACCGGCGCTTCCGGAGTTAGGCGACTCTCGGCGCAGTTTGTCCTGATACTCTCGCGAACGAAACGCCGAGATGATTTTTAAGTATTTTTCATCGGGCGCAAGCTCCCCGCCCTTATGAGCCAGACCGAGCGAACGGTCGGCAACTGCCGCGGCCACCAGGTGCTTGTAAGCCGCGTACGTCCGGCGCTCGACCTGCCGAAGTTCTTCGGCGCGCGTTGGGTCATAAAAATCAGACAGTGGGGCGGTGAGTAGCTGGTCCGCCGGCGCGACCGATCGATCTTTCAAACGCGCGTCCTGCCACGCCTTGATCATCGCGTAGAGTGTCTCCTCGTCAATAACCCCGCTGGGCTTGAGCGCTGCCTTCGTCTGCCAACGCGCGACGGCTCGCGCAAACTGGACGCCGGCAACCTCCTGCTTAGTGTCGATGAGCTGCTTGATTAGCGGCGTGTAGAGATACCATCCCTGCTGCTGTTTGCTGCCGAACGTCCAGGTCAGTGAGGTGCTGAGCAACGCGTTGCGCTTTGCCGCCTCAAGACCCGGCTGGCCCGCGCCCTTCGACTGGCTGCGGCCAGCGGCAGGGTCGAGCACGATGGCGAACGACACCCCGGCGATAAGCAGCACAACCAGGTAAGATGAAAAACGCTTCATGCTATGATCGCGACCGCTCAAATTTTTCTATCAAAGCCGAAAGGCCATGGAATCAGATTAGAAGAAGTCCCATCATAACAAAAGAAAGGAAAGGGCATGAAAGCTGAAGGAACGATTCCGTTCGCTGCGTCAATGACATTCTGAACGCCGAGGACGCTCAGAGAAGAACCTTCATCTGCATAATGAGGTCGAGCATGTTTGGCTGCTCATTGCTCAGCCTCAACGCCCCTGGTTATAATCGCGCCCTCGAATCTGACTAGGTGTTTACTGTTAGCTCATGGCAATTAATCTGAATGGCATACTGCTGCCAATCACGACTCCTTTCACGCCTGAAGAGGACTTCGACACCGAGGGTCTGCAAAGTAATCTCGCCAAGTGGAACGGCTCGGGCATAGTCGGATACGTCGTGCTCGGCTCAACCGGAGAACGCGCCAACCTAGACGAGGCTGAATACGTTCAGGTGATTGAGTCGGCGCGCCGCGCTGTACCTGAACATCTTGCCTTCATTGCCGGCGCCGGACAGCAGAGCACTCGCGGGACAATTAAGGAAGTCCGGTCAGCAGCGAAAGCCGGCGCTGAAGCCGTGCTCGTCATCACGCCAAATTTTTACAAATCGGCGATCACTCAGGACGCGCTGGTCAGACACTACCAGTCAGTCGCGGACGTTTCGCCGGTTCCCGTCATTCTTTATAGCATGCCGGATCTGACCGGCATCACGATCAAGCCGGAAACAGCCGCGCGTTTGAGTGCGCACGCCAATATCATCGGCATGAAAGACAGTTCGGCCGACATCGTACAGTTTGCCGAAACCGTTCGTCAGACCCCGGATGATTTCGCGGTGATGATCGGAAACGGCACGGTGTTTTGCGAAGCGCTACAGGCAGGCGCCAGCGGCGGAATCCTCGCGGTCGGATGTGCCGCGCCGAGGTTGTGCATTGAAATCTTTCAGGCGGTCCAGGCAAGCGATATCGATCGTGCGAAAGCCTTACAGCACAAGCTGACTCCTCTGGCCCGCGCGGTAACTAAAACCTACGGCATCGGCGGACTCAAGACTGCGATGGAAATGGCTGGCTTCGTTGGCGGTGGCGTGCGTGCTCCTTTACAGCGGCCTGAGGAAGCTGCGGCCACCGAGATCGCTCAACTGCTAAATCAGGCGAACCGCGCTCTGGACGAAACGGTATCAGAAGCGGCGGCGCTGTCGGCTACTGGCTCCTCGCTGGCACATCAAGCGCCTGACGCGTAGAATTGTCCGGCAGGAGCGCACCCCAAATTGAGCACCACCGAAATTGCCTGTCACAGTACCCCGGAACAAGCCGGACTGCGCGTTGAAACGATTAAGTTCGATCAGATTCCGCAGCAGACTCGCCTCTTCCTCGACTATTTACGCGATCCGGTTGCCTTGCGACGATTCTATCCGGAAGCAGTGCGCGCTCATTACGAAGTCTCCGAGCGACGCGAACGCGTGCTGGCCAATCACAAAACTGATCGCACCGCGGTTTGTGATGCGCTGGATCGAATGAACCGAGGTTGGGGCGCGACCGAGAAGACACTGGCTAACATTCGCCAGTTGCGGGAAGCCGATTGCATCGCCGTCGTCTCCGGACAACAGGCAGGCCTTTTCGCCGGCCCGCTCTACACGATTTATAAGGCCCTCTCGGCGGTGAAACTCGCTGAATGCATGGCCCAGCGAGGGATCAAATCAGTTCCAGTCTTTTGGATTGCCACCGAAGATCACGATTTCCCCGAAGTTGCGAAAGCCGAAATCATCAATCGCGATTGTGCTCTCAGCAACGTTTCTGTTCCCGCCGAAGTTCATCCGGATGGATTGCCCGTCGGCCGGGTCCCCCTCGACGAGTCGATTGAGACGAGCGTGCAGAGTTTGCTCGCTGCTCTGCCAAAAACCGAGTTCAGCGAAGATCTCGAAAAGCTTTTGCGCACTGCTTATCAACCCGGACGAAAGTTTGGCGATGCGTTCGCGCAAGTGATGACTGCGCTGATCGGACAAAAGGGATTGATCCTGCTCGACCCGCTTGATTCGCAACTGAAGCAGGCGGCGGCGCCGTTATATGCTGAAGCGGCCCGGCGGGCCCACGAAATTGCGATTGCGATTGTCGATCGCAGCCGCGAATTGGAAGCGGCGGGTTATCATGCTCAGGTCGCGCCATCTGAAAATTCTTTCCCGCTGTTTTGGCACGATGACAACGGCGCGCGTCACGCCTTGATCCGAAATGAGAACAGCAAGTATCAGGCGAAGAGCGCGAATCAGAAGCCCGACCGTCAGGGAGGGCTCGATGGCAACCAGGAATATTCAGCCGAAGACCTCGCCGAGTGGGCCCAGCGCGAGCCCGATCGTTTCAGTCCCAACGTAACTCTGCGTGCCGTCGTGCAGGATTTTCTGTTGCCCACTGTCGCCTACTACGGTGGCGCCGCGGAGATTGCTTACTTTGCGCAAACCGCAGAGGTCTATCGCATTCTCGATCGCCCGGCGACGCCGATTCTGCCTCGGGCCAGCATGACGCTGGTTGAAAGGCACACCTGGCGCTCGCTGGAACGTTATGGCATTCGCCTGGTTGATTTCTTTGGCGGCGTGGACCACGTCCTGGCGCGCGTGGTGAAGGAATACTTAGGCAAGGAAACTTCCGAAGCATTCGATCACACTACTCAGTCTTTCAACAACGAACTGGATGACTTGCAGGAGCAGCTTCGACGCGTCGACCCCACGCTGGCGGAAGCTCTCGAGAAGGGCCGCCGTAAGATCAATTATCAAATTGACGGTCTGCGGACGCGCTTTAATCGCGCCCAGGTGGGCCGCGACGAAGCGGTGCAGCGCCAGATCGAGCGCGCTTTTGATCTTCTGTATCCGGGAAAGACTTTGCAGGAGCGCCGCATCAACATCACCTCACTGCTGGCCCGGCATGGCCGCTATGTGGTCGACTGGATCTATGGCGCGATCGATCTGGGATCGAATGATCACGAAGTGGTTTTTCTCTAGACGAGCGTGAAGGTCAACGCAAGATGGAACAGCCGGACTTTCAAGAAATTGTCTCCTCGCCAACCGCGGCGTTCGATGAAGGCCTGAGGTTTTTTGCCGGTAAAGGAATGCTTAACACAACGCTGGAACGAATCGCGCGGACGCTGGAAAATCGCGGAATTGACTATGTCGTGATTGGCGCAGTCGCCTTGAATCAACATGGATATAGGCGCTTCACCGAGGACATTGACCTGTTGCTTACCAAAGAAGGCCTGACGCGGTTTCATGAAGAACTGGTCGGGCTCGGTTATCGTCCCGCTTTTGAGGGCTCGCGAAAACAGTTTCGCGCCGCGGAGGGAAACGTTCGCGTTGAGATTGTTACGACCGGAGAATATCCGGGCGATGGCTTGCCTAAACCCGTCAGATTTCCAGATCCGGCGGACGTAGCGATCGAGATCGATGGCATCAAGACAATTACGCTTGAGAAGTTGGTAGAACTCAAACTCGCTTCGGGTATGAGTGCTCCTCATCGTTTGAAAGATCTTGCTGACGTTCAGGAACTCATCAAAGTAAAACAGCTGGGGCCGGAATTCGCGAACACCATCGATCCCTCGGTCCGCGATAAGTTCATGGAACTGCAGCGCGCCGTATCAGAAGCGCCGGGGGCTTAGGGTTGTGCCACGATGTCCAAAATCCGCGTCCTCCCAGATCACATCTCAAACTTAATCGCCGCCGGTGAAGTCGTCGAACGGCCGGCCTCGGTGGCTAAAGAGCTGGTTGAAAACGCCATCGACGCCGGCGCGACGCGCATAGTGATCGACGTTGAGGCCGGAGGTCGCCGTCTCTTGAAAATTACCGACGACGGCGAAGGTATGACGCGCGACGATGCGGTCCTCGCTTTTGAAAGACACGCGACATCGAAAATCAGCAAGGCCGAAGACTTGAATGCGATCGGCACCCTGGGCTTTCGCGGTGAAGCGTTGGCTTCAATTGCATCAGTCGCCAAGATCGAGTTGGTTAGCAACACTGCGGACGCGGCCGCCGGGACCCGAGTCGTCATCGAAGGCGGCCGCCTGCGCGACGTCAAGGACGCGGCCCATCCGCGCGGGACGACCATAGCCGTGCGCGATCTGTTTTTCAATACTCCGGCGCGGAGAAAGTTCCTGCGCTCGGAAGCCACCGAAAGTTATCACCTCACCAATCTCGCCACGCACTATGCCCTGGCGCATCCTGAGATTGCATTCACTTTGACGAACAATGGCCGCGAGACTTTGCGCGTGGCGCCGGCGCAGGACCTGCGCGAGCGCGCGTATCAGGTCTTTGGCGCCCAATTCCTCGATGGTCTGTTAGAGGTCGACAACCGGACAGCCGATTCCGCCAATGCGTTCCCGGCGCAGATTGCTCGCGTCCAGGGCTTTGTCTCGGCGCCGCGCGAGCGACGTACATCCCGCGATGCGCAGTTTCTTTTCGTCAACGGCCGCTTTGTCCGCGATCGTTTGATTGGTCGCGCGCTCTCGGAAGGCTATCGTTCAATCCTGCCGCACGGCGTTTACCCCGCTGCGCTCTTGTTCATTGAGGTGCCGCTCGAAGAAGTTGATGTCAACGTTCACCCCGCGAAGACCGAGGTGCGCTTTCGCCGCGCCGCGGCCGTCGCCGACGCAGTGCGCGAGGCCGTGCGCGCCGGACTGGCCAGCGCCGGCTATGCGCCCACAACTGAAATCCGTGATGCCGCGATCGGCGCGATCGAGGAAACGGGCGTCAACGCCGGCGAGAATGCAGATCAACGCGCCGATAGCCCGTCAGTTGAAGGACCACCGGAAGAGGTTCTTGCTTTACGCCCTCAGGCACAACAGGAACGAATCGGTTTTGGATTCGCTACGGCCCCGCAACGCGAACAATCATCGGAGGAAGGGTCGCATACCAGATCCACGACGCCGGTATCGTTTCCGGCTGACCAAGTCGCCATGACCGCAACAGCCGCATTGGATAACGAAGCAAGCGCCGTCGCCAAATCGTTTCCAGACAGCGTCGAGATAAGCACCTTGACGGGTCTGCCGCCACTGGATTCCGCGCTCAAGTTCGTGCGCGAGGTTCCGGTTGAATCGCTGAGCTCAAACATCCGCCCGCTGGGACAGCTTGATGAAAGTTTCATCATCGCCACTGACAACGAAGGGTTGCTGCTCATCGATCAGCACGTGGCCCACGAACGCGTGCTGTTTGATAAATACCGCGCTCTAGAGACGGCCCGCCGCGCCGAATCACAACAGATGCTGATTCCGGAGACGTTTGATCTCACCCCGGCCCAGGCAGCGGCATTCGAGACCGTGGCCGATGAACTTGAAAGTTACGGTTTCGATCTAATGAGACTTTCCGGACGCACCGTGGCGATCAAGGCCACGCCCGCTGACTTGCCGGCCAGTGAAGCGCGCAACGTCCTCGCTGAAGTTCTGGATACAGTTGATTCGGAGAAACGAGGTTCCGCCCGCGCGAATTTGCGAGATGAGATCGCGGCGTCCCTGGCCTGTCATGCCGCCATCAAAGTGAACATGCCGCTGGCGCCTGAGAAGATGCGCTGGTTGATCGATCGGCTGCTGCTGACCTCTTCACCAACCACCTGCCCGCACGGAAGGCCGGTGATCTTGCGTTTGACGACGCAGGATATCTTGAAAGGCTTTCACCGGATCTAACGGGGCAGTAGCCCGACCGTGAGGGAGGGCGCAGCAATCGCTCTCGTTAAGCCCTCCCTAACGGTCGGGCTACTGCCCCGACCGCAAACCCATTTCAATGCGCCCACGGTAGACTCTTCAGTGTCCACTCGTTGCCCGGGTATTTCTCGCCCAGTTCCTTCGCGACTTCACCCAGTACCGTGTGATCGTTTGTCGCTTTGTAATGGCTCACGCCGCGCCAGTAGGTTGCTTCAGGCGCAACGGCGGTGTCAGCGTAGTTCTCGGCGACGCCGGCATAGATCTTTTCGGCGTCGGCCCATTTCTTGTCCATGAACGCTATGCGTCCCAGGCCTATTTCCAAACGCGCGCGAAACCAATTTTTTGGCAGGTAACCCTCGATGCGATAACGCTCCACACCATCCGCATCCATAACGAGAATGGTCGGCGTCCAAAGTGCGTTGAAGCGATGGAACCACGCGGGATGTTCCTTGATGTGAGCTTCGACAGGGACAAAGGTCTGGTTGATGAAATCTGCGACTTCCTGGTCACTGTATGACTCAGCTTCCAGCTGAGCACAGGCGCCTCAAGCGGGCGCGGCAGAGAAATCAATCAGCAAAGGTTTGTTCTGGGTTTTGGCTTCGGCGAGTGCGGCGTCGACATCTTTCTTCCAATTGACGAGCATGGCGCAACCTTTCTTCTGCGAAGAGCGTCGTTCGCTTTGAACGAACTGACAAACATTTGAGCGGGGGTAGGCCGCTATTATGGCGCACCAGGCACAAAGATCAAACAGACTTTTCTTGTTCGTGCCGTTTCGTGTGATTTCGTGGATCGTTCTTATCCGAGCAGGAAAACCGAAACCGGATCTAACACTACAGTTTGTCTTCTCAGAGTTGATCCAACGTTCGTATTACCAACTCAGCATCCAGCAGGTCCGGCAACAACGCATCAGGTTTATGCGCCAGTAAATCTTCCTGTGAATGCATGCGTCCTGTAGCCACCGCCACGACCCGCGCGCCGAAATGCCGCGCGCAGGCGATGTCGTTGGGCGTGTCGCCGATCACGATGAACTGTTCGGGTTGAAGATTCGCCCCGAGATATTCATTTATTCTTTGTGCGGCAATCACCGGCAGGTCGCGACGATCGAATGACTCGTCGCCGAATGCGCCCGGCAGTTGGAAAAATTCAGACAAGCCGGTTAATTCCACTTTCAAATAAGCGGCGGGTTGGATGTTGCCGGTAAGCAGCGCCGAATGATAACGCGAATGTTCCGCGACTCTCCGCAAGACCTCGCGCCCGCCGGGCATGGCAGAAAGCAGGTGTGCGCCATTTCCGGTCGCGCGCTTCATCTCTTCAACATAGCAACTCAGCAATTGGTCTTTCCGCGCCATGATGTGCTCGCGCGTGATGCCCTCGGCCCGCAATGCCTCTTCGACAATCTGCAGATCAGTCATGCCTGAGACCATCATTTCGCCCAGCGAACCTGAAGTGCCAAAGACAGTTTTGAGCATCGGTATCGTGTAGTCCTTGAACACTCCGTATCGCTGGCCGCGGACCAGCGTACCATCGAGGTCCCAGAGCAGGATGCGTAAAGATGAGTTGTGGGCGATTTGAGATCCAGGAACCATTTTCCATTTGTCATTTTTCATTTTTCATTTTTCATTTACCCATTGTGGGGAAATTATTTCGTGTGATTTCGTGGTTCGTCGTGCTTGGCTGAGCCATGAAAAGCGATCCACGAAATCACACGAACCTAAAAGAACAAAGGCAGTAAATGGCAAATGCGCAATGTCAAATGACAAATGGAAAATATTCCTGCCAGACACAACACTCAATCATTACCTTACTCTATCACCGCCAGCACATCACCGCCGTTGACCGTAGCGCCGGTTTGAACATTCAAGGCGATCACCGTTCCCGATTTGGGCGATTTCATTTCGTTCTGCATTTTCATGGCTTCGACCACGATGATGCCGTCGCCCACTTCGACCTGACTGCCGACGCCGACCAGAACGCGTACGATTTTTCCCGGCATGGGGGCCATGATCCGCGCGGCGTCGTCACCATGCCCAGTCGCTGACGCTGAACTGCTGAGGCGCTTGGGATCGGTTAACGTTACCGCGCAGTGCGTGGTGCCGACGATTACTGCGACCGGCTTACCGGATTCAGGTCGCCCTTCGACGCGGCAGTCAATGACCCGGCCGTTTGAGATAAGCAGGTAACTGTTGGGACCTGATTCGTGCACGTCGAGTTCATAACGACGGTCATCGATCTCGGCGACCACTCGGCCACCATCATCCGCAATTTGGATGTCGGTTTGATAATCGTCGATTGTGACGTGCAGTTTCACGGTCTCCGATATGCGCTGAAGCCTCGATCATGTTCGCTCCGTAGGAGCGAGATGTTTATAGACCGGACTGCGCGTGAATTTCTTAGCTCCTTTAGGAGCGTAATATTCGTCACGCTCCTAAAGGAGCTTTCAAGGAAGTTTTTGTTGCGTGGTTCCATAAACGTCACGCGCCTAACGGCGCTCAGAACCTTTTCTCCCTGGTTCACGAGATACCCCCGCCATTCGGCCCGCCATTTTCCATTTACTCCGCTCGCTGGGTGGATGGTTAGTCAACGCCTTGCGCTGAGCGCGTGTGTACGCGAGAGCTGCCGCGATGATTGCGATGTCTTGTTCGGTTCGCTCTTCGCGCCCAATGCGGGCAGGATGCCCGCGTTCCCGGCGACGTTCGTTGAAACGCGGAATGAAGCCCGTGTCCAGCCGGCCGGCGATGAATTCTTCGTCGCGCACAATCTCCCGAAAGAAAGGCAGCGTGGTTTTGATTCCTCCTACCGCGTACTCGTCCAGCGCTCGCCGCAGCCGATCAATCGCCTCCGCGCGAGTGCGCCCCCAGACCGCGAGTTTGGAAATCATTGGGTCGTAGTAGATCGAGACTTCGTCACCTTCAGTCACGCCGCTGTCATCGCGAATTCCCGGCCCGGCGGGCTGCCGTAAAAAAGTAATCCGGCCGGGCGAAGGGAAGAAATTGTTGTCGGGGTCTTCGGCATAGACGCGACATTCGATCGCGTGCCCTCGCCAACCGACATCGCCCTGAGCAAACGATAGCCGGGCGCCGGCGGCAACCGTGATTTGCTCGCGCACCAGGTCAAATCCCGTTATCAATTCCGTGACGGGATGCTCGACCTGGAGGCGGGTGTTCATTTCGAGAAAGTAGAATTCTCGGGTCGTGTCCGAAACGAGAAACTCGACCGTACCGGCGCCAACATAGTTGACCGCCTTCGCGATCTTGATCGCGGCCTCACCCATACGTTCGCGCAGGGACGAATCATTAATCGGCGACGGGCATTCCTCGATCACTTTCTGATGCCGCCGCTGAATCGAACATTCGCGCTCGCCCAGATGCACAAAGTTGCCCTGCGCGTCAGCAAAGATTTGAATTTCAACGTGGCGGGGACGGTCGACCAGCTTTTCCAAATAGATTGATCTGTTGCCGAAAGCCGCTGCGGCTTCAGACTGCGCAGTTTCAAAGGCGGAGAGTAGTTCGCTCTCTTGCGACACCTGGCGCATGCCTTTGCCACCGCCGCCGGCCGCGGCTTTCAGCATCACCGGATAGCCCAACTGGGCGGCGGTGGCGCGCGCTGCTTCGTAACTTTCCAATGACTCGGTTGTCCCTGGCACGACCGGCACGCCCGCCTCGACGGCCGCGCGGCGGGCGCTGGTTTTTGAACCCATAACCTCCATCGCGTCCGGACGCGGACCAATGAAGGTCAAACCTGCCGAGCTAACGGCGCGCGCAAAGTCAGCGTTCTCTGCCAGGAATCCGTAACCCGGATGGATCGCTTCGGCGCCTGCCCGCAGGGCGGCGGCGATGATCGCGTCGATGTTCAGATAACTTTGATTCGAAGGCGCAGGGCCAATGCAGTAGGCTTCGTCCGACATCCGCACATGCAACGCACTTGCATCTGCTTCCGAGAAGACCGCAACCGGCGAAACGCCCAGATCGCGGCAGCCACGAATGATGCGGATGGCGATCTCGCCGCGGTTGGCAATCAGGATCTTACGAAACATGGAAGACTCGAGGGGCTTTGTGCTCAGAGCTTGGGGTTTAGAGCTTAGACACTTAGTGTTTCCTTCACAATCTAACCGGCTCGACATCCTTCATCAAACTCTAAGCTCCAAGAACGAGTACAAAGTAGCAATTACAAAGGATGAACTCAAACGCGAATTTCGGATTTGAGATCTCAAACCACAAATGAATTGGCAGGTCTTCTGGGATCGTATCTAAGGGTGACATTGGAGCCGGGCAGGTAATCGTTTGGGCGCAGAAGTTGTTCAGCGTCCAGACGCTGGAACGCCTGATAGTCGACTCCGCCGATTGTATAGCTGTAGGAGAGCATCATGTTGCCGTCGCCGTCCATATCAGTGCCGAGGACTGTCGCGTCGCCAAGGCGACCGGCGCGCAGCAGCAGGGTGCGGCGGCCAACTTCCGGATCTTCTTTTTTACGACGGAAACGGGACAGCAGGGACATGACGCTTAGTGTGCGTTGGGACGAGTAAGAGCAAACGAGGGCGGCAGGTCGGAGACTTTCGTGATGAGTCCGTCCTGCAGAATGAGATCATCTTCGTTGCCGAGAATCTTGTCTTCACCGGGTAGACGCCATTTGTAACTGGTGAAGGAAACGCCGCGATCAGTCGCTGGATCGGCGCCGGTAGCAGCGTTACGTATGGCGCTCCCGCGCGGCACCAACGATTTGCTCTTGGTTGATGCAGCGGCGATCACGCTGCTCTTCAACTCGTACCCGCTCACATCGAGGTTGCGAAGCGCTTCAGCGATTGAACCATCGGGATCGGGCAAAGTGCTTAACTGCTTGACGAGGTCGTCCTGGCTGGGAAGCGTCCCGTGTAGATCGCGATATTCCAGTTGGGCGCGAGCGAGTGTGTAGTAGGGCGCGTTGGTGGCCGCTTCAATTCCCCATTGGCGTCGCTCCAGTCTTACGGGAATCGTGACGCCAATCAAAGTCGCGATCATCAAGGTCACCAGGGCTGAGGCCACAAATCCCATGCGCGCCGCGCGCAAACCAATAAACCTGCTCGGATCCTGCTCGATACTTCGAATGATGCGCGCGCCGCCCCACAAAACGATCATGGCAACGGGCAGCATCACCCATTTCATTCGCCAGGCCGCCACCTCACCGGCCGTAACAATCGACCCGAAGCGAGGTGGAAATCCCTTGAACTCGATTAGCGCCATGATGACTGAAGCCAGAAACACGCCGGACATGGCCACGCCGCCGGCAGATACGACTACCGCACGACCGTAGGAAGGCAGTTGGTGTTCTGCTTTTGCCAAAGGCGGACCGACTGAACGCGCGCCGCAGGACGGGCAGCCCAGACGAAGATCGCCTTCGAAGTTCGAGCCACAAGACGGACAGTTGATCAAGATATGTTTTCCTTTGGAGATCAAAAACGCGGGACTAAATTAGAACTGAGACCGCCCGTTAGTCAAGAGTTTCGTGTCAATAAATCCGTTAGCCCGCTCGCGCGTCCCAACGCGCAAAATCAGGCCGCCCAGTCCTTCAAATCGCCTTATGGGCCAAAGATGGCTCGTGCCTCACCTCCGGCGCTTTGCCGGCGTGGATGGCGGCGGCCTCGGCCATTGCTTCGCGGGCCTCGCTTTTGTTCACTTCGCGCCACGTGTGATACATGCGATGCGCGAACGTCCAATAAGAGCCAACCGCCAGTACCCACAGCACCGCCGGCATTCGGTTCGCAAAGAAATTGTGTGAACCGCGGACCGTCGAGAGTGCTCCAATAATAAACAACACCACGCGCTCAGGCCGGCGCAGAAAGCCAACGTCACATTTCGGAATCAAGCTCTCAGCACGCGCGCTGGCGTAGCTCACCATAACCGAACCCATCATTCCGGCGCCTGCGAGAAAAACGTTGAGCGTCGAATGGAACTCAGTGTCGCGCGCATAGAAAACCATCAAGCCGACAAAGACCACCATGTCTGACAGACGATCGAGCGATGAATCCAGAAACCCACCATAGCTCGTCACCCGGCCTGACAAACGGGCCACCTGGCCATCGAGCATGTCAAACAGATTCGCGACGATCAGGACGATGCCGGCCCAGAAGAACCTGCCAAAGCCGAACAACATGCCTGAGCCGACGTTGATGGCTACGCCGATGAGCGTGAGAATGTTCGGACTAATATGTCCATGCGCCAGCCAGCGCACCATCGCATCGATGATCCGCTGGCCTGCCCGTCCGATACTTGCTCCAAACATTCTTTTACGGTTCTTACCTTGTGGGGTCTCACTAGATTAACACGGGATCATAAGAATGGCAGCACATGTGTGTCAAGAATGATGAGAGGCAGTCAGCCAGGGATTGCGTGGATCGCGCCAATCAGACATTAGCAACGAAAAGGCGCAAGAAGCACAAAACGAATTCCGTCGTGTTGCTCTTGCGCCTTTTGAGCCTTTTCTCCGGCTGGTCCATGGTTCTCACGGCCCAAACCTTTGCCGGTACTCAGCCGAGTTGATGAAGGCCTTGACCATATCAGCTTGAATGAAGTTGCCGTTGAATTGATTCAGCTTGTTCAGCCAGAAGTTGAATCCCGCCGTGTCCGGATTACGATGCAGATAGCCAAAGTATTCCATCAGTACGAACATGCTGTTGAATTCCGCCTGTCTAAAGCTCGGCTTCTCGGCGACCTTCCGCAGCACCGTGGCCCGCGTCTCGGTGTGGTTGGCCAATCCATTGATCAGCGCATCACGTTCGAGTTGCGTGAAGGCCACGCCGGTATTGGAGATCAGCGTGTTGACGTACGATTGGTCGGTCTCTCCATCGAACGTATTCTTGAACTCAGTACGGGTGACATATTCATTAAAGTAAGCCACCTTGTTGGCTTCCAGAATAGCTTCAGCACCAGGCGCGCCAAACACATAATTCTTGCCCAGGGCCTGAGCGTCAGTTTCGAACCGCACGTAGTTGGGCAAGCCGCCATAGGCCGCCCGGTTCGTCAGATAGGCGGTGCCGCCCGTCACCTGGAATTCAATCGAGAGGAAGAACGCCGCCGAGACGTTGACACGTTTCACTTCGATGCACTGCGCGTCCGCGCCGCAAGACGTGATCTGGTTGGTCCAGAAGGCCAGTCCCGCTGGATCAGCTTCACGATTCAGGAAGTCGCGATAGTGCTGCTTCACAAAGCTCGACGGGTCGTCGATCGTATTTCCGGTCGGCGCGACCAGGTCATCGTCGGTAATGTTCAGCGTGGCCGTCGAAGGTGACGCGAAGGTCGCCCCACCGGTCAGATTCGAAAGCGTCAGCGGCAGGTTTTCAGGACCTTCCAGATAAGTATCCTGATTGATCAGCACGGTAAAGGTCTTGGGCGCCCCGTCACCGGCGGCGAAGCTGAGTCTCCCGATGGCCGTGTTGAAGTCGCAACGCGACGTCGCGGTGGTGTTGCCCGGCGTCGGAGCGCACGGAACCTGGCTCGGCGGATTACTATCATCGCTGGTGGTGTAATCAACTGTCACCGGCTGGGTCAGAGTTCCCAAACGCTCGACAGTGATTGTTGCCGAACCACCGCCTTCGCCCACAGTGTAAGTATTCGAGCTGAACCTGATATATCCACCTGTCGGATCGTCATCCAGGATCGTCAGCACGGTCGTGATCGGGGCGCCGAGTTGTCCCGATCCGCCCACGTTGCTCAGCGTGAGATTTATCGTCCGGTTCGATTGGTTATTGAGGTTGTCAATAATAGGCACGGTGACAACCTTGCTCGTTTCGCCGTCGTTGAAAGTCACCGTCTGCGTGACCGCGGTGTAGTCGGTGCCGGCGACGGCCGTGCCGTTGCTGGTAGCGACCAGGACCGTTGCCGTGCCCGCCGTGCCGCCCGTGCGCGTGATAGTCACCGCTCCCGGCCCGGCGTTCTCGACCACGCTGTAGGCGCCGGAACTAAACTGGAGCGTGCCGCCATCGTTGACTCCCAGCAGGAAAGTATCGCTCATGCTGCGCGGCGCGCCGCCCAGGGTCTTGGTTACCGTGACCGTGACGGTTGACGTGCCGGATGTGTTCGCGGCCGGCGTCAGCGTCATGGTCCGGCTCGAGCCGCTGCCCGTGATCTGAATATTGGAGTTCGGAAGGAGCGTCGTGTTGCTCGAGCTGGCCGTGATCGAATCGAAGGCGGTGGCCGCATCACCCAGATTGAAGGTGAACGAGACCGGCGAGTTTTCGGTAGTGCTCTTGTTAGAGATGTCTTCGATCGATGGATCCGCTTCGAAGGCCCCAATGTCCACGGTTTGAGTAGTGTTCACGTCGGCTGCATCGCGAATACGCAGGAAGCCTGGGCCGCGCTGATCGTTAAAGGGCGCGGCGCCGCTGAATGGCGGACTGACGACGGCGGCATTGTCGCCCGCATCGAGCGCCGGAGAGCCGGCCAGCAGCGCGCGAGTCTGGGTTGGGCCACCGTTATCGGCCAGCGGTCCGATCAGTGCCGCGCCCGCCGCAACGATGATGTTGGTCGGATCGGCGGCCGTGAATGCCGCGGCGGTGGCATCATCAATCAGATTGCGCCCGCCGGAAGTTAATGTGGCCGTGCCGGTCTTGCGCAGATTAAAGCTTCCGTTGCTGCTCAAGAGAGTGTTGGTGACCGTCACATTCGCGGCGCACCCTGAACAAAAGACGCTGTCGGACTGGATGCCTGTGGCGTTATTGGCGATTGTCGAGTTAGTGACCGCCGAGCCCGCACTAGCGTTGTAGATGGCAACGCCACTGTTGCCAGAGAAGGTGGAATTGACCACCGTCAACGGCGTCCGGTCAGACAGGAGTACCCTGGCAGTCGAGTTGCCGCGGAAGGTACAGCCATTAACAGTGATGCCGGCGGAGATGCCTCCATAGACCGACCCAATCGCGGCGCCGGTATTGGCGAAGAACTCGCAATTCGTAAGCGTCAACGTGCCGGCGTTATTGGATTCTATGACCGAGGCATTCGCGCCGGCTTGCGGACCACCGCCGGTGATTGACAGTCCAGTGATGCCCAGATTCACGCCGGCCCCGCTGGCATTAATGAGCCGGAAAGTATTATTGCCGGCAATCGTCAGCAGGTTCGCGCCCGGTCCCTGAAGCGTCAGGCTCTTATTAATCACTAGCTCGCTGGTCAGGTTAATCGGACTGGTGACGTGACCCGGCGTCATATCAAACGTAATCGTGGTGCCCGGGCAGGCAGTAAGGATGATCGCGCGCAGCGAGCCCACGCCGCTGTCGTTACTATTAACAACCAGCGAGCCGCCGCAGGTAACCGTGATGGTTGCGGTTACCACGCTGCCGCCGAGACCGGCGTCGGCACTGCTCGTCGAGGCCTGCACATCAAAGCTGAAGGTCGTTCCCGGACTCAATAGGTTTGTAGCCGGGGTGAACTTCAATCCCTGATTGCCTTCAGCAGCCGTGATGAAATCGTTGTTGTTAATCTGCGTCGAGCCGTTGTTCTTGAACAGCGTGCCGTTCTGAATGTTAGTAATCTTGAAATTCGTTACTTCCGTGCTGTCTGCCGCATTGCGAGTAATGACCAGACCCGAGGTCGTCTGAGTGTTAACGCTGGTGGTCGCATTCGTGACCGACGGAGTGTCGGCAATCGCATTGACCGTGATCGACGCCGTCGCCAGGCCTCCGCCCAATCCGGCGTCGGTATTATCCAGCGAGGCCTGCGCCTGGAAGCTGAAGGTGGTCGTCGGGCTGAACAGATTCGCGTTGGGCGTGAACTTCAATCCGGCATTGCCCTGGGCCACGGTGATGAAGTCATTGTTGTTAATCTGCGTCGTGCCGTTGCTCTGGAACAACGTGCCGTTGGCGATGCCCGTGATCTTGAAGTTCGTCACCTCGGCGCCATCGCCGGCGTTACGAGTGAGGACCAAACCTGAAGTCGTTTGCGTGTCTTCATTCGTGGTGGCATTCGTCACCGACGGAGTGTCAGGCGTCGGAGTAACGTTGAAGACGACGGTCGCCTGGACCACGCTATTCTTCGGATCGGCCGCACCGTTGGTCGTGCCATCATCCCGGATTGTGTACTTGAAGCTGGCCGCGCCGTTGAAATTCGGTGCGAGCGTAAACAGCACATTATTGCCCTGGATGCTGACGGCGCCGCCAACGGCGCTGCCCACCGAAATGATGGTAATAGCCTGGCCACTCTCGTTGGGACCGGGCGAGTCATTCGCCAGCAGATCGGCAAACGGAATCGTCCGCACGCCGGAATCTTCCGCCACGTCTGTGAGCGCGTCGCCGTTAGCCACCGGGGGATCGTTAACCTCGGTCAGGGTGATGTTGACGTCTGCTTCATCTGATTCCAATCCTCCCGGACTGGTGACGGCTTTGAACGTGAAGGCATCCAAGCCGTTGTAGTCGGCAGCGGGCGTATAGGTCACCGTTGCCGTGCAAACCGTCTTCAGCGCGCCGCCGCAGCTTGATGCGCTGATCGGCCCGAGCGACCCGTGCGCGGGTGAAGTGACGGTAAAGATGAGTTGAGTGTTGGGCTGAGAGTACTCACCCCTCAAAGTCACTACCACCGCATTATCTTCAGTCGTCGAAGGCTGCGGGCTGGGGGGAATTGCCTCAGGCAAGCAACCGCCGCCGGACTGCACTTCGTACGCACCGATGTCTGAGCCATCGCCGCCTGCGGCGTTGCCATAGACAGATTCGGCCAGGTCGAAAGGACGATTGCCGCCGCGCTGGTCTGTCGAGCTGCTCGGAAACACACTGACTGCATTGGCGTGAGCCGCCGCGGTGGTGCTGTTGGCGCCGCGCGTAACGGTCAGGGTGTTGCCTACCTTAGAGGTGACCACCATTTGCTCGGTATCAATGACGATGACAAATCCAACTCCAGCGGGAATCAGGGCGGCGCTGGTTACGTTAATACTGGTCTGCACGTTATCGATAGCGCCGGCCAGAGTCGTCAGCGTAGCAGTGCCCTGGTCGATCGCCGGGCTGGTGCATTGCAACGCATGCGTCTTGGTTGGGCCGCCATTGTCTGCCAGCGCGTTCAGCAGCGGATCCTGACCTGTGAGGTTCGGGCCGGCGCCTGGATTAGCATTGACGGTCGCATCCGTAACGCTCTGGATTAGGTTGAAGCCGTCTGATTGAACCGTGCCATAGATGTCGATACCACCGGCCGCAGTGTTGCCTCCGCCGATGATGGTGTTCCTCAGGGTGACTGTTCCGCCGTTAATATATATGCCGCCACCATTACCCGTAGCCCCCGCGGAGTTGAGGGTGACGGTGCTGCCGCTCACGGTTACCGTGCCGGTGTCAGTATAGACGCCGCCGCCGTTGCCGCTGGAACCGTTGCTTCCGCCCGCGCCGGTCTGGTTGCCGCTGATAGTGCTGATGCTGATCCTCAGCGTGCCGGTATTAAAGATGCCGCCGCCCGCGCCGCCCGCGCCGTTGGGTGGCGGAGGTGCGTTGCCATCGCCGCCTTTGCCGGTTTGGTTGGCATTGATAGTGCTGCCGGTCAAGGTCAGCGTGCCGGTATTGGAGATGCCGCCGCCCGCGCCGCCTGGGCCACCAAACATGCCATTGCCGCCCGCGCCCGTCTGGTTGCCGCTAACCGTCACGTTGCTCAGCGTGAGCGTGCCAGAGTTAAGAATGCCGCCGCCTGCGACGCCGGCGACACCAGTGCCGCCCACATTGTTCGCGCCGTTAGCCGTGAATCCGTTGCTGATGATTAATCTGGAAATAGTTACGGCGGCCGAGTTGGTATTGAAGATGCGGAACCTTCCGGCTGCATTACTCCTTTGTACCGTAATTAGATTCGCAGCCGATCCCGATCCTGGACCCTGAATCGTCATGTCGGTGGTGATATCAGGCAGCGCAGTCAACAGAGTAATCGTTGCCGGCCCTCCCGAAGTCAAAGCCGGAGCAAACGTGATGGTGTCGGCGCCAAAGTCGGCGTTTGCCGCATTAATCGCTTCGCGTAGCGTGCAGCCGTTGGCTGTTGCCGTGCATTGTCCGTCATCGCTATCATCCAGCGAGTTGACCTCTAACGTGCTGAAGTCATCCTTGGTGAAGGTCACGGGGGGACTGTTAGCGACGTTATTAGGGTTCCCCGCGGGATCGGGCGCCGCGCCCGCCGGAACGGTTATCGCTACCGTCCCCGTGCCGGACGGGGGAGGCGTCATACCTGAGACAGCCACGTTGTAGGTCGTGCCTGAGCCGCTGACGCTGGCCGTAGTAGTGCCCGAAGTAGCAGTGCCGGTAATTTGCACAGCAGACGACGTGAAGCTGGTTACCGTCTCGTTGAAGGTCACGGTAAAGTTAATAGTGGTAGTCGCGCTCGGCCCAATCGCCGGATTTGGTTGAGAGACGGGAATAGTTGCCGTTACGATCGGGTCGGTCTTATCTATGTCGTAGACTTGATCACCGATGTGGCTTGCGTCTCCTGACGGATCGCCGAAGACACCAACTCCGCCCAGCGGCGCATTTGCTCCGTCCTTGATTGAGTCGTTGTCCCTAAGGTCAAGCCTAATCGTGTTGGGGGTGCCCGTGCCGGTCGAAACCGTCACGGTGTAAGTCGTGCCTGACCCGCTCACGGGGGGAACTACCGCCGGGCTGCCGGTCATATCTGCAGCCGTCACGAAAAAGTCTGTAGGGTCAACGCCCGTCACCGGGGTGCTAAACGTGACTGTGAAATCAACGTTAGCCGCGTTCGTTGGGTTGGCGCCGGCCCGAACTATGGAACTGACGAAGGCATTCGTCTTGTTAACTAGGTAAACATCACCAGATGTGAAGTTGCCATTGCCGGCCCCCGCGCCCCCGAGCGGCAGGACCAGGGCGTCAGTCGACTGGATCGAGTCGTCGTCAATGACGTTCAGGCGCAGGGTGCCGTCGCCCATGCCGGTATCGACAGTCACCGTGTAGGTATCACTGGGGCCGGCCGGTGTAACGTTCGTGACGGGGTTTGGCGGAAGAGCGATGCCGCCAGTGGTCGTGGTGCTGAAGTCGGTGGTGTCGACACCGGTTACTGGTTTGCTGAAGATGACGGTGAAGTGAACGACGGCCAGATTTGTCGGGTTTGGTTCAACGCGCTTAACGGACAAGACCGTCGGCGGCGCAAAGACCGTCACCGTCGCCGTGTTGCTGGTCGTTCCGGTCCCGCCTTCGTTTGAAGTAATCGTGCCGGTGATATTGTTTTGCGCCCCCTCCGTCGTCCCGGTCACCGTCACGCCGAACACGCAATTGCTGGAATTAGCAACGCTCGCTCCGCTCAAGCTGATCGTTCTGGTAGCAGCAGTCGTCGTCAGCGTCCCGCCACACTGGGCCGTGCTCGAATCAGCGATGCTCAAGCCCGCCGGCAACACGTCGGTAAACGCGATGCCCGTGAGGTCGCCCGCTGCCGTCGTATTCGGATTGGTGATCGTGAAGTCCAGCGACGTCGTCGCATTTAGCGCGATCTTCTGGTTGGGCACGCCGAATACCTTCGAGATCGTGGGCGGCGCCACCACCGTCAGCGTCGCTGAGGCGGTCGTACCAGTCCCGCCCTCGTTCGAACTGACCGCCCCGGTCGTGTTGTTTTTAACGCCCGCCGACGCCCCGGTAACCGTAACGGCGAAGGTGCACGGAGTCCCGAACGTGACCGATGCCCGGCCAAACCGATTACGCCTGTAGCGGCCGTCACAGTCAGCGTCCCGCCGCACTGTGCCGTGCTCGCATCAGCCACCGTCAACCCCGCCGGGAGCGTGTCGCTGAATCCTACTCCGGTCAGCGTGCTCGCCGAGTTGGGATTGGTGATAGTGAACGTCAGCGGCGTCGTCCCATTGAGCGGAATGGTCGGGGTCGGCGCGCCGAATTGTTTGCTGATCGTCGGCGGCGCAAAGACGGTGATGCTCGCGCTCGAAGTGTTGCCTAAACCGCCTTCGTTGGAATTGACCTGAACACTGTTGTTCTTCAC
>DATHHW010000125.1:0-2903 GCA_035317005.1 Pyrinomonadaceae bacterium | reverse complement strand
TAACACGACAATTCAAATCGGGTTGCGTTATGAATACATGAGTCCATTGAAGGACATTCGTTTTGCTAATACCAATCTCGTGTTCAAGGACGGTGTGCCCTTTGTTTTTATCGGCGGACAACAGGGCTATCCTGAAGGGCTAACCAACGCGAACAAGCTTAAGTTCGCTCCCAGGTTTGGCGTCTCGCACAACCTGCCAGGTCACGGCGTCGTGCTGCACGCGGCCTTCGGCATTTTCTTTACGCCAGTGGACATGAATACCTGGTGCAACCAGCGGCACAACGTGCCCTACGTCTTTCCGGAAACGCAACAGAGCGACAACTTCACTCCCGCGGCCGGTATCGTAGCCAGCCATTTGAACTTCGCGCCGGCAGTGCTCGGCACAACGACCGTAAGCTTCGCTGCTTTTGAGCTCAACCCGCCGGCCCAATACATCGAGCAGTGGAGCGCCTCTCTGGAGAAGAGTCTGGGCAAAGAGACTACCCTGGAACTGGGGTACCTGGGATCGCACGGAGTGCACTTGCAGCGTTCTCATCTAATTAACAACGCCCCTGCCGGGCCGGGAGCTATCGGACCACGGCGGCCGTTCAAGACGCTAAGCTTCCTGCCTGGTATGGTCTTACCGTCCGACATTACCATAGCCAACACAACGTTCCCGGTCAGCGGGATCAACCTGCTCGAGAACTCCGCGCAGAGCTGGTATGAGGCAGGCTACGTAAATATTCGCCGGCGCTTCGCTCGCGGTTGGACTCTGCTCGCGAATTATACGTTCGCGAAGAACCTCAGCGACGCTCCTGATTTCCGCTCGCCGATGTTCGAGTCGGCCGCTCCACAGAACAATTCCAACCTGACCGCCGAGAAGGGGCTCGCCTGTGACATCCGTCATCGCTTCGCGTTGAGCACTGTCTACGACCTTCCAAGCCTGGGCAAGTCCGGTTTTGCGCGCGCGATTACCAGGGATTGGCGAATCTCAGCCATCTTCCAGGCGCAGAGCGGATTTCCTTTTACTATCTCAGTCTTTGGTGACACCGCGAACGCGGGCACGTTGTTAGGCGAGAACCCAATCCGGGCCAACTACACTGGCCAGGCGATCTTTGGCACGGGCACGCATACGGCCGCGAGTTGGTTTAATCCCGCGGCATTTGCTACGCCGCCGGCGTTCACTTTCGGCAACGTGGGTCGCAACTCAGTCTATGGTCCGGGACGGCAGACACTCGACCTCGCCCTGCAACGCGAGTTTACAGTGACCGAGAAGGTTAAGTTCCAAATTCGCGTCGAGGCTTTCAACGCTCTCAACCACACGAATTTGGGAACCCCTAATCGCTTCGTGAATACTCCGCAATTCGGAACCATAACCGAAGCCGCAACGCCGCCTCGGGAGATCCAATTTGGGGCCCGGCTCTCGTTCTAAATCACAGGAGGCTGAAAATGGAAAACTTCAAACACCAATGGAATTGGTTCTTGTTGATACTCGTCGCGGCCGTTCTTGGCCTGCTTGTTCCCAACCAAACTGCCCGAGGACAGGGCTGCATTGTTGCTCGTCAAAGTACGCCCCTGGTTGGCGTGGAATGCGCCGGCGTAGAGGGCTCTGGTTCGCACGGTGGCGGATTGTTCGATAGCAGTCGATGGCAAATCTCAGTCGGCTTTCGCAAACAGCGCTCTCACCGTCATTTTGTCGGCACAGAAGAGCAGAAGCAGCGGGCCACCGCCGGCACGGAGGTAGTCAACAATACTTACCTCTATGACGTGGCGCTCACTTACTATGTCAATAAGCGCTTCAATATCACCGCGTCCGTGCCCTTCCAGAGATCCACGCGCAGGCGCGGCACGTCTCCCCAGATCTTTCACAGTGTAGGATTCGGGGACGTTAGCTTTACGGGTCGGATGTGGTTGCATAAAGCTCCCGCCGAGTCGGGTTGGAATCTCTCTTTCGGGGTCGGCTTGAAATTGCCGACCGGAAAAGATGATGTCGAGAATACTGTGCCCGGGTCTAACGGCATCGGTACGGTGACTCAGTTCGTGGATCAGTCTATCCAACTTGGAGACGGTGGTTGGGGCGTTCCTTTGGATCTACAGGGATACAAGAGGATTGGAAAGACGACACTTTATGTCTCGGCTACCTATCTGCTCAACCCGCGCGATACGAATGGAGTCGCGACGGGGCGTGGACGTCCGTCCGAAGCGATTCAGTCTGTCTCAGATCAATACCTGGCTCGTCTCGGTGTCTCTCGACCGATTCCTCAGACGCGCCGGTTCGCCTTCACGGCTGGCTGGCGCATCGAAGGTGTTCCGGTGCGCGATTTGATCGGCAAGAGCAATGGCTTTAGACGTCCCGGATACGCGATGTCAATTGAGCCGGGGGTCCAATATTTCAGAGCTAAAGATACGTGGTCGGTAACAGTGCCCATCGCGGCGGGCCGCAACCGCAAAAGGAGCGTTTCGGACATCCTGGTCGGCAATCCGGGCGGAGATGCAGCCTTCGCCGACTATTTGCTCCTGATTGGCTACACGCACCGATTTTAAGGGGCGGTTTCCATTGAAGCAAAAAAAACCGTTTCAGCAAGGCAGGCAGAAGTTGAGCAATCTCGGCCTCGCCGTGATTAGCATGGCGCTAAGTAGTTTTGCGTCAATTGCCATGGCCCAGGGCCCGATCATCATCGGTCCGAGCCCGGAGCCTTCACACAAACAGAGCATGAAACTGTTGCCTGTAGGCGAGACTGCGCCTGACTGGCAACTTATAGATGCGGAAGGCAAGCCGCACTCACTTTCAGAATATCGTGGGAAAGTGGTCGTGATGGACTTTTGGGCAACGTGGTGCGGACCGTGTGCGGAGATTATGCCGCGCATGCAGAAGCTGCACGAAAAATACGCCGACAAAGGCGTCGTCGTCTTCGGAGTCAATT
>DATHHW010000124.1:0-3254 GCA_035317005.1 Pyrinomonadaceae bacterium | reverse complement strand
CATCCGCGTCATCATCATCTCGCAAGCGTGTGGTGGCGGGTAAGTCAACCCGTCTCAAACCGGCCACCAAACGTTCGCCAGCGGGAAAGGCGCGCGCCAGAAAAGCGGCTAAGGTCCGAACAGCTAAAGCAAAACCCAAGTCGCCGGTGACTGCGTCCAAACGACAGGCCGCGAAGGTCTTGACCAAATCTCGGAAGCCGGCAAAGACGCCTCGTCCTGTTGCTGTCAAGCATCCGAAAAAAACAGTCACGCCTACCCGGGCTAAGCCAGTCACCATCAAACCGCCTTTAGTATTCAAGAAGCCTGTGCCCTCGCTACCGCCACAACCAACTCATGACGAAGCTGCGGCTCTTCACGCCTTCGAAGCTGCCCACAAGGAGTTTGCTCGCGGTCGTTTTGCCGAAGCGCGAATTCAATTTCGTTCGCTGGTGGAAAAGTACTCGACCGTATCAGAAGTTACCGCCCGCGCGCGTACCTACCTTGCTGTAGCCGAGGCGCGTTTGCGTACTGAGCTGGCTTTGCCTCGTGACGCTGATTCACTTTACGATCGGGGCGTGATTGAGTTGAATAGGGGCGAGTATGTGGCCGCTCAGGAACTTTTTGAGCGGGCACTAAGACGCGAACCTGAGGCTGCTCACATTCATTACGGCCTGGCGGCCAGCCGTGCCCGTTTAGGAGCGATCGATACCGCGCTCAAGTCTTTGCGGCGCGCACTGGATCTTCAACCCAACCTGCGAATCCGAGCTCAACGCGATCAAGATCTTAATCCCCTCCGCAGCGATCCCGAATTCGATCAATTAGTCTTTACTACTCGCGACTAGTTCTTCTCGTCGTCCTGCCTGCAGCCGAAAGAATGCTGCCGCACAGCGTGAGTGCAAACTGTTTTGAAAGCATTTGGCTTTCAGGTATTATTTCCTGTTAGCAATCACCCCAGGTCACACCGGAGCAAACTTGCAGAATCAAGACGCGCACGACAGCCTGAAGCTAGTCGCTATCGGCGGGGGCACTGGTCTGTCAACTTTGCTGGGCGGGCTGAAGCGCTTTGTCGGTGAACGTGATGATGGCCTGTGGTTGGATTCTCTGTCAGCGATCGTTACGGTGTCTGACGATGGTGGCAGCTCAGGGCGTCTCCGTGATGAATTGCAGATCCTGCCGCCCGGCGATATTCGCAACTGTATGATTGCGCTATCAGAGGATTCAACCCTCTTGTCGCGCTTGTTTCGTTATCGATTTCGCGGATCCGGTGATTTGGCCGGCCACAGTTTTGGGAATCTGTTTCTGGCAGCTCTGGCAGACGTAACCGGTGACTTTGTTGAGGCCGTGCGACTGTCGTCGGAAGTTCTGGCCAGCAAAGGCCACATATTTCCCGCGACACTCAACGACGTGCGCTTAGTCGCCGAACTGGAAGACGGTCGCGTAGTCCATGGGGAAACACAAATCACTGCGGCCCGTTCCCCAATTAAGCGACTGCGACTTGAGCCCGAACAATGTCTGCCGCTACCGGCAACGATCGCCGCGATACGTTCCGCGGACGTGATTACTATCGGACCAGGCTCTTTGTACACCAGTATCATTCCGAACCTGCTCGTAGCCTGGGTTGCCGACGCCATAGGCAATTCGAGCGCAACCAGGATATTCATCGCAAACTTGATGACGCAGCCAGGTGAAACCGATGGCTACAACATAAGTCAGCACCTGGAAGCAGTCGAGAAGTACGCACCGCAGATCCATTTCGACTACGCGGTGCTCAATGATCGTCCGATTAGCGTTAAGCAAGCTGAGGCGTATCGCGCCGATGGCGCATATCAGGTAGGCCTAAACGAAACCGACCTGGGTATTTTCGATCCGCAAACTGAGATCGTGCGTACTGACCTGCTCGATCAAGGCGAGATGGTGCGCCACGACTCTGAACGTCTGGCCCGTATAGTTATTACGTGTGCCGAGAAAGCCCGTTCGCGAACTCTGGCCGGCGTACAATCCTAAGTTCATCACCAGCGCGACACGATTACTCGAATGAGCGAACAGCAAACTCCGACAGTACCGCCCCTGGACATTCTTATTCTCGCCGCCGGCCTCGGCACGCGCATGAAATCGGGTCTGGCTAAGGTCCTGCACAAGCTGGGAGGACGACCAATCATCGCGCACGTCTGCCGAACCGCGGCGCTGTTAGAACCTCGCCGGACATATGTCATTGTTGGCCACCAGGCTGACGAGGTCCAGGCCGCGGTCGAAAAGGAACTCGGTGGCGAACAAGCAGGTTTGGTCAATCAAACGGAACAGCGCGGAACCGGAGACGCGGTGATGGCCGCGCGCGATGTCCTGGCCAGTACGAACTCGACGGTGTTGATTCTTTCAGGCGACGTGCCACTGGTTCGCGCTGAAACTCTGCGAGCGTTGATCGAGAAACATCTGGCCGACAAAGCTTCCTGCACGATACTTTCGGTTCGTTTGGAAAATCCCAGCGGCTACGGACGTGTCGTACGCGACGAAGCCGGCAACTTTCAAAAGATAGTCGAACAGAAAGACGCCACCGAAGATGAACGGCAGATCCGGGAAATCAATGCCGGCATTTATTGCTTTGATAACGAAAAGCTTTTTCGGGCGCTGGAGCGCGTGCGCCCAACCAATAGCCAGGGCGAATACTATCTCACCGATGTTCCCGGCATCCTGCGAGATGAGGGAGAGCAAGTCGCGCTGTATCAGCACCACGACGCGCGTGAAGTCTCGGGAGTGAACACCCGCGCCGAGTTGGCTGAGTTCGAAAATCTTCTTCGCCGCGGCGCTGTTCGGCGCCTGATGATGGACGGCGGCGTTACTTTCATAGATCCTTCGCACGCTTACATCAGCGTTGAAGCGCAGGTCGGTCCCGATTGCATAATTCATCCCGACGTTCATATCGAAGGCCGGTCGGTAATCGGCGAGGGATGCGAAATTCAACAGGGCTCGCGCATTACCGATTCACGTCTCGGCAATCGGGTGACGGTCAAAGATCATTGTGTGATAGTTGATTCCGAGATTGCCGACGATTGCGCGGTCGGACCGTTCGCTCATCTGCGTATGAACGCTCGCATGGAAGAAGGCGCCGTCGTCGGAAACTTTGTCGAAGTGAAAAAGTCGCAAATCGGTCGCCGCACAAAGTCGATGCACCTCACCTATCTGGGCGACGCCACCATCGGAGAAGACACTAACATCGGAGCCGGAACTGTTACGTGCAATTACGACGGTAAGGACAAACATCCCACCATGATTGGCGA
>DATHHW010000123.1:0-58271 GCA_035317005.1 Pyrinomonadaceae bacterium | reverse complement strand
CCAACCATAACCCCTGATGTCCGACCGGCGTTCCTTGCCAGTATTTACTGCACCGTGCCTAATCGCGACGTCATGAGCGTCGCCGGAGGATTCCAGGCCGCATTCGGAGCGGGCTCAACTCTGCTCAAATCTTTCATCGATCTCGCAGCGCTTTTCCGCAGCGACACAAAAATTCAAGGCGTCACCTTCACCATTGACGAAAGCGCTATGGTCGCGGAAGTCTTCCGGGCGCTTAAGAACGACTACGGAGCGGCAAATATTTCTCTCTACTACCCGAAGGTATTTCCACCGCGAATTAAGCACGCGTCCGAAACCGTGACAGTCGTCGGCGACCTGTTTATCTACAAGGCTGAAGCGGACAGCGTTATTAAGAAGAAGAACGCGGACAAGGATGCTACCGTCGCGCTCATGGCCGATCCATCGAGCAAAAAGGCTAAGCTCGAAGAAACGCTGGCAGAGGTGAAAGCTCTGACTAATAAGTTAGACGGATTGCAGACAGCTCTCCAGCAAGAGACGAATCCTGCATTAAGAAAAAAGATTAAGGCGGAGATCGCCACCGTAAAAGTTGAACTTGCCAAGCTTGGAGAGACCGAGGCATCGCTGAACGGCAAGATCGATGCGGTGAAATTAGTTCTCGCGCCGTTGGAAGCCAGGGTTAAGCAGCTTAACGCCGACGTGAAGAGGCTAACGAATTTGAACGAACGGTTCCTCGCATTCGTCACCGACTTCGTCAAAGTCGACAGCAGCGGCCTTAATGCTCTGGCCCTTTTCATAAAGGCGGAGGATATCGAGAATGCCATGGAGGATCCGCAGAGCTATTGGCTGGAAATCAAGTCGGTCTCATCCGGGGGAAACAACCGTACGCGAAAAAACCTGCTGAGATTTTTCACCGGAGCGAAACTCGATCACAGCGGTGGAGTAATCATCGAATACACGCTGTACGAGAACTCAGGTGCCGTTGTCTACTCGGACAAGCTATCAATCTATGAAGGCTATGTCGAACCTAAGAAGATCCGAGGGACGAAGGCATTTAAGTTTGAAGACAAAGTTAAGTAAGCCCCGGGACCGGCATACTTGGGATAAGGGTTTCAAAAAATTCCATGGTCACTTGACCAGGGAGGTCGACATATCAACAATGCCCCACTCTCTTTCGAGTATCGTTAGTGGCGGACGCTCTGCTTATGGCCTAAGCATCCGCCCGAGTTCAAACTGCGACAGAAAGAAGCTCCTGGAGTCTTCCCGAGTTCAAGCACGGCGGACGTTTCTGACGCGCCGAAAATCTTACGGATCCTGTTGAGGTTGTTAACTGCGTGTATCGAGCCGCACGACTCGACATGTTGAAATTGCTTCACCGGAAGAACACCGGCCTTTAAGAAGACCACGGACAAGTAATTCGCTGGCCCTCCCATTCCCACCGCGCAAGAACTCTCCCCATCCACGTTCTAACCACACAAAGGCATCCGCAGCTCTAATCGCGGAGGCAGTTTCGGTTGCACGCTGTGTGGAGAGATCTCCCCGGGCTAGCGCACGGCAACGTTTCGAAAAGAGCTAACTTGAAGGGAGAAAAATGATGAAGACGAATTTGATTAGTTTTGTAGCCGGGTTGGTTTTGCTGATCGCAACGCCGCTGGGCCTGGTAGCGGGAACCTGGGGTGGTCAGACGACGCAGAGAGCGCAGGGGAAGGACGAGTATCGGCTCGAGGGACCATTCACGCGGGGCAACCTCACGGTGTTTCTGATTCACGGTAAGGACAGGATTAAGGGCCAGACGTTCATAACGTTGCAGGAGGCGCTGGTGCAAAGGAAAGTGATTGTGCGCGAGACGCGCTCGGTCAACGAACTCTCGATCGAAAATATTTCACGAGAAGAAGTGTACGTGCAGTCGGGAGACATTGTGAAAGGTGGCCAGCAGGATCGCATGATGGCGGTCGATCTGATTCTGCCGCCGCATTCCGGCCGGATTCCGATCTCGGCGTTCTGTGTTGAGAACGGACGTTGGAGCAAGCGCGGCAGTGAGGAAGTCACTGTCTTCAATTCCTCGGCGAACGTCATCGCCGGCCGCGAGTTGAAGCTGGCCGCAAAGAACGCGGAATCGCAGGGCGAAGTGTGGCGGCAAGTGGCCGTGGCCCAGGACAAGCTCAGTGCCAACACCGGCACACGGGTGAACGGCGCCGCGTCGCCGACAAGTTTCCAGTTGGCCCTGGAGAATAAGCAGGTGCAGGCGAGCGCTGACAATTACGTCAAAGCCCTGGGAAGCATTGTCGAAGGCAAGCCTGATGTGATCGGCTATGTGTTTGCTATCAACGGCAAGATTAATAGCGCGGACGTTTATGCTTCCAGTTCGCTCTTCAAAAAACTTTGGCCCAAGCTGCTGCAGGCCAGCGCGATCGAGGCAGTAGCTGAACTGCATCGCGGCGAAAAGTTCGCAGCTCCGGCGGCGGATGCGGTCAAGGGTTTTCTTGATGATTCACCGAAAGGAGCCGACGAGAAGCAGAAGGACGTTTCGTCTCGGGTGCAAATGGTGACCCGCGAGTCAAAGGAGAATGTGTTCTTCGAAACTCGCGACCGCGCGAAGTCCGACGCCTGGGTGCATCGGAATTACATTAAGAAGAACTAACGGAGCGCGGACATCTTGTCCGCACGAACGGAAAGAACGAACAATGAGGAGCGAGGCATCGTGCTTCGCTCCTCGTTTTTTTTAGAAAGGATGAGAGCGCGCTGCGCGCGCTGGCGGACAGGATGTCCGCGCTCCACGCCGCGCTCCGTTTCGATCCAATTAGTGAACCAGCTTCGTGGAGAACAGGATTGCGTACAGTTCGTCCTGGTGCTTCGCGAAGTTCCCGGAATCTGACGACAGAATCATAGTCACAAGCTGAGTACTTCCCGCATAGGTGCGGTAGGCTTGCCACTCCAGTCGACGAATGTCGCCGGGCATTTCCTGTTTTGACTCGCGAAACCCAACGCCGCGTACTCCATCGAGTTCGAGCCACTTTACTTCGTCATACTTGCCGATCTTTTGGTTCGTCTTCGCGCCTTCATGCATTGCCTTAATGCTGACATCGGTCATCTTTTCCATCTGCGGCATAGTAGAGATGGCGACAATGAGAAACGCGCCATCACCTGAGTAACTGAACGACTCGTTGCGAACTTCCTGTTTTTTCCAGTTCGCTGGCAACGTCCAGGTGATGCCCTGCTGATCCCATTTCACCGATTGTCCATTCGCAATTGCTGCCTGCTGCGCAGCGGTTGGGTTCGGTTGCTCAACGGGATCGTCTCCGATTTTTGTCGGGTTGCCCGAAGTCGAGGACGAATTTGAATTCGAATTCAACGAACCGGATTTCTTGAACTTGTCGGTCAGACTACAGGCTGCGACCACCAATACGAGCGCGACGATCAGGGGAACATGTTTCATCTGGTCACCAATTATTCTGAAGTCGAAAGGCAAAGGCCTTTTACGCTAACCAGGCGCAGGTGTCAAATGGTTTTCGTTTCATTAGCACCGCGGCTTTAGCCCGGTGGGAAAAGTAACCTTAGGAAGCCGGAAACGTCTAAACGGTTTCCCTTTCCCTTTCTTGCGCAATGGTCACCGGGCTAAAGCCACGGTGCTAATGAAAGAGGGCGACAACTTTCCGGGGGCGCAGCTTTTCCTCTCAAGTCACACGCGTGTTATCCTTGGTGTCGAACCCCCGCCAGATTGTCGAATGGTAGCGGCCCACAGAGGGTCAAGATAACAGAGGTCAACTATGCTCAGAATCCGAGGCTCTCGAAACAGGTCGACGTTAGGGCTCGCGCTCGCAGTGCTGTTCTTGTTCTCAATCAATGCATGTCAACCGATGCCGAACTCGAACGGGAACGCAAACGGTAACGCGAACTCGAACGCGAATACGAATTCGCCAACCAGCGCCGCCAACGTCAACTCGAACTCCGAGAGCGACAACCGGGGCGCCACAATTAATACTCGCGAGCCGGACAAATACAGTGCGACGCTGGCTTTCAGCATTGAAACTCAAGGTGGTGACAAGGCGATCGGCATTCCATCGCTCGCCCTGCAAGTCGCGCGAAATGGCGACGATCGGCGCCTCGAGTTCAAACTGCCCGATGGCTCTCCATTGATCTATCTCGATCATAACAACCGGCATTACGTGATCCTGCCCGCGCGAAAGCAGTATGCCGAACTGACGCAGGAAGCGACCGGCGTGCAATTCCACAAATTGCTGACCCCCGGACAATTGGTTGATTCCTTGAAAGCCATCAAAGGAATCGAGCGCGTCGGCGAAGGACCCATGGACGGCCGCAGTGCCGAGAAATATCGCTACAGCACCTCGACCAATACGAACACCAAAGCCGGCGAGGTAAAAGCCGAAGCGTTTGTTTACGTCGACAAGGAAACCGGGTTGCCGCTGCGGGCGGAGATGCTCGCGGAAAGCTCTGGCGATGTGAAGGGAGTGAAAGCCGCGCGCGTCGTAGCCGAGATGCGCGACATTAAGACCGACGTTGCGCCGGCGCTTTTCGAACCTCCCGCCGGATACGAGCAAGTGGCGCCAGAGAAGGTGCGCCAGCAAATTGACGCTCTGACCAGTGCCGTGGCAGCGATCCTGAAAGCGATGATGGCCAACGCAATGAATTCATCACCATCGCCCGCGGCCTCTGTGAAGCCCTAATCGCGGATCTCCATAAATGACCAGGAATCTCTTGATACTGATTGGTGGGCTGCTGCTGGGCGCGATAGCGACGGCCTATTTTCTGGGCGCGCCCAAGGGACAGGCCTTGCCGGGAGTGCCGTTGCGGCCGCCCGATCCAAGCGGCGATTCGTCGGGGACAGTCGCGGTGACAGTCGACGAAGAGTTTTTCGACTCGCTGCTGAACACAATCTTTCGCCAGCTCGGACCGCCGCAACTCAAACTCTCGCAAAACCAAAATCAGAACCAGGATCCGTTGCCGCTCCAGCCCGCTGCCTTGCAGAGCTCATGCAGCGACGTGTTGGTGCTTAATCCAGAAGGCAGCAACGTTAAGACCGGCGTGCGCTTTACCGGGGGCAAGATTACCGCGCCACTTGCTTTCACCGGCAGCTACAGCGTGTTAACGAAGTGTGTGCAGTTCAAAGGGACCGCCAAAGCCACCGTTGACCTCTCGTTCGATCAATCGCGGCAGACGGTTTTTGGACAGTTGAACGTTGAAGACGTAACGCTTGATGACGTTCCGCCACTGATCAGCACTTTGGTCACGGCGTTTGTGCGCAAGACGATCGCTGAAAAGCTGAACCCGTTCGAGGTGCTGCAAGTCTCTCAACTGAACCTCTCACTCAACGTCCAGGCCAGCGGTGGGTTGGTCAAGGCGCGCGTCAAAGACGTGCGCGCGGAAGTTCAGGAAGGCGCTTTGAAACTCTATCTCACGTATGATTTCAGCGCTGAGAAGAAGTAAGTCAAGCTGAGAGCCCTTATCCGGAATCTATAGTTCGACTGCGGTTTTCACTCCTTTATAGGAGTGAGATGTTTTATGGCCACAACGTAAACCGTCCCCCGCAACTCCCTTCGGAGAGCGGGATTTAAGTAGAGCTTCACCACTCCAGATCATTCCGCTCCTCCGAACGGAGCCAGTGGCGAGGGCATGCTCGAGTCTATAAACATTTCACTCCTGACGGAGTGAGCAATCGCGGATATATAAGGAAACCACGTGACTAAAGACTACAAGATCTGGCAAGTCATCGGTGCTTCTTCAGTGGGCACGATGATCGAGTGGTACGACTTTTACATCTTCGGCAGTCTGGCCACGGTGATTGCGCCGCTCTTCTACCCGCAAGGGAACAACACACTCGCCTTGATCGCCTATCTTTCCACTTTCGCAGTGGGCTTTGTCGTTCGCCCGTTCGGTGCTTTGTTCTTTGGGCGCATTGGCGATCTGGTCGGACGCAAGTATGCCTTTCTCGTCACGCTGCTGATCATGGGTGGCGCAACTGCTCTGATCGGTTTTCTGCCGACTTACGCCACGATTGGTGTGGCAGCTCCAATTATTCTGCTGCTGATTCGAATTCTACAAGGGTTGGCTCTCGGCGGCGAATATGGCGGCGCGGCCGTCTACGTCGCCGAGCACGCGCCCGATGCACGCCGCGGCTTCTACACGAGCTTCATTCAGATCACAGCCACCCTCGGTCTGTTTGTTTCGCTCGCCGTCATCCTGATCATTCAGAACACGATGAGCCGGGAAGCGTTCACATCGTGGGGCTGGCGGCTGCCCTTCATTGTGTCGATTTTCCTGGTGGCCGTTTCGCTTTACATCAGACTGCGAATGAAAGAATCGCCCATCTTTCGGCACATCAAGAGCACGGGCATGACTTCAACTCAGCCGCTTAAAGAGGCTTTCACGCAGTGGAATAACTTGAAGCGCGTTTTGATTTCGCTGTTTGGCGCGACCGCGGGACAGGGTGTGGTTTGGTATACGGGACAGTTTTATGCGCTCTTCTATTTGCAAACCATTCTGAAGGTAAATACGACCTCGGCCAATTACATAGTCGCGATAGCACTGTTGATGGGAATGCCTTTCTTTGTCTTCTTCGGAGCGCTGTCCGATCGTTTCGGGAGGAAGCGAATCATGATGTTCGGCTGCATCGTGGCGGCGATTTCTTACCTGCCGATTTACAAAGCCATGCAAATCGCGGCGGGCTCAAACATCGTCACAGCCATATCGCAACGGAACGCGATCACCGGAGCCATCAGCCTCACGCCGCAGACCTCGGTAAACGGATCGTTGCAGCCAGCGAAAGAGGTTTTAACCTACGTAGACTTCGCGCATCTGGTCAGCAACCCCGTCGCCTGGAAACTGATCCTGCTGGTGTTCATTCAGGTCATCTTTGTGACGATGGTATACGGTCCCATCGCGGCCTACCTGGTCGAGGCATTCCCGGCCAAGATCAGATATACATCGCTGTCCCTGCCTTATCACATTGGCAACGGTGTGTTCGGCGGGCTGCTGCCGTTGATTGGGCTGACAGTGATTGCGCAGACTGGCAACATCTACGCTGGTCTGTACTATCCAATCGTGGTTGCGGGCTTGACCTTCATAGTTGGCTCGTTGCTCCTGCGCGAGACCAGACACGTTTTGATTTGGGAAGAATTGAAAGAATGATGTCCGAGGTTTGCGCAAAGGCCCTTAAAACATTTTCCATTTTCCATTTGTCATTTTCTATTCGTACATTCTTATTTCGTGTTGGTTCGTGTGATTTCGTGGATCGCTTGCTTGGCTGAGAAATGAAGATCGATCCACGAAATCACACGAACCAACACGAACAAGAATCCACCAATGGCTAATGAAAAATGGCCAATGACAAATGGAAAATGCTTTGACTAGTTTTTAATTAGCGGATTCCTGCACCCGTAACCTTTCTCCTCGCGCGAAGTTTATATACATTGAGGAACGATGCCCGGCAGTGAATCGGCAAAGGAAGGTCACCCCCATAAGGAAAGGGAGGCGGAAGAGCGGCGCCTGGTCGAAGCGGCGCAGCGCGATACCGCGCGCTTCGGTGACGTGTACGAAAATTACTTTGAAATAGTCTACGCGTATGTGGCGCGGCGGATGCGCAATCGGACTGAGGCCGAGGACATCACCGCCGAAGTCTTTCGTAAGGCGCTGCAAAGTTTGCCGCGATTCAAATGGACTGGGGCGCCGTTCGCAGCGTGGTTGTTTCGGATTGCTTCGAACATGATCGCGGATCGCTCGAAGCGCGCGGCGCGAGATGGAAATGTCCCGGGTCATGAAGAGAGTGCCGACTCGCGTGCGCCGCAACCGCAGCAAGCGGATTTAGAACAGAGCGAGCGCAGTGCCGGCGTGTCGCGATTGGTAAACGAGTTAGCCGAAGATCAACGACGGGTGTTGGTCATGCGATTCGCGGAAGAGAGAAGCATCCGCGAGATCGCGCAGACACTGGAACGCAGTGAAGGAGCGATAAAGCAATTGCAGTTTCGGGCGTTACAGAATTTGCGAGCGAAGCTGATCGGCGGCGAGTAGAGAGTTATGAGTGAAGCCATTTTAGCAGAACAACTCGATCAGGCGATTGAAGCAATGCTCCGGAATCCGGAGGCGCTGGTTGCAGCTATTGATCCCCAGGTTGCTGAGTTGCTCAGCGTCGCGGTCGAGTTGCGCGCACTGCCGCGCGCGGACTTCAAAGCGCGCCTGAAGAATGAGCTGGAAAGCGAGGCCGCGATGAATGAGATCGAAAGCGGCGACGAGTCGCCGCACTCCAAACCGGAATCCGTTCGGGCCACCTTCCGCACCGTTACGCTTTACCTGACCGTGGCGGACGTGCACGAGGAGATTGAATTCGTGACAAAGGTGTTTGGCGCCGAGGGCAAAATATACGGCCTTGGGTCGGCGGGAGGTTACCACTCGGAATACAGGATCGGCGATTCGATGGTAATGATTGGTGGTGGCGGTGAAGGCTCGGCATGGAAGGGAACGCCGACCCCGGGCGCGATGCATCTGTATGTTGAAGATGTGGACGCGGTATATGAACGAGCCATGCAAGCCGGCGCCATCGTGCTGATGCCACCCACGGATCAGGAATATGGAGAGCGTGGCGCCGCGATTCAGGATGTCGGCGGGAACCATTGGTATATAGCCACCAGCAATGGGCCCGAATATATTCCCGAAGGCCTGCCAAATCTGATGCCGTTCTTCAATCCGCGCGGGGCCCCGAGGATGATCGACTTTTTGAAGCAGTCTTTTGGCGCTGAAGAGGTCGCAGTTTACAAGTCCCCCGATGGAATCGTTCATCACGCCAAGATAAAGATCGGAGATTCGATCGTCGAGATGGGCGAAGCGCATGGAGAGTGGCAGCCACGGCCGATGACTTTCATGCTTTATGTTGACGACGTCGATGCCTGGTATGCGCGCGCGATGAAAACCGAAGGCGCAATCTCGATGGGTGACCCTAAGGACCAGGCCTACGGCGATCGCGTCGGCGCAGTGAAGGATCCGTTCGACAATGTTTGGTATATCGGTACGCACATTGAGGCAAAGAAATCGGAAAAGATGGAGTCAGGGAGGATAACGATGGCTGTTCCTAAACTATTCCGGATCGCTCTGCAGGTTGGCGACTTGGACAAAGCGGCGGAGTTCTATTCGAAGTTGCTTGACGACCAGGGCCGCAGGATACCGCGCGGCTCGCGCCATTATTTCGACTGCGGTTCGGTAATTTTGGCTCTCGTCGACGTTACCGCTGGAGATCTTGAGCCAAAACCAATTCCGGACTACGCCTACTTCGCGGTAAGCGATCTCGATCAGGTGTATGAACGAGCAAAGGAACTGAATTGCCTGGCGAAAGAAGACGTTCATGGCGCAGCGGCAGGCGAGATTGTGAAGCGGCCCTGGGGCGAGCTTTCGTTCTATGCTGAAGATCCGTGGGGTAACGGGCTGTGCTTTGTAGATGAGGGTACTTTGTTTACGGGCAAGTAGGTGCCCGTGTCAGAAGCCCGACTGTGAGGGAGGGCCGGGTTGGGACGGCGAGCCCTCCCTGACGGTCGGGCTTCTGACACATGAGCGGGCATGATGGGACAGCTTGTGACTGAAACTAACCGGTGGTACTTTCCGGATGCAAATACTATCGATAAGACTTCCATCGTAACTTTGTCAGACGGGAGCTCGATGAACTTCGAGTTTAAGGGCAAGCGGTGATTCACGTTCGGAACCGCTCGCGGTAGAGAGCGGGTAAACGTGGCTCGCAGGACCCGCTTGCTACCGCAAGCGGTCTGTACCGTCGGTAGGTTTGGCGATAATTCAACGGAGCGGACAAGTCATGAAACTAACTGCGACACACATCTCCACGATTCGTCGAATGAAGTGCATCCGGATATTGCTGTTGGTGCTTTGCGTGCTCGTGATCGGGGCGACCGCGACCGCGCAGAAGCAATCTCAAACCGAATCTCGCTTTGCTACACTGGACGGAGCCCGCATTCATTATCAGAACTATGGCCAAGGCCGCGAAGCCCTGGTCTTGATTCACGGGTGGACCTGTAGCATTGAGTATTGGCGGGATGTGATTCCTGACTTGAGCAAGCGCAGCCGAGTAATCGCGATTGATCTTCCGGGTCATGGCCAGAGCGACAAGCCCCAGGTTGCCTATACCATGGACTTGTTTGCGCGGGCCGTGGATGCCGTCATGCGAGATGCCGGCGTGAAGCGCGCGGTGTTGGTTGGCCACAGTATGGGGACGCCGGTGGCGCGGCAGTTCTATCGCAAGTATCCGCAAAAGACTTTGGCGATTGTGATCGTGGATGGCGCGTTGCGTCCATTTGGCGATAAAAATTTAATGGATGGCTTGATGGCTGGATTGCGTGGGCCAAACTACAAGGAAGCCGGCGGGCAGATGTTGGCCGGGATGGCCGGTCCGAACCTTGCGCCCGAGGCTAAGGAGCGAATCCAGGCTTCATATCTAAACACGCCACAATACGTGATTATTAGCGCGATGGAGGGAATGGTTGACGAATCGATCTGGGGCCCGGACAAGATCAATGTGCCCGTGCTGGCAATCCTGGCCAAATCGCCGTTCTGGCCGGCCGACACGGAACAGTTCGATCGCAGTATTGCTCCGCAACTCGATTACCAGGTGTGGGAAGGTGTGGGGCACTTTCTGATGATGGAGCGGCCAAAAGAATTCGACGCGGCGGTAATCGCGTTTCTGGATAAGAATAAGCTCTTGAAGAAGTGAATGCTCGCGGTTTGCAGCGTGCGTGTTTTATTCCCCTCCCGCTGGGAGGGGTTAGGGGAGGGTGCAAAGCTTGACGCAGACAAAACCCTCTCCCCGACCCTCTCCCGAAGGAAGAGGGTGAAAAGACTTGAATCAAAGGAGAGAATCATGGCAGTCAAGGCAATTCCCGATGGTTATCATTCAGTTACACCTTACCTGATCATCTCAGGCGCTACAGAGGCGATTGAGTATTACAAGGAGGCGTTTGGCGCAACTGAGCTAATGCGGATTGACGCGCCTGGCGGAAAAATTGGTCATGCGGAAATCAAGATTGGCGATTCGCCAATTATGCTGGCCGATGAGTTTCCCGAGATGGGCTACAAGAGTCCAACTACACTCGGCGGCTCGCCAGTCAGTCTGATGATCTATGTGGAAGACTGCGACACGGTCTTCAAGCAAGCTATCGCCGCCGGTGGCAAGGAACAACGCCCGGTCAAGGACCAATTCTACGGCGATCGCTCCGGGACTCTGGAAGATCCGTTCGGGCATGTGTGGCATGTCGCGACGCACAAGGAAGATGTGTCGAGTGAGGAAATGGAACGACGCGCCAGCGCGCATACCGCTGCGGCCACCGGCGGCGGCGGCGAATAGTAATCATCGCGGATCGCGGACATCCTGTCCGCCTGAGCGCGCAGCGCGAACACCACCAGAGCGATTCTCAGGCAGAGTTGAGCGGGCTTCACCCGCTGGCGGATAGGATGTCCGCGATCCACCAGTTGAGTTTTGCGAAAGTTCCGCCAAACGTTGTAGAGTCTGCTCACTATGAAACGACTAATGATGTTCGCTGGAACCTTGCTGGCAGGTGTACTCGCATCCACGGCCTGCAGCAGCAAGGGCGTGACATATCTTGCAAGTCCGCAGTCGACTGCTGCGCAATCCAACTCGGCCAACTCCCCCGCTGCAGGTGAGTTGCACTACAAAGCTCCCGATGGCTGGGTAACTGAAAAACCGTCGTCGACCATGCGTGTGGCCCAATACAAGTTGCCTAAGATCGAGGGTGACTCTGAAGATGCGTTGCTGGTGCTGTATTACTTCGGCGCGACTCAGGGCGGCACTGCACAGGCGAATATCGATCGTTGGATCTCGCAAATGCAACAACCTGACGGCAGCGCTACGAAGGACAAAGCCAAAACCGAAAGCAGCACGGTCAATGGTTTAAAGGTCACCACCGTTGACGTTTCAGGGACCTACACGGCTGAGATGGCTCCGGGCAGCGACACGAAGCATAACGATGCCAACTATCGCCTGCGGGCAGCCGTGGTAGAAACGCCGAAAGGGAATTACTTCCTTAAGCTCGTCGGCCCCGCCAAAACCATGGGTCGTTGGGAACAGTCCGTCACGGACTTTGTGAAGTCGTTCGAGTTCAAATGAAGCTGGCGGTGCCCGAAGGCCATGACTGCTTCCCCTCAAACATCAACCATCCGCGATCGCGTTTCAGCCGAAGAGTGGCAGACCCGAGTCGACCTCGCTGCTGCCTACCGTCTGGTGGCGCTTTACGGCTGGGATGATTTGATCTTCACGCACATCTCGGCGCGCGTGCCCGGCCCGGAGCATCACTTCCTGCTGAACCCCTACGGCATGATGTTCGAAGAAGTGACGGCGTCGAGCCTGGTGAAGATCGATCTCGCCGGCAACAAAGTAACCGAGTCACCCTACTTTGTGAATCCCGCCGGCTTTACGATTCACAGTGCGGTCCATGCCGCGCGCGCAGACGCGCTGTGCGTGATGCATCTGCACACTGTTTATGGCATTGCCGTCTCGGCCCAGAAGGATGGTTTGCTGCCGATTTCGCAGCAGGCAATGTTGGCGCTGGCCTCGCTGGCTTATCACGACTATGAAGGTTTGGCGCTGAACGAAGCAGAGAAGCCGCGGCTGGTTGCGGACCTCGGCGATAAGAGCCACATGATCCTGCGCAATCACGGATTGCTGACTGTCGGCCGCACAGCCGCGGAAGCTTTTCTGGCGATGTTTCTTTTGGAGCGTGCTTGTAAGATTCAGATTCTCGCGCAAGCGGGCGGGGAACTCGTCAACATACCTGATCCGGTTCTGCGTCTGGTCGAGGGACAGGTAAAAGCTGTAACCGTTGGCCAGGGCGCTGCGCTTACGTGGCCGGGCTTGTTGAGAAAGCTCGATCGAATTGATCCTTCGTATCGCGATTAAGTTTCCCTCTCCCCTTGGGAGAGGACCAGGGAGAGGGTGCGAAGCTTAGCGGCGACGTATTTTCTAATCATTCGTCGTGTTTACCGGGGACCGCGTGAGATCAATCATTCAGTCTGCGTTTAAGCCCTCTCCCCTTTCCTTTCCCAAAGGGAGAGGGAGAAAGAACCGATATGGAAGAAAGGAGTTGTCATGAAAACATCAACGAACGGATTCACCGTTAAGTATCACTTCGACGGTAAAGATGCAGCCGTCCGCCAAATATACGATTCGTTATTGAAAGCCACGGGAAAGTTTGGGCCGGTCGCTGAAGACCCAAAGAAGACTTCTATTCACCTGGTGAACAAGACCGCTTTTGCAGGCGTCGCGACGCGCCGGAGTGCGATGGTTCTGACAATCAAGAGTGATCGCAAAATCTCAAGTCCGCGCATTCACAAATCCGAGCAAACTTCAGCGCAGCGGTTTCATCACGAAGTAAAACTAACCTCGCCGGCTGAAGTTGATTCGGAACTGGTGAAGTGGTTAAAAGACGCTTACCAGTTGAGTTCTTAGTTTGTAGCGTGTTCGCGAAAAGACCAGATCGACGCGATGGGTACATGTTTCACCCAGGTTAGGGGTGAGATGTTTATAGAGCACACTGCACGCCCCACTGGCCGTTCGAAGGAGCGGACGGTTCTTAAGTGTTGAAGAGGTAGTTGCCTTCCGCTCCTTCGAACGGAGCCGTTGCTGGGTCATACGCGAGGCTATAAATATTTCACTCCTGACGGAGTGAGGAGTCGATCAACGGAAGGCTTTGCTAAGTTGAGATCTCGCCCAGAATTAATCAGGCAACTTCTCGGGCCTGACTGCTGAGCGCATAAATCGCTTCCATCACGGCCGTGTGCACGTCGGGGGGCAGGTTCTCACGAGCCGCCAGACTCCGAAACGCCGGCAGAATCTGAGGCTGGTTGCTGAGCGCGAGCAGCTTGACGGCCGTCAGCCGCACCTCGTGATCCGGATGTTTCGCAATCGCCTGCATCAACGGCTGGACTTCGCCGGCCTTGGCCATCAGGAAAAGCATTGAAAATGCGTCATACGTTCGATCGCGGCCTTCGCCAGTCAGGCTGTTAATGGCATTTGCCGCCAGACCCGACCCCGCGATCGCCGCGCCGATCTTGCGCCGGCGTTCCGGCGAAGCTTCCCTCAAAGCGCGAGTAAATGATTCGGACAGGTCCGGATGCAGGTGATACAGCGCCCGCGCGGCCGCGTTACGCACTTCTACGCTTTGGTCGTCGAACGACTTTGTGATCAGATCGAACGAATACTCGCCGCCCGCATCTGCAAGATCAGCCAAAGCCGCCGCGCGTTCAGACGATTTGGCGCTTTGCAGGCGCTCGACAATCTCCGGCGATACCGAACCAGTGTCGGTGTTGGCTGAAGTCTCGCGTTCCGCCTTGCCGGCCGCTGCTGTGGTTGCCGAATCTCCGGCGGGGTTTTGATCCAGTTCAGTTGGTTCGAAGACGGCCAAATCCGCAGTCGTATCCGCGGTAACGAATTCAATTTCCTTGCTGGCGGATTTCTCTTTGGCCGAACGATCCAAATCAATTGCCAGCCAGGGAAGTTCATCGCTCGGGGAATTAGACTCGGCCAGACTCGCTTCGATGGACAGTGGTTCTGAGGACAGCAGCTTATCGCCGGCTACTTCAATTTCTGAAATAACTTCGACGTGATTCTCTTTTGCCTGGGCCAGGGCATCGATCTTTGAGTTGAGCGTTCGCTCCCTGGCATTTCGCTGCTCCGCTTCCGTCTGCGCCTTGTCGCAAACAGCCTCGAGCTGGCTTAACCGCTGCAATTCCTCGTCGGCGCGCCGCTGCGCTTGTGCTTCCGCCTGCCGCACTGCTTCCTGGTGGCCGGGAAGCCGAGCTTCCGCCTCTTTAATTCGGTCCAGCAGTTCTATTTCAGTCTTGCTCAGGGTTTCGATCTCAGTGACAGCTTGTTGCTCAGCTTCCGCTAGTTGTTTCACCCTGGCACGGGCTGACTGGCGAGCCTCTTCCTGCGCCCGCAGCCGCCTTTCGGCCTCTTCAATCCGTCTTAGCTGCTCGGCTTCGGCTATTCGCAGCGCTTCGATTTCAGCGTTGAGCTTCTGTTCTTTTTCGGCGCGTCTTTGGGCGCTCACCTGGCCGCCCTTGAGCGTTTCTTCATGAGCGCGCAGACGGATTGCGGCGTCCTCGACGAGCTTGAATCCCTCGTCGCGGTTCTGGCGCGCGGCTGCCAACTCGAGGTTGATTTGCTCAGCCCTCTCAGCCATCTGTTGCGCTTCGGTTTCGGCGAGGTAACAGGCTTTGACCTGCGTTGCCAATTGCTCCTGGATCTCGTCGATGCGTTTGACGTGTTCTTCTTCCTGCTCCCGCAGCACACCGACCGCGACGGTGAGCTGTTGCTCCTGTTCGACCAGCAATTCTGCCTCTTCCGCAGCGAGGCGGCGAGCCTCCTCGAGTGCGGGAATACGAGTGTTGATTTCCTCAATTCTTTCGAGCTGGGCCTGCTCAGCCCGGCGCAAGGCACCGATATCTTCGTTGAGCCGCTGCTCTTTCTCGACTTGCTGTTTGGCCTGAGCTTCAGCCAGTTGCCGGGTCTTTGACTGTTCGACGAAACGAGATTCGACTTCGACAATCCGCTTGAGCAGATCCCGCTCTGCCTGGCGCATCGATTCAGTCTCAGACTTAAGCGACTGTTCCTTTTCAGCCAGTCGCGTTATCTCCGCTTCCTGTTCCTGTCGCGAGGTTTCAGCCTCGGCGACCAGGGCCTGGATAACTTCAATTCGTTCCAGTCGCTCTTGTTCGACCAGCCTTAGAGCTTCCACCTGAGCTGTGAGCTCATGTTCTTTTTCGGCTCGCTCGTGCGACTCCGCTTCCAGCTTTCGACCGATCGCTCGCAACTCTTCCAGCCGCTGCTCCTGTTCCCGGGCCCGGGCGTGCGCTTCGGCCTCAGCTCGCTGATGTGCTTCCTGTTGAGCGCGGAACTTTGCCTGAGCTTCTTCGGCGCGCTTGAGCTGTTCTGCTTCAACCTGGCTCAGCGCTGCAATCTCAGCATTTAGCGATTCCTCTTTTTGGGCGCGTTGCTGCGACGCGGCTTCAGCCTGAGCTCGCGATGCTTCCAATTCAGCCAGCCGTTGCATCTCTATTTCGACGCGCTGGGTTAGTTGGGCTTCCGCTTTCTGAGTGGATTCTGCCTGGGCGCGCAAACGATTATCAGCTTCCGCAACCCGCTTGAGTTGCTCTTCCTCTGACCGGTGCAGGGTTTCAACCTCTGCGTTGAGGGACTGCTCTTTTTCGATCAGCTGACTGATGCTCGCTTCAACCTGTTGCCTGTTCTCAGTCTCGAGCCGCAACGCGGCCTCGACTGTTTCAATTCGCTTCTGCTGTTCGTGTTCAGCCTGACGCACGATCGCGAGCTGAGCATTTAGCTGCTGTTCCTGTTCGGTGCGCTCGTGTGCTTCCGCTTCGAGCTTTCGTCCAATGGCCCGCAACTCTGCCAGCCGCTCCTCTTGTTCCCGGGCCCGGGCCTGCGCCTCAGTCTCAGCCTGCTCATGTGCTTCTTCCTGGGCGCGGAGTTGAGCCTGAGCTGCTTCGTTGAGTTTGACCTGTTCGGCCTCAGTCTGACGCAGGCTTTCGATCTCTGCGTTGACCGACTGTTGTCTTTCGACCAGTTGGTTGATGCCGGCTTCGAGCTGTTGTTTCTTCTCACTCTCGAGACGCCAGGCAGCTTCGGCTGCTTCGATTCGTTTCTGTTGCTCTTGTTCCGTAATACTGAACGCATCGATTTGGGAACGAAGCGTTGCTTCCTTTTCAGATCGCTCGTGAGCGGCTGTCTCGGCCTGACTACGGAGTGATGCCAACGCGGCCAGCCTCTGTTCGTCCTGCTCTGCGCGCAGCTCCGCTTCGATTCTGGCCCTGAGGTGCGCTTCTTCCTGTGCGCGCAGACGCGCCTCGGCGTCGATGATGCGGTCTCGCTGTTCCTGTTCCTCGACGCGCAGCTTCTCGATAGCTGCGTTCAGGTTCTGTTCCTCGTGGTTTAGCTCTTCCGCTTTCGCGACGATTAGTTGGCGGGCTTCTTCCTGCAAGCGCAGTTTCGTTTCGACCTCTGCTACCAATCCGCGCTGCTCTGCTTCAGTCCGCTGCAGACCTTCGAGTTCAGTGTTGAGCTGGCTGTCCTGATCAGCCAACCGTTTTGCTTCCAATGCAACCTTGTTGAGCGCGTCGCCCAGTTCAGTTACGCGGGCATTCGCTTCCTTGAGTTTCCCGATCTCGTCTTGTCCGGCCCTTTCGAGCGTTTGGATCTCAACGGTGAGTTGTTGCGCCTTCTCGGTTTCGCGCTCCAATGCCGCTTTGGCTGACTGTTGAGATTCCTGCAAAGCGAGAACGCGCTCCTGAGCCTCGGCGACCCGCTGCTGTTGAAGTGCTTCCGCCGCTTGCAGCGTTTCGATCTCGTTCCTGAGCAGTTGTTCTTTTTCGGCCTGGCTCTTCGTTTCAATCTCAGCCAGGTGTCGCGCTTCCATTTGGATCAAGAGACGAGCTTCGATCTCTTCAACCAGGCTGCGCTGTTCCTGTTCGGTAGTTCGCTGAGTTTCGATTTCGGAGGTGAGCCATTGTTCTCTCTCGGCCAGCCGCTTTGCTTCAGCTTCAGCGTGGCGCAATGATTCCTCTTGCGCGCGAATGTTGGCATCCGTTTCTTCGATGCGTTTGATCGCGTCCTGTTCTGACGCGCGCAGCGCCCCGACGTCGGCCTTCAGTTGCTCAAGTTTTTGGACTCGCTCCTGCGCCGCCGCTTCGGCTTGCTTGCGAATGGCGAGGAGTTCCGTCAGGTGTTGTTCTTCGGCCAGGGCACGGCGATGGGCTTCCTCTTCCTCACGCCGGCGTTTTTCTTCGGCTGCTCGATGGTGCGCCTCTGCTTCCGCTTTTTTCTTCGCGGCCTGCACTTCAGCGCGGCGACGTTCGAGTTCCAACTCGGCCAGCTTTAAGGCTTCTTCTTCCGTGCGCAGATCGTCATCAGCGATGACGGCCGGTTCCAACGGCCTGGCTTGGGATCTTCGTTCCAGTTGCGCGGCGAGGTCCGCAGGGGTTTGCGCGGGATCGTCTTCGTTGAGAAAAGCCTGCCTTGCATGCGCAAGGTGCTCCAGATTACCGCTGGCGAGTGCAGCCATCAGCTGATCTGCAACCATGCGCTGGCTCGACGGGCCGTGCGAGTCGTTTGGACCAGCGTTACCGTTGCGTCCGCGTGGGGCGGTGCTCTTGTCGGGGTCAAAGTTCGGGGGTTGTGAAGACGATTGCTCCATATTCAGATTCTCCTCCTCCGGCGATTAGCGATACGCCACAGGACGGCCTTGGGTTACAGGCTCGATATGAGACGGTTCAGTATTAAAACTCTTCCTGAGTGCCAGTCCCTGGTCAGGGTGCGTAGTTTAATTCACGACGTGTTGTGTCGCAAAGGCGAGATGGACGATCCAATTCGTCCCGAGCAGCAGTCTCAGGGTGGCTATCCCAAGACTGCTTTGATTCTCGCAAATCTTGGCCGGTGAGGTCAATAGCGCTTTTTGGGCCCGGGGTGAATCCGTCCGAACCTGCCTTCAAACGGCGCGCATTCACCGACAGAATTATGGCGAATGGTCGGAAAACCTGAAGAAATGGGGCCTTGGATACAGACAGCCAGGGGATGGGCCGGGATGGGATTGCAATTGCCCCAACGACTGAACGGGCCTGCCAGCCCGCCAGTTAGCTGAATAACTTATCTATGTTCTCTCTCAGAAGCTAAAGCGAATCTGAGCGTCGATCAGTCGATTATACGGTGGGGTCCCGCCGCCTCGGCCGCCGCCGCCACCGAAGCTACCGGCGCTGGAAGTGGAAAATCCGAATAACGACGAGCTCAAATTGCCTACCGGCCGGCCGAGATTTGCGTGGTTAAGAATGTTCTGAAAGTTAAGCGAGAAGTTAAGGCTATAGCGCTTCGCTTCACTGCCGCCACCAGCTCGGCCGCCTCCGCCACCGCCGCGTCCTCCACCGCCGCCGGCGGCGCCGCCGCGAGGTCCGCCGCCGCCCATACCACCTATGCCTCCACGCATTCCTCCGCCTTCACCTGGACCTCTGTTTTCTGAGGGAGTCCGAACAGCGCTCGACTTCTTCTCGCTACCAAAGCTCCATGTCTTACTCACTCGGAGATTGGCCGTAACCGCCCCGGGGCCTTCGCCGTAATTGCGGGGAATGATCTGAGCGCCAGCCACAGGATTCGGATCAAACGCGCCGAATCGCGTCACGATAACTCCGGGCTTTGTCGGATCCGAGGCGAACGCAGGCCGCTCGGTAAACAACGAATCGCCATTCAGATCACGTCCGATGGTGATGTTAAAGGGCGGGCCCGAGCTAACAATCAGGAAAGGGCTCAAGCTGATTCCCCAGGGGGCCCGGATATTGCCGAACAGGCTAAAGCGATGACGAATGTCGTTCGAAGCGCGTCCGTACTCGCCGAGCAGGTTGTATGAATTGGCCGGAAAAGTTCCCGCGCCGTCAGAATCGCCATTGGTCTTACTGAACGTGTAGTTCGCATTGAAACTTACGTTCTTATTGAAGCGGCTGCCCATAGTGACAATGAACTGGTTTTGATCGAACCGTCCGCTCGATTCGTATTCGAAAATATTATTGGTCGTGCCCAGGGGCCGCACGCCACTATTCGCCAAGCCCGGCACAAAGGTACCCGGGAGCGGCGCATTGATCGCTCGCGTACGCAGCAGATGAAGCGTGCGCGAATGACTGTACGTCGCACTCATGGTGAAGTTGTGCGGGAGCGCCCGTTCGATACTCAGCGCCGACTGCATCGTATAGGGCGCCTCGATATTTTTTTCCAGTTGGTAGATCGTGTTAGGTGTAGCGAATGCCGTAATTGTCGCGATTGACGGTACGTTCGGAAAAGAATCCAACACCGCCGGATCGGTGACGATGTATTGCTGTTGATTGATTCCGTTCAGACGGTTGGCGGTCATCGTCAGGTTCTCGCCAATCCGATCATAAAAGATACCGAAGCCGCCGCGGACCGTAGTCTTCGAAGGATGCTGCCGGCTTGAAGGTCCAGGCGCCCAGGCGAAACCGAAGCGCGGAGCAAAATTGAAGTTGCTGTTGATGTTGTCCTGGTTCTCGTAACGCAGTCCGAAACTCAACATCAGGTTTGGCCGCACCTTCCAATCATCCTGACCAAATCCGCCAAAATCCCACTGGCTGACCGTGGTCTCTGGCTTTCCCGCGGCGATGGTGAATTGCGTCGCGCCGCCGCCGGCCGCCCGAATCAGAGCCGGCGAGAGACTTGCTTGCAAACCCTTCAAAGTAGTCTGATAGACCTCAATGCTGGTTAGTCCCGTCGCATTCCCAACTCTGCGACTGCCCGCAAACGTCCACGTTCCGCCAAAGTTCTGGGGTGAGATGTTCGTAATGTTGACGTGCCGCAACCGCCCGCCGAATCTTACCGTCTGATTGCCCAAAGCCAGCGAAGTAGTGTTCGACAACTCCAGACGTTTTTGAAGATTCGAAGACTTGCCGATCTGAGAGCCGCCACCGGTGAAAGCGTCCTGGACCTGGATAGTGGGAATCGTGTTGTTCGCGTCGTCGCTCGAGGCGATGTGACTGAACTGAAAGCGGGTCTCGTTCACCGTCCGTTTGTTCAGGACCGCCGTCTCCGTCAGGCGCACCGTCTGCTGGGTGTTAACGTTCTTGTATATGCGCGAGGCCAATGAAAAGCCGCCCACGCCCGTGGTGCTGCTTGAATGTTCGTTCTCATAACGACCTACGAGCGTGTGTTTGGGACTGAGCGCGTAGTCAAGTCGCACGCTGAATTCAGGCCGCCGGTTGGGAATGGGCACTGTCTGGCTGAGCCCGACGATGTTCAAATTGGGATCGAGAACTGTAGCGAGAATAATGGCGTCGTCATTGATATCTCGCTTTTCAAAATCGAGAAAGAAAGACATTTTCTTCTTCACGATCGGACCACTCAACTGACCTCCATACCGCCGCGATGAGTAGGGCGGACGGGTCGGTGCAAAAGGATTACGCGAATTCAGGTCCTGATTATTGAAGCTGAAAAAAGCCTCGCCGTTAAAGCTTTCGGTGCCGGGCTTAGTGAAAATCTCGGTGCGACCAAAACCTGGCCGATCGTATTCGGCTGAGTAGGGGTTCGAGTTGATGCGAATCTCGCGAATGGTCGACAGCGCCGGCAAACGTCCGCCACTGAAACCATCGACATAGATCTGGCCTCCATTGGGACCGGCTGACGGTCCCGCGAGTGCTTGCAAAGCCGCGGCCAGGTCATCCGGATCATCGGGCAATGATTCGAGGTCAGCACCCTTGAGGACTATGGCCCCAACATTACTGTCAGGGTCTGTGTTTACCCCTGCACTATCAGCAGCGACCGTTACCTTCTGCTGTTCGATCGTAACTTTGAGAGTGATATTGAGCGGTTGATTTTTGCCGGCAATCTCGACATCCGGGTTTTCGTAACCAGCGAATCCAGTCGCCGTCACTTTGATCGTGTACTTGCCGGCAGCGAGTCCGTTGAGGACAAAGTTGCCTTCGCCATTCGTCGTGACTGTCTTTACAACGCCATTGGCATTAACGGCGACTACGGTGGCGCCGACAATGACGCCGCCGAATTCATCAGAGACCTGGCCCTTCAATGAGCCCGCGCCCTGCTGGCCGAGCGCGACGCCGGCACAGAACACGAGAATCAATAACAATCGTCCCATTCAGATGATTCCTTTAGCTTTTTCTAATAAAAGCGGGCGCTACTCTGCCTTGTTAACTTAGACGAAGGCGGGCGGATTTTGGTTACATAAGACGAACAAGGAGAGCGATTTGGCGGGAAGAGAATTGCCGAGAACGCTAACAGGGATTATCTTAGAAGTGTCGTTCAATCCGATGAAGAGGTGGGTATGCCGATCATTTCGATGTTCTACGGAATCATCGTCATGATGTACTATTTCGATGATAGAAGGCATCATCAACCACACGTTCATGTCGAGTATGGTGACGAGGAAGCGGTTGTTTCGATCCCTGACGGTATAGTAATGGAAGGTTCAATCAGATCGGCCAAACTTCGGTTGGTTCAAGCTTGGATAGAAATACATCAGGACGACCTAATGGCGGACTGGAGACGCGCAATCAGCGGTCAGGCAGTGTTTAAGATCGAGCCATTGAAATAGGAGCGGAGGATGAACAAGGTTATTGCGGTCAGCGCCAATACAGACTTCTCACTAGACTTGAAGTTCAGTGATGGATCCACGAAGCGCTTTGATGTTACGCCGTACCTGGATCGCGGCATTTTCACCGAACTGAAAAACCTCGACTATTTCAAGCAGGCTCGAGTTGCGTTCGGAACCGTCCAGTGGCCTAACGAAGAGGATATTGCTCCTGAGACTCTTTATATCGACGGCGTGACCATTGATGAAGCTGATGCGCGCTTGCCCACGGAATCTGATCTTACGACGGCCTAGTCACGATGACGCTGACCTATTTCCCTCGTCCACGAATCTCCGTGTCCCAATAACGCAGCCATTCATTGCCTTGTTTGCGCAGCAGCTCCCAGTCCAAAGGCATGCGCGTGAAAGGCGCATTCATCCACTCAGGGAGTTGGGTTCGATCGATGTCGCGGCGCACGGGCAGTCGATAGTAGTTACGTCCTGAGTGAATCAGGCTTTCAGGCGTAGTGACGAATTCATAGAAGCGCTTTGCTTCTGCTTCGTTGGGCGCGCCCCGCACCAGAGCGATCGCGTCGATGACCACCGGCGTGCCGCTGGCGGGAATGTTGTAAGCGACGGGAAGTTTCTTCTGCTCCTGATACAGACGCACGTCGGGCAAGTCCCAAAGGCTGATGACGCCTTCCTGTCGCGCCAGCTTCTGCATCAGCAAAGTTCCATCAGCCGTGTATTCGTGAACGTTGGCATCCAACTTTCGCAGCCACTCAAAACCTTTTTCAGGTGAGTTCGTGTCTTTGTAATAGCGCCAGATCATTGCGCCGAAGATCGCCCGCATGGAATCCGACGGGTTCGGATTACGAATCAGGATTTTGTCTTTCCATTTCGGATCGAGCACATCGTCCCAATCCTTTGGCGCGTCTTCGGCGCGCACGGCCTCGCTGTTGTAAACAATTACTTCCGGCGTTTCGAAGGTTCCGTACCAGCGATCCTGCGCGTCGCGGGCAAAGTCCGGAACTTTGTCGGCCCACGAAGGTCGATAAGCCGCCAGCAGATTTTCATCAGCGGCTGTCTGAAATGTCGTGTGCGCCGCGCCCCACCAGAGATCGGCCTGCGGGCGATTGCGCTCGGCGCGCAGGCGCTCGAGCACTTCGCGCGATCCCATATCCAGAAACTGAACGTCAATTTCCGGATGCGCCTGTTTGTAGCGCGCGACAAAGTCGCGCAGCATGTCCTGGCCATGGGGAGTGTAAATGAGGAGCTTGTGCTGGCCCGACTGTCGCGACGATTGACAGGAAAACAGAAGTAGTAGGACGAGCGTTGCGCCAAGAATTCTTATCTGTGCAGATGACATCCGTTCGCGCGAAACCTCTTCTGGAATTTGGTGCGCGCTATGATAACAGACTTCTTCCGGCTTCCCAGTCATACTTTCGCCGCTGGTAATGTCCGACTTTGACTAAGAGGTTAAGTGGTGTTCAGAGTACCGACTTCAGTCGGGCTTTGTTAAGCGAGAACAGGTGACAAACTAAGACGCCACTTCTTTCCAGAGAGGTGGCAGCTTTCTCAGGTTTCGCTTGGAAATTCCCGCACAGCGAGAATAAGATACCGCCAACTTTCGCCCGGCGAACGCTCTCGGAAAGGAGACTTGTCATGAGAGCTGCACCTATTCCCGAAAACGAGGCCGCGCGTTTGGAAACGCTGCGGCAATACCAGGTCCTCGACACGGACTCAGAAGAGACCTTCGATGATCTTACTCGTCTGGCGGCTTACGTCTGCCAGGTTCCCGCCGCACTGATTAGCCTGGTTGATGCGAATCGCCAATGGTTCAAAGCTCGGGTGGGGATCCAGGCGCGTGAAACGCCGCGGAACATCTCATTTTGCGGACACGCTATTTTGCACCGCGATTGTTTTATTATCGAGGACGCTCTCTTCGACGAACGCTTTGCCGACAATCCACTCGTAGTCAATGAACCATTTGTTCGGTTCTATGCCGGCATGCCGCTGTGGTCGCCGGAGGGCTTCGCTATCGGTACGCTCTGCGTGATGGACCGCAAGCCGCATACGCTCGACGACAAACAGATAGGCGCGCTGGGAATGTTGGCCAACCAGGTGATGAGCCAGCTCGACCTGCGGCGCGAGGTCCGCTTCTGCACGACTGCGCTGGAGAAACGGAAGCGGGCGGAAGGAAAGTTGAAACAGGGAAATTAGATTATCCTTGAGTCTGATCTTAGAGAGCAGGGTGAATGTCTTGGTTTGAGAGATTGCGTGTCTAGGATCCACGAACTCACACGAAGTAACACGAACCAATTGTTCGTGTGATTTCGTGGATCGTTCTTGTCCTGGCAGAAAAAAGCGAAACCAAATAGACCTTCTCGGAGCTAAGTCACTAATCTTCTTCCGCCACCCGAATCCTACCTTCATCCTTCGCCTGCTGAATAATCTTCTGCGCAATTTGGCTGGGGACTGGATCGTAGTGCGAGAACTGCATGTGGAAGCTGCCGCGCGCGGCGGTGATCGAATTCAGCGTCGATTGGTAGTTGAGCATCTCGGACATCGGCACCTGCGCTTTGACCACTTGCTGTTTGCCGCGCGTGTCCATGCCCTGCACGCGGCCGCGTCGTGAATTGAGATCGCCCATGATGTCGCCGCTGCATTCCTGCGGCGCGTCGATCTCGACATCCATGATCGGCTCCAGCAGCGCCGGCTTCACCTTTTCCATCGCGTTGCGGAACGCTTTTCGCCCGGCGGCGCGGAAGCTGTGCTCGTCTGAGTCGACGTTGTGATACGAGCCGTCGATCAGTTGCACTTTAAAATCGACGAGGGGATAACCAGCGATCGCGCCGTGCGAGGCGGCTTCGATGATCCCTTTTTCAATTGCCGGCCGGAATTGTTGTGGCACCGAGCCACCGAAAATCTTGTCTTCGTAAACAAAGCCACCGCCCCGCGGCATCGGCTCAAAAATGCATTTGCAATCGCCAAACTGTCCGCGACCCCCGGTCTGCTTCTTATGACGGCCCTGTACTTCGGCACGCTGCGTGATCGTTTCCTTGTACGGAACCTTTGGCGGATGCAGCATCACTTCAACGTTGTAACGCTTCTTCAGTTTCTCAACGATCGTCTCGACGTGAACCTGGCCCGAACCGGCGAGCAAAAACTCTTTCGTTTGGGCGTCGCGGGTGAAGGTTAGCGCGGGATCCTCTTCCAGTATCTTATGAATCGCGACGCTGATTTTTTCTTCGTCCTGGCGTGACTTGGGTTCGATCGCGAAAGCAATTGCGGCCTCAGGATATTGCACCGGATCGTAGATGATGGCCCGGGCTTTGTCGCACAGTGTGTCGCCCGTCTGGGTCTCTTTCAACTTCACGCAGGCGATGATGTCGCCGGCGTTGGCCTCGGGCACTTTGTCGAGCTGCTTGCCCTGGATGGTATGCAGCGCGCCGAGACGCTCAGAGGTACCGCGGGTCGAGTTGTACACGGTCGCATCGGTCCCGACCTTACCGCTGATAACCTTCATCACGTTGATGCGGCCGGCGAATGGATCGGCGATGGTGCGGAAACAATAAGCCGAGAAGGGCTCGCTGCTCGAATACTTTCGCGTAGCCGGCTCGCCTTTCTCGTCTTTGCCGTGCTCCTCTTCGTGGTGCGCCGGGTCGGGAGCAAATTCGACGATATGATCGAGTAGGATCGACAGGCCGACCAGGGTCGTGGTCGAAACCGAGTAAACCGGACACAGCTTGCTCTGCGCAATCGCTTTGCCGATATTCGGCAAGACATCAGCGTCATCGAGCGTGCCCTGCTCGAAATATTTCTCCATCAAAGCGTCGTCCGATTCGGCAACCAGTTCAACCAGGCGCTCGCGGGTCTTGTCGACTACGTCGCGGCCTTCGGTGGGGATCTCGATCTCTTTGGCTTTGCCGTTTTCATCAAACGTGTAAGCCTTCATGTGGACTACATCAACCACGCCTCTGAAGTCATGTTCTTTTCCGATTGGCAGCGTGAAAGGAATGATCGCGCGATTAAAAACCTTGTGCGCGCTGTCAAGCGCGATGCCAAGATCCGAATGCTCTTTGTCGAGCTTGGTTACCACCATTATGCGCGGCAGGATGAACTCGTTCGCAAAGCCCCACACCTTTTCAGTTTGCACTTCCACGCCTTTGGCGCCATCGACTACGACGACCCCACAGTCAGCCACGCGCACCGCCGGCCGCGCGTGCGAAACGAACGCGGCGTATCCCGGTGTATCGATGAAATTGATCTTGGTGTCGCGATGTTCGGCGTGGGCCAGGGCGAGATTGAGCGTGATCTTGCGGGCAATGGAATCTTCCTCGTGATCGGTCGTGGTCGTGCCCTCATCGACCTTGCCCCAGCGGGGCGTGGCGCCTGCGACGTAGAGAAGCGAACTAACCAGTTGCGTCTTCCCTGCGTCGCCGTGTCCAATGACCGCAAGGTTGCGAATTGCTTCGGTGGCGTAGACTTTCATAAACGCGGATGAGTCCTTTCAAAACAGCGAGTTCCAGCGACAGTCATCCCTCGGTTGTTGCGAATACAAAAGCCAGGATGTGACTGCGGGTTGAGCGATAATTTAGCCGAGCGACGAGGTGAATGGCAAGTGAGGGTCGACTTTAGCCGTCCGGTTGTTTCGGGCGGTTTTGAAACCGCAGAGGTCGCAAAGGTTATCGTTTACGGCTTTGCCGCTTGATGTGCGGAAAGCTTAGCCTTTCCGTTGAGGTTCAAGGAACTGAGAGGCTTCGCTTCGATTCGGAGGCATAGCCTCCTGAAGTTCATTGATGAACTTGATCGGTAAGGCGCAGCCTTACCGCACATCAGGTGGCGAAGCCGTGGCAACACCGGCTCCAAAATGTCTCGAACGTCGTTATTCAGCCAACAGCGTCTTGATTACGCCCTCAGTTTCCTCATAACGCCCCTCGCCCACGTGCACCCAGCGAATGCGGCCTTGCTTATCCAGCACGACAATCGTGGGCCAGGCTTCCACTCCATAAGCTTTCCAGGTTTTGTAATCATTGTCGGTGACGACGGGATACTTGATGCCGAGTGCTGGAACTTCTTTGCGGAGGTTGTCGATGCTGTATTCGCCGTCGGTCTCAGGCGTGTGGACGCCTACGATGGTAAGACCGCGATCGCGATACTTCGTGTCCCACTCCTTTACTGATGGCAGTGTGTTCCGGCAGTTGTAGCAACCGAACGTCCAGAATTCGACGACGACGACATGGCCGCGCAGCCGTTCGAGGGTCAAGGGATCGGAATTGATCCAGTTGCCTTTGGCAAACTCCGGTGCGGCTGAGGCTTTGTCCGCGGCGATCAGCGTGTCGGCTTCAAGATTCGCGAGGCCGTCGCCAGTATCAGTCGCTGCCGCCAAGCCACGCGCGATGCCTGGCTGAACCACTCGTTGGTACTTAGCGATCGCCACGATCGCGAAACCGGCAACCACCAACGCGATGACGATGATGATTGAGACTTTTTTGATCACCATTCCCTCCAGTTGCGTTATTGTATCGTGCTGATGCAGCAAAGAGTAGTTCGCATATTGAAGTATAGTGTCCTGGAGTGAATCTCTTTCTCCGTGCTCTCTGTGTCTCCGTGGTGAATTCCTAACCACAATTAGATTCAACCACGGAGACACGGAGAGCACGGAGGCAAGAAAACACTTGAAATCCGGAGACCTACCAGGACACGTGAACAAAATCGAAGTCTACACTGACGGCCATTGCAATCTCTGTCGCTGGATGCGCGCGCGAGTCGGTCCGCTGGATCGAGATCAACGCATCGAATGGCTGGATTACAACGATCCGGAAATCTTGCAACGCGCGGCGCCGCGCACGCGCGAAGAGATGGCCGACGAGATGCACACGCGCAACGCCGACGGTCGCTGGAGCAAGGGTTACTTTGCCTGGATTGAAGTAATTCGGGTCTTGCCGCGCTGGAAATGGTTAGCGCCCATTCTTTCGCTGTGGCCGTTCACGAAACTTGGAGCGATTTTTTATCGTTGGCTCGCCGCGCGGCGCTATACTCTGTTCGGCGTGCCCCCGCCATGCGACGCCAGTGGCGCTTGCCAGTTGCATAACCGATGAAGATAGCCTCTCCATTGGACAGTCCCGGAACTCAAACCCGCCAGAATCGATCGTCAACGATCCTAAGAACAATATTTTGGATAGCCGCTGTGACGCTGGGAATCGTTCAGGCCTGGGTTAGCCGCTTTGCGATGAATCCTGACGGCATTTCGTACCTGGACATCGGCGACGGTTTCTGGCGCGGCGATTTCCAGACGTTGCTGAATGGCTACTGGAGTCCACTCTACGGTTTTCTTCTTGGCCTGGCACTGAAGATCCTGAAGCCCTCTCCTTACTGGGAGTTTCCCGTCGTTCATCTGGTTAACTTTCTAATTTACCTGCTGGCCCTCCTGAGCTTCGATTTTTTTCTGCGTGAGTTCATCAAAGCCCGCCAGCAAGATCGGGATGAAGCACTGCCGGTTTATCTGTGGCTGACGATCGGTTATCTGCTTTTCATCAGCTCATCCCTGTTGATGATTACTTTGGGAGTTGTCTCTCCCGACATGCTGATAGCCGCATGCATATATCTCGCCGCCGCGCTGCTCTTACGCATCCGCGGGAATCCTCAGCAGAAAGCTGATTACATCTTCCTTGGCTTAGTCCTTGGAATTGGCTACGTCTCCAAGACGGTGATGTTTCCGTTGGCGTTCGTGATTCTAAGCGTGAGTTTCATCCTGGCCCCAGGTCCTCAGTCGTTTGTATTCTGGCTCTCGCGTTTAGTCTTTCACCCTCTCTCTTTTGGAGAGGGCCGGGGAGAGGGTTTGTCGCCGTCAAGCTTTGCACCCTCCCCTAACCCCTCCCAAAGGGAAGGAAAAGAAACCACGCGCCAGGCGAATCGAAGCAGCCTACTCGCCGTGATTGTTTTTCTCGCGATTGCCGCGCCGTTGATTCTGGCGCTGTCTCTCTTGAAAGGACGGCCAACATTTGGCGACTCAGGTAAGCTTAATTACGTTTGGGAAGTGAACCGGATTCCGAAGTACATTCATTGGCAGGGCGAACCGGCCACGAGCGGCGTGCCGAAACATCCAACCCGAAAAATATTCGATCAACCGGCCGCCTACGAGTTTGCTACGCCTTTATCCGGCTCGTATCCGCCATGGTTCGATCCCTCTTACTGGCATGAAGGTGTCAGGCCTACCTTTAACTTCCGCCGGCAGTTCGCGGTTTTCAATCGTTGGAGCCTGACGTGCGCGAAAGGCTTCGTCGGGCTTTGCGGCGGCCTGTTCACGGTTGTCTTTCTGCTGCTGGCGATCAATCGCAGAGGATGGTCGCCGCGTAAAATGGCATCGTCGTCATGGTTTATTCTGCTGATCGCAATCGTGCCGATGCTGATGTATTCCCTGGTCTTCGTCTCGTTGAGATACATCGCGCCGTTCGAGGTGCTACTGTGGCTCAGTCTGTTCTCGGGGTTGCCTGGCTGGCCTGAGTCGCGAAGACGGTGGGATAACGTGGCTGTCTGGCTCGGGTTCCTGTTCATGTTTTCAGTTCAGACACCGATGCCGATGATGGAAACTGCCCGCAGTCTTCTTTACCGCACACCTGATCCACAGCCCACGCAATGGCAAATCGCAAACGGCTTAAACCAAATGGGCATGCAACCAGGAGAAAAAGTTGCTTCGATCGGCGACGCTTTGTACGCGCAGTGGTATCGCCTGGCGCGGGTGCAGGTAGTTGCCGAAGTCCCGGGCGGACCGGATGTCATTGAAACGTTTTGGAAAGCTGAGCCGGCTGTCCGAGAACAAGTGCTGGAACGCTTAGCGAAGGCCGGCGCGCGCGCCGTGGTCATCGATTCGGCTCCACGCGACGAAAAGATGGACGGTTGGCAGCGGATCGCGGACACTGACGCGTCCGTCTATTTTCTTCGCGAGCGATAATCCCTGATGACCAGGAAGACAGCAATCATTGTTGGCGCCGGTCCCGCCGGGTTGACGCTTGCGCTGGAGTTGCTCCGCCGCACCGAGATCCATCCCGTGATTCTCGAACAAAGCGAATACATGGGCGGCATCTCGCGTACCGTGCGCTACAAAGGAAATCGCATGGACATCGGCGGCCATCGATTCTTTTCCAAGTCGGATCGAGTGATGCAGTGGTGGTTTGACGTGCTGCCGCTCGAACGTCCTCCCGAAGGCGAGCCGGAAGCACAGGCCGTGCGCGAAATTGCCTATCACGGCCGTCGCCGGACGATTCGAGCACCGGCCCGACGCGGCGCGGATCCAGCGCATGATGACGACGTAATGCTGGTGCGCAGCCGCAAGTCGCGCATCTACTTCATGCGAAAGTTTTTCGATTATCCCATCGCGCTCAGCGCTGATACTTTGAGAAAGATGGGCGTGGGGCAAACTTTTCGCATCGGGCTCAGCTACCTAAAGAGCATCGTCGCGCCCATCAAGAACGAAAAGAACCTGGAACAGTTCTTCATCAACCGCTTTGGCCGGCGTCTGTATCAAACATTCTTTAAGTCGTACACGGAAAAAGTTTGGGGCGTGCCGTGTAAAGAGATTAGCGCGGCGTGGGGAGCGCAGCGGGTCAAGGGACTGTCAATCCGGCGGGCCGTCTCGCACATGTTCAGAGACTTATTCAAAACGAAGTCGGATGACATCGAACAAAAGGGTACGGAGACTTCGCTGATCGAACGGTTCCTGTATCCGAAGCATGGTCCCGGCCAGATGTGGGAGAATGTCGCGCGGCAAGTCCTCGAACTCGGCGGCGAGATCATAACCAATCAAGTCGTAGACAGGATCCACACGGACGAAGGCCGGATTAGTTCGATTGAATCCAGAAACTCTTTGAACGGAGAGCGGCGTAGCTTAGCCGGCGATTATTTCTTCTCAACCATGCCGGTGAAAGAATTGGTGCGCGCGCTCGAGCCTAAGGTGCCGGAGGCCATCTCGCAGATCAGCGAGGGTCTGCTTTACCGGGACTTCATTACCGTCGGTCTATTGCTGAATGAAATCAAAGTGAAAGAGAACGGCAAAGGGGGCGACCGTTTGATCAAAGACAACTGGATCTATATCCAGGAGCCTGAAGTTTCGCTGGGCCGGCTACAGATTTTCAATAATTGGAGTCCCTACCTGGTGGCCGACCCTGCGAAAGTCTGGCTCGGACTCGAATACTTTTGCAATGAAGGCGACGAGCTTTGGAGCAAACCGGATCCGGAAATGATCGCCTTTGCTTCAGATGAGTTGGAACGAATCGAGATCATAGAGAAATCAGACGTCGTTGATGCCACTGTGATTCGCGTGCCGAAAACGTACCCCGCGTATTTCGGCACGTACGATCAATTCGACGTGCTGCGCGAGTACCTCGACAAGATTACGAACCTGTTTTTGCTCGGGCGCAACGGCATGCACAAATATAACAACCAGGACCATTCAATGCTCACCGCGATGATCGCCGTCGACAACCTGGTCGAGGGGCGCATCGACAAGTCAAACATCTGGGCGGTGAATACGGAAGAGGACTATCACGAGAGTAAGTAAGTGGTATTCAGTGAAGGAGCAATCTTTTGTCATTTGTCATTTGTCATTGTCGCGCGAGTGATGAGGTCAGTACCGAGAGCGGTAGCGACCGGGTCTCGATCAACCCAACACTCAAGATTGCCAGGCTGCGACCCGGTCGCTTCATTGCGCAGATGACAATTGGAAAATGGTCCTTCCTTCCTTGCCAACCATAATGCCCCGAAAAGCATCTTAAAGCCGACCCCAACATCAGCAACAAAGTAATTAATAGATTGGCGAGTGGTTTCGCCATTTTGAGGTGAAAGTATGTTTAGAAAAGTTTCCGCGTTCCTGGTGGCGTCGACAATGGTAATGATGAGTGTTGGCACGTTCTCTCTAACAAACGCAAAGACAAATGAGACCGAAGCGTTGCGCGTGCAGACACCGCTCAATATCGCCATCCTGGTTCAGGATGATCTGATTTCCAGTGTCGGGAACGAACTGGGTATGACGCGCGATTTTATTCGCTCGCTGCCGGCGGGCTCGCGCGTAATGGTTGGCTATATCACGGCCGGATCGCTGCAAGTGCGGCAGCCGTTCACGACCGATTTGAATCGCGCGGCTAAATCGCTGCGGATTCTGATTTCCAGTAACTCGGCGTCCGCCTATAATCCGTACGTCGAAGTGATCGAGGCGCTCAAGAAATTCGACTCAAGTTGGCAGGGCCACAATGCGGTGCTGCTGATTTCTGACGGACTTGATACTTCGCGTGGCTTTGATTCGACGGCCGCCGGTCATACCGTCGACATCGATCGGACCATCGCCGAAGCGAACCGGCGCAACACCGCGATTTTTTCGTTCTATGCGCCGTCGGTCGGGTTAACCAGCCGCAGTTACGTCGCGGCCAGTTACGGCCAGAGTTCTCTGAATCGCGTGTCGCACGACACCGGCGGCCGGGCCTTCTTTCAGGGCACCACCGGCTTCGTCACTTTTGATTCGTATTTCAGCCGGCTGCGGGCAGAACTCAACCGGCAGTACGCCACTGCTTCTTAATGGCAGAGCGGGCCTAGCGTATCAAAGACGCCGCGGGAGCGAGACTCCCGCGGCGTTTTTGTTTTAGTAGCATAGACTTCAGTCTGTGTTCGGTTTGGAATCACAGACTAAAGTCTATGCTACTTCCTGTCGAAAAACTCTGGCGTTAAGCGCCGACCCGGTGGTAAAGTGAGGCGTCACAAAACCAGGCCAATCGCCCTGTTTGTCGTTGGCCTCTGTCATGACTGCTAATAACACCGCAAAACCCTCTGCTCTGCACCCGGCGGACACCATGCCCGCGCTTCCGACTAAAAACTTCGTCGACCCATGAGCGAAAGCAAAGGCCGCGAGTATTGCCTGATTGTCGAAGGCGCCTATCTAACTGAAGGCGATGCCGAGCATGCGTTGCGTGATCCATTCATTGAAGACTGGGTCGAGCAAACGGGCCATTTCAAGATTCACAATATGAATGACATTCAGGTCACGCCGGGTGTGACCCTGGGTTCACTGGGAGTGGTGATGCTCGACGAGCGTCTCTTTGAGATCGCGAGTGTCGATGCCGAACATCCACTGACCGAACATAAGGCCAAGGGTGTGGCCGAGGCCGTGCGCCGGCAGGACATGTTCGACGAGGTTAATGTCCAACCACGCGACGAAGAAGTTCGCCGGCATCCGAGTGACGACGAAATTGAGATCGAGCCCAGCGAAGAGAGTTGAGAGTTCGATCTTCAGCTTGCCCCAGCGAGAGCGGCCGGCAAGCTGAAGCTTGAACTCTGAACCTATACAAAGCTTTCTTAATGGCCGCGTGCGGGTTGTCGTCGGCGACATCACCAAACAGGACGTTGAGGCAATTGTTAACGCCGCGAATTCCTCGTTACTTGGTGGTGGCGGAGTTGACGGCGCCATCCATCGCGCCGGTGGTCCGGAGATCCTGGAAGAGTGTCGCGAGATTCGCCGCACACGCTTTCCAGAAGGATTGCCAACCGGCGAAGCCGTGATTACTACTGGTGGAAAGTTGCCCGCGCTTTATGTCATCCATACGGTCGGTCCAATCTATGGCGAGGAGCACGGCAACGAAGCCGAGCTGCTCGCCAATTGCTATCACAACTCGCTAACGCTCGCGGTGGAAAAGAATTTGACCTCGGTTGCTTTCCCAGCCATCTCGACTGGCGTTTATGGTTATCCACCCGAGAAAGCGGCCGAGGTAGCATCACGAACGATTGAGAATTTTCTGGACACGGATCGGCAATTGAAGGAAGTGCGACTGGTCTTCTTTCAAGCGCGAGACGCGGAAGTGTTTTTGCAGAATCAGAAGTTCAGCGAGTAGTCGGGGCAGTAGCCCGACCGTGAGGGAGGGCTCCGCGACTTCGTGACCGAGCCCTCTCTGACGGTCGGACTACTGCCCCCGTGGTGCAAGCGCGAGGCGCCTCCAACATTGACCGATTGGGTAAACTTCTGCAAAATCACTCGTTCTCTTCCAGCGGCGCAGTCGCTTTCTTTATGCTCTAAATTTCAAACTGCGATTTGTTTGTCGAAGCCAACGAATGTCTACTGAGATCGAAAACCCGACCGAACCTCTGAACTCACTGCGACCGCGCGTGCTGCCAGCGCCGCTGCAACCCCTGCAATCGTTGTCCTCGAATTACTGGTGGAGTTGGGCGCCGGACGGCAACGAAGTATTTCGCGATCTCGACCCGGGTCTTTGGCAGCAATGCGAACAGAATCCACGCATCCTTCTGGCGCAGGTTTCCGACCTAAGGCTTGCTCAGGTGGCTGCCGATCCGGTGTTTGCCGATCGGATCCGACGGTTGTCTGCGCAGTTCAGCGCTTACCTGGGCGACACACGGCCCTGGCCAAAACTACAACTTGCGCCGCGCATTTCCGGCGAAACTCCGGTCGCATATTTCTGTGCTGAATACGGCATACATAACTCGCTGCCGCTTTATTCGGGCGGGCTGGGGATACTGGCCGGCGACCATTTGAAGTCGGCCAGCGACTTGAACCTGCCGCTGGTAGCAGTCGGGCTGTTTTATCGCTTCGGCTATTTTCGCCAACGCCTGCGACGCGACGGGTGGCAGGAAGAGATCTACCGAGAGAATCACTCAGACGAACTGTCGCTTCACAGCGTGAACGACGCAACAGAGAAACCTCTGCTGATTGAAGTCGCGATGCGTGGCCGAGTTGTGCGCGCGCGCGTGTGGCGCGCAGATGTGGGCCGCCTGCGGCTTTACCTGCTGGATACCAACGTTGCTGAGAATGAACAGGACGATCGGCTGGTGACGGGACATCTTTATGGTGGTGATCGGGAAACGCGTTTGGTGCAGGAGATGATGTTGGGAATCGGCGGCGCTCGTCTGCTGCAAAGGCTCGGCATCGATCCCGGCGTGTATCATCTTAACGAAGGTCATTCGGCTTTTCTCACACTCGAACTTGCACGGCAATTGATCGAGCGCGAGGGCGTGAGCTTCGCTGAAGCAGCTTCTCGCGTGCGCGAGCGTTGCGCATTCACCACTCACACTCCCGTCGCGGCCGGGCATGATGAATTTGAAGCCTCGCTGGTGCAGAAGGGTTTTGGTGACTGGCCGGAAACTGCCCTTGGATTATCGCGCGAAGAGTTTCTGTCGTTGGGTCGAGTCAACGGTGATTCGCAGGAGTCGTTTGGATTGACGCCGCTGGCCCTGCGCATGTGTCGTTCGACAAATGGTGTCAGTCGCAAGCATGGCGAAGTATCGCGCCAACTCTGGCAGAAGATGTGGCCTGCCCGCCGCGTGGATGATGTGCCGATTACGTCGGTCACCAATGGCGTGCATCCGTCGACATGGGTGGCGCCGCTGCTGCGCCGGCTTTATGAGCAACGTGTCGGCGAGGATTGGATTGACCGCACGCGTGACGCGAACGTTTGGGCCTACGGCGTTGAGAGCATTTCCGACGAGGAATTGTGGCAGGCGCACTCGCTATTGAAGCAGCGCATGGTGGCCTATGTTCGCGACCATTCGTTTGACGCCCGTTTGGCTCGTGGTGAAAGCGAAGACTACATCGAAGCAGCGCGGACGATGTTCGATCCGCGGATACTGACCATCGGTTTCGCCCGGCGGGTGGCCGGGTACAAGCGTTGGGATCTGCTGCTCAGTGACCCGGAAAGTTTAACCAGGCTAATCAACAACCCGGAACGGCCTATCCAATTTGTATTCGCCGGCAAGGCCCACCCGCAAGATCAGGAAGCGAAGCGAGTCTTGCAAAGACTGATCGAATGGCAGCGCGATAGTTCGGTGCGCCATCGGGTTGCGTTCATTGAAGACTATGATCAGGAAACCGCGCGACAGTTGGTGCAGGCGGTCGACGTTTGGATGAACGTGCCGCGCCGGCCCATGGAAGCTTCGGGCACCAGCGGACAAAAAGTTGCGATCAACGGCGGACTGAATTTTTCCGTGCTCGATGGTTGGTGGCTCGAGGCCTACGACGGCGACAACGGTTTTGCCATCGGAGACCTGAGCGAGCTGACTCCTGAAGCAGCCGACCATAGCGAGGCCGAATCGATGTACCGGGTTCTTACCGAAGAAGTGGCGCCACGTTACTACGACCGCGACGATCAGAACATTCCGTGTCGCTGGGTAGCGATGATGAAACGATCGATTCAGACTCTTGTGCCGCTTTTTAGCAGCGACCGAATGGTGGCCGAATATGCCGAAAGAATTTACTGAAAAAATATAGGATCTATAGGTCCCATGGGTCAGATAGGTCCTATTGATTGCCCCTCAATCCCCTCTTCGTTGTAAACTAGTTCCCGCATGAAGTATTGCTCGACCTGCAACCAAAAATTTGATGACACTCTGAGCTTCTGCCCCACCGACGGCGAGGTCCTGGAGGAAGACCCTTCGGCGATGATCGGCAATGTGCTCGATGGTCAGTACCAAATCGAAGCCCTGCTCGGCAAAGGCGGCATGGGCGCGGTTTATCGTGCGCGGCACATTCTGCTCGGCGATCGCGTAGCGATTAAGCTGCTGCCGCCGGAAATGCGCAGCAACACTGAATGGCTGCGCCGCTTTCAGCGCGAGGGCCAGGCGGCCCGCCGCTTTCGTCATCATAACGCGGTCACGGTTTACGATCTGCGCACCTCGGCCGATGGGACGATCTACCTCGTCATGGAATATGTCGAGGGCCACACCCTCGACGCGGAACTGAGGAAGCGCGGAAAGTTTACGCCGGCCGAGGCCATGGCGGTGCTCGATCCGATCATGGGCGTACTTAATGCAGCGCACGCCATGGGCGTCGTGCATCGCGATCTCAAACCCGAAAATATAATGATCGGGAAAGCGAGCACCGGCGGCGAGCCGGTCGTGAAATTGCTCGATCTGGGAATCGCCAAGTTGCGCGAAGTCGCCGGCGCTGAGAAGACGGGCAGTACGAATTTGACGATCGCCGGCCAGATGCTCGGCACTCCTTATTACATGTCGCCCGAGCAATGGGGCGAGTTACCTGAAGACGGGAATTCGGAGATTGACGGCCGCGCGGACATTTATAGCCTGGGCGTGGTCTTCTATGAAGTGATTGCCGGCAAGCGGCCGTTCAGCGGCGTGACGCTGTCGGAGTTGCGTCGCCAACACGTGAGTATCACGCCGCCGCCGTTGCACGAAGTGGACGCCGGAGTTCCGGAGAGTTTTAGCCGAGCCATCGCCCGGGCAATCGCCAAGGATCGCAGCCAACGGCAAGCGACTGCCGGTGAATTAGAGAGCGAGTTGCGAAGTGCTTTGGCCGCGGAAGGAATAGCGTCGACCTTGTTCGTGTCGGGGCTCTCGAGCGGATCTGCGGCAATCGGTTCCGGTTCAGATCGGGGTCCGCTGACCGCTGCCGAACGAACCGCCTCGACTGTTGTGGGCGAATCAGTGCCAACAGGTGTCGAGAGCTCTGACACTCCGCACAACGTCGGTCGCCCCGCGGATTTTGCCAGTCAGGGGGCGACCATGCCCACTGTGCTTGCCCGGCCAAAAGAAATCGTTGAGCCGGCATCCGGGGCCGCAGCTCAACCACCGGCGACTATGTTGAGTCTGCCGGGCGGAGCCTCGCCGCAAACCTCTCGCCAGCCGTCTGCGCCGTTATCTGCTCAGCCGGCACGTCGTTCGCCGCTGCCTTTAGTCGCTGTCGGAATCGTTGTCTTGCTCCTCGTCGTCGGCGCCGCGGGTTACGCGGTGATTCACTTCATGGGCGGCAGCGCGAACAGCAATGTTGCACGCACGAATCCGGCGAACGGCACTAACGGAACTGGTGGCGGCGATCTGGCAGCCGGCGCGCATGAAATTGGCCGCTACTGGATCGAGGTGAACACTCCGAACAAATCCGAGGCGGTCCTGGCAGGAGAGTCGCTGTCGATGAAGTCGCTTCAGGAGTTCAAGTTTCATTTCTCGCCGAGTGAGAACGGGTATCTGTATATCATTGGCCCCGGCGAGAAGAACGCGCCTACAACTTTCCTGACGGCTCAGCCGGCGGCACCTTACGGTGTCAAAACGAATGAAGTTAAGAGCGGGCAGAACTTTGCCTTTCCCGGTGAGACCGGCACGAGCACAAACTGGCTCACGCTCGATAAGACCTCCGGAATAGATGAGTTCACAATTATCTTTTCGCCCAAACCGATGACCGCGCCTGACTTCCTAAACAGCGCGGCCTTGCACGAGCTCACTCAGGATGAGCAACGCCAATTGGATACTATTCGCCAGCAAAACAAGGCGAATTCGGTTGGGGCTGAAGTCGTCAAAACCGGCGCATCGCCGTTCGTTTCGGTCAAAGTGCCGCAAAACGCGGAAGGATCTCCCGTCATATTCATGGTTCGCCTTGAACACAAGTGAGCTTGGATTTTGTCAGTGTGGTAATTTGATTTAGTCTCCGCGTAAACTCCGCGCCCGCTGCGGTGAACCCCATCTCGGAAAACTCACCGCAGGGACGCAGAGGACTCAAAGGCGGCGCCGAGAAAGCTGAACCGAAGAACACTATCTGGATTGGTATGTGAAGGAGCTGTAAATGAGATCGAGAAGTTTCATCATGTTGTTGGCAATCGCCGCTTTCACGTGCGGTTTGTTGGTGGTCAGCGCGCAGGAGCCTGACGACGATGTCCGGGGCGCGTTTCTCAGCACGCGACCGAAGACGACGAATGCGAACGCCCCACGCAGACGCAGACCACCCCGCAATGCGAACGTATCGGTAACCGCAGGAATGAATGTGAACGCGGGCGTGTCGCAGACGGCGAATGCGAACACCACGAAGTTTGCCAACCAGAACAGTTCGATGGGGAACCGTCCGGGGCAGGCGATTGGGTTGGGCTACACACTTTTCATGCGCGACTCGACTGGCCGCCGCGTGCGCGTCGAACCGGGCCACGAATTTCACAGCGGCGATCGCGTTCGGATCTCGCTCGAACCAAATGTCGATGGCTATCTCTATGTTTTTCACACCGAGGGCGCTGGTCAACCGGAAATGATTTATCCCGACGCGCGGCTGGACGAAGGCGAGAACTGGATCGAGGCGCACGTGCCGATGGAAGTCCCCTCGAGCGAGCAGTCCGACGAGCGCTACCACTGGTTCGTGTTCGATAACAACCCCGCGACAGAAAGACTCTACGTTGTAGTAACGCGTCAACCGCTGCCTTCAGTTCCGACCGGCGCCGATCTAGTGAAGTTTTGTACGGAGAATAAGACGAAGTGTCCATGGCGTCCCTTCTCAGAAGTGTGGGCGCAGCTTCAGGACGCGAACAAAGCAGAAGTAAAGGTGGTCACCAGCAATACGGTGGGCCAGTCACAGACCGAAAAAGAGCAAGTCGCGACGACGCGAGGCCTGGGCCTGGACCAGAGCGCGCCACAGCCCGCGGTGATTCGTATGACGGTATCCACGAATGCTCCGGTATTGGTGACGGTGCTGGAGCTGATTCATAAATAGGGAGCGCGGCGCAAGCGAGGAACTGTTTTCTCCCTTCTCCCTTTGGGAGAAGGGTTGGGGATGAGGGTTTGAAGAGGATCTGATAGATTTGCTTCCCTGTCTTTCGTGAGAGAGGCGTGAAAATAACGAACCTCTTTCACCAGGGACAAACGAAGTCGAGGGAGAGGGCGCGTCTAAGACCCTCACCCCAACCCTCTCCCAGCGGGAGAGGGAGAAGAAGTTATTTGGGGGTTTTGATGAAGGTGAAAAACGCTCTGCTTACGCTTTTGGTTCTCTCTATTTTCGCTTCGCCATTATTATTTCCGGTTAGCGCGCATAATCCTCGCTCTTTAAGCTTAGTCGTCGAACCCCAACAAAACGATCCCAGCACCGCCCTTAGTCGCGGCCGGGCTATGCTCAAACAAGGCCATGCCGATCAGGCGCTCGGCTATCTTGAAACTGCGCTTAATCTCTACACTCAGACGAACAACTCGCGGGGCATTGCGGCGAGCGAAGATGGGCTGGGTGATCTCTATATGATTCAGGGTCAGTACAAAGTTGCCCTCGATCATTATCAGAAAGCTTATCAAGCCTTTGTGGTGGGACGGGGCCAGGATGAAAAATCTCAGGCCGCGGCAGGTACCGCCGCGAACCTGGCGGGCAACAGCACGGCCAGCGCCGCGACGCAAACCGCGGCCAGCACCCTGGACAACGGCTTTAACGCCAACCTGATGCTCGCCAAGATTGGCGACACGAACTACCGGCTGGGCCGCATGTCGGAAGCAGGCACGGCGTATCTGACGATGAGCGTAAAGAAACCCGAGGGCGCGGCGGCCAAAGCAACGCGCCGGTTTGGTGGGCTTGGCGGTATCGTGGGCAGCATCACGACGGGTAACGTCAATGTCGCGACGCCGACCAGTTCGGCGATCGGATTACTCGAAGCCAAGAAAGAACTGGATGAATATCGGGTCGCGATCGTCTACATGACTTACGAGTTGGGCACCGGCCGCATAGCCTTCGCCAATAATGAAATGGAGACGGCGCGCAAACATTTTCAAAACGCGCTGGATGCCGGCAACGGAGGTTTGCCGGGCGTGGCCAACCTGGGCCAGACGCGCCGCTTTCGGACGGTCGCGCGCACCAGCCTCGGCGACGTCGCGTTGCGCGAGGGCCGCTATAAAGATGCGGCAAAGATGTTTACCGACGCCGCCGGCGGCGCGAAGAAAGACAATCGCCTCGATCTGATGTGGCCGGCGCAACGCGGTGTGGGTCGCAGCCTCTGGATGCAGACGGCGCAGGATCCCAAAGCTGGAAAACAGCGTGACGATGCGCTGAACGCTTACACCGAAGCGCTGAAGACGATCGAGACTATTCGGGCCGGCAGTTTGCGCGCGGACGAATCACGCTCGACGTTTTTGGCGACGACCAAGGACGTCTATGACGAGGCGGCCAGCGCATTTGCCGAGATGGCTTTGCTGAATTCCTCTTCAGGCGGGGCAGTAAGCGGAAAGTCACTTGATTATGCCGCCGAGTCTTTCCGGATTACGGAAGCCGGGCGCGCGCGATCGCTTTTGGACATGTTGGGAGAGGTGAACGCGCAGATCACCGAAGGCGTGCCGGCGGACCTGCTCAAGCGCAAGCAGGACAATCTCGATCGTCAGCAGGAGATCGCCCAGCAGCTTACCGGCATCAGCCTGGCTGGCGACCAGAAACAGAAGCCGTCGCAGATGGATGCGGACCTCGACAAGCTGCAGACGGAATTCGATGACATCGAAAATCAAATTCGCACCGCCAGCCCGCGTTATGCCGCGTTGACCGGGGCGCAGCCACAGTCGCTGGCCGACGTGCAGCAAAAGGTCCTTGATGATGGCACGGTGCTTTTGGAATACAGTCTCGGCAACGACAGCTCTTACTTGTTCGCCATAACTAAATCCAGTGTTTCGCTTTTCAAACTGGCGCCGCGATCAAGTCTGGACAGGCTGGCCACGGAGTTTCGCGCGCAGTTGATTCCGCCAAAATTGCAACGACGAATTGTCGGCATCGACGTGGTGGCTGATCAGCAGCGTGGTCTCGGGCTGGTGGAAGGCCCTTCGGAAAACCTGGCGGCTTTTGTCGCGGCCTCGAATGCGCTTTACAAAGCGGCGGTGGAACCAGCCGCCGCCACGGTCGCTGACAAGCGATTGCTAATCGTCGCCGACGGCGCGCTGAATTACGTACCGTTCGAAGCGCTGGTTAAGACGACCGATGGCGCTGATTACTCCGCACTCAGTTATCTAATCAAGACGAATGAAATTGTTTACGCTCCGTCGGCTTCAGTCGTGGCGGCGATCCGGGGCAGTAGCCCGACCGTGAGGGAGGGCTCGGCTGCGGGCAAGCGCATCTTGCTGGTTGCCGATCCAGTTTTCAATGCCGACGATCCGCGTCTGAAAGGCAACAGCGGTGTGCAGGCTTCCGGCGAAGCGCGTGGCCTGGGTCTCGGGCTTGAGAGTGCAATCAACGATGTGACGGATTCATCTACCGCGTCGGGCGGGTTGCGTCTGGCGCGTCTGGTCGGCACGCGCACCGAAGCGGAAGAGATTGGCAAGATCGCCAAGACCGGCGGCCTCCAAACCGATCTCTGGATCGATCTGAATGCCAGCGAAGATAATGTGCGCACTCGCGACATGAGCAACTATCGCGTCATACATGTCGCGACGCACGGACTGCTCGACGCGCAGAGACCGCAGTTCACCGGAGTCGTACTTTCCCTGGTTGGCAACAAGTCCAATGATGGTTTTCTGCGCACCGACGAGATTTTCAACTTGCGGATGAGCCCTTCGCTGGTGATGCTCTCGGCGTGCGAAACCGGCCTGGGAAAAGAGAAGCGCGGCGAAGGCGTGATCGGTTTAACGCGCGCCTTTATGTACGCCGGCGCGCCGACCGTCGGAGTCAGCCTGTGGTCAGTAGCCGATAAATCCACCGCCGAACTGATGACTGATTTTTACAAGCGCTTTCTGGGTACCGCCGTTCCGGCGTCGGCATCGGGCGCGATGCGAGACGCGCAGCTCTCAATGATCTCAGCTAAGAAATACAGCGCACCGTTCTATTGGGCGCCGTTTGTTTTGGTTGGGGAGTGGAAGTAGTGGAGCGCGGGCATCCTTGCCCGCATTGAGCGCGAAGCGCGAGTCCTGCTGCCTCGCGAAATCAGACTTGCGAAAATTAGAACGGTTTGAGCGTGCTGCGCGCGCTGTGCGGGCAGGGATGCCTGCGCTCCGCAAACGCGCCCCTCATCTTGCGTAGCGGAGTGGAACCGTAACCAGCAACGGTCCGCCCGCTTTTCGCACGACGCGATAGACAGTTTGCGGTGGCGGACCTGACTGCGTGAGTTGTTGCCCCCTGGCGGCGCCCGCGAGTTTCTCTTCGTTGGTCCACGTTTGGCCGGCGCCGCCGACCAGTTCAAGCCGCTCCGCTGTGCCGCCCCAAAGCTTTTCCCATCCGGCAACTTGCGTGTCCGTCATCTTCAACGGCTGATCGCTGATTTGCAGCGGCAGAGGCTGGGAAACAAGGATTATGGTCAGCACTTCCGCAACCTGATCGCGGCGAGTTCCGCCGGGTTGCGCAGTGAAGTAGCTGTATTGATCTTCCTGGGCCGGAATGTCGATCAGCTTTCCCGGAAGTACGCGATTGTCGCCGCCCCGCGTGCGGGTGGTGGGAAAGATCATCATGGGTTCGCCGAATGATCCGTCAGCATACATTTCGCGATCGATGATGTAGAGAAAGCCTGCTCGCGGGGACTCGATGGTCAGGCGCACGCGGTCGCCGATATTCAGCGGCGTATCGGCTTCAATTCTTTCCGGTGTCCATTGGGATTGTTTCAGACCGTCGAGAACCAGCACCCGCGCGCCCGTGTCGGAAGATTGCGAAGGTCGCAAACGCCAGACGGTAACGCCGATTTCTTCAGAGGAGGGCGGAGCAGCCTTTCGTCCCCTCGGTAGACGGATTTGTCCCATGCGACGATAGATCGGCGGCTTCACCGAGACACTGTTCGGACCCACGCGCATGCCGCCCAAGCCAGCCGTTACCTCTGCGGCCGGTCGTGCTTTGTTAAAGCGATCGAGGACGATTTGGCGAGAAGACTCTTCATCCTGCGTTTGTGCTGCGACTAGCCCAGAGAACAGGAAGCAGAGCGAAAGGATAAACGCTCGGCCGATGAATTGATTGGTGTGCATGTTCTTAAGCTCCTAAAGGAGCTATACAACTTGAGAAGACTGATAACTTATAAACATCCCGCCCCTGGCGGGGCCAGGCATTTCGCGCTTCGCGCTCAGTGCGGGCAGGATGCCCGCGCTCCTACTCGTCAGTGATGTTCCAACTCAATATAGTTAACGAGCACCTCGCCTTTTCCTCTTACAGTCGTTTGTTTCTTCGCTGAATCCTTTGTGACTTCAGGTTTCGTCGACGAATGCATCTGCAAAAAGTCCCGCACTGCGCGCGCCTGGGCTGAATCCTTTATTTCACCCTGATCGCGCTCGTTAACTGTGTTCGTAGCGGCTTCCAGCTCTTTGACCGGTGTGGGGGAAAGGACCAGCCAGAATTTTTCCGTACCCTGGTGATCGTCAAACCGCATCCACGCTGTCTGGAGTTTCTGATCGGCAGCAACGCGCGGCGATCCGTTGTTCGTCTTCGCTTCGGGGAAAAGCAGGTTATAGGTCACCGCGTCCCCCGCAGCCGGGCCTTCGTTCAGCAAATAAAGATAGCCTTCCTGTGGACTTGAGAGGTTCATCCGGAATTTCCAGCCGTTTTCGAAAATCTCCTGCCCGGAAGATTCGAATTCACCCTGATAAGGTTTTCCGTCGCGCACTTTCTGCACGGACAGCGAATAGGCCAATGATTGCTCGCGTGCGCCGGAGAGTGCGCCGCGCTTCCAAAGCACAACAGCCGCGCTTGCCACGATAGCAGCCAGCAGAACTAAACTTAGCCCTACCTTCAACCACGATCGTTGAGCAGGCGCCTCGCCGGTTTCAGCCGCCGGAGAGATCGATCCGCCCAGCGTATTCACCTGGGCGGGTTCATAACGGGCGGCGATTGTTTTTGATGATAGATCCGCAGTCTGTCTCACTGGCGGGTTGGCTGCGGTTGCCAACTGCGTCGCCGGAATCGCAACCTGGCCGCCACGGTCAGGATTGATTGGGAGGGTATCTTCTGACAGCGCTCGTCCCAGGAGATCGCCCAGCTCGCGCGCGTTTTGAAAACGCGCTGTTGAGTCAAAACTAAGCGCGCGCAGAATTATTTGACACGCTTCTTCAGAGAGGCTGGGTCGCAAGTCGGACGGTTTCACGCGCACGCCCGCGCGCTGCATTTCCAGCAACTCAAATCCGGTTTCTGGATTGAAGGGTTTGCGCCCGGTGACCAACTCATAAGCGATCGCGCCCATCGCGTAGATGTCCATCGTGGCGGAAACCGGACGCCCGCTCAGTTGTTCGGGGGCCATATAGGAAACTGTTCCGGCCGTGGCGCCCGTGACGGTGCTGGGCGCGACTATTGAATCCTTAAGTTTCGCGATGCCAAAGTCGATGATCTTCACCTGCTCTTCGCCGCCGCCGTAACTCTGGAGCATGATGTTTTCGGGTTTCAGATCGCGATGAAAGATACCTTTGTCATGGGCAGCGCCCAGCGCCCTTCCGATCTGCTTAACCAGTTCTGCGGCGCGTTCGAGGGGAATACCTTCGGGCCTGATCAGAGAGCGGAGAGTCACGCCGTCGATGAACTGCATCACCAGGTAGGGTTTGCCGTCGGGAAGCTCGCCGGTATCGAGGATGCCGACCACTCCGGGATGGTCTACGCGAGCGAGTGCTTCCTTTTCCTGCTGGAATTTCTGTACGACCCATGAGTTTTGGAGGGACTTTTCGAGCAGAACTTTGATGACGACCGGCTTGTCATGAAGTCTTCGATCGCGAGCCAGGTAGACTGCGCCGACGCCGCCCTGACCGAGTTCCTTCTCAATGGAGTAACGACCGTCGAGCGTCACGCCGATCAAACTCGGCAGTGACGGTAGTGAGGTTTCATTGAGAGTGAGGCCGTCCTGGCCTGGATCGATTCTGACCGTCGGCGCGGAAAGATCGGCGGGCACGCTCGGCGTGAGGTCATCTGTAGTCAGGTCAGGCGTCACCGTCTCAGATTGATTCTTGAGCGTCACTGTTACGAGGTTGAGCGGAAGAGATACTCGCTGTTCACTTGTTTATGCGTGCCATCCGGCAGGCCTCGATAATCGCGTTAATGACATCCGCGGTTATGTTCGTGGCTGGCCTCACCGGGGTGAAGATTCCTCCGCTGGCTGGTGTTCCGGTATAGAACATGATTTGGCCATCTTTGGCTTGCTTGCCATTGGCACTGCCGGCCTTCAGAAACAGATTCACATGTGGCAGCGCAAATGATGACTGGCCAGGTTCGACGCGCTTGATGTCAGAGCATTGAATGGTCTGATTCTTTTTTTCATTATCTTTCTTTGGCTCGAATGAGAGCGTGCCCGGCGTTACTCTGAGCGTGCCTTCGGTATCCGAGCTGTCCTTCACTGCAAAGAGATGCGAGTTGCGCGCGTTCTCAGCTTCATCGGTGGCTAGTTTAGCTTTCTCTTTTTCGCGAGCCTCATTTTCCAGCATCACTACCCTGCCGTTCGCTATTTCGACAAAGAGGCCATTGGGAAACTTGTTGACGTAAGCTTTGAAGTCCGATGGGTTCCGGCTGTCCTTGACGGCGTTCCAGTAAGTCATCTCCATCGAGTCGCCCGATACAGTGCTGGGATTAGACCGGACCGGGTTCGAACGAGATTTGGCGAGGGCCGCGAACTGACCGTCCGGATACTTCTCCAGATAAGCCTTGAAGTCATCCGGGTTGTTGCTGTTCTTAATACTCTCCCAGAAACTCAATTCGATCGCTGCGGGATCAACCATGGCGACATTTGGAGTTGAACTATTGTTCGCATTCGACGCGGAATTGGTAACGGCGACGACCAGTTCGTCGGCGCGATAGCCTTCGATGACCGCAAAAGGTTTCTGCTGCTTGGTCGAGCCGAGATCGATGGCGAGTCGCTTGGGTACGGTGTCCTGGACGTACTTAACTAACTGCGAGAGCGTGATTTCGCCTTTGTCGTTGGCGGCGCCGCCTTTCAATCCTTCGACCACGGCCCAACTGAAATAGCCTTGTTTCTTTTCGGTGTATTCGTAAGCACGTTGACCAATGCCGGTTGCATAGACGGTCGCGAACGCCTGGACCTCGCGATTGCGAGTGTCGAAATTGAAAGCGTTGGTGTACGCGTTGCTCAAATTGTTCGGCGCATCAGCGCGTCCACCCGGATCGTTGCGGCAGGCATCCAGCAGCACCACGACCTGGCCCACGCCGGTTTCTTTGATTCGCTCTTTGACGCGATTCATGCTGATGGCGGTCTCTTCCAGAAACGAAATCTGGTCGCTAATCTGGGCGTCGGACGGCAGCAGAAAAGCTTGTCCGCTTCTTTCCATTCCGTGACCCGCAAAGGACACCAGCAAGAGACCGTCTTTGGGAACCGCGGTGCTCAGGTTGGACAAGCGACGCAGAATATTGACGCGGGTCGGCTGACGCTCAGTCGGCTGATCAGTCGAGAGCAGGATCACCTGATCCTGCGGAAACCCGGCATAACGGACTAGCGCATTGGCGATCAAGCGCGCGTCGTTGTCCGAACCTTTCAAGGGGCTTATCTGCGGGTCGGTGTATTTATCGACTCCGATCACCAGCGCCCAGCGTTTGGCGCTGACGGGAAAGGTGGTGACCTGATCTCCCTGCGCCAGGGCTGGACCAGCCGGCGCGGCTGTTGATGTGGTCGCCGGCGTTTGGGCCGGCGGCAGTTGCTGTAGCTGTCGCGAGGCTGGTTCAGTAGTCGAAGTCGATGATTCGGGAGTCGTTTGTTTCGCAGTGGATTGGGAGCCCGATGATGTTTGCGTCGGCGCCACTGCAACGGCTTCCGCCAACTGCAACGCCGGTTTTTCAGTCGGCTGCTTCTGCGTGGGCGATGTGACGGTTTGTGTTTTGGGCGATTGTTGCGTTGGTGTCGCTTGAATAGTTCCCACTAAACGCGGGACGGGTTTTTCGGCCGGTTGTTCCTGCGATTGAGTCGCGGGACGACCGGTGGTTACCGAAGTCTCCGTCGAAGCGTTTGCCGTGGCCGCCGCCAACGCCGTCGGTATTTCTTTTTCCAATTTGCGCGCGAGTTTTGGATCGACGGTGTTCAGCTTCTTGAGCTGTTCATTGGCCAGATCAGCCTTGCCCAGGCGCGCATAAGCCTGGCCCAGACCGTAATAAGCCTCGCCGTAGTCAGGCTTAATGCGGATCGCGCTCTTCAGAAAACTTATCGACTTTTCAAAGTCTTCGCCCCTTAGGTAAGCATAGCCAATTCCGTAATACGCCTCGGCAAAATTGGGATCGAGGCTGGTGGCTTTCACTAAAGGAGCAAAGGCCTCGCCGTGGCGACCCATCACGTTGTAAAAATAGCCGAGATCAAACTGCGCCGCGGCATCGTTTGGCGCCAGGCGGACCTGCTCCTTGTAGGCGACCAGCGCTTGTTCCGAATTGCCGCTATTGAAGTACGCATCCCCCAGCCCACCGTAAGCGGGCGCATAGTTCGCATCCAGGCGAATGGCGAGCTTATACGCGTCAATCGCTTCCGCCCATTTCTTGTCATCGGCCATCTTGTCGGCTTCGTCAACCAGGCCAGCGGCGCGACTGGAAGACTTCTGCGGGGCTGTGCCACGTTTTTGGGCGTGCGAGCTAAACTGCGCCGAGGCAAAGAGAAGCGCGGAAAAGATGAAAAGCAGGATCGACTTCGGAAAGGGGGACGCGATTTTCATTGTCAACTCCGAGAAAAGGCTTGTAAGTGCCAGAGACTATGACGGATCGTGCCGGGTGTCAATGGTTGTCTGTGTGGGGATTAGCCTTTGTGAGAACCTTGTTGAGTCAGCTAAGATGAACTGGTTATGAGTCAACCAAGTTCCGCCCCCGCGAATGGCTTAATCGAACTTCCCGATATGGATTCGTTGGACCGCTTCCTGGCCCAGTCAAACGGTTCTCCAGCCATTATCTTCAAACATAGCAACTCGTGCGGTATCAGCGCCCGAGCGCATGCAGAGATGTCGAGGATCGAGTTGCCGGTTGGTTTGGTCACAGTGCAGACGGCGCGGGCCGTGTCGAATGAAATCGAGGCGCGAATGGGAGTCGAACACGAAACGCCGCAGGTGTTCATCATTCGTAACGGCAAAACTTTGTGGACAGCTTCGCACGGGCAGATAAAAGCTGAAGCTGTTACCGCGGCGTTGCTGCAGATCAGCGAGCAGCGGGCGACGGAGTAGATCAAGATGGTTGACATTGCGGAAAGACGGCAGGCAATTGAGCCGCGCGAAATCTCGCAAGAGAGTAATACGCAACTGCGGATCACCTGGGCCGATGATCGCGTGTGCGACTACAACGCTGCTGCTTTGCGACGCGTATGCCCCTGCGCCCAGTGCGTGAACGAATGGACGGGACAGCGGACGCTGAAGCCGGAAAGAATTTCGGACGAACTCGAGATCAATGATCTCACAATCGTCGGCCGCTACGCGCTCAACTTTCGCTGGAGCGATGGCCACGAAACCGGCATTTATAGCTTTCAGTATCTGAGAGATCTTTGCGAGCAGAGGGATTAGCGAAACCGTTTAGAATCGGCAGTTGAAGATGCGGGCCGAGGCTCTGTCAAACTCGGACTTGAGCTTGATGGGATTGCTTTTGAACCGCAAAGGACGCAGAGGGTTTCGCAGAGGAACGCAAAGGAAAGCCTTAACTCTGCGACCTCTGCGGAAAACTCTGATGACCTCTGCGGTTTAGACTGAACTTAAGAGTGCCGTTTTAGTTTTCACGCAGCCTCCACCGCGAGTGGTTCAGTAACTCGATGTCAGAATCGCAACGAATCCTGATTGTCAGTGATAACGCGGGCTTCCCGCGCGCCGCGCTGGAACAACGAGGATTTGCAGTCACGATGGGGAACGACTGCGATCTGGCGTTCGAGAAATTGCCTGGGGTGGATCTTCTGGTAGTTGATTTCGCTTCGGCCCATGAGGGAATTGAATTGATCAAGCGTGTTCGCGCCACGCCGCAATTAACTGGTATCTTGATTCTAGTAGTGGCTGAGTGGGGTACCGGCAAGCCGGCGCTGGCCTTCTCTGCCGGGGCTGATGCCTATGAACCGAGTGAAGCAGCGTCGATTGATCCGAGTCGTTTGATTATTTCTATTGAAAGATTGCTGAGCCGGCAAGCAGCGGCGGCAAACCAACAAATCCTATGAATGAACGCGATTTTTTTAACGAAAAGCAGGAAACGAAAACGGCGAGTTTTAGCTGCCCGCACTGTCGCGCCCGCAACGACTATGAAGTGCGTTGGCTAAAGCGCACCAAGAAGCCACAGCCCCCACGCGGCGCCGGCGAACAGGATAAACGGCAATTTCAAAACTCGCGCGACTATATGGTGCGGATTGACGACATGCTGGCCTGCCGTTCCTGCCGCAAACGCTTCGACATTCCCAGTTCACAGTCCGTGGTGTTCATCTAGTGGCATAGACTTCAGTCTGTGATGGCCTTTAACGTCTGGGACAAATCGTCGGCCTTACCCTCCACCTGTCACCTTTTCATTTCACGACCGCAGTTCTCAGCATGGTAGCTTGGATTCACAGACTGAAGTCTATGCTACTTAATCTGTGGCTCGGCGCTTGCTCATCTCAACCCGTTTTTGGATTCTTCTAATGCCGCAAGAATCAGAGGTGAAAAAGATGCAGAGAGAAATCGCAGCCGGTTCCTTAAGCCCGGCAGACGTGCCGGAGTGGTCGGCGCGCGTTTACGGCAAGCAGGAATTTGCCGGGGCAGGGAAGACCAACACGGGATTGCTCGTGCCGGTGGAACGGCGGCTGGCGAGGTTTGTCCTGCCGCGGATCCCGCTGTGGCTGGAAACCTATCATCTGACGCTGCTGACTCCAGTTTGGTCAATCCTGATTGTAGTGTTCGGCTTTTTTGCCGCGCGCGACTTGCGTTGGCTGTGGATGGTCAACTTGATGATCGCTTTTCATTACTTTACCGATCATTTCGACGGCAAGCTGGGCAAGTTCCGCGACACGGGCCTGCGCAAATGGGGCTTTTACATGGACCATTTGTTTGACTATACGTTTCTGTGTTCGATTCTGATTGGTTACTCGTTTCTGTTGCCGCAAAGGGCCGCCTTCAACATGATGCTGGTGCTGTGCGTGTTCAGCGCGTTCATGTTCCACACGTTTCTGATGCTGGCGGCGACCGAAGAATTCAAGGTCAGCTTCTCGGTCTTTGGCCCGACTGAACTACGGCTTGGGCTCATCATTATTAACGGTCTGCTGGTGAGGTTTGGCACGCGGGGCCTCAAGGGCGCCTTGCCGTGCGTCGCGGGATGTGGCACTGTAGCTCTAGCCCTCCTAGCTTACCGAGCACAGAAGAGACTCTGGAAAAGCGACATGCAAGCCAAGGCAGCAAGTGCTGCCGGCGAATAAATTACTGGTTGTGGAGGGATAATTCTGCAACCAAAGCGAGGCAAGGAGCGTCTAATTGTTGCTTTCCCAAAAACAGTAAACAGGTTAAATAGCGACGGAACTTTCAAAGAGAGTCTTCGTTAATCCAATTCATAGAAACAGCCTGTTCCCCAAACGAATATGTCAGAGAAAAAAGTAAGAATAGTTAAGCGCGAAGATCGCAGCCAGCGCAAGCCCGGCACTGCCAGGGTCGCCCGCGAGGCCGCGCGCAAAGCCGCTACCGATATGGTGAGCAACGTCACCAACTGGGTAAATGAATTCCAGCAGAAGCAAAGCATCGAAACCGCCAAAGCTGTAGAGACTCTCATTCGCTCTCGTCAGCAGCCGAACGAGGCTTAATCAAGCCGCAGCGCTTCCGTAGAATCCGTAAATCTCATCAGGAATCCTGGTCACCAAACCAAGCGAGCAGAAGTGTGTGAGGTCGGTGCCCGCCGAATTGAGGATATCCGCGTTTCGCGGCTGTGCCGCCGCACATAGCGGAAAGCCTCCGGCTTTCCGGCGCTGAAATTTTTGTTCATGGAGGCTACGCCTCCGCCCGATCTGGAGGCGCAGCCTCTCAAACTATTTTAGGCGCGCCACGGTAAGGCAGAGTCTTACCGCCATGTGCTGCGGCAGAGCCGCCCGGCCTCTTCCTGTCACCGGCGCAAACCTGTTTGATAGAGCGATTGACACTCGCCGCCCCGCGGCGATAGCATCGCGCCTGGACATCGCCCCCGGGACATCGATTGTGGACAACGCGATGAAGTCTTCACGCTCGCAGAGCCGAAAGCGCCGGAAATCGATTATCGATTCCATTCGCCGTCCGATTGCGCCACCCGGTCACCCGCTGACACACGCCAAGCCTGACGAAAAGGCGCGACCGGCCGGGCGCAAAGCGAAACACAAACCCGGACGAAACGCGGACCTCGAAAGTCGCTCCGAAGACACCGAGAAGTAAGAGGGGGCCATGGCTATGAATGAGATCGGCCAGTCGTTTATCGTCGGCGCGCGCGCTTACTTCACCGAAGACTATCTGCCTAAGATCGAGCGTTCGCTGGAGCTGCTCACTGACGAGCAAATCTGGTGGCGCGCAAATCCACAGTCGAACAGCATTGGAAATCTTCTGTTGCACTTGAGCGGAAATGTCCGGCAATGGATCGTTTGCAGCCTGGGCGGTGCACCGGATGAGCGCGATCGAGATTCCGAGTTTGCCGAACGCCACCTGATTTCGCGCGAGGAATTGTTAGCCAGGCTGAAGCAGACACTGAGTGACGCTGATGCTGCATTGGCGAAGTTCGACGCCGACAAGTTGCTCGAAAGGCATTTGATTCAGGGTTGCGACGTCACGGCCCTGGCAGCGATTTTTCATGTGGTCGAACACTTCTCAATGCACACCGGCCAGATAATCATGATCGCCAAAATGTTCGCCGAAGTTGATCTGGGCTTTTACGATTTCACCGACGCGACGCCGGTGCTGAAGTGGAAGCGAGCGCCGTAATTGCCCATTTCTGCCTTCCCGGCTTCGCCCCCTGATGTGCGGAAAGGCTTAGCCTTTCCGTCACGCTCGTCATCATGTAAGGAGGCTGTGCCTCCAAGTCAGTCGGAGGCGCAGCCTCCTATCAAGAAAGGACTCTGCGGAAAGGCGGAGCCTTTCCGCACATCAAGGCAGAGCCGTGATTCTCTTCCGCGCAGAGTCCAAAGAGACGCTCACTCTGGGCTTTGAATCTTTGGTGATTCATGCTTAATTATATTTGCCATGTTGCATGACTAAGACGCGCTTTGGTTTTCTAAAGACGCAATTAATAAATGACACCTGGAGGTGATTTCGGATGACGTACATTGTTGCCGAGCCCTGTGTAAATTGTCGCTACACCGACTGTGCTTTGGTTTGTCCGGTCGATGCATTTCATCTCGACGACGACATGTTGGTGATTAATCCTGAAACTTGTATCGACTGTGACGCGTGCGTTCCCGAATGCCCGGTCGAGGCTGTCTTCGCCGAAGACAAGTTGCCGGCGGAATGGGCCAGTTTCACCCAAATCAACGCCGATCGATCACTGAGTGGCTTGCCCACGATCAACGTTAGAATGGATCCCTTGTGCCAGTAGTTTTTGAGACCTTAACTGAAAGTAATCCGAAGAGGCGCGCCGGCCGCGGCCAACCGAAGCGGCTGTCGCGCCCTCTTAGTATTCCGGGGAACAGACCTTGCAACCGAGTTTTCGTATTTCAGAGTTCCAATTCGTTTCTGAGTGTTCGGGCTGTGCGTGGGCCGGTCGGATTGGGGGTTTGAAATGAAAAAGAGCACTAAGCGTTTTGTCGGTGGAATGGCGTTGGCGGCAGGAGCGATAGGTGCGATTGGCGCAGTTATGCTGAAAAGAAACAACAGAGCAGGGCGGGCCGGCCGCAAAGGAGATAAGACTGCCGATACCTGGGCGCGACCCGGCATGGAAGTAGTTTTTCGCGCTGAAGTAATGCCCGGGCGTCACACTGCTGAGCGCACCTTTCACGTTACGAGTTTGCTGCCCAGTGGACGCGTGCTTTTGGATGGAGTCTCAGGCGAACACGCCGAGAAGGAATTTCAACCGATTAGGTGAGATTGAAAGACAGTCTTCGTGACAGGTGTTAGAGTACCGACTTTAGTCGGGCTTTTACGTCGCGAAAAGAACCCAACTGAAGTTGGTACTCTAAACACTTCTAGCCTACCATTCATAAACCCGCCCGACTTCCATCACACTCAGATTATCCATTCCCAATTCAGTCAATTCGCGGGCGACGGTTTCTCGGTAAGCTGGTTTCAGGTGCACCGCCAGAATATCCATGCCGTTGTGACTGAGCTTGCGAAGCTCATCGCGCAACATTATCGGTGTGAGGTGCTTTGATGCTTCGGCGAGCGCCCGCATTGAGTTCGGGAACGAGGCCTCGATGAACAGCGCTTCCAGATGTGGCGCCCGGCTGGCTACTTGCCAAAATTCTTCCGTCTCGGCGGTGTCGGAACTAAAAGCGACCGTTACCTGCCCGTCGGAAACGAGTAAGCCTACAGTTGGCACGATGTGATTGACGCGGATCGCGGTAACTTTCAAATGGGCAATCTTGAATTCCTTGCCCGTCTCAAACGGCACGTACTCCATCACCCGCCCGCGTTCGTTCTTTAACTCGTCAAACTTTGGATAGACATTGTCATTAAAGACGTCGCGCTTCAGCAGATCGATTACCTCCTGAGTTGCGTGAATGCGGATGGGCTGTTCCAGTTCGCCAAAAAGATCATCGACGAAGATCGGCAGGCTGGCAATGTGATCCATGTGAGGGTGGGTAACGATGACGTCGCGAACGTTGCGACGCTGGCCTTCGTTCAGAGCAATGCCGATGCTGCCGGCATCAACGGTGACGCGATCGTCAACCAGGAAGCAGGTCAGGCGTTGCGCCGCATTGGCGTGCCCGCTGGCATCGAACGAGCTGGGTAATAGTTGAATACGCAAGTATCGGGTGTTCTTGGGTTCAGACTCTGATCGACAGCGCCTCAGTATAAGACAACCACCGCAAAGGCGCGAGATTTTTCCGCTGGGTTGAATCTGCTCTAGCGCGGACCCTTCTGACCGTAGCCAAGTTTCTGGCGCAACTCCTGCAACCTGAACAGGTATTCGTTCTCGCGCTCCTCCGCCAAATTCGGGTTGCGCCCGATACCGCGCGCCACGCGGCTGCGATGAAACGCCAGCTCGCTGGCCAACTGGTTGCACTGCATGCGTGTGCGCCAGGGTGAAAAGCCCTGCTTTGTCAAAACGGTCCAGGACAGTCCCATCCGGCCACGAATCGAGCAGAGCCTTTCGTATTCCTGAGGATCGAAAAAGCCGTTTTGAAAATCGGGATAAAGAAACTGACGCACAATCCGGCCTTCCCGGCGCAAAGAGAAAAAGATAACCATGAGCGTGATAATGAAAGCGGGTCCCATGATGCCAAAGTAGGCCGCGAAAAAGCCGGCCCCGCCGCCATAGGTGGCCGAGCCGTTCCACGTCGCATGCATCAGAACCGCTAACATGAAACCCAACACCGGCGCTACCAGCTTAATGAAAGGGTGGTTGGATTGCCGGGACCAACCGAGCCCGATCCCCGTCATACTGGTAAATAACGGATGAGAGAAAGGCGCAGCCATTCCCCGCAGGACGAAGATGAATGTCAAAGCGTCGGGTCCATGTTGCACGGCCCTGCCGTAGTAAAGGATGTTTTCGGTCATGGCAAATCCGAGGCCGACCATGCCGGCATAGACTATTCCATCAATGATGCCGTCGAATTCGTCCCGCTTCCAGAAGAATAGGATGAGCAGGATGAGGGCTTTGGCACTCTCTTCGACGATGGGCGCCGAAATCACGGCCCCCACATTCTCACCGATTTGCTGATTATGCGTGGCGACCGCCGCCATGATCGAGATGCTGGTATTAAAAATGAAGGCTATGAAGACCGCGACCACCGCGCCCCAGAAGAATGCCGTGGCCAGCATCCAGAGAGGTTCAGACTCGTAGCGATCGATCCAAAGCAACAACATCACATAGATGGGCACCGGCAAAGTAGCGCAAATTAATCCGATGACCAATTCGGTTGGGCCGGTTTCGGATCCAATCAATGCCAGCACGATCAGTCCCAGTAGAGCCGCGATCATCACCGCGAACACTGCGAGGATTATTTTGAAGGCGCTTTGATGACCCGAAGATCTAATCAACGGACGAATCGGTGGAGAGGCAGCATTTGGCGTGAACGCGTTATTCATCTTGTTTGCGGAAACTTCGGCGGAAATTCAGGCGCAGTATATCCACATTTCGAACTAGCGGCCAACGAATCTCATTTCGGGTAGTCTCTTATTTTGGGAGGTTGCCGTTCTCGAGGCAAAACGATCCACGAAATCCACGAAGCGGAAACAGGTTTTTGTTCGTGCGGCTTGGTGTGATTTCGTGGATCGTTCTTGTTGCGGCGGGAACAAAGACCGAAACGAAACTAAGCCACTTAGAACACTGCTTGCTGCGGGGCGTGCCGGTAGTTCTGCCGGAGCCGTACCGAACGAAAGCGCGCGCCTCGCCTATTCTGCCTCGTCATTCTGTCACTCAACCTGGCTTGCGTGGGTGGTTGCCACTGGCGATAAGACAACTGGCATCAGTTCCTTAAGCCAGATTACAACTATGGTTGCATTCATTGAGGGTCAGGTTTATTCTACGCGGGCGCTGAAGCTTCCACGTCGTGCACGGCCAATCCGGAAGCTTCATCGAAAAATGAGCACACAAAGACCGTGTTGCCAGCGAAAGCTATCAACGGCAACTGAGAAGTTTCGGAAAATCAAAACGCTGCTAGAAAAGCAGCAACAGATCCATCGCCGCATCGACAACTGCGATGATATCTACAGTGTCCGAAGCGGGTGGAGTATTAATATCTCCCGGTGCGGTCGAGTCGTCGGATGACGGCTGAGCGGCGGCGCACGGCGGCGTTGAAATTATCCCAGGATCTGGCGGCGCGCAGGGTGGCGCGTTCACCTCGCCTGCGAAAGCGGATAGGCTGAGCACGCACGTCAGAACGACGGCAGCACTCAGTTTTCTTAGGTTCTTCATGTCTATCTCCTTTACTTCGTTGATGGGTGTTACGGTTCTTCCTTGAAACGAATAAGAGGAAGCAGGTTTCAGAGTGGAACGCCTGGCTTTTCAGTTGAGCGAGCGACGCAGCCCGTTCCCGCAGGCGCAAATTTTTTATCGAATATACAGAAAGGGTAAACCTCACATGAACTTACAGTCTCAGCTAACAACACTTCAAGAGCGAACTCAGGGTCTGACACTGGCAGAGCGAGCAAAGCTCTGTTGCCAGTTAGCTAAGGAGTTCGAAAAGGCTGGCGAATATGAAAGGGCGTGCGAAGCAATCAGTGAGTTTTGGCCGGAGCGTAACGAATCGCCGAAACTCGAAGGACTCGACAAGCCGATGGAAGCTGAAGTCCTGCTCCGGGTTGGGGCTTTGGCTGGATGGCTCGGCAGCGCGAATCAGACGGAGGGCAGCCAGGAGAGGGCGAAAAACTTACTCACTCGGAGTGTGGAAATCTTTGAACAGCTCGGCCAATCTGAGCAAGTGGCTGAGGGGCGGGGCGAACTTGGACTCTGTTACTGGCGCGAAGGCGCATATGATGAGGCGCGCGTCCAACTCGGAAACGCCTTAGCCTGTTTGGGGGACGCGACCAGTGAACTGAAAGCAGTTCTCCTCATCCGAGCGGGCACTGTCGAAGTGTGGACACAGCGATTAAACGAAGCATCGCGCCTCTATAATCAAGCGGCACCCTTGCTAGACCGGAGTAACGATCATGCACTCAAAGGAGCCTTCCACCATGAGTCCGCAATTTTGTTCACAAGACTTGGTGAAGGAGCCGATCGGAACGACTATGTCGATCGAGCATTGATCGAATACGCTGCCGCGAGTTTTCACTTCGAGCAAGCCGGGCACACTCGCTTTCAGGCTTGTGTTGAGAACAACCTTGGCTTTCTTTTCTTCATCCTCGGCAGATTCGCCGATGCGCATCAACATCTTGGTCGTGCGGGAACCTTATTCATTGAGATTGACGACCAGGTTCACCTTGCTCAGGTCAATGACACTCGCGCACGAACATTTCTTGCTGAAGGACGTGTTCAAGAAGCCGAGCGCTCCGTGCGATCAGCGGTAAGAACCCTCGAACGCGGTGGCGAACAGGCGCTGCTGGCGGAAGCCTTAACCACAAAAGGCATCGTCTTGGCCCGCTTGGGCAACTACTCTCGCTCGAAAGCTCTATTGGATCGCGCGGTCGAAGTGGCTGAGACGGCCGGCGATTTGGAGGGCGCAGGGCGGGCGAAGTTGAGTATCATCGAGGAGCTTCGTGAACAGACACCGGCGCCGGAGTTGGCCGAGATATACCAAGAGGCTGCGGATCTCTTGCAGCGGTCGCAGGATCCGTCAGCGGGCAAGCGCTTGATTGCTTGTGCACGCATAGTCATCGAAGCATTGGGGGCCGCCGAGCAAACGGGTGATTCTAAAGGCAAGGATTACTCGTGGGAAGGCTTCTCTTTCAAGCAAGAGGTACTTAAGAGTGAAAAGGCCTTGATCGAACGCGCGCTGAGAGATGCCGGAGGGTCCGTAACCAGAGCGGCGCGTTTGCTTGGCTTCAGAGATC
>DATHHW010000122.1:0-3056 GCA_035317005.1 Pyrinomonadaceae bacterium | reverse complement strand
TGGTAATCAAAACGATGTTGCCCTTTGGCTGGCGATAAAATTGACCGTTATTGGCTTGGACAATGCCAGCGGCCTGTTCAACTGTGACGCGAGTGGATTTGGTTTCGACAGCCAACGTGTAGTGCAGGGTTTCAGCTTTGGTAGTCTCGTCGACGTAGACGGCTTCGGGTTCTTGAGCGAGTTTGATTGAGAGCGCACGGATATCCTGGACACCATCGTCAAAAGTACCCGAGGCGCGGGCGTGGGCTACGCATTGATCGAACAGATCTGAGTAATAGTTAAAGATCGCGTTTTGACGATCGCAATCGAGGCTAAGGAGGCGATTGAGAAAGCGCGGAACGTGGTAACGATCTCGGTCGTTGATTTGGCCTTCCTTATTTAGGAGTCCCATGTCTTCCAGCGCTTCGCGAGGGTTGCTGAGATTCGGGATTTCAACACCTTCAAAGATACGACGGTAGAGAAGGTCAAGCGTGCCCCGGCCGAGTGCGCTCTCGAAAGTATAGCGAGACAGTTGCGAACCTCCGTCGGCGGCGTTGCGGTCACCTTTACATAGAGCTCCGAGCGAACCGAGTCGGCGGGCGATCGTGGATGAGAATCTTCTTTCACCGCCGAGGTTCGTTGACAGTAGAAGATAGCGTGGTTGGGATTTTTGAAAACTACGATGTACGCGGCCGAAAAACTGAAATTGAAGGACCGCGCTCCAAGCTAATTGTAGGGTGATATGGCAGCGGCGTTTTTGGTTAAGGGCGTTCAAGGAAGCGTGGAGTGAAATTCCGGTAGAGCCGGCCGCGGTTGTTATGGCGATATTCTTTTTGCCGTTCTGGAATTGTTCAACTTCCCAGACGTTAATTTTACTCATAGGCACGCCCTTGGGGGCGCGCGAAACGTAACTGACTTTGCCGCTGCGTGGATCGCGTATGAGTCGTTTACGGCGGCCGGAGATTTCGGCCACGTTCTCAGTACCGAAGTGGTTGATGATTTGGTCGAGCGGGTTTTCAGGGAGAACCAGGTCCGATAACTTTTCGAGCAGGTCGGCGCGCATTTTTAGCGCGACTTGGCTTTGGACGGGATTACCTGACTCGTCGGTTACGGGTACGCTTATCTTGGTTCCTGTAGCGGGGTCTTCTTTTTCTTCATAGAGGTCGACGGGAAAAGCACGTTCGACTAAAGCGCAGAGAGTGGCGCGGGGCGAGAAGTCGAGATCCTCAAGGCGTTCGCCTTGGACGGTGGCGCGGGCGACGAGCGCTTTGCTCTTGGTTTCGGCCGTGCCGATGATCGCGACGACTGCAGCTTCGTCTCTTTCGAGGGCGGCTTGAATCTGACTGATACACTCCGGGACTTTGAAGGCGGTAATGACTTGTTGGAAAAAGGCGAGGTGTTGGGCCCAAAAGTGAGAGAGGGCAAAGGCCCGTTTGCGGTTGCCAGCGGACGTTATTTCTATGGCGGCTTCGATGTTTTGGAGAACAACTTGCCAGGCTGCCGCAGCGTTGTCGTATATCTCGCGTTGTTGGGTGGTGAGTTCATGGAAGATTTCGGCGTATTCGACTGCGAGACCGGATATGGGATCGCGTCCATAGCTGAGGGTGCTCGAGTGAGACATGCCGAATGCCTTCATTGATCTGGTGACCATTTCCAGAGCGCCGAGGCCTCCGGCGTTTATCTCACTCATGAATTCAGGGAAGCCTTCAGAGAACGACGTGCCGGGCCCCCATAGGCCAAGGCGATCCATGTAAGCCATGTGTGAAACTTCAACTACGGACGTGGCTGAAGAGTAGACAAAGCGAAGGTTTGGCCGTTCTTCGTGGCTTTGGAGTTCGAGGACCGCGAGACCTGTTTGAGTTGCGTTTCCGTTCTCCGTTGCTAAAGCATGCTGGGCGCGCTGGCATTCGTCAAAGATTACTACTCCGTCTTCACCGAGCCAGTTTATTAACTGTTGGAGCCTGGTATTTGCGGTCGTCTTACTCTTGGCGATCAGGGTGCTGTAACTGCAAAAGACTACGCCCTCGCCAAAGTTGATACTTTCGTTAACCTCCCATACGTTTAACTGGTGCAGTGGTATGTGGGCAGAACTAAGATCCGTTAGATCGCGGCGGGTGGATTCCAGCAACTGGTTGCTAATGCTGAGCCAGAGAGTGCGGGTTCGTCCCTGGTTGTAGTTATCGACGATGATGCCGGCAAGGCAGCGGCCTTTGCCAAACCCGGTGCCGTCGCCGATGAGGTAAGCAGCGCGGGCGCCGGAAGGAAGTCTTTGTGAGTGCCGTTGCCCAGCGTAGCAGATTCTCTCGAGTTGGACGTTGGATAGGGCGCCTTCGGTTATGAGTCCAGGATCCAGCATTGGCCGATAGGTGATCGGGGGAGAAACGACTGCGGCCATTGCCGCGGTTTCTACCAGCGCCGCCGGGTGCGGAATGCCGCCAGTTAGCCTTGCAGAGATATAAGGGACGAATCCTTGCTCATCTTCCTCCGTACTTTCTTCCGCGGCGGTGTCGTCGGCGGAGGGTTGGGCCGTTGTGATAGAGGTTTCATGCGGAGTGGCATTGGTCTTGACGGTGGGAGCGGTTTTCGTTGCGGCTGTTAAATCGGTAACTTCAGCTTGCCGGGGTTCAATATAGAGTTTGTCGTCTTTCACTAACGTCAGAATTTCGGGCAACGTAGCTTCGCCGTATCGGATGTTGCTGACTTGCTCGCTCCAGTTGGAGCCGGGCGTGGGGCCGGTCTTTTCTATTACGATTAATTGAGTCTCCCACGCAGTTCCGAACTTGGTGAAAGTCGGGGCAGGCAATGAGAGATTGATCTTGATCGTGTATTGGGCTGCGATGCGTTGCCAAAAGTTGCTGGCCTTTTGTCTGTCCAGGGCGAGGCCGCATCCGGTTATTGCAACGAGCCGGCCGTTATCCGCAAGGCGACAGAGTGCAGATTCTACGTGACGGGCGCCGAACATATTGTTGTTCTGTGAGAGGCGGCCGGCGGTGGAGCTGAAGGGAGGGTTCATCAGAACAACGTTGGGGACGATTTCAAGTGGCAGAAGATCGTTTATCTTCTCGGCGTCGGCGGAG
>DATHHW010000121.1:0-9386 GCA_035317005.1 Pyrinomonadaceae bacterium | reverse complement strand
CGGAATGTTCATAGCAAACGTAAGTGGGCTGCTAAGAGTATTCGATTGCTCCATAGGTCGCGCAGTAATCACCAAGAATCTTTCTCTCAGAGGCTTTGGCTTAAATCCAACCCAGGCGATCGCAAACGCCAAGCGAAATGTTCGCGAAGGCTTGACGGAAGAAGTCCTCGCAAAAATAGCAGATTATGCCAAGTGAAGGTGTCGTCGCCGGGATCGTGTCGCTCAGACCTTACCTCAAGAAGGCGTGAAGAATGATCAAATATCCTATAGGTTTGGTGACTGCGGTCTTGCTCTTGGCAATCAACGCGCCAGCCCAGCGACGAAATAGTTCCAACCCGCCTACCTCGGGCAAAAGTGAATCAGCCGTTCAGAATCCAACTGCAAACTCTTATGAAGCCGGCCTTAACGATCTCGCTACGAAAATCATTATCAGGTTCAGAGGCAATCAAAAGAAGTCCTTAGCGATTCTTGATTTCCGCGACATGGATGGCAAACAAACCAAACTTGGGATCTTCCTGGCCGAGGAACTGACAACCAAGCTGTTTGAGTCAGGAAAGTTTGAAAAGATCGTGGAGAGAGCGCAGCTTCAGCGAATCATTGAGAATAACAAGCTGGACATCACGGACATGATGGATCCTTCCGGAGCCTCAAAACTCGGTAAGCTCGCCGGGGTCTCGAATATTCTCATCGGCTCGATCACTAACCTCGGAAGTGTGATCAAGATCAATGGCCGCATCGTGGACACCCAAGCAGGGGAGATCGTTTCCGCAGCATCCGGCGAAGTTGCCGCCGATCAACGAATCAAGGCACTGATGACCGAAGTTACTCCAATCGGCCCATCACGTGGTAGTGACTCTCAGACATCGAGCCAGCCAAAGCGCCTTACGTCGGGCCGAATCTATCGCACGCAAGTTGGTGATTTGAGCTTCATCGTAACGCGGTGCGTTCTTGCAGTTTCCAAGGTTACTTGCCACATGACGATCACAAATAGTTCCGCGGAAATTGACTTCTATGTAAATGGTGATTTGAATTACATCGTTGATAATCAAGGAAAGCAATATGGCGTCACAGGTGGCAATGTTAGTAGTCGCACATTGGTCACAAATGTCGCTACTCCCATCGACTTGGTCTTCGACAAAGTAGACCCCAGGTCAACTCAGATCTCGCTGCTTAGCGTTCAGATAAGAGTGCCTTCACCCGTCTGGCATGTCGAGGCAAAAATCAAGAACATTCCGCTGCTCGATGAAGAAGGAAATCAATTAGCTGGAGGTGGCGGGGCTGTCGCCGCGTTGAGTGATAACCAAGCTTCTTTTCAAGTACCCGCTAATCAAGCATGGACGGAATCCGAGATCGATGTGTCGCCTGGCATGCAGGTTAGGATCCAAGCGAGCGGAACGATCACTCTTTCGAGCGGCCCTTCAGCAGGTAACAAAATCCTGGGGAGTATTATCAACACAGCGAAAAACGGAGGAAACCCGACAGGCTCAGCCAAGACTGGAGGAACTGACCGCCTGCTCCTCAAGATTCGTTATTCGGACGGAACCGAGTCCAAACCAATCAAGATTGGTAGCAGCTACACGCTGAACGCAACCAAGGCCGGTAGATTAATCTTTGGCATTGATGACACGAAGCTCGACGACAACAGTGGAGCCTTCGACGTTACTGTGACGTGGTGATTGCGCGCTGACAACACTTCTTGATCGACAATGACTTCCATATGCCGAAAAAATATTTAACAAGACCACGGGTTATCAAGTAGATAGATCCGACTTAACGCAAGCAGGACTGCTGCGCCTGAAGAAAAGATCGCAGTACGGTCGAACAAGATGAGAAATCTAACCTTAGGCTGCTTAGTTTGTTCTTTGCTCTTATTGGGCGGTTTGCCGGCGTCTGTCTGCGGTCAAAGCGACCTTGAGAGGGGAATCATCGACCTGAGCAGACAAATTTCCGACGGCCTAACAGAGAGTCAAAAGAAAACGATTGCTGTCGTCGAGTTCGGTGATCTAAAAGGCAGGGTCACAGACGTCGGACGTTTTGTTGCAGAGAAACTGATCACCCGCTTGTACCAAACAAAGAAATTCAAGGTTATTGAGCGACAGCACCTTAACAGGATTATCGCCGAACAGAAACTCAGCCTAACCGGAATGATCGACCCAAAAACTGCTCAGCGTTTGGGAAAGTTGCTCGGTGTTGACGCGATTGCAGCAGGTACCGTAACCGACCTTGGCAAGACGTTGGACGTCAATGCGCGTTTGATTAATGCAGAAACGGGTGAAGTATTCGGCGTCGCCTCAGTGGAAATCGCAAAAGATGACACGGTTCTAAAACTCTTGGAGCAAGGAGAATCCGCGCCTGATACTACTGAGTCTTCGCCCCCGACGGGAAAAAAGAAATCCCAGAAAGTAGATGCTGAATTCTTCACTTTTGAGTTAACGCAGTGCAGGCTCTCTGGCCAGACCGCCCTCTGCGATCTTGTGATCACTAATCATGACGTTGAAAGGCGGTTAAGAGTCGCCTCCGGAGTCAACATATTATTCGACGAGTTCGGGAATTCGCACGGGTTGCGTGATTTCCAAATCGACAAGGGTCAAGAGATTGTAGTACTGGTCTCTGGAGTTCCAACTAAAGCGCGAATAACTTTTGATGGCATTCCGACACAAGTTACGCGGAGTCCCCTTCTGACCTTGAGTTTCTCAGTATTTAGCATGGAATCTCGGTTTGGCGGCGCCACAGTCTTTAAGGTTGAGTTTCGTAATGTTGCACTTGTGAAATAGAGAACTCCAACAATTGGGGCGTCTGAGTTTTCGGCGCTTTCCCGCCCTTGAATCTGCGTTTTGTCATGATTATTAGGGAGCCCGAAATTGTGGTGCTTTCGCGATGGTGCAGTCGGTGAAAGGCTCAGTAATGAAACAAATAGCGCTTTCGATAATTCTGCTGGTCTGCATCGGACATGTAGCCGGTCACGTCCATGCGCAGGTCACTTTGGACCAGCGCATCGGCGAACTCAGTAAGCAGATCTCAGACGGCCTGACGGAGAATCAGAAGCAAACCATTGCCGTCGTTGAATTCGTTGACCTGGAGGGTCGCGTGACAAACTTCGGCCGGTTCGTTGCCGAGGAACTAATCACGCGCCTATACCAAACAAAGAAGTTCAAGGTGATCGAACGGCAGCTCCTGAACAAGATCGTAGCCGAACAGAAGCTTAGCTTGGGCGGAATGATCGACCAAACCTCCGCTCAGAAGTTGGGAAAGCTGCTTGGAGTTGACGCCATCGCTTCCGGCACGGTCACTGATCTTGGGAAGAGCCTGCGCATCAACGCGCGGCTCATTAGTACGGGAACCGGAGAGGTATTCGCTGTCGCCGCCACAGAGGTCGCTAAGGACGACTCCGTGATGGCGCTGATGGGTGCGGGCGGGACCGGGCCAACCGGCACTAGTCCTGGCACTAGCGGCAGTGCCCCGAGCTATAAGGGCAATGCTATAGCGTCGAAGGACCTCGGGTCTCTTCGTGTTGTTCTCAAATCGGTAATGCGGGTGAAGATAGCGCGCAATTACAGCATGATGAACGGCATCAGGTGTGCCTTCGAGTTCATAAACCTGGAAACGCAGAGACCGATCGTTGTGGCGATGAACGCAGTCGCGAGCTCAGGGGTAATAGGTAGTTATCTGCGATCAACGTTGGTTGACGAGAACGGGGGCCTGTGGCATCTCTACAACGCAGATGTGGCTGGGATGAGTATCGTTGGTGTGGGACAACAAGCATCTGGATTTCGGTACGATCCCGCCGAGATCGTGACCGTCCTTTCCAAGCGTGACGACCTTAACTCAGATGACTTTAACGTGGGTGGGACACTATTCCGTTTCATCTTTGGATCAACGACTGAGATGTCATCGGGACAGAGCCTAACGGTCACCATGACTTTCGTAGATGATGGGAATCAGACGACCTCCGGCGCATCGCCAAAGGTTTTCCAGATGGCGACCGAGATCGTCGTCGGCGTTGAGAAGTCGGGAGCGAAGAAATCCTATACGCTCCACAACTTCACGTTTGATCAAGTCAGCATGCGCGCCGGAGCCCAGTAATCTGTCGCGAAGTCGGCATCTCGCGCGCAGTGATGAAGAAGTAATGAGGAAAGTACTGCTCAGTCTGTGTATGGTCATCTGTGCTGCGGCGTGTGCATCGCCCGCGTCGGCGCAGAGCGCTCTCGATCAGCGTATTTCCGAATTGAGCCAGAAGATCTCGAACGGACTGACCGAAAACCAAAAGCGGACTATTGCTGTCGTTGAGTTCGCTGATCTCAGAGGTAATGTAACTGATTTTGGACGATTTATTGCTGAGGAGCTGATTACGCATTTGTATGAGACTAAGAAATTCAAGGTTATCGAGCGTCAGCTTCTCAATAAGGTGATAACCGAACAGAAGCTCAGCTTGACCGGGATGATCGATCAGATGTCTGCACAAAAGTTGGGAAAACTGCTTGGAGTTGACGCTATCGCTTCTGGCACGGTTACTGATCTAGGTGAGAGCCTACGCGTCAACGCGCGGCTCATTGATACCAGTACCGGGGAGATATTTGCTGTCGCTGCCACAGAGATCGTTAAAGACGACAGAGTGAAAATTCTAACGGGCGGAGGCGCGACCGGGCCGACTAACCCTGGCACTAGCGGCGGTGGCACGAGTTATCAGGGCAATGCTATCGCGTCGAAGGACATCGGCTCCCTTCGCGTCGTTCTCAAGTCGGTTTTGCTAATGAAGTCCCTCAATCAGTACGGCGGCCGGAGCGGCATCAGGTGCTCCTTCGAGTTCATAAACCTCGAAACGCAGAGACCGATCGTCGTGGCGATGAACGCGATCGCATTACCCCAGGGCTTTGTCGGCCAAATGGGTAGCTATCTGCGATCAACGTTGGTTGACGAGAACGGTGGCGTATGGCGTCTCTCCAACTCAGGTGTGACCGGGATGAGCATCGTTGGTGTGGGACAACAGGTCATATATTCCAACTACGATCCCGCCGAGATCGGCGCCGTTCTTTCGAAGCGTGATGACCTTAACTCAGATGTTTTTCAAAATGGGAACCGTTTCATCTATGGATCAACGACCGAGATGTCACCAGGACAGAGCCTAACGGTCATCATGACTTTCGGTCAGGATGAGAACCAGACGAACTCTGGCGCGCCGCCGAAAATCTTCCAGATGGCGAGCGAGATCGTCGTAGGCATTGCGAGGACTGGGACGAAGAAGTCCTATTCGCTCCACAATTTTATGTTTGATCAAGTCAACGTGCGTGCCGGGGGCCAGTAATCTGTCGCGAAGTCGGATTCTCGCGCGTGGCGAGGAGGTGGTAATGAAAAAAGTAATTCTCAGCCTGTGTATGGTCATCTGCGTTGCGGCGTGCGCATCGCCAGTGTGGGCGCAGAGCGGGCTCGATCAGCGCGTCTCTGAATTGAGCCAGCAGATAGCCGGCAAGATGTCGGCGAAACAGAAGACAAACGTGGCCGTTGTTGAGTTCACCGATCTGCAGGGCAACGTGACGGACTTCGGCCGCTTCCTGGCCGAAGAATTGGTCACGCGTCTCGGCGACTTGGAAAAGTTCAAAGTGATCGAGCGACAACTGCTCAACAAGATCATAGCCGAGCAGAAGCTGAGTTTGTCGGGGGTTGTAGATCCGGCTTCGGCCAAACAACTTGGTAAGATACTCGGCGTGGATGCCATCGTCGCGGGTACCGTCACCAACCTCGCGCAGAACGTCCGGGTCAACGCCCGCCTCATTAGCACCGAAACCGGGGAGGTGTTCGCTGTCGCGGCGGCGGACATCTTCAAGGACGAGTCGGTAACTGGATTGCTGTCGGGCGGGAGTAGCGCCCCACAGGCCGTCAAGCCATCACCCCAACAGCCCGATCCGAAAAAAACGGCGCGGAGGGTCGCGGTTAGGGACTTCATTGTCGAACTTGAATCGTGTCGGATGTCGGCAGGCGGGATTGTCTGTTCTTTGTCAATCACGAATGATTCTCCTAGCGACAGGGTCGTAAGAATCAATGTTGAGAGTTTTCAAGGTGTTGTCAGTCGTATGTTCGATGAATCGGGCGGCGAATACGTCGCCACCAGCTCGCAATTGGGAAGTCATAGCTCGCGGGGGTATTCCACCTATACCAACTCCCTTGTTTCGCAGGTGCCTATGAAACATAGAGTCGCTTTCGACAACGTCAATCCCGACGCGAAGACGGTCACCCTGTTACGGATAACTTTCGAGTGGCAGGACTCAAACAGGATTGTCCTTAACGCGGATTTCAGAAACGTACCCATCACGAAGTGAGGCCCGGGTTCCGGGCTTTGAAAAATGTTTGGTTACCAGCGCAATGATCTATGGCATGAATGGAGAGTTGAGGATACCCCATGAGAAAGACAGTCTTACTTCTCACCTTACTTTGCTTCACAGCAATACCCAACCTTGTTCGAGCCAACCCGCCGGGCAAATCTCAGTCAAACGACACGCTGGAGCAACGCCTCGATAGTCTTGCTCGTAAGATTTCCGACAATCTAACTGAGAATCAGAAACACACAATCGCCGTCGTAGAATTTAGCGACCTGAAAGGCAATGTCACGAACTTCGGGCGTTTTCTTTCCGAAGAACTCATCACTCGCCTTTACCTGACCAAAAAGTTCAAGGTTATCGAACGACAGCAACTCAACAAGATCATAGCCGAGCAGAAGTTGAGCTTGACGGGAGTTGTCGATCCGGCATCGGCACAGAAGTTGGGTCGCGTCCTCGGCGTTGACTCAATTGTCTTTGGCTCGGTTTCTGATCTGGTGAAGACATTGAGAATCAACGCGCGTTTGATCGGCACTGAAACGGGAGAAGTATTCGCGGCGGCTTCGATCGAGATTTTAAAAGACGAGGCAGTGTCCAGCTTGATGGGCGATAGCGGCGCGACTGGCAGTCCCCCGCGCCCTGGCCCTTCACCCACGCCCGCACCAAAGAGTCAGCGATCCTGGAGAATTGATTCGCATTTCTTCACTTTTGATTTGCACGGGTGCCGTCTTTCCGGCACCTCAGTGATGTGCGAGTTCATGATCACCAATACTGATAAAGATCGGAGGTTAGGAATCGACGGTAATACCGCGATGTTTGACGACTTTGGCAATGAGGCTCGTCCGCGCGCTATACGGATCGCCGATAAAACTGGTAGCGATATCGCCGACGCTCCTCTTATTTCGGGTGTGCCAACGAGAGCGAGAATTGCTTTTGAGGGCGTCTCGCCAGACGCGACTAAGATGACTTTATTTCATCTTGATCTTTTCGGTGATGCCGGTAACTTTTCGATTGAGTATCGCAACATCCCGCTTCGAGAGCAGGCAAGCTCAGCTGGCGATTCAGGATCCAGCGGTTCCGAAACAGCAGCGGACCGTCAATCGAGTCGGCAAGCTACCGTGCAAGTTTCACCAGGAGGACAATGGACTGATTCTGGGATTGACGTTGAGCCGGGAATGAAAGTAAACGTCATTGTCAGCGGCGCACTGACGGCGAAGGCTGAAAACAAAGCGATGAGCGATGTTCTCAGCGGAGTGCTGAAACAGCGCGTCAACCTACCGCCGTCCAACCGCACGATCGGCCCGAAAGCTCTCCTGGCGCGAATACACTACCGCAACGGTGGCGATTCGAAGACGATCGCGGTTGGAGAAAAGAATACGCTCATGGTTGAGGCCAACGAATACGGGCGTCTCTACTTTGGTGTCGACAGTAGATACGCGAACAGTAATGGGTCTTTTACAGTGGCGGTGAGTTGGTAGGAGGGGGAAGGTAAATATTTTTCTCGCAGTTAAGAAAGCAGCCTCGACATCGCGATCTTCAGTCCAAAGATTGAAGAGCAAAGATCAATCAATTGTGCTCCGCGCCTTGCTGACTTTCAATGTCCCAATTGTGAAATGAGTTTTGATTCGACCGTAGCAAGAAGAAATTGAAGTGACATTAAAAGACCTCAACACTAGACCGGCATTAAGCCTGATCGGCTCGACTCTCGAAAACCGCTATTACATCGAAAGCGAATTGGGCAGAGGCGGCGTGGGCATAGTCTATCTTGCACGCGCCCGCAGGCTTCATGATAAACGCGTAGTAGTGAAGGTACTGCTTGAAAAGTTCTTGCGGGACAAGTGGGTCCTCGTGAAGTTTCAGCAAGAAAAGGAAGCCCTGGCACGTGTGGACCATCCAGGCGTCGTCGGCATCCTGGACAGCGGAGAACTTCCTGACCACGAGCCGTATATTGTAATGCAATATGTTGAAGGTGAGTCGTTACGTCAAGCCATTGAAGCTGAGCCGAACGGCATAGACCTGGAACGCGCCGCTGCGATAATCAAACAGATTAGCGCTGCGCTCAGTGTGGTTCACGAGCAGAATATTTATCATCGCGACCTTAAGCCTGAAAATATCATGCTTCAAAAGCTCAGCCGTGGTGCAGAGCAAGTGAAGATAGTTGATTTTGGCATCGCTAAAGTCAAAGAATCGATCGTAGCCAGGAGCACCATAACTGCTGCGGTCACCGCTGGCACAATCAACTACATGTCTCCCGAGCAGCTTCGCGGCGAGAGGGTTGCAGCCGCGAGTGATATCTACTCTCTCGGCGTGATCGCGTATGAGTTAGTCACTGGAAAGCGGCCATTCTATCCAAACACGATCGCCCATCTCGCTGAGATGCAACGTGAGGGAGTTCGAGTCAAGCCCTCCGACCTGCGGCGGCACCTACCTGAAGCGGCCCAGAATTTGATCCTTCGCGCTTTAGAGTTCGATCCGAATCAACGATACGAGCGCGCACAAGACTTTGGAGATGCGCTGGTAGCGGCCTTAACCGGTGGAGACGGGGATAGCTACTCGACGGTTCAGGAAAGTACCGTATCAGATTCTCATGCTGCGGATTTGCCGGAGACTGTTATGGCGAACCAGCCTCCGGGGGCCAAGGAGCCCTCCGAGCCGACCCTGGACACGGCCCATGTACTTTTCATGGACATCGTTGGCTACTCGAATCTGTTAATTGACGAGCAGGCCGAGCGCCTGGGAGAACTTCAAGAAGTGGTGCGGGGCACGCAGGAGTTTCAAAACGATCAAGATGCTGGGCGCTTGCTGCGTTTACCAACCGGCGATGGAATGGCTCTGAGCTTTTTTGGCGATCCGGAAGCACCTGCGCGGTGTGCGGCGGAGATCAGCCTGGCCTTAAGAGCACATACGGGTGTGAAGTTGCGCATGGGGTTGCACAGCGGGCTTGTCCGTCGCGTCGCCGATATTAATGCAAACATGAATATCGCGGGGGGTGGCATCAACATTGCGCAGCGCGTGATGGATTGTGGAGACGCTGGACACATTCTTCTATCTAAGAGAATGGCCGAGGACATCATG
>DATHHW010000120.1:0-2338 GCA_035317005.1 Pyrinomonadaceae bacterium | reverse complement strand
GGAGTAATGAGCCGGCCCTTCGTTCTTCTCGCCATCGCGGGCGCCCTTGTCGTGCCCGCGGTTTATTCAATAACCCGGCCTGATCCAGAAGCGAAAGCCAAGGCCGAAGGCTTGCAGACGCTCGTGTCCGAGCCCTATCGGCTGGATAAGATTTATCGCTCGATGGAAGGTCCGTGGTCGATTCAGAGTGGGATCCATCTCGCGACGGGCGCGAAATCTGGAGTGCTGTGGGTTACCGGGTTGGAGACCGAAGTCGTCGATGCCGCGGTTCAGAAGCCGATTTCCCAGGAGTTTTTCTGTCATTCCAATCTCACCTTCGCCGAGCATGGCAGAACCCCCCTTCAGTACAATCAACAATTGGGCGGAAAGACCCACCTCGACTGGCGCCTGTTTACCCTGGTACCGGGCCGGTCCTCGATCGAGCTGCCGCCAGGCTTTGGCGTGCCAATTCCTGCCGACGCCGCACTGGATTACGTGACGATGTCTTTAAATCTGAACGAAAGAGATCAGGTAGTGAACGTTCGCATGCGGACAAAGGTACACACGATGGCGGCCGATCAGCCCGGCGCACCCACGAAAGCGCTTTTCCGCCGCGCCCTCTACGTTCTGCAGCCTCACGGTGTTTCGGCAAAGATGGGACCTGCATGTATGGCGCAAGCAGGAATGCACATGGGAGCTGGATGCGCAGAATTATCGAAAGTGAACATGTCGGGGGAAGTGAGTGCGAACAAACCCGGCGATGGTCTGATGAACCATTGGATCGTCCCTCCAGGCCACCACATCTACACGACGGAGATTACGAGGCAGTTGAATCTTCCTTTCGACACGACAATTCATTATGCAACGATGCACGTTCATCCATGCGCGAGAGGAATGGAATTGCGTGATCTGACGACGGGGACCACCATCTTTCGGTTGAATTCGCAGGACTGGCCGGACCGGGTTGGCGTTGCTTACGTCGAAGAGTTCAAGTCGATCGAAGGGATTCCGATTCAACGCGATCATCGCTACGAGCTTTCGGCAGAGTACGATAACCCTTTGGATAGCGAAACGGATGCGATGGCGATCCTTTACCTTTATTTTCTGGAAAAGGATCTGAGGTAATTCGGCTTAGGCCGCGTTCGCTTTTATGTGGTAACGGTCAACTTGGATGGAAGAAACAACCCCGAAAGCTTTCGGGGTTGGCGCTGCGACCGCGCAGTCCCTACGAGATACAGCCAGGATGGCTGTGCTACGTCGGCCTCGTGGGAGCTCGACTCTCCACCTACTATAGTGAGTCGATTGCTGTGACGTCGACCGCGAAGAATTGCTTTTCGCTTTTGCTTTCCCGTTTTAGTTTCGGGGCATGATTGTGACAACGGCTCAGCTTACAAGGTCGCCGACGGCAAGTTCGTCGCAAGCGCAGTGCAACCAATATCTTGGTTAAACTAACTACCACGAGAAATTAAGGAGACATCATGAAATCTATCGCCGTTAACGCAGAACAATTGCAAAAAGTTAAGACCAGTCCCGGTTTCATTGCGGCGCTGGATCAAAGCGGCGGCAGCACGCCGAAAGCCCTGCGTCTTTACGGAGTTCAAGAGAATACGTGGTCCAGCGACGAGGAGATGTTCGCCATCGTCCATCAGATGCGGACGCGCATCATCACTAGTCCCGCCTTCAACGGGGACCGGATTATCGGCGCCATCCTGTTCGAGAACACAATGGACAGGGAAATCGAAGGGCGGCCCACCGCGGACTATCTTTGGAACGTGAAACGGGTCGTGCCGTTTCTGAAAGTGGACCAAGGCCTTGCCGCCGAGAAAGACGGGGTCCAGCTGATGAAGCCCATGCCGATGCTGCCCGCGCTCCTCGACAAAGCCAGGGCCAAGCGGATCTTCGGAACCAAAATGCGCTCATTTATCAAACGAGCCGACGAAGCAGGTACCAAGAACATCGTGATCCAGCAGTTCGAAATCGCTCAGCAGATTATCTCCGCGAACCTCGTCCCCATCATCGAGCCGGAGATTGATATTCACTGCCCCGAAAAGGGAAAGGCGGAGCAATTACTCAAAGCAGCCATCCTCGAGAAAGTCAACGAATTGCCAGATGGTCAATTCATCATGCTCAAGCTTACGCTGCCGGAGCAGGACGACTTCTACGCCGAGTTTGTCAAACATCCCAGGGTTCTGAGGGCGGTTGCGCTCTCCGGCGGCTATTCCCGGGAAGAAGCAAACAATCGTCTGCGCAAAAATCATGGCGTGGTCGCCAGCTTTTCCCGCGCGCTGGTTGAAGGGCTGACGGCTCAGCAATCTGACGCTGAGTTTAATGCTATGCTCGATAAATCCATTCAGTGCAT
>DATHHW010000119.1:0-15847 GCA_035317005.1 Pyrinomonadaceae bacterium | reverse complement strand
TTCGCACCGCGGAGTTGACGTTCCCCGGTTACACGAAGGCCGATTTGTTCGGTAGTTACGAACGCAGGCTATCTGAGCAAGTCGTGATGACTTTCTTTGGTGGCGCGGATAATCTCATCAACGCGAAGTATTTCGAAAATGGTTTTCGCGCGCCGGGGATAGTGGGCAGAGGCGGAGTAACTTTCCGCTTCAGGTGATCAGGGTAAGCAATGAGGTCAGTACCGCCTGCGTGAGCGGGCGGGTCAGTCAACGCGTAGATTGACCTATTGACCCACCCGCTGACGCGGGTGGTACTGACCTCATAATCAGAGGACGCTGCGTATCATGCGGCTTCATCAAAGATACTAACAAGATATTGAGAAATAATTTTTACCCAACTGCGAGCCCTCCGGAATCACTTGTCGAAGGAGAGGACTACTATCTCGAGGATGGGTTGTTGGTAATGACGGCCGCGTATCACAGGAAGCGTGGCACTTGCTGCGGCCAGGGATGCCGATGGTGCCCGTTTGAGCCTCCTCACGAACTGGGCGCCACAGAGATCGCCTCCATCTGCGCAGAAACGCAACCATCTCCGCCGTAGCAGCCGGAGCGCGCATCACACACGCGCTTCTTCAATTGGATCTGGCTTCCGAAAAAAAGAGTTAGCTGTCTCTTCCTCCCAGCGCACCGCCCGCGAGGAAGATGACGCCGAGCAGAATATGAATGATGTGATCCACCGTGCCGAACATTAGCAGCGTGCCGATAGGGAACATATGTTCAGGGCCCGTGCCGAGGAACCAGCCGCAAACACCCAACAGAAGATAGACAATGCCGAACAGCAGGCAGAATCCACGGGCGCCGCTGGCCGATCCTGAAAAGCCAAAGTACAAAGCAATCACACCCGAGACGATGTGAACCATATTGTGCGCCATATTAAGGTGCGCACCGAGCAGGTTGTGTGAAAAGATCCCGGCAATTCCCACGATTACAAAAATCAGGCCCAGAAGTTTACAAACGGTCTTTGCCATCTTCTTGATCCTCCTGTGAAACGGTTGGAAACCGCAACGACTGCGTCCTTCAAAACAAAGGATGCAGCGTCCAATATGCGAGGGGTACTTGGAAACGCGCGGATTGTACACCAAACAGCTTTCGCGAGCGCAAAGTTTTTCGATGGCCAGTGAAAGTGGCACGGGCGTCCCGTCCGTCAACCACGCGCAGGATACGCGTGCCACACAAGCCACACAGTTTTCCCCGACGCATTGAGCCCAACCCGCCTGGTGCTATAATCCAAAATCCCTTAGATAAGTAAACGGCAAGCCATCGAGGTAGCAATGTGCGCGAATAATATCCAAAGGAGTCTATTTCCTATTCTGAGTCTGCTGACAAAAGTTGTATTCGCATTCGTCTTGTTGATTGTCGTCGCTACTTCAGCGATGGCGTACACGGTCGTGTTTCGCGACGGCCACAAGATAGAAGTGCCAACAGTGTTCATGGTGACCACGACGACATTCACTTACGAAGCCGCGCCCGGAATCAACCGGACTGTGCAACTAATTCTGATTGACGTGCCGGCGACGGAGCGCGTCAACAACGAAGCTGCGGGCAGCTTCTTCAAACACGCGGAACGGAACGTGGTGGTTTCGGCTCCGGCGTTAACTCGTCGTGCGCAACACACTCTGACGAACCTTGATCTCGAGCCCATCCGGCAAAGACGAATTGAGAGCGAGCAAAACTATGAGCAGCGCCGGATCGAATTGGGACTGCCTTCGATTGCAGAGACACGCCGCCGGCAAGCGCTGGAAGAAGAATCGACCCTGGACCTGGTGCGCCGGCGCGCCGCCGCCGAAGCGAACGATCAAGCCTACTGGCGCGGCCGGGCCGCGGCGTTGCGAAATGAAATCGTGACTGTCGACGCCGAGATTAACTATCTGCGCGCGCGGTTCGGTCAGGTTCGGCAGGTTCCGTTCATCACGCAAGGTTTTGTTACGGGCGCCGTTCCTTTTGGGCCGTTCGGTGGAAGATCGACGATGACTCAGCCGGGCGCCGGACGTCTTGGCACGCAGGCGATGCCGACGGTGGCGCCGGGTCTGACTAATTTGGGTGCCGTAGCGCTGACACCGTCGCGGCCCTCTCGTGGCTCTGGCTTTCCACGAACCAGGATTGGATCATCATTTCCGATCCTGCCGTTTGTCTACAACGACAATTCTTACGACTCGAGTATCAGACTGAACGATCTGTTGCAAAGACGAGCCGGACTGGAAGCGCTCTGGCGCGAACTCGAGAATGAGGCACGCATCGCGAAGGTGCCGCAGGTTTGGCTGGCGCCTTAGCTTCGCCGGGGGTCAGAAGCCCGACCGTCAGGGAGGGCTTTGCGGCCAACCGGGCCCTCCCTGACGGTCGGGCTTCTGACACCTTTCTTTGGTTGGCAACCTGAGATTTGAAACCTGAAATGATGACTAACTGGGAAACAATCATCGGCCTCGAAATTCATGCGCAACTGAATACCGAGTCGAAAATCTTTTGCGGGTGCTCGACTCGCTTTGGCGACGAGCCGAACTCGAATACCTGTCCAGTATGTCTCGGGCTGCCTGGCGCGCTGCCCGTGCTCAACTGGCGCGCAGTCGAATTAGGCGCGCGGGCCGCGCTCGCGCTGGGACTTAACATCAACCACCGTTCGATCTTCTCGCGTAAGAACTATTTTTATCCCGACCTGCCGAAGGGTTATCAAATCTCGCAATACGATCAGCCATTCTCAGCCAGAGGCGTCCTGGAAATCATGACAGCCGATCGCGACGAAGCCGGTCACGCGCATGACTGGCGCCCGATGACTGTAAACGTCACGCGCCTGCACTTGGAAGAAGACGCGGGCAAAAATGTACACGAAGGCTTGCCGGAGGTCGATCGCTACTCTTACGTCGATCTCAATCGCGCGGGCACGCCCCTGGCCGAGATCGTTACTGAGCCCGACTTCCGCACTTCCTGGCAAGCCTACGATTACGTCAATCACGTGCGCCGCGCGCTGCTGTGGGTGGGCGCGTCCGAAGCTGACATGGAAAAAGGAAACCTGCGCTGCGAAGCGAACGTGTCGGTGCGCCGCATCGGCGACACGACGTTTGGTACCAAGGTCGAGTTGAAAAACTTGAATTCAGTTCGATTCATGCAACGCGCGATCGAATTTGAAGTCGAGCGGCACATCAAGACCCTGGAATCGGGCGGGCGTCTGGTCCAGGAGACGCGTCTTTGGGATGAAAAACTGGCCGAGACAAGAGCCATGCGTTCGAAGGAAGAGGCGCACGACTATCGTTACTTTCCGGAGCCGGATCTGCCGCCGCTGGTTGTGACTGATGATTTCATCGATCAGGTGCGCGCAAGTTTGCCTGAACTGCCCGGCCCGCGGGCCAAACGTTTCGCCGAGTCTTACAGCTTGTCGTTCACCGACGCCGCCCAACTGACCGCTGAACGCTCGCTGGCCGACTATTACGAAGGCGCGGTCGAGGCCAGTGGCAACGCGCGCGCAGCGGCGAACTGGATCCGTTCAGAGTTGGCGCGTGAATTAGAGAACGCGGGTATCACGGCTGACAAGTCGCCAATCCCGGCAGCGGAACTCGGGGCGCTAGTGCGCATGATCGACGAAGACAAGATCAGCGGCAAACAGGGCAAGGACGTCCTGGTGGAGATGTTCGCCACCGGTAAATCCGCCGCCACGGTCGTTGCGGAACGCGGTCTGGTCCAGGTGAGCGACACCGGCGAAATCGATCTCGTCATCGACGAAGTGATCGCCGCCAGCCCGAATCAACTGGAGCAGTATCGTACCGGCAAGGAAGCACTGTTTGGGTTCTTCGTCGGGCAAGTGATGAAGGCATCGAAAGGGAAGGCCAATCCGAAGGTTGTGAATGAACGTCTGCGCGAGAAGCTGAAGTGACGTGCGCGGCTTTGCCGCCTGATGTGCGGTAAGGCTCCGCCTTACCGACACGGCTACCTTTTGATTTTCTCTCGTTCCTTCGAGGCGCAGCCTCGAAGGAACGAGTTAAGTAGAAATGAGACATTCACGGAAAGGCGGAGCCTTTCCGCACATCAGGCGGCGAAGCCGCCCGCGCATCAGGACGCGAAACTGCCGCACTCAAGTGGATTTCAAAGACAAAACCGCAATCGTCACCGGCGCCACGAAGGGCATCGGCCGCGCCATCGCCGAAGCTCTAATTCATGAGGGCCTCTCTGTTTGCATCGCCGCCCGAAAACAAGATGAAATCGACAAAGCCATCGGCGAACTTGGCTTGAACACGATTGGTTTCGTTTGCGACGTCCGCGACTATGATCAAGTGAAGGCATTGGTCGCTTACACGGTTAAGGAACTAGGCGGTCTCGATATTCTCGTCAACAACGCCGGCATCGGTAAATTCGAAGCGGTCGAAGAAACTTCGCCGCAAGATTTTCGGGCCGTGCTGGAAACAAATCTCTTTGGCGTGTTCTATTGCTGCCACGAAGCGATACCGGAAATGAGACGACGCGGCGGCGGCTATATCATCAACATCTCCTCACTCGCCGGCGCGAATCCGCATCCGCGCATGGCCGCTTACAACGCTTCGAAGTTTGGCCTGAATGGTTTCAGTGAAGCGTTAATGCAGGAAGTCCGGCACGACAACATCAAAGTCAGTTACATTATGCCCGGTTCAGTTAACACAGAGTTCGGCGGCGACACAGCCAGCGACGAGAAGAGCTGGCAACTGACACCACAGGACATCGCGCGCGTGGTTACTGATCTCCTCCATCATGACGATCGCGCGCTGCCGAGTCGTGTTGAGATACGTCCGAGTAAGCCGCCAAGGAGATGAATCAATGAAGGTTTTTGGTTTCAAGGTGCTTGTGCGGTCTTTGCTGATTTCGTCAACCTTATCCGCGATATCACTTGCCCAAACTCCTCAGCCAAACGAGACGCCCCAGCTGATTGAGTCTCGCGAGCTGAATTCGAAGGTCATCAAACTCTTCGATGATCGGAAATATGACGAAGCACTACCCTTGGCCAAACGCGCACTCGCGTTAGGTGAAACTGCACTCGGTCCCAATCATCCGGACCTCATATCCTTGCTAACTAATCTTGGTGAACTGTACAAGGCCAAACTCAAGTTAAATGAGGCTCGCTCGGTTTTTGAACGCGCCATTAAGATTGGAGAGAACAATTTCGGCGCAGAAGATTTGAGAGTTGCCAGGATACTTGACAGACTTGCTCACGTAGCTTTTGAGGCGCACGAAGACCGAAAATCCGAGGAACTACTTGCTCGTTCTTTGGCGATCAGACAAAAGACTTTAGGCCCCGAGCATCCTGACCTTGCGCAAACAGCTTTTGATCTTGGTGAAATCCATCGCTTGCGCGGTGAGTACTCCGAGGCTGAGCCGTTCTACCTGCAGGTAATTCACATCAAAGAGAAAACTGGCAAAAAGGACGATCCAGAACTGCGCCAGGTATTGGAAAGCTATCTCATCATTCTGTTTGCTCAAAAAAGAAACGATGAGGCTGCGCGGGTACAAAAGCGATTGGCAGAACTTGGGGCGCAAACGGGGGTTGTCGACGGGGGTGTTCTAAATGGAAGAGCTGTAAAGCTCGTACAGCCGTCCTATCCGATAATGGCGAGAAGCGAGCTTGCGTCCGGCATGGTTCGAGTGCGGGTCTTAATCGATGAAACTGGGAAGGTGATCTCAGCTAAGGCAATAAACCCTGGGAACATTCATCTGGCGTTGGTGGTTGCTGCTGAGGATGCCGCGCGGCATTCGATATTTACACCAACGTTCTTGTCCGGGGTGCCGGTCAAAGTTAACGGAATTATCATCTACAATTTCATTCGTCGTTAAGCCACCGCTAGACGCGAAACTAAATGCGAGCCGTAGTTCAGCGCGTCACCCGCGCAAAGGTCACAGTCAACGATGAATTAGTCGGCGAGATCGGCAACGGTCTCGTCGTTCTCTTGGGCATTGCGCGCGATGATACGAAACTTGACGCGGCTTATCTTGCCGAGAGGATTACTGCGCTGCGCATCTTCGATGATGATGATGGCAAGATGAATCTTTCACTCCAAGATGTGAACGGCGGCGCGCTGGTTGTTTCGCAGTTTACTTTGTACGGGGATGTGCGCCGTGGATTGCGACCTTCCTGGATCGACGCCGCCGCCCCGGAAGTCGCCGAGCCTTTATACGATTTCTTTGTTAGACAAACCCGCACGATGATTAGCGAAGTTGCCACGGGCAGCTTCCGCGCGATGATGCAGATTGAACTGGTCAATGATGGCCCGGTAACGATCATGCTTGATAGTAAGAAGTTGTTTTGACTTTGCGCCTTAGCGCCTTTGCGTGAGACAGTTTCACACTCGGTACAGACCGGGTGAAACGCGCCAAGGCGCCAAGGCGCAAAGACAAAGAGCTGCAGAGTATTTCTTAGGAGGAGAACTAGTGAAAAGACCCTTTATCAAAGCCTTAATCTTGCTGACATTCTTAACTCTTTCTTTCACCGCCTGTAATGACAAGAACGCCAATACTAATGGCAAGGATTCCAACGCTAATGCGGCGAAGGAATCAAACGCCAAGACCGGCGTGAAGCCCCAGGCCGATGCAGAGGTGGCCGTGATCGAAACGGCGGACTTTGGCCGGATCGTGATTGAGTTGTATCCAAACGTCGCTCCGAAGATGGTCGAGCGTTTTAAGAAGCTAATCAACGAGCATTTCTATGACGGCACGGCGGTTCATCGCGTCGATGCGAGCCTGGGCATTATCCAGGGGGGCGATCCGAACACAAAGGGGGGCAACGTCGCCACGTACGGCATGGGCAACTCGCCTTATCCAAACGTGCCCGCTGAGTTCAGCGACATCTCTTACGAACGGGGCACGCTCGGCGCTGCTCGAACGCAGGACATCAACGGCGCGAACTGTCAGTGGTTCATCACGCTGAAAAAGCAGCCGGCGTTCGATAAGAAATATACGGTCTTTGGACGCGTGATCGATGGCATCAACAACGCTGAGGTCATCATGCACGCGCCGACAGAGCAGGGAACTTCCAGGCCTTCAGATAAAGTCGTGATTAAGAGTGTGACGCTGCAGCCGCGATCGAGTTTTCCGTAGGAGCGCCTGCGTCTTGCAGGCGGTTCGCACGCATCCCTGCGTGCGTTGTTAAGATCATGAAGAGGAACCTCCCACAATCTCAATTAGGTTGGCACAGTCGCGGTTACCTCCCGCATTTCGACGGCGGCGAATTAGCACAGTTCATAACCTTCAGATTACATGATGCATTGCCCGCGCCAGTACTTCTTCGCTGGAAAGAAGAGCTTAAGCACGAGAAGCCTGGCGAGGTCGAAGCTACCATGCGCCGTCGAGTAGAAGCTTATCTCGATCAAGGACACGGCAATTGCTACCTGAAGGAGTCGGAGATAGCAAACATGGTTCAGAACGCGTTGCTCTTTCACGATCAAACGAAATACCGTCTCACGGCTTGGGTGATAATGCCGAACCACGTTCATCTGTTGTGCACGCCGTCGGCTGGCCACGACCTCGCGGAGATTATGCATTCACTGAAGTCTTACACATCAAACGAGGCTAACAAGATGCTTGGTCGTAAGGGGCGGTTCTGGCAAAAGGAATACTTTGATCGCTACCTTCGGAATGGGAGGCATTTCGCCAAGGTGTTGGCCTATATCGAAAACAATCCAGTCAAGGCGCGGTTGTGTGAGAGAGCGGAGGATTGGCCTTTTAGTAGTGCGTCGTTTCGAAAGGATTGAAACGCGCATGCAGGATGCATGCGAACCGCCCGCAGGGATGCGGGCGCTCCCTAAATCGTATCGTCGGAGGCCTTCGATTGCTCTTCCAGTTCGTATCGATCGCGATCGCGGCGCTCGAGCTTACCAAGAAAATCCAGCTCTTCATTGTCTTCTAAACTTACGCCCATCGCTTTTGCATTCTCTTCCACCATGGATTGATCCGGCGTGGGGCTATCGCCCGCGAATGTCTCTGAACCGCTCTCATTTACATCTTCCCAGGCTGCGTCGACGTCGCCGCCGGCGTCGCTCGGCGAGGCTGCGGTGTTGTTGTGCAGACGTTGAGCCAATAACTCCGGGTCTTTCGGCGCGTGAGCGATCTCCTCTTCCATGAACTCTTCGATTTCCGGATCGGGAACGAACTCGGGATCGTTGGCGAGGTAAGAAAATGATTCCGGTGTTTTCTTTGGCATGACCAGGCTCCTTGGTAACAACTGCGATCCAGGCGATTGGATCTGCGCAATAAGATCGTATGCAAAATCAGCAGGGGAAGGTTTTCTGAAGCCTGACTATAACAGATGAGAAGAAGTGCCAGCAACGATCAGAGTAAGTCGGATTTGTCTTTGCGCCTTTGTTCCCTGGCATGAACTCACCGAACCATGCTCTCGTAAAACAGTCCACGAAAACACACGAAGCTTTGTTTTTTTGTTCGTGCCATTTTCGTGTGATTTCGTGGATCGCTCTGTCCAAGCCAAAGGAAAGCACGAAAACCAATTGGGCCGCTGCGCGCTTGGGTCATGCGCTTGACGATCACAAGAGCAGACTCTTACACTGGTATTTGATCAGCCCAGAACACCAATTGTTCTTCAGAAGAAGCGTCCCGCTTCCCGTCGCATTCTTACGCGCACTCGATCGCAGGACGCGGGCTTGAACGACTATGCCACATAACCTCTTTAATTCACTTCAATCTTTTGCCCCAACCCCAGGAACGACCGGCGAGTTTTACTCGCTGCCACAACTCGAGAAAGAAGGCGTCGGGCCAATCTCGCGACTGCCGGTCAGCATCCGGATCGTTTTGGAATCGGTCCTGCGCAATTTTGACGGCGAGAAAATCACCGAGGACGACGTGCGCGCTGTTGCGAACTGGCAACCGAACGGTGAACGCACCGAGGAGGTGCCGTTCGTCGTCGCGCGCGTCCTGCTGCAGGACTTTACCGGCGTGCCCTTGCTGGTTGATCTAGCTGCGATGCGTTCAGCCGTAGTGCGTCTGAACAAGAACCCCGGCGTGATCGAACCCCTCGTGCCGGTCGATCTCGTCATCGATCATTCGGTCCAGGTTGATTTCGCCAGTACCGGCGACGCGTTCACCAAGAACATGGAGATGGAGTTCCGCCGCAACAACTCTCGTTACCAGTTTTTGAAGTGGGGCATGCAGGCGTTCGATGGCTTTGGTGTGATCCCGCCGGGCATAGGCATCTGCCATCAGGTCAATCTTGAATTCCTCGGCAAATGCGTTTGGGAAAAACACGGCCTGTATTATCCAGACAGTTTGGTGGGGACTGATTCGCACACGACGATGATCAATGGACTGGGGATTGTCGGCTGGGGCGTTGGCGGAATCGAAGCCGAAGCCGCGATGTTGGGCCAGCCGGTTTATTTCCTTACTCCTGATGTGGTTGGTGTGCACCTAAATGGCAAGCTGAACGAAGGCGTGACTGCGACGGACCTCGTCCTCGCGGTTACCGCGATGTTGCGCAAAGCCAAAGTCGTCGGCAAGTTTGTCGAGTTCCACGGTGAAGGCGCCACGTCTTTGTCAGTAACCGATCGCGCGACGATCGCTAACATGTCTCCTGAATACGGCGCCACCATGGGTTACTTTCCCCCCGACGAAGAAACTTGTGTGTATCTGAAAGCAACCGGCCGGACTGACGAACACATCGATGCGGTCCGAAATTATTTCAAGGCCCAGGGCATGTTCGGCATTCCGCGCAAAGGGGAATGCGACTACAGCACTGTGCTCGAACTCGATCTGGCCACCATTGTTCCGAGCGTTGCCGGTCCCAAGCGGCCACAGGATCGGATTGCTTTGCCTGACTTGAAAAAGCAATTTCTCAACTTGCTCGCGAAGCCGGTGGCTGATGGCGGCTATGGCAAGACGAGCGAAGAAATCGCCGTTCGCTATTCCGCCGATATCGGCGCCAGCGAACACGGTCTGGCGATGATTGCCGGCGGCGGCGAACAGCACTCGGCCGGTGTTCCCGCTCCTGTTTCGGATCACGTCACTGACAAAGACACGAGCGTCTGGAGCGAGACCGAGATGATGAATAATCGTCCCACGCCCGATCGCGTCGTCGAGGTTTTGCCGGAGGAGTTTCCTAAAGCTCACGTCGATCTCGGACACGGCGATGTGCTGATCGCGGCGATCACCTCCTGCACCAACACCTCGAACCCGAGCGTGATGCTGGCGGCGGGCTTGCTCGCCAAGAAGGCAGTTGAGCGCGGATTGAAGGTGCGGCCGACGGTCAAGACTTCGCTGGCTCCCGGATCGCGCGTGGTGACGGAGTACCTCGATAAGACCGGCTTGCAACCTTATCTAAACCAACTGGGCTTTAATCTTGTCGGGTACGGATGCACAACTTGCATTGGGAACTCAGGCCCGCTCGATCCGAGTATTGAAGACATTGTGGGTGAGCACGATCTGATCGCGGCGAGCGTCCTCTCCGGCAATCGAAATTTCGAAGCGCGCGTGCACCAGAGCATCAAAGCGAACTTCTTAATGAGTCCGCCGCTGGTCGTCGCCTTCGCCCTCGCCGGCCGAGTCGATCGCGATCTCTCAACCGAACCTTTGGGACAGAGTCCCGATGGCGAGGATGTTTTCCTGCGCGATGTCTGGCCGACGATTGAAGAGGTCGGCGGCTTGATGAGCGCCGCCCTCGATCCGGAAACCTATCGGAAGCTGTACAGCAATTTCGTCGAACAGAATCCGATGTGGAACGAAATCCCTACCAGCACCGGTCTGACTTACAAATGGGATTGGGAATCTACCTACATTCAGGAGCCGCCGTTTTTCGAAGGCTTTGGCGCCGAGGTCGGCAAGATGGAAGACCTCTTCAACGCGTTGCCGCTGGCGATCTTTGGCGACTCAGTGACTACGGACCACATCAGCCCCGCCGGAGCCATCAAAGCCACCTCGCCTGCCGGCGTTTATCTACAAGCGCGTGGCGTTAGCGCTGCTGACTTCAACAGCTACGGCTCGCGTCGCGGCAATCACCAGGTGATGATGCGCGGCACGTTCGCGAACGTGCGCATCAAAAACCTGATGGTGCCGGGAACGGAAGGCGGCGTCACGATTCACCAACCCGACGGGCAGCGCATGAGCATCTATGACGCGGCCATGAAGTATCAGGAGGAAGGCACGCCGCTGGTCGTGATGGCCGGTCAGGAATACGGCACCGGTTCATCACGCGACTGGGCCGCGAAAGGAACCCGTCTGCTTGGCGTCAAAGCCGTCGTCGCCCAAAGCTTCGAACGCATCCACCGCAGCAACCTCGTCGGCATGGGCGTGCTGCCTTGTCAGTTCAAAGAGGGCACGAACGCGGCTTCATTGAATCTTGACGGCACGGAAACTTTCGACATCACCGGATTGGAAAGTGGAGAAGTCGCACCACGACAAGACGTCACCCTCACGATCAATCGCGCTGATGGTTCAATCGAGCATGTCCCGGTCACCCTACGCATCGACACGCCGATTGAGATTGATTACTACTTGCACGGCGGGATTCTGCCTTATGTGCTGAGGCAGTTGTTGGCGGGGACGACGGGCTTTTGAAGTGATGGTTAGTTCTTAACGAATGCGACTTCTCAAATGAGAGCCATCGACCGCCTCAATCTACTCGACCGAATCGGCCGCGAACTACAGACTCGGATGACCTATTCGGACATCGATGTCTATCTCAAAGCGTTTGGCGTTGATACAAAAAAGAAGACCAGTTCCACAAATAGCAAATGGCTCTACGTTAAAGAATTACTTTCAGACGCGGCCGAATCCACTCTTTTCGAACTTGCCGACGAACTTGGGATAGAACACAGTTTCCAGAACTCACGCGGTATTGAATTGCGGCAGAGTAAGTTCTGGGTTCCAGGGTATTTCCGGTTGTTCATCAGCCACTTGTCACCATTCAAGGAAACGGCCGCTAAGTTGCAAATAGCACTTCTCGACTTTGGAATAACAGCGTTTGTGGCACATAACGACATTGAGCCCACAAAAGAATGGCAAGAAGAGATCGAAAAAGGCCTCTTTTCAATGGAAGCGTTAGCCGCTATTCTCACGCCGGGATTTCGAGAAAGCAACTGGACTGATCAAGAAACCGGAGTAGCGATTGGACGCGACGTTTTGGTCATACCGATTATGCGCGGAATCAACCCTTACGGTTTCATCGCAAAATATCAAGGTTTGATGGGCGCGGGGAAGACCGTGCGACAAGTTGCCGATGGAGTGTTTCAGATATTAGCAAATCATCCGAAGACAAAACCTCGACTTGCAGAGTCGTTAGTAGACCAAATTCTTTTAGCCCACAATATCGTGTCGGGGCTTCAAAAACTTAATCTTCTGCGAAGAATCGAGACACTGCCGGAACAATACTTGGAAAAACTTCGAGATGGAATAGTCAATAATCAGCAGTTATCCGCGTCAGGAGACGTGAACAGAGCCCTGAACGACATGCTTCGTGAGAGAGGTCTCAGCACTCTTTCGGAACAACAAGCAGTCGGGGATCTGACTGACGATGATATCCCGTTCTGATTCTCTTTCCTGCGTTGGTTGCGTATCGTGATTTGATGGAGCGCTGAAGGCGCGGAATATGTCGCCCTTTCAGGGCTCAATTGAATTTTGGTAATCGGAATCCAGGGGCGTTGCCCCTGGCTATTACATTTCACGCCGTTGGCGTGATGAGGACGCCCTCCCTGACGGTCGAGCTACTGCCTTGATTGCCCAAACCCAACGCCTTTAGCACCACGAGGGCGGTTTTTCTTAGGAAAACCGGCGAAATGTTTAAGGAAGGCCCGTTTCGTCGGGCCTATGCATGCCTTAGGTATTGCAATCCTAAGCCAAAGGTGGGCGCAAGCGAGGCAGAGTTGCGCGCAACCGAGGCAAAGTTGCGTGTTACTAAGAAAGAGTTGGCCGCGACTAAAGCAACGTTGCGCGTTTACCAAGGCCAGGTTGGGCGTTACCGAAAGCGAGTTGTGCGGAACCGAAGGCCAGTTATATAGAACTTAAAGCGAGGTGTGCATAACTCGAAACAGGTTTTGTGCAACCGAAGTAGGATGAGCCCTCCCTGACGGTCGGGCTAGTGCCCCGCTACCGAGGCTGAAGAGTTGTCCGCGCTCCGCAAACGCGCGCTCCCTGACGGTCGGGCTACTGGCCCGTCACTGAACGCATCGCGTCTTGGCGTTCCAATGCTTTCCGATCCCAATTGGCCAGGTCCGCCCCTGCTTCATAAGTACTCTGCAGAAAATCCATCAGAGCAGTTTCCGGTGACGGGGAGTTGCGCACGGCTTCGTAGGGCAGGAGGAACTCTTTCAAGTCTTTGCTGTAGAAAGCGGCGCGGGGTTCGATCGATGATTCAGGGAGGCCGGCGGGTTCGGGGGCGGTGTAGGAATAGAACGCGGCTTCCACGCCGTTGCCGCCGGGCCAGAAGCCGTGACTGATGACTTCGTGCGAGTACGCTTCCTGAGTCCACTTATCGGCGGCTTCACGCGGCGGCGCGGGCCGGCCGGAAAAGCGCGTGACCGCGTGATCGAAGCTGCCCCACCAGAAATGCACCGGGCTGACTTTGCCGATGAACCGGGCGCGGAATTCTTTGAAGACCTCGTCGATGTTCACCAGCGCGCGCCAGAAGCGATTCGCGTACTCGGCATCGTAGGACGCGTGCGTTTCATCCTCGTCGAAGCGAATCGGGTTCGGGACCTCAACCGGCATCGGCCAAATCTCGACGTTGATATCCAGGCCTTCGAGTGCCGCCATCACTCGCTCGTAAAATTCGGCGACGGGTTCAGGGCGCAGCGCGAGAATCTTGACCGCGCCGTCACTGCACTCGATTACCAGTTTATGATCGATAAAATCGAACTCGATCTCAAAGATGCGGTCCTCGTAAGTCATGGGCGAAGTTGTCAGGCCGCGCGCCGAAACATAGAGCGGGACGTTCCACCAATGATTGATCAGAGGGGTCGTCGCCATACGGATCTTACCGACGACCTGCGTCCACATGTGCAGCGTCGCCAGCGTGTCTTGCCAGTCTTCAAGGATTAGAAAAGGCCACGGGTTGTTGGTCATGATTGGGTAAACATACCGCGAAGTCGAAATATAGACCAGCCCTCTGTGAAATCTCCGTGTCCTCTGTGCCTCTGTGGTTTGTTTATCGTGAGAATCATTCACCACAGAGACACAGAGGACACTGAGGCAGCACGGAGAAGTGCACCTCCTTAGACTTTCACGATCACTCGATGATAGATTCTGAATCTAAATCAAATAGATCGAAATCCGAGGAATCACAGATGTCATCAACGCAACCAGTGCAAACCACGCCGCGTCGTTATCAACTCTTCATCGATGGCCAGTTTGTTGACGCTGAATCAGGCAAGACTTTTGCTTCGCCGAATCCCGCGACGGGCGAGACCTTTGCCGAAGTTGCGGAAGCCGACAAGGCCGACATCGACAAAGCCGTCGCTGCTGCGCGCAAAGCACTCGAAGGCAAGTGGTCGAAGATCAGCGCGCGCGAACGCGGGCGCATGATTTACAAGCTATCGCAGTTGATCGAAGCGCACGCGGGCGAGCTGGCAGAGTTGGAGACGATGGACAACGGCAAGCCGATTCGCGAAGCGACCTATGTCGATCTACCCGGTGTCGTTGAGAATTTTGAATACTTCGCCGGCTGGTCGACCAAGATAGAAGGCGAAACGATTCCGGTGCCCGGCCAGATGTTCAATTACACTTTGCGTGAACCGGTCGGCGTTTGTGGACAGATCATTCCCTGGAACTTTCCGCTGTTGATGGCCGCGTGGAAACTCGCGCCGGCATTGGCGGCGGGTAACACGATAGTTTTGAAACCCGCGGAACAAACGCCGGTGACAGCGCTCGAGCTGGCAAAGCTGATTCAGGAAGCCGGCTTTCCCGAGGGCGTCGTCAACATCGTTCCCGGTTTCGGCGAGACAGCGGGCGCGGCACTCGCTTCGCATCCAGGCATCGATAAGATCGCCTTCACTGGCTCGAGTGAAGTCGGCAAAATGATCGCGAAGGCCGCGGCGGAAAATCTGACGAAGGTCTCACTGGAACTTGGCGGCAAGGCGCCGAATGTGATCTTCGCCGACGCGGACATGGATCAGGCAGTTAATGGCGCGATGATGGGCATCTTTTTCAATCAGGGCCAGATGTGTACTGCCGGTTCGCGGGTGTTCATTGAAGAATCGGCCAAAGAAGAATTCCTCGCGCGATTCAAAGAGAAGGCCGACAAGATCAAGGTCGGTGATCCGATGGACAAAGCGACCTTGATGGGGCCGCAGGTTTCCATGGAGCAGTTGAATAGGATCAAGAGTTACGTCGCCATCGCGCGCGCAGAGGGCGCCACGTTGTTCGCCGGTGGTGGGCAACCGACACTCGAGGGCGCATTTCAGAACGGCTACTTCTTTCAGCCAACAATCTTCAGCGAGGTGGACAATTCGATGCGGGTGGCCCAGGAAGAAATCTTTGGACCCGTGTCATGCGCGATCACTTTCAAAGACGACGACGACCTGCTGCGTCAGGCCAACGACACGATGTACGGCTTGTCGGCCGGCATCTGGACGCGCGACATCACGCGGGCCCATCGCTTCGCGCGCGCCGTCAAAGCGGGCACTGTCTGGATCAATACCTTCAACATGATGAATGCGGCTTCGCCGTTTGGTGGCTACAAACAGTCCGGGTATGGACGCGAGATGGGCAAGCACGCGTTGGAACTGTACACGCAGGTCAAAAGTGTCTGGGTGGATCTTTCGGGCAAGCCGATTGGGTGGTTTGGGAAGTAGATCGTTTGCGTTCTGGATGTCCGACGCTGAAAGCGTCGAAGGTGATAGCCGGGGGCAAAGCGCGACGCGCGACG
>DATHHW010000118.1:0-4314 GCA_035317005.1 Pyrinomonadaceae bacterium | reverse complement strand
CAGCGAACAGCGTCAAGCGCATCCAGTTCGATCCGGGGGAATCCCCGTCCAAGCTGATGACGCGAACTAACGGGGCGCAGGAGGGGAAGGTCGCGGCATTCGAAAACGGCGGGTTCGTGCTAGTGCAGCCGAGTGGCACACGCACATTTCCAGCGATCTTTGTCGAGCAGGCTGAATTCGTGGCCGATCGCGGTCAGAGCATCGAAGTGATCTCGCATGGCCAACAAATCGACATCAGCAAACATCTCGCGCTTGGGAACGTGACCATTGTGGACTTCTATGCGGACTGGTGCGGGCCGTGCAAGGCAGTGGAACCAACAATTCAGCAATTGGCTCAAAGCGATCCGGAGATCGCGGTGCGCAAGATCGACATCGTCAACTGGGCATCGCCGGTCGCGACACAATATCATGTTAGCACTATTCCGCGGGTGGAGATTTATGGCCGCAAAGGAGAACTCGTTGGCACGGTGAAAGGCGCCGACCCCGCCCAGTTGCGGCAATATGTGGCACAGGCGAAAAGCGCCGCGAGGTAGAAGCACAGCGGCGGCGGACCACGGACACCTGATAACGGATAATTAGTCGGGATTCGCGATTAATGGTCCGTTGTCGTAGCCGGCGGGAGCGTCGGTGGTTTCCTTTGTAGAAGGTCGAACACCAGTAGACCGGCGGCGAGCAGCGCCGTGGTGATGATGAAGATGGCAAATTTCTTACGACTCCAGGTGGGGAGGACCTCACTCGGCGAGAGCTCCTCGGTACGTTTCATCCCTTCGGGTGTTGCTTCGAAGGCCCACGAAATAGATACCACCGCGACAAACCCGAGGACAAGTAACACAATCAAGGTTTTGATCGCCCAACTCGGTACTTCAAACACTGGAATGAATGCTACCTGAATTAGTAGCCACGCGATTACCGCATAGACGATCGCACCCTTGTGAACGTTGCGCCGCTTCAGTTCGGCCAAGAAATTCTTCATTCAATTGGGTCTTACTCCATAAACAAAAAAATTTTAAGCTTTAAGTTTTAGATTTTACGGAAGGGCGCGCCCGGTTCAGGTTTCGGGAGAATACAAAATGTAGCGAGCCAGCGGTCGAAGCTCAGCGTCCGCCAGGAAATGGGTTAACGTAACCTGTGGATTCACCATCATTGCTCAGTGTTCACGACTATCACCGTGCGGCTCGCGCTAAATTGCCAAAGGGGGTTTTGGACTATTATGAGGGTGGAGCATTGGATGAAATTACGCTGCGCGAGAACAGCGCGGGCTGGGAACGGCTGAAGCTTTACTATCACGTCCTTGCCGGAGTTGGAAGGCGCGATCTTGGCACCACGGTTTTGGGTCAACCGATCTCACTGCCAATTGGGGTTGCGCCAACGGCGTTTCAGAAACTCGCCTGCGCGGCGGGCGAGATCGCGACGGCAAACGCGGCCACGGCGGCGAGGACCTTGTTCATTCTCAGTTCGTTCTCGAACACCGCAATGGAGTCGGTTCTTCCGCAGGCGGCGAGTCCGCGTTGGTTTCAGCTCTACATCTACAAGGACCGCGTCATCACCGAGGAGCTGGTGCGACGAGCGGAAGCGGCCGGAGCAGAAGCAATCGTCGTGACTGTTGACACCCCAGGTCTGGGGACGCGGGAACGCGATGTGCGGAACAGCTTTCGCCTGCCGGATGATCTTTCGCTGGAAAATCTGGCGCCGATGGGCAAAGGCAATTTTCCAAAGGTGACAGGCTCTGGTCTGGCCGCTTATGTGCGGGAAAACTTCAAAAGCGACCTCAAGTTTGAAGATCTTAATTGGTTGGGCGGATGCACGCGATTGCCAATTGTGGTCAAAGGTGTCTGCCGCGGCGACGATGCGCGCCGTGCGGCGGAGCATGGCGCGAAAGCGGTGGTCGTTTCGAATCATGGCGGGCGACAACTCGATACTGCGCCTGCGACCTGCGAAGTTTTGCCAGCTGTGGCCGATGCCGTGGGTGATCTTTGCGAGGTCTATGTCGATGGTGGGATTCGTCGCGGCAGCGATGTCCTTAAAGCGATTGCGCTTGGCGCCCGGGCAGTCCTGATCGGTAGACCAATTTTATGGGGCCTGTGTGTTGGCGGCGAGCAAGGCGCGACCGCCGTTTTGGAAATTCTCCGGCGTGAGTTGGATGAAGCCATGCTCTTGTGCGGTTGCACGAAACTGAGTGACATTGATGGGTCGCTCCTGCGACCGTGAGAAGCAGTCGCCAAAGGATACTGATAATTAATAACTAATAACCGTTAACCGGTAACCGAACTATCGCGCTAGTCGCGATTAGTTCTTCGGCGCGAGCGAGGCAATGATCTTTGCGAAGCGGGGATCGTTTCGCAAAGGATCCCATTCGGGGCGCAAGCTAAGATTACCGTAGCTCAGGGTCGCGGGGATTCCGGCAAGATAGGAGAGCGTTTCCAGCGCATGGTCGGTCTCGCCGGTCCAAGTGTAGATGATTGCGAGGTTCTCAACCAGCGCAGCGCCATTGATTGAATCCTTGGTGATCGGAAGAAGCTCGACCGCGCGAGTCCCTTCGCGAATCGCGTCTTCGTTGCGACCCAATCCGGCATCAAGAAGTCCCAGCACAGACACGGCGGCGGCATAATCGGGTTGATCCCGAGTTACCTTCTCCATCGCCGTGCGAGCCTGCTGGAAAGCGGCATGAGCTGCATCGGAGTCGCCTTTCGCGCGAGCGACCAGACCCTGACACCACTCGGCTGGAAGTTCGATGTCCTCAAAAATGCATTGGCTTGTCCCCATCGCCTTAAGAGCAAGTTCAGCTGAAGCAAAATCACGTTCCGAAAGAGTGAGATAAAGCCACGAGTCAGCGAGCTCCGCGATGGAAGCCGGTTCCTGAGTGAGAACTGTAGCAATCGTTTCGTGCAAAGGTTTCGGATCGGCGTGCCAGTCCAGTTCGACCAAGCCGCGCTGGCCGCGCGTGCCAACGTCGCCGGGGACGATCGCCAAAACACGATCAAGCACTGCTTTTCCATCGGCATAGCGACGCAGGTAATGGTAATTAATGTAAAGCTGCTGAAGGATGTTGACATTGCGCGGATCGAGGTCGAGGCCCTGCTCAAAATTCCTGGCCGAATCTTCCCAGCGACTTTGCCGGCGGTCGATGTAGCCACTCAGTTCGAAAACAAACGAGTCATTCGGCAATAGATGGCGTGCAAGAACGAGCTCGTCGCGCGCACGATCATAATCGAGGTAGGCACAGTAGAGATGGTAAGCATTGGCCAGATGCGTTTCTCCCGAGTTCGGTCGCAAACGGCGGAGGGTCTCGACCGCATGCTCCGCCAATGCCAGCCGGGCAGGCGTATGATCTACTCCGACAATGTAAACTTTGTCATGGGTGTGGGCCAACTCGTAGTAGGCGAGGAAGAAAGCAGGATCACGCGCGATAGCTTGTTGCAGGAGATCAACTACCAGGGACAAACTTTCTTTCTCCCGCGAACTAAACGCAGTCATGGCGCTGAGATTTTTGGCTTGGACGTATAACTCGTAGGCAACCTCGTCGGCGGTAGGCCGTTCTTCGATGGCCGCTTTCTCTTGAGATGATAGTTTGGCCCTGAGTTCTCCGACAATTTGTTCCGCGACCTCGCTTTGCATGGCGAAAACATCCGCCAGACCGCGATCGAACGTCTTCGACCAGATGTAGGTATCGGTGCGAGCGTCAATCAGCTGGGCGTTGATGCGGACGTGCTGGCCTTCACGTTGCACCGTGCCTTCCACGATATGGGCCACACCAAGAGCAGCGGCTATTTCGCGCAGATTCCTTTTCGCGTCGCTGGCGTATTGCATTACGGAAGTGCGGCTGATCACTTTCAAATCGGCGACCTTGGCCAGATTGGTCAGGATCTCGTCATGCACGCCCTCGGTGAAATGCACGTTTTGTTTCTCGTCACTAAGATTTTCAAAAGGCAGGACGGCGACGCTTTTTTCCAACAGCACGCGGCCGGATTGCAACCAAACGTGATAAGTCCGGTTCCAATAAAGGAAGGCAACGGCTCCGCCAAAAAGAAGGGCAACCGCGACCGCCGCGAATAACGTATTTGATCTGATTCTGGCCTTCTTACCCGATAGCGCTTGTTTACATTGCGCTGGAAGTTGCGGATTACCGACCTCATCGTTGTAGAAGTTAACGAGCTCGATCCTGGCGCCATGCTTTACCTCGCATGTTCCAATGTGGTGAAGGTAGCTCTGCCAGGTGCCGAACTCAGCCAGATCGTCAGCCGCTCGTTGAGAAAGGAGAATGTGACCGGCCTCACCGCAATCCATCACCCGCTGCGCGAGGTTAATACCGGCGCC
>DATHHW010000117.1:0-15729 GCA_035317005.1 Pyrinomonadaceae bacterium | reverse complement strand
TCTGTAAACGCGGGCGTCAGATAATCGCCATTACGTAAGAAGGGAAAAGGCCAACGGCCGCAGGCGCGCATGACATCGCTTTTTGATGTCAGGTGTGCCGCCCAATTACGTAATGTCCGATTATCGGATGACCGTCCGATTTGCCTGACGAGTTGTCCTGCTGCCGATCTCGTCAAAACCAATCTGCCGCGAAAGGGTTTGCGCGGACAGCGCCGGAAATTACGTCCGAGATTTTCGGTTGCAGGCAGATGCAAAAATAAAAGTGACCTGATTCCCAGGGAATCAAACCACGGTGGAGTCGGTTTCAGGTTGGATCGTTCTGTCGTTTGAGGCAATCGCGACTGGATAGATGCACCAGCAATTCAAGGATTTGGTTCAGCATAGACGCGTGAGCGCGCGGATCGAGCCTTTCCTTTAGAAGAGGTCTCGTATTGTCATTAACATTGTCTAGCCTTGTAGCCGGAACTGAACTAATATAGCCGCCATAGCTTGAACCGCGATTATGCGTGCCTCTTGATTGGTCATACCCGGTTCATTGAACACTCGGAAATAACTGTCGCACTCTTCCCGAAACTCCGGGCAGTAAGAGACATGCTTTCCCCCAACGTCATCCTGCAAAACCGCTATCGCGTCGTTCGCCAGCTCGGTGAAGGCGGCATGGGCGCAGTCTATGAAGCAGTCGATCAACGCGTAAGCTGCCTCGTAGCACTAAAAGAGACCTTTGCTCGGCGCGATGGTGAAGCGCGGAACGCCTTCGAGCGCGAGGCCGCGCTGCTGGCGAACTTGCGTCATCAAGCGTTGCCGAAAGTGATGGATTACTTCAGTGAGAACGAAGGCGACTTTCTCGTGATGGAGTTCATTCCCGGTTACGACCTCGCGGAGCTACTGGATCTGCGTGGTGGACCGTTCCCGCAGTCACAAGTGTTGCGTTGGGCCGACGATCTACTCCGCGTGTTGGAATACCTGCATGGACAGGAGCCGCCGATTCTGCATCGCGATATTAAACCGTCGAACTTGAAACTCACGAAGCAGGGCGAGGTCTTTCTACTTGACTTCGGTCTGGCCAAAGGCTCACTGGGTCAGATGCCGACGCTAGCGACGAGCCGGAGCGTGCGGGGCTACACGCCCATCTACGCAGCGCTTGAACAGATTCACGGACACGGCACCGACGCTCGCAGCGATCTCTATTCGTTGGGCGCGACTCTCTATCATCTGCTTACGGGTGTGGCGCCGATCGATGCGCCCACGCGCTTCCACGCCGTCGAAGAAGACCAGCCTGATCCACTGCCGCCTGTTGAAAAGCTCAATACGCAAGCTTCAGCGAATGTCGGTGCCGTAATTCATCAGGCGATGGCCGTCAGCCGCAAACAACGCCCGGCTAACGCTGCCGTGATGCGGAAAGCTTTGCGCAATGCTGCCGAAGAAGATGAGCGCGGCGCTGCCGAAGGGGAGTATCGTCGCGCTGAAGCGAGACACCGCGAGCGTGAGGAGGTGAGGCACAGGGCCGAGCAAGAAGCGGTAACGCGCGCGGAAGAAGAGCGGCGATTATTGGAGGCAGAGACCCGCCGGAGAGATGAAGAATCTCGTCAGAGGGAAGAAGAGCGACGGCGTCTTGAACAAGAGGAGATCGAACGTCGCGAGAGGGAAGAGTCAAAAAGGCGCGCGGAAGAAGACCGCGCACGAAAAGATGCAGAGACGCGCCGCATGGCCGATGTAGAGGCCAAGAAACGGGTCGAAGAAAATCGGTTACGCGCCGAAGCGGAGGGCCAACTTGCCGTAGCCGAAGAGCAGCGCCTCAAAGATGAGGAGCGCCAGCGAAGAGAAGCTGAGAAACAACATCAAGCGGGCCTGAGAGAAGGCGAAGTGCAGCGTAAACAGGCGGAAGCGCCAGCAAAAACGATTCCCGCAAAGTACATACCCCAGGCAATACCGCAGCCGGGGCCTGACCTTTCTGAACCGACCTTGCCCGTTCCGCCTCGTACGCTTTCTAATCAGATGCGAATAGCGATGGGTGCAGCGGTTCTCCTTGTGATAGTTGGAATCGTGGTCGTTAGCGTTTGGTCTTCGCATGGCAGGCCAGCGAGAATGGCGTATGTACCTGGCGGCGAATTCGTAATGGGTCGCGACGACGGTGACGAGTACGAGCGACCGGCGCACAAGGTGACGGTCAAGCCGTTCTACATAGACTTGTATGAAGTCACGCGCGAAGACTATAAGAAATGCGTTGATGAACAGAAGTGCCCTCCGCCGCAGGGGTGGACAAACGGTAGCTATCCGGAGGGCACTGCGCGGCAACCAGCGACCGGTGTATCGTGGGATGCGGCCAACGTGTTTGCCAAGTGGGCTGGCAAGCGTCTCCCCACTGAAGAGGAATGGGAGTTTGCCGCACGAGGCACGGATGGTCGTCGTTATCCCTGGGGCAATGATTGGAAGCAGGGGCTTGCCAACGCGAACTCCGCGTCCACGTTCTTGGTAGATGTTGGCACCTACAAAGGCGAATCACCCTACGGCGCTTTCGATATGGCTGGTAATGCTTGGGAGTGGACTGCGACGAAGATGGCTCCATACGCAGGCGGAACTCTACCGGCAAGGGTGAAAATATCCGATGATACGAAAGTTATACGAGGCGGAACTTACCAGAGCAACAGCAACCAGGTGACGACAACTTTTCGCAGAGGGTACCCGACACCAGGCGAAAATGACTACAGCATCATGGGCTTCCGCTGTGTCAAGAATGTTCAATGACTCGGCATGACGTAGAGGTGAATTGTGAAAACAAAGAGTCTCTCTTCCAGAGTCCGCACAGCAACGATTGGGCTGATTGCCGCTTTAATTTTGTTGCTGATAAATCCTTCACTCCTGGGGCTTGCTAGCAAGGTAGCAGCACAGTGTCCCGATCCGCCATGCCAGAAACCGGCGGTCACACCGACACCAAAGAAAGGCCCGCCGAGAAAAAAGGGCGGACCATCCGTAAGACCGAGTGCGGGAGCTCGGCCAGTGGAATCAAGCGGGATCCTGATCGTTACTCTCCCGATGCCGCCAGCGGCCAAACTTTTGGAGGCTCAAGGTACCCCTCTAAAAGACGGGGAGCAAGCTAGAATCCGCGTCACGGTAGATGAGAATGGTAAAGCCGTCGCATGGCAGCCCTTGCAGGGACATCCAGCCTTAGTAGATGCGGCGTGGTCATATGCCAAGCAGGACCATTTCAATCCGCACATTCTGAAGGGTCGGCCCGTGAAATTCATTCAGAGGATCGAATGTACCTTCACATATATGCGCTTCTCTGGCCTGCATGTCGTGTTGAATCCAACAGGCGACGAAGGTGTCATCTCTGGGGCGATTACTTATGCGGGACTAGCACAGACCACGTTGATCGACACGTCGGCTGATCCGGCGTGTGGTCAAATGAATCCCAACCTCGAAACAGAAGAAACCGTGGTCAAAAATGGCAAGCTGGCTAACGTGTTCGTTTATATCAGTATGGGAACTATGGCTGACGGCAAGGATTTTAATGATCTCAAGTTTGACGTGCCCACTAACGAAGTAATTCTCGACCAAAGTGGGTGCCGTTTTAGTCCGCACGTTCTCGGTATTCAAGTTAATCAGAAGCTGAAGATCACAAATAGTGATCCGACGGAACACAACATCCATTTTATGCCGAGGAACAATCCCCAATGGAATCAGATACAGCCAAACGGTGCGCCGCCCATCGAGCACAGGTTCGCCCAGTACGAAGTCTTGATTCCTGTGAAGTCTAATCAGCAGCCGTGGATGAAGGCCTACATCGGTGTGTTAACGCATCCGTTCTACGCCGTCACAAATTCGGACGGTTCATTCGAAATCAGAGGCGTGCCGCCCGGAACGTATACACTGACAGCGTGGCATGAAGGCGGCGCAAACGGAACTGAATTGGCCATGGAAGTAACGATCAATCCGAAGAGCTCGTCGTCTGTCAGGTTCCGCTCTGGCGGGGCTACTCTTACAAATGTCGCCGCCTTCCCTCGAAATGATTTCTTACGATTGAGCTTCCTACTCCCGGCAGGCTTCGGGAAATAAACGCCCGTCGGTGGCTCTGCAAAGTCGGAGGTTGAGATTATTGGTTGCCAATGTATAACAATCTCAGCTCAGAGATTCTCACTTCAGCAAAAGCGTGAGAGGTAGAGAATGAAAAGAAGAACTCTTTCTTCAAGAGCCCTGGTCACAGCGATCGTGCTGATGGCCGTCTCTACTTTGTTGCTCATAAATCCTGCGCGGCCGTTGTATTCTGGCAAGGTAATAGCGCAATGCCCCGATCCGCCATGCCAGAAACCGACACCGGCGGTCACGCCGACGCGGAAGAAAACGCCGTCGACAAGAAAGAGCGCGCCGACGCCTAAGAAAAACACTCCGGCCACAAGCCTGATCAACAGAGGCGTCCTCAAAACCGTTACGCTTCCGATGGCGCCTGCGGCGAAACAATGGCTGGTTCGAGATGATCCCCTGCTGAAACAGATGAGGGCTACAATCCGGGTGACAATGGATGAGAGTGGCAAGGTTATCGCAGCTGAACCGACCAATGGACACCCCGCTCTAGCAAACGCGGCTTGGTCGGATGCCATGCAACAGCATTTCACGCCAGCGACTCGTAACGGTCGGCGGGCGAAATCGGTTGGCTGGATCGATTATGTCTTTACCGATAGCCCGGACAAGAACACATCTACCGCCTCACCATCGGCTAATAATTCGCCCGCTAATCCTTCGCCAGCGAAGCCCGAACCCAAGCCGGGCACGGTAGTGAAGAACCAGATTGGGATGGAACTGGTTTATGTTCCTTCGGGCAGCTTCATGATGGGCTCGACCAACGGCGAGGTTTATGAGAAGCCGGTGCATCGCGTGACCATCAGCGGAGACTTCTACATGGGCAAGTACGAAGTAACGCAGGCGCAGTGGCAAGCTGTGATGGGCAACAATCCATCGAACTTCAAGGGCTGCGGTGGTAACTGTCCGGTTGAGCAGGTGTCGTGGGAAGACGCGCAGAGTTTCATCAACAAAGTGAACGAAGGCGACGATGGATTCAGGTATCGCTTGCCCACTGAGGCCGAATGGGAGTATGCCTGTCGCGCTGGAACGACAGGGGACTATGCGGGTAATTTGAGTGAGATGGGGTGGTATTCGGAGAACTCCGGAGACAGAACTCACGGTGCTGGACAGAAGCAAGGGAATGCCTGGGGCCTCGCTGACATGCATGGCAACGTTTGGGAGTGGTGTCAGGATTGGTATCACAAGACCTATGGCGGAGCGCCGAGCGACGGGAGCGCATGGCTGAGTGGCGGCGAACAGCAGGGCCGGGTGCTGCGTGGCGGTGCGTGGTACTACGACGCCACGGCCTCGCGTAGTGCCTTTCGCATCGGGGCCGCACCTGACGCCCGCCGCAACGACCTCGGGTTCCGAGTTGTTGCAGTTCGCTGAATACTCGTGGTGGTCAGACCCATTAAAAGGGACTTCAACGGGCGCATTAGGTTTCGCGCAAACGCGCCGGATTCTAAATGCCAGCTAGTGATGAGCATCGACTTGTTACTCTTGTCACGCGCGGCTCATATTCGGCAATCGCCTCTTCCGCTTCGTCACTCGAAAGACCCTTGTCCCTCCAAAAATGAACCCACTGATCGTGCGTGGCCCCGCGTGCTTGCCAAATAGAAAACTGGATCAATGCCGGTCGATCCTCTTCAGTTTCCGCATCGGTGATGGCATTGTTGTCGATCGTTTAATCTGCCATGCAGCATCAGTTGCCGAAGGCGCCGCTTTGCTGATGTCCAGACAACTGGCCTCGAGTTCAACAGTGTCGTGATCGTGTGGTTCGAGGTGGACATGCACCTCCTTCGTGACGACCATGCGTTGAACGTCGCTGCTTTCAGGATCGAGCTTGGTGCCCGCTTCAACCTTAACCTCCCAAATTCGCTCTGATTTATTTCGCACCGTTAGTTTCATTTTTGTTGAGTCTATTCCCGACATTTCGTAAGCAACGTCTCCACTGGAAATCGCGGCGTCAAGATCACCCGAGCGCGGCTGCTCGAGAGTTGGTGAACTGTCAGGGGCAGGGGACCATGCCGCAACTGGAGATGATGATGGACCATTAGCGCTTGATTGATTTGTACCAGATCCTTGCCGACATGCTGGGCTGATGGTAACGAGACTCAGCGCCAACAGCGCGAGAACGAGCTTAGTCTTTTTCATTGTGAGAACTCCGTAGGCAGATCGAACCCTAGACAAAGCGAGACGCCAGTCTTAATACGCCTTCTCACACCCGAACGTAAGAGAGACCGGACTCGGTCCACTGTTAGAACGCATTCATGATCGAATCCGGTGGATTCCGCGCTTCGAGAGGTGAGGGTCTTTCCGTTATTGCGCTTTACCAATGCTCAGGCTGATGGCAATTCAGATGGAAGATCATCTCTCACGCTAATTCACCATATATCATTCATGTGGCGAGAGAATCGGGTTCGACGCGTGGCATTGGAGATGCAGCCAAACGTACTGGGAGGACTAAAGCAAGTGACCTCAGCGGGATAGTTGCGCGCACCAAAAGGGCTTTACTTCGTAGTGTATACTGTGCCTCAAACGCTACTTAGACAGGGACAGCACTCTTATGGAATCTAAGCGACCTGCCGCACAGCAGCGGTCGGATTTAAAGAATCCGAAGGCAGCCAGCTTCGAAGAGAACTTAAGTAGGGAGGTTACAGGATCGGATGTCGACGACGGCAACCCGATTGATTCAAACGCCTCCTCAGTCATAACGGACGAGGTCATCAGACATAGAATTCGTACACTAATAGATCAGAAACCCAAGCCTTCAACGTTACGCACCATTTCAACTCACCCTTTGCTCGTTGTTGTCGTCGGCGGTTTCATGGGCGTATTGCTTACGCACTACTACACCTCTCAGCAAAAGGACTTAGAATACAACCGGGTTATCCAACAACAAGAACTGGCCCGCCAAGAGAGCTTTTCAGATGAAGTAAACAAAATAAGAGTACAAAAGCTTGGTGAGGTGTGGGAAGAAATTGATAAAAATGAGGTTACCCTCGATGGTTTGTTAGATAGGGCTAATAAAACATCTGGCTCGAATAAGAAAGATTTTGATGAGATCGACAAGCTTATTAATCAAGATCTACTGATAATAAACGAGAATAGGTTTTGGCTCGGACAATCAACTCACCATCAACTCAAAGACTACATGGATAAGACCGGTCGTTACGCCTTAGATATGCTCCTTGGTCCCCCAGGAATTGATCTCAATGAAGCTCTTGAGAAGAGAGAGCAGGCTAAACAAAATATCGTTCATTTGAGAATCATGTTTTTGAAAGGTGAACCGGAGCCTACTAAATAGGCAATCAACGCCGGCTAGTCAAGCGTCTTTGTCTAGCGCAGCTTATGCACGGAGAAAACAAATGAACCTTCCTCTTGCTATCGCCACTTTGTTGCTTTCCTTAATTGCGTTCGCCTCTGACGTACCGGGGCAAGGAAGCTGCACGTGTAAAGCTGCGGACGGCAGTTGCAGTCCTCGCGTTAGATGTCCGCATGGATGTACGGCTCTTTGCGCCTCTCACGATTCGTGCTACGCGGCCTGCGGAAGTATTGAAACTGATAAGTCGTACGCACGCATGACCCTAAAAATTGACAGCAAAAATGGTGAAACAATCGCCGCCTCGCTGACCAGTCATACAGGTAGGAACATCAAATTCATGCCAAGGAAGAAAGACGAGCTATTCAGTATCGAACTCAAGAACGACCCAGTATGGAAAGCGCTTAAGTTCCTCAACAAACGCGGTACGGTTTTGGTCGATGGGACGCGTTTCGATAAGCTGGAGGACCTTCGCCATAAGACATTGAAGGGTGAGAAGGTGTCAGTCAATTTCACAGGCATTCCCGTCAGAGATGCCGTGGCTAAGCTGTCCTTCATAAGTGGCTTACCCTTCCGCGTGGAGTCCGGAGATGCTGAGCAACTCCTTTCTATCGCACTTCAGGAAGTTACATTGAGCGAGATAGTGTCCCGCATATCGGCGCAGACAGGTGTGCGGATCGTGCGATCGGAGTAAGGGGCCCTCGACGAAGTAAATTGTTCTTAAATACTAGTGCTTCAAGAGTGACGACCCGAAAGTAGAATACCCAACGTCTCACGGAGCGCCTTCTTCAATAATCTTCGTGCCTGTCTGCTCTGACACCTTAATAAGGATTTCATTTAGTGTGACGTTTTGCAGTTTGACATTTACGTTAGCCATGGGTGTCCCGGCGGCTACGCGAAAGGGTAAGCCCGTGAGACTAGCCATGTCATTAACGAATGTGTTCACGGGTGTGCCTCTAACACACAACGTAATTCGTTCACCAGATAACAAGGTCCGACGTAGCTTTTTGAGTTTCTCAAAATTCTGACCTGCAATTTGTACCGTACCACGCTCGGATAGCATTTCAAGAACATCCCAAAGAACCGCCTTCTTGTAGTCTGCGTTAAATATTGTCTCCCGCTTTGTGGGCCAAAACGCTAAATCTTTCCCACTAATACGTGCCAATTCAGCCATCAATTGAGGATACTTTCCATTCTGCATTTGAAGGGTGGTTTCCGTCCCGAGAATTTCATAGAAACCTGAACATTGAACATAGCAATCTCCGTTGTTTGCGCAGTGCTCTATGCATCCTTTCTGACAGGTTATGCTAGCGTCGCAACTTCCGTCAGGGGCACCGCACGAACAGGTCTCTATGGTGCTGGCAGGAGAAGCGGAACGGGTCAAAGCAGACCCGAGAACTAGGATCAAAGCAAACGTAAGAGCGACTGCACTTCGTTTTTTCATTAAGGTTACCTCCTAAGTGAGTTAGGGACGCGTCGAGCTTCCTAGATGTCTGGACGGGGTTCGGTTTCTGAATCGTGGTATCGTTAAAAAGCGCCGAGGACTGTCCAACACGGACAACTAATACGCTAGTTTTATTATTCTGTCAACGCGCTTTATCTGTGTTTGCCATCAACATTGCAAGCTCCGTCGCAAACCAGATGGAGCCAGGTCTATGCCGGACCGGAGTATGGGTGCCCTCCTCGTAAGCCACCAACTAATCGGAGCCGTCCCACAATCTGCAAACAATCAGGAGACCGCTCCTCCTTAACAGGTTTGAGTCCCTCTTGTCTCATTCATCTAAGCTTGCGTGCCAGATTGCCACGAAAGCTAAACGGTCGCGGATCAACCACTTCGGACAATCCCGAACCATGGTTGCATTGAACGAGGTCAGGGTTTATGCTACGCGGCTCTGAGGCCTTCCTCGTAAGGCTCCAGCCATCGGAGACTCTCAAGGAGAGTGAACACACTAAGAGCCTGTTGCCAAGACCCTCATTGGCAACTGAGAAGTTGCGCGAATCAGGAAGCGGCTAGAAAAACGTGAGCATGCTTTGGAGCACGTTCATCGCCTCGGCAACCGTGAGCATCTCTACCGCGTTTGAGGCGGGTGGAGTTTCTAGTTGTCCAGAAGTTGTTGGGTCGTCGGAAGCCACTTGAGTAACGCACGGTGGGGTTAACATTTCCCCAGGTTCTGGAGGCGCACAGGGTGGCGTCAACATTTCCCCTGCGAAGACGGAAAGACTGAGCATAAGTGTTAAGACTGCGGCGACACCTAGTTTTTTCAGGTTCTTCATAGTTCTCTCCTTATTTGGTGAATGGGTGTTACGACTCTCAGCTAGAGGCACATGACGGAGCATTGTTTAGAAGAAGCGACTAGCCTTTAGAAAAGTCATTGACGCGGCCCACGCTACGTCGACAGCAATGATTATATCAGTCAGATAGAAAGGCAGACCTCACATGAACTTAACGTCTCAACTTGCAGCGCTTAAAGAGCAGAGTCGAGGTCTGACACGAGTAGAGCGGGCCCAGCTTTGTTGCCGCTTAGCCAAGCAACTCGAAAAAGCCGGCGAGTATGAAGAAGCATCAGAAGCCCTAAACGAATTTTGGCCCGAGCGTTCCGGGCCGCCAGTGTTGGAGGGACTTGATCAACCTGCAACGGCAGAAGTCTTACTCCGGGTTGGCGGCTTGGCTGGATGGTTGGGCAGTGCCCATCAGGCTGAGGGTAGCCAAGAGACAGCAAAGAACCTAATAACGAGAAGTATTGAGGCATTCGAAGAGCTTGGACAGTCTGCGCGAGTAGCCGAAGCACATGCCGATCTCGCACTCTGTTATTGGCGGGAAGGGGGACTTGATGAGGCGCGGGTTCATCTAGCCGGCGCGATGAGCCGCCTGAACGATGAAGATACGGATCTGAAGGCATGCGTCATGATTCGTGCTGGCATGGTGGAAATAGCAGCGCAGCGATTAAACGAAGCTTTGCGTATTTTTGATGAATGCTTGCCCCTATTGGAGCATAGCCAAGACCATGCTCTCAAAGGAACGTACCATAACCTTTTGGCCGTCTTGTTCAGAAGGCTTGGCAAAGCAGAAAACCGTGATGACTACATAGACCGAGCATTGATCGAATACGCTGCCGCAAGTTTTCACTTTGAACAAGTTGGTCATCATCGCTACCTCGCGCGCGTCGAGAACAATCTAGGTTACCTTTTCCTCACGATCGCCCGGTACACTGACGCACACGGCCATCTCGACCGCGCACGGCACCTGTTTCTCGCATTGGATGACAAGGGATCTGTGGCCCAGGTCGACGATACCCGAGCGCGGGCGCTACTGGCCGAAGGCCGCCCTCAAGAAGCGGAACGCGTGGTGCGGTCGGCAGTGAAGACGCTCGAACGCGGTGGCGAGCAGGCGCTACTTGCCGAAGCGCTGACGACCTATGGAACGGTGCGGGCGCGACTGGGCAATCACGCACGCTCGAAAGTCTTACTAGAAGATGCGATCAGGATTGCAGAGACTGCCGGCGATCTGGAGGGCGCGGGCCGCGCCAAGTTGAGCATCATCGAAGAGTTAAGCGAGCAGACATCTGCACCTGAGTTGGCCTCGATCTACCAATCCGCAGCCGATCTCTTGCAGCACTCTCAAGATCCGTCAGCCGGCAAGCGCCTGATCTCTTGTGCGGGCAAAGTCATTGATGCTTTGGGAGACGCCAACCGTCATGAAGATTCTGAAGTGCAGAAACGTTCGTGGGAAGGCTTCTCATTCAAACAAGAGGTACTGAAAAGTGAAGGGGCCCTGATCGAACGTGCGCTGAGAGACGCCGGAGGGTCGGTAACCCGAGCGGCCCGGTTGCTTGGTTTCAGGCATCATCAGAGTCTGATCTCCTTGATAAACAGCCGTCACAAGGAATTGCTCCAGACGAGATCCGCGGTGCGCCACCGAAGACGGCACCTGTTCTCCAAATCCAGGAAAATCAAAAGGAAGATCGTAAAGCAGGAGCCGGAGCGCGTCACTTCGCAGATTTCAATCCTTCACGTTGAAGACAATGAGCAAACAGCCAAACTGGTGAATGACCTCGTTGCCTCTGAAGAATGGCGCGTGGAACTTTGCACCGACGGCTATAGCGCGCTCGAAAAGCTTACTGGCAACGATCATTATGATGTGCTGGTGGTTGACAATGATCTTCCGGGACTGAGCGGTCTGGAGTTGGTGCAACGCGCCCGCAAAGTAAGGCATCGCTGGCGCACACCCATCGTCATGCTCTCAGGAAATGATTGCGAGAAGGAGGCCTGGGGTGCTGGAGTAAATGATTTCTTGAGAAAGCCAGAACAGATCAGCGAGTTGCCATCGAGAATTAGCCGACTGCTTGAGGTTGAACTCAAGAAAGCCTGAGGTTGTGATGATCCATAACGAATTTAAGTAGTAGCGATGGTGGGGTCGCTGCGGGGCCGGCGTTGAGCATGAGTTGTCGTTTGGACGAGAAGAAGAAATAACGGGCGACCTTCATGGTCGGCCACGGGGTTGCGCATCCGCGAAATTGAACAAACGTGCTTTGGGTGATGTCTAAGAGAAGACGATTGCGTTGTCGGTGCCGTCGTCATTGGCTCAGCATAAGCGGCGTAACGCCTGTCCTTCTTTAACCTAAAGGAGTCCTTCAATGAGACGTACTCACCGTCTGTCCGCGAGATTGATTCGCTGGACGAGTCTTTGTGTTTGCTTTGCCCTGGTCTTCGCAAGCCTAACATTGATCACACCATCGTCTAACGGCAAGGGATCGGGTCCTAGTCAGGAATTCCAGCAAGCTGGCAACAGACAGTCCGGCAACGGCAGGGCTAAGGGAAAGCGGGTGCCACCTGTGCCGCCACAAGGAGGGGCACCGGCGGCGAGACTTCCGAACGTTGAAGATGCGCGTCAGCGCAGACATGCAGCGCCGCGAGCGCCTCTACGGATCGAATCGACAATACGCTCGCGGCGGAGGCCGCCTGAGTCACGACACGGAAGGAAAGTCGGCGATCCCCTTCCGCCAAAGCAGAAGAAGGCCAGTACGGTTAGTTTGGGGGACGGTAGCGAGCGAGTCCGAATCGCCAGCGCCGATGCGCACGGTTATGTGGGGGCCGCGCGTTCACATCAAGCGCGCACAACTCGCTCGCTACCGGCGGGGGTACACAGCGGTGCATCTCCCGCAACACTTCTAAGACTGATCGATCCCATGCGAGGTCTATCAAACCATTCCGCCTTTGATTTTCTTCTCTATCCAACTGTTCACTCTGATACTCGGGCGAGTTCTATTTCAGAGGTACACCGCACGGTCACGCGCACTGAAGCCGAAGCGTCCGTATTGGCATACGACGTGAACACCGAAAGCTTTGATTTCTTTGCCCCGTTGATGCCGCAGTCAGGCAGTTCGAAGATTGTTTTCGCCAGCAACCGCGACGGCTCGATGCAGATTTATGCGATGAATGCTGACGGCAGTGGTCAAACGCGGCTGACCTATTCGGGAGCCAATGATGACTACCCGCGCTGGTCGCCGAATGGCACGAAAATTCTGTTCCAAAGCGATCGAGACAAGCCCGACACTGGATACATGGATATTTACGTGATGAACGCTGACGGCAGTGGCGTCACACGCCTAACAACCGATGCAAACGACGACAGTATGGCGTCATGGTCGCCAGACGGATCAAAGATTGTTTTTCCGAGCATGCGTAGCGGAGTCAATTACCAGGTCTGCGTATTGAATATGAGTCTGGATGTTGGAAATCTGACGTGTCTAACAGATGGTTCATCGAACGACGGCGAACCATCGTGGTCTCCAGATGGATCGAAGATCGTCTTTGCCAGCGATCGCGATCACGCAGGTTTTGACAGCGTTTATGTCATGACCAGTAACGGGAGCAATCAACAGCGGCTGACGTTCAGCGCTACCACAATTGACGACACTCAGCCCGTGTGGTCGCCTAATGGTGGCCGGATTGCTTTTGTAAGCACTCGTGACAGCATTCTGGAAACATGGCAGGAAACAGATGACGATGGAAACGTACTGAATAGGTCAAAGCTGCATATCAATAAAGAAGTCTACGCAATGAATGCTGACGGCTCAGGCCAGACAAGGCTGACGAGTGACTTGGCGAATGATGATTCACCATCCTGGTCGCCCGATGGATCAAAGATAGTGTTTCGCAGTGACCGAGACCGCGATTGTTGTGATCCATCGGCGCAGGTTTGGACAATGTATGTTGACGGAAGCGGCCAAACCGATCTCTCCAATGATCAGGTTGGCAATTACAGCGCAAGTTGGGCCAGCGGAAGCGGTAACCAATTACCGATAGCAAGCGCTGGCGGCACTTACAGTGGCACAATCTCACAAAACGTCCCTTTCAATGGTGGAACTTCTTATGACCCAGACGGCACGATTGTGAGTTATTCATGGAGCTTTGGCGATGGCGGCACGGGCTCAGGGGTCTCGCCGATTCATCCTTATAGCGCTGGTGGAACTTACAACGTAACACTAACAGTAACTGACAACCTGGGAGCGCAGGGATCTGCTACGACGACGGTTAGCATCTCGTCATCCTCAAGTGATCAGTTTGTGCAGAACTTCCTCCAACGTGGACTCGCGCGCCCTCCCAACGGCGACGAATCTTCGTATTGGACTGACATCATGCGTTCGGCTTACGCCCAAGGACAGGGCTCCATGCGGTTCGCCATCCGCGAACTGGGCATGACCATTTTTGAATCGGCCGAATATGCGGCGCGTAATCGTTCTGATCACGAATATGTCTACGACTTATACAGGACATTTCTCATGCGCGAGCCCGAAGAAGATGGCTGGAACTTCTGGACCGAACAGGCTTCCCCATTGCATATGGGCCGTGAGAATGTGCGCTATGCCTTTGATGGATGCATAGAGTGTTCCGGTATCGTTTCCACGTTGACGGCCAGCGGCGCGCCTTCCAGCGCGGTGTCGTCGTTGGCGACCGCTCGCGTTGACGCTTTCAATCAAACCGGCAATCAACTTGAGGCGCGCGATTGTGAATGGGGCTTGACGCTTTTGTCTCTGCCGGGTCGTGCGGGTTTGGATCTGGGCCTCGGTCTTTCTTACTCATCGCTGGTCTGGACGCGCTCCGGGCCGTATGTCTATTTTGACGAAGACCGTGGTTCACCGAGTCCGGGGTTTAGGTTGGGCTTTGCCACTATTCAGGGCCTGCACTTCGACGCGCAGGTGGGCCGGAACGTTTACATGTTGATTACTTCCTCAGGCCATCGAGTTGAGTTACGACAGGTTGGCACGTCGAATGTCTACGAGGCCGCGGACTCTTCTTATCTTCAATTGACTGCGGGCGGCAACCTCTCTCTGCGCACCACTGACGGCACACAAATGATCTTCGGCGAGGCCAACAATGAATGGCACTGCACACAGATTGAAGATCGCAACGGCAACCTGATCAATGTCAATTATAACGGCCAGGGCGACATCACCACGATCACTGATACGTTGGGCCGGGTAATCAATCTTAATTACGATTCCAATTCCAATCTGAGTACGATCAGTCAAGCTTGGAGTGGACAACCCTTGCACACCTGGGCCAGCTTTGGCTGGAGCACTTTCGCGATGCAGGCCAGCTTCGGAGTTGAAGTCGTAGGCACGCACGGCGGCGAAAGTATCCCAGTGCTCACACAGGTGGGAGTGGATGACGGCTCACGCTACAACTTTGAATACACTGGCGCGGGCCAGGTCAACGTTGTCCGCCGCTACACTTCGTCCGACAACGTGCAGCGGTCTTATATGGCGTATGACTATGCTGGAAGCGATGATTGCCCGCGCATCACGGACACCCGCGCCTGGGCCGAGAATTGGAATGGCATCAATGACGTGCCCAATGAGGTGGTGACGTACTTCAGCGAGCCTGGCGATGGTTCGCACCAGATGACCGCTCCGGATGGGACGATCTACAAAGAGTTCTATGGCACCGGCTGGCAGAAGGGACTGCCGACGCAGAGCGAAGTCCGGTCGGGTGGAGTGTTACAAAAGTGGACTACCACCAGCTACGTACAGGACACCACCTCAGTCAACTATCAAACGAATCCACGCGTAACGGAGACGAACGTCTACGACTCAGCGGGCAATCGTCGGCGCAACACGCTTGAATACAATCAGGGTTATGGGCTGCCGACGCATGTCCGCGAGTATGGTGGTGCTGATGGTCAGACGCTGCTCCGCTTGACGACGACCTCGTACAAGACGGACTCTGCCTATATCGATCGGCGAATCATTGGACTTCCTTATGAGCGTATAGTCTACGACGGACCGACTGGCGCACTGATGTCACGGAATGTTTTCTACTACGACTGGGGCGGTGACTACCTTTCG
>DATHHW010000116.1:0-21481 GCA_035317005.1 Pyrinomonadaceae bacterium | reverse complement strand
AGCGGATTCAGCACCAGCACCCGGCTGCGGGAAAGCAAAGCGCTGGTGACTTCAAACGAGGGATTCTCAGTCGTGGCGCCGATCAAGGTGACGGTGCCGTTTTCGACGGCGGGCAGGAGCGCGTCCTGCTGCCCTTTGTTGAAGCGATGAATCTCGTCAATGAACAGAATCGTCCGGCGGCGCCGTTGCCGATCGAGGCGCGCTTCGGCAATCGCGGCCCGCAAATCCTTGACGCCGGAAAAGACCGCCGACAGGGCCACGAATCGGGCGTCGGTTTTCTCTGCTAACAATCGCGCCAGCGTGGTTTTGCCGGTTCCCGGCGGGCCCCACAAGATCAGCGATGGCAACGTGCCGCCGCCTTCAATCAAGCGCCGCAGCACTCGGCCCTGGCCCACGAGATGTTCCTGCCCGACAAACTCGCTCAGGGTACGCGGACGCATGCGATCAGCCAGTGGCGCCGCCGTCGTGGAACCAGCGGCGGCGTCTTCGAGTTCAGACATTTCCGGAAACAGAGTTGTCGCGCTTCGATCCTGCATTGTTTTTTGTCAGCGTATCACAGACCGATAGTCGAGGCGATTCGTCTTGGGCCGGCGCTGTCTGCGGGTGAAGGATGTTGGTCGTCGGAATTTGGAAAGCGGTTTCACAATTCCTCAAAGACTTGTACGGGAGGCTCTGCCGCCCGATGTGCGGAAAGGCTCTGCCTTTCCGATGACGATTGTTATATGAAAAAAAGGAAATAAGAGGAAGTTCGCCCGGAAAGCCAGAGGCCTTTCCGCACATCAGGCGGCCAAGCCGCATGGCGATCTTAGTGGTTGAGAAAACCGCTTAACCAGGTCTGGTCGTGCTAACTTCCCAACCGAACCAGGCCAAATATTTGGCTTAGTAGAATTCATAGCGGATAATGCAGCGCGCTCGATTTACTTCCGGGAGGTTTTAATCAATGACAGGATGCAACTCAATTTCTCGGCGCAGATTTGCGCACCTGGTTGGCGCGGGCGCAGCTTATGCAGTCGCTCAGAGAGCCACGCTAACGGGCACGTCACTGCGTGCTGCTGAGTCCCTACTGGTTTCAGGCGCGGTTCGCTTGAACTCAAACGAGAACCCTTATGGCCCGTCGCCGCTGGCGCTTAAAGCAATGACCGATGCGTTCAGCCTCGCCTGGCGCTATCCCGACGAACACGCAGATGCCTTGGTCGAGCAACTGGCGAAGGTCAATGGCGTCAAACGCGATCAGATTGTGCTGGGCGACGGGTCGGGCGAGATTCTGAAGATGTGCGCGGCGGGGTTCACCGGCCCAATGTCGTCCGACAATCGTGCCGTGCCGTTGTCCAAGCCGACGCGTGGTGGCGCGCTGACATTCACGCCGGGTCGCGGCAAAATGATCGTCGCCGATCCAACTTTCGAAGCGATTCTTAATCATGCACTCGTTAGTCGCGCCGATGTCATTAAGATCCCGCTGACTGGAAGCTTCAGTCACGACCTCTCAAAGATGGGGGCCGCGGCAGTCGAAGGTTTGATTTACATCTGCAACCCGAACAATCCCACCGCCAGTATCACTCCAAAGAATGAGCTCCGCGAGTTCATTAACAAAGTTCCGCGCCGGACGATGATTCTTGTGGACGAGGCGTACTTCCACTATGCGGACAGTCCGGACTATGAAAGCGTGATACCGATAATCGCGAATCATCCCAATCTGATCGTGGCGCGCACCTTCTCGAAGATTTACGGAATGGCGGGGCTGCGTTGTGGCTATTGCATCGCCCAACCGGAAACGATCCAACGTCTGCGTCCCCATCAGACCTGGGATAGCGTGAATATCATGGCGCTGGCAGCCGCCAACGCCAGTCTGAATGACGGCGATCACGTAAGCAACGGCCGCCGGTTGAATAGCGCAACCAAAAAGTTTGTGATCGCGGAACTGGATGCTATGGGCTACCGGCACATTCCTTCACAGGCAAACTTTATGATGATCGACGTGAAGCGCCCGGCGCGTCCGGTGATCGACGCATTGAAAGAGCGGAGTGTGCAGGTCGGCCGGCCATTTCCGACGCTGCCTAACCACATTCGCGTAACCATCGGCAAGCAAGACGAGATGGAAACATTTCTATCTGCGTTCAGACAAGTAATGAGTGCGGCCGTCTGAGTGCGACTTATCTTGGTGTGGCTTCGCGTGATTTCGTGGAGCGTGTCTGCTCGCCGAATTAAGACGATCCAGGAAGTCACACGAAGAAACACGAAATGCATTTCCTGTGGTCTTCTTTCATGAAACGAACACGACGTCCTTCCTCGTGTACAGTTATTTGCGAGACACTACGCTAGCAGGGTGCTGAAAAAAGCAAAATCGCCACAGAGACACTGAGTCACAGAGATGGGAAGGATTCAGAACCTATCGGAAATGCCAACAAATGCTTACCTTCTTTGTTCTCATCTTTCTCTGTGTCTCCGTGTCTCTGTGGCTATGCTTAGTTTTTCATCAGCCTGCTAGAATGTCTGTGATGATTTCGGCGCAAAAAGCACGACGTGCCGTGTGGCGGCCGCTGTGGCAACTCCCCGGACGTTTTGATCTAATCCTGTCGCTTACTAAACGTGAATTGTCCGCGCGCTATCGCGGATCGGTGCTGGGGTTTTTCTGGGCGGTGCTGACTCCGGTGGTCATGATCGCCATCTTCACGATCATCTTTGCGGGAATCTTCAAAGCCAGATTCGGCGCCGGCAGTTCGCAATGGGACTACGCATTGTATCTCTTCTGCGGATTGTTGCCGTGGAACGCGTTTCAGGAATCTCTACAGCTTTCTGCCAATACGATCGTCGTGCATTCAAATTTGGTTAAGCGTGTCGTATTTCCGCTCGAGACTTTGCCGGTCTCGTTATCGCTCGCCGCGGTGGCGAACCAGATGTTCGGAACCGTTGCCCTTATCCTGGCCGCGATTCTTTTTCGCGGTGAACTGCATGGGACGATTGTTTTTCTTCCGCTGCTCGTTATCCCGCAACTGTTCGCGACCTTTGGCGCGGCATGGCTCGTAGCCTCGCTCGGCGTCTTTGTGCGCGACATTGTGCAGGGAATCACGCTGTTGTTGATGGCGTGGATGTACCTGACCCCAATCATTTATCCGGAATCGCTGGTGCCAGAACGTTATCGGGGCATCGTAAACCTCAATCCATTCACGCCCCTGGTCCGGAATTATCGCCGGATCATTCTGGATGGCAGCCTTCCCGATTGGCGCGGTCTGGCATATTTCACGGCCTTCGCTATAGTCAGTTTTCTTCTGGGATACTGGTGGTTCGCGAGAACCAGGAAGAACTTTGCCGATGTCATCTAAAGCATTACGGCCGAACTGCCTGGTTGGCCGCTGTTTATTCTTAAACAACGGCGTTGACAGTGCCCATTTGGCGTGTTAGCGTAGAAGGGCCGCTGAGCTCCGAAGCGGCTTTCAGCATGCTAAAGCTCTTGTTTCCTCCGTGGCGTTAGGCACCCGACCTAGCCCTTAATCATTTCCAGTCTACGAGTTTCGAGAACATGGCGTTTGACAAGGTAAAGACTCTGCGTGCGGCTGAGAGATGCCTCGAGTTGGGAAAGATCCCGGCCGCCGTCAAAGAATACTGCAAGATTGTCGAGGACGATCCGGACGACTTCACCACGCTTAACATGCTGGGCGATCTCTACACTCGCGTCGGCAATCAGCCCGCCGCGATCGCCTGTTTCCGCCGTATCGCCGAGCATTATCGCGAGCAGGATTTTGCTCTCAAAGCGATCGCGATGTTCAAGAAGATCGATCGCCTGCAACCTCACAATACCGAAATCTCAACCCACCTCGCCGATCTCTACGCCCAACAGGATCTCGTCGTTGAAGCGCGCGCCCATTACCTGGCCGTAGCAGATGCTCACAATAAGGCCGGCGCGACCCAAGCCGGTCTCGAGGTCCTGCGCAAGATTGCGGATCTCGATTCTCAGAACACTGAGCTGCGCATCAAGCTGGCCGAAGGCTACTTCAAAGAAGGAATGATGGCGGAGGCCGGAACTGCTTTTGCTGAAGCGGGTCATCAGCTCCTGGCAAGGGGCGCATTCGACGAGGCGCTCGATGTGTTTGGGAAAGCCCTCGAACGTCGTCCCGCCGATCACGTCGTACTCAGAGGATTGCTGGACGCGCATAGCGTGCGCGGAACCGCCGATGAGGCTGCGGAGCTGATCGGACACGCTGTGGCTGACCATCCTGATGACCTTGACTTACTTTCGATGCTCGCCAGGGCTCACGTTCAGGCCGAAGATCCATCACAGGCTGAGCAAGCCACCGCCATACTGGTCGCGAAAGAATCATCAGCGTACTTGCAATACGTTGAGGTGGCGCGCCTGTATCTAAAGACGGACCAGGTTGATGAAGCAGTGCGCGTAATGACCGGCATCGCCGAGCAGATGCTCGCAGAACAGGAAGACAATCAATTGCTCGAATTGATTGACGAGTTACTCGCATGTGATTCCGACAATGTGCAGGCTTTGCGTTTGTTGGTCCGCGCCTATTGGTGGCAGCGAGACATGGAGAAATTGAACGCCGCGCTGGAACGAATGGCGGAAGCAGCCGAGGCGGCAGGCCTGGTAAAAGACGAGCGATATGCGCTAACTCAGTTAACGCGGCTCGCTCCGGAGCAGGCGCACCATGTCGAACGCCTGCGAGAACTTGGCGGCGCTGAAGAGGAAGCCGCGGCAGAGATCTTACCCGTAATCGAGTCAGCATCGGCGTCGTCGGAGGCGCCAACGGCCTCCAAGACTGATGACGTGTACGCTTTCGACCCGCCGCCATCAAACCCGGTGGGCGAAAGCGAGTTTGAATGGAGTCCGGTTGAAGACATGGCCGAGCTCAAGAGCGAGTCCGGCAATGAGTTTGAAATTGAAAGGGGCTTTAGTTTTGAAACAGTCGTTGCCGAGGAGCTCGCGTCCACTTCTGACGAGGCGATGGCAACTCCGAGTAGTGACGATCGAGTGAAGGACGCTCGCACGCAGGAACTCGAAAGCGTGGACTTTTACATCGCGCAGGGTTATGCGGACATAGCGGTCGACACTCTCGATTTGTTGGAACGGCAGTTTGGAGCGCACCCGGATATCGAACGGCGGCGCGGTCAAGTCGCAACCATGGGTGAGGTTCCTACGGCCATGCCAGACGATTCAGACATCTCGATCGACGCTGCCATTGCCACCCAAGCGGAAGCAGAATTTGGGGAATTCGAATTCGCGACGGCCGGCGCCTTTGCAACTCCAGAGGTCGCGGTTCCGATGCAGCACGTTGCGCAGGTCTCTCTGCCGGCGCCCCAGAGAACTCAGGGAATTGACGCGGGCCTGGCCGAGATATTCGAAGAGCATCGGGTGTCGGCAGAGAGTGATACCGATGCGAACGGTAATGGAGATTACGAAACACACTACAATCTCGGACTGGCTTACAAGGAAATGGACTTGTTCGAAGAAGCTCTCGAAGAGTTCCAGGTCGCCGCTGGCCTGGTCGATCCGGGCGATGGCACGCCGCGCTATTTGCAATGTTGCAACCTCCTGGGACATTGTTTCATGCAGAAGGGCGTGCCACAGCTTGCCGTAAAGTGGTTTAATAAGGGATTCAATTCACCGGGAGCTTCGGAAGATGAGCGCCAGGCTTTGCGTTACGAACTGGCCGCAGCCTTCGAGCAGGTTGGTGATGTGGATCGGGCAATAGATCTCTTTACTGAAGTCTACGGAATTAATGTTTCTTATCGTGGGGTCAAAGATCGTCTACGAGAGCTGAAAGCGCGCGCCAATGGAGAGAATGGCAAAGCTGCGCCGGCGCTCGAACGAAACAAGAACCACGAGCAGCACGTAAACTAGTTCGCAGGAGTTGGTGGGTGTCGTAGCTGACAGGTGTTTAGAGTACCGACTTTAGTCGGGTTCTTTCCCAATCGCAAAAGCCCGACTGAAGTCGGTACTCTGAACACCTGTTTTCAGGATTCGCCTGGTTTCTATTGTCGATTAATGTGACGCAAGCTTCAAGCTTGCGCAAGTCTGTCTCTATTTGAGGAGCACGAATGTCTTCGCGGCTTTCGGTCATCTTTTACATTATTCTTTGTCTTGAGATCGGCATCGTGCTGACGGTTCTCCCCTGGGTGCCCCATGGTTGGCTCGGACTGAGCGATTGGAGCAACAATTATTTTCTGCTGCTCGCCGCCCATAAGGCGGGTTATGGCGTGCAGCGGTTTGTTGCCTCAGGCTGGGTGCGCGGAGCAGTCTCCGGCATCGGCATCCTGAATCTTGGAATGGGTATTTGGGAGCTGATTAATTTTCGCCAGACTGTGCGAGCGCTGGACTCAGAGCAGCTTTCTGTGGAAAGCTCGCGCCAGAAATCGCCCGAACGCGTTACGGCTAATGATCCACAACCTGCCAAAGCCGATCCTTTATCTGATTACCCGCGGCGCAACCACTGAAACGACTACGCCGGAGAGCGAAGAGTTTCGTCACATCCTGCAGCAGATTTCCGCGGCCGTCGCCGCCGGCATTCAACTGATCCAAATCAGAGAGAAGCAGCTAACGGCCCGGGTCCTCTTTGAGCTTGCGACCAGCGTCGTAGCTATCGCCCAGGGGAGTCCGACACGAGTCGTGGTCAACGATCGCGCTGACATCGCAGCGAGTGCCGGCGCAGATGGCGTTCATCTGACGACCCGTTCACTTACTCCAGACGTCGTTAGAAAAACGTTTGGCGCGAAATTTCTGATTGGCGCCTCGACACATTCTTTGGTTGAAGCTCGGGACGCATGCAGGCAAGGCGCGGATTTCGCGGTTTTCGGGCCAATCTTTCCCTCGCCATTAAAAGAAAAGTACGGTCCCCCGCTGGGTCTGCGGAAGCTCTCTGAGGCCTCGCGCGAGTTAGCTTCTTTTCCCATAATTGCGCTCGGGGGCGTTTCTCTCGAAAACGTAAATGAATGTTTGTTAGCGGGAGCCAGCGGCATCGCAGGCATAACTCTGTTCAGCGAACCGAACAGTCTGGCGATTACCGCTGAGACGATAAACCAGCTATCGAAAACTGATCTGAGGAGAGCTGCACAGTGAAAAGCAAAACGTCGTGGCGCGAAAAACTTGAGAAACCTCAGCAACCGAAACTAGTTCAGATTCCGCCGAAGATGTCGCGATTTGGCAAAGGGACGATGCTGATTCCGACCCCGATGCTGGTAGACGAATTGGTCAGGCGAATCCCGAAAGGGAAACTAGTCACGGTCGGCGAACTCCGGCGAAAGCTCGCGGCGGATTTCGCCGCCGACGTAACCTGTCCGCTCACAACCGGCATCTTCGTGCGCATTGCGGCGGAAGCGGCCGAAGAGGATCGCGCGAAGGGGCGACGCCGGATCACGCCTTACTGGCGAGTCGTCAAGGATGACGGCAGTCTCAATCCGAAATTTCCCGGCGGAGAGAAACTGCAAACCGAACGTTTGCGCAGCGAGGGTCTTTCAATCATTCGCAAGGGCAAGCGTACTTTGGTTAGGGACTTTGAGCAGCGACTCGCCAGTTTTAGCTAAATGCTACTGTTTGGAGTTCCGCCTTCAGGCGGCTGAGTTGATACTCGCTCCGCCTAAAGGCGGGACTCCAAACATTTGCGATATTGACGTTGATGCCAACTTCTTCAATTTCTTCCCCAGTCGTGCTTAGCATCGCGGGTTTCGATCCGTCCGGCGGCGCGGGCCTGATCGCAGATGTCAGAGCTTTTGTGGCTTTCGGTTGCTGGCCGGTGGCGGCAATAACCTCGCTGACCTTCCAAAACTCCGAAAGGTTCGCAGGGGCGATTCATCAGAGTGCAGAGTCGCTGCGCGCTCAGATTTTGCCCGTCGTCAAAGAATTTCGCATCGCCGCTGTGAAGATCGGCATGTTGCCAACGCGGGAGCTCGTTTTGGAAGTTGCGCGGCTCCTGGGCGAGACGAAGATGCCGGCGCCCATCATCGACCCGGTCCTGCACTCGTCCTCGGGTTACGAGCTGATGGAACCAGAAGCGAAGGAAACGTGGTTGGCTGAACTGATGCCCCTGGCGCGCCTAATCACGCCCAACATCCCTGAGGCTGAAGCGCTGACCGGGATCGGAATAGCAAACGAATCCGATATGCGTGCAGCGGCGAGGAAACTGCGCGAGACCGGAGCCCGCGCGGTGCTGATCAAAGGCGGACATCTGGAACATAGATCAGAGATCAGAGGTCAGAGGTCAGAGCAACTTCGGACGAACGAGCGTCAGGCCATTGATTTACTGGATGATCAGGGAGCAGTGACTGTGTTTCGCGATGAGTGGATCGATGCGCCGCCAGTGCGCGGCACGGGGTGCATGCTTTCAGCAGCGATAGCCGCGGGACTCGCGCACGGCATGAACCTGCAAGAGTCTGTCGGCGCTGCGAAACAGTTTGTTGCGGGCGTGATCCGTTACGCGCCGCAATTGGGGTCGTGATCCGGTGACGCTGGAACTTACCGAGATAGCTGTGCTGGATGAGTAAGTACTGCCAACCGATACTGCCCTACCTCGAGGAGATTGCGTCGCCAAGTAGACGATCCACGAAAACACACGAAGAGAATTTTGTTCGTGCAATTTCGTGTGAGTTCGTGGATCGTTCTTGTCCAACGTAAGAAAGCACGAAACCAGACACTCGGCGATTGGTCTACTCGATAGAGACTTTTTCCATCTTGACCTCGGACGCCGGCCGGTCGCTGCGATCAGTTTCAGTAGTCGCAATGGCGTTGACGACGTCCTGCCCTTCGGTCACGCGCCCAAAGATCGTATAGCTCGGCGGCAGTGGATAATCGACGTGCATGATAAAGAATTGCGAGCCGTTGGTGTTCGGGCCGGCATTGGCCATCGCCACCGTGCCGGCTTTGTAGCCACGCTTATAAACGTCTGATGATGGATTAATCTCGTCAGCGAATTTCCCGCCCCATGCCGACTGTCCGCCGCGACCCGTGCCGTCTGGATCGCCTCCCTGAATCATGAAGCCTTTTATGCAGCGATGAAAAATTACGCCATCGTAATAACCTCGTTCGGCGAGTAAGCGGAAATTCTCAGTTGTTTTGGGTGCGTCTTCTTCCAGTAATTCAAATTTGATAGTCCCTTTGTTCGTTTGGATCGTCGCGGTGCGATTTGCCATCTCGTGTTCTCTCCTGTTTGATTTAAGTGTTGTTCGCAAGCTTAACCTCACCAAGCTCAAAGTGCACGCAGCGAACAGAGTCCTTGCTGACGCGCGGGCGTGTATCAGAAGCCCGACCGTCAGGGAGGGCTCGGAAAGCTCTCTCTCCCCGCAATATTCCCACTCCACCTGACGCATTCGCTCCCAAACAGCTATGATTGTTGACTTGGACTGGTGGTGCGGGACTTTAGAAACTTCTGAAAGGATCCGAGAGGAAACTCAATGAATGTCACTCATCTGGAATGCGCCGCCTGCGGCACAAAGCACGAGGCACAACGGTTGCACAACCTTTGCACGCAATGCGGAAAGCCTCTGCTGGTTCGGTACAACCTGAAGCGCGCAGCGGCATCTTTGACAAAAGAAAGTTTACTGGGCCGGGGACCCAATTTATGGCGCTACCGAGAAGTTCTGCCGGTCGAGCAGGACGAGAACATCGTTACCTTCGGCGAAGGATTCACGCCGCTCGTGCACGCATCACGTCTGGGCGCACAGATGGGCTTGGGCCGGCTCTTCATCAAGGACGAAGGGCAGAATCCAACCCAGAGTTTCAAAGCCCGCGGGATGGCCGCGGCAGTTTCGATGGCCAAAGAGTTGGGCGCGCGGAAACTGGCCGTGCCTTCGGCGGGTAACGCGGCGGGCGCCCTGGCAGCATACGCGGCGCGGGCTGGATTGGAAGCGCACATTTTTATGCCGCGCGACACGCCGCGAGCCAACGTGATCGAATGCGAACAGACGGGCGCGCACGTGACTTTGATGGATGGGCTGATCACCGACTGTGGCGCGGAGGTGGGGCGGCGCAAAGAAGCGGAAGGTTGGTTTGACGTTTCGACCCTGAAGGAGCCGTACCGGATCGAAGGCAAGAAGACGATGGGTTATGAGTTGGCCGAGCAATTCGATTGGGATCTTCCGGATGTGATCATGTATCCCACGGGCGGCGGCACGGGACTGATTGGAATGTGGAAAGCGTTCGATGAAATGGAGCAGATGGGCTGGATCGGATCAAAACGACCGCGCATGGTCACCGTGCAGGCGACCGGCTGTGCGCCTATCGTGCGTGCGTTCGAGGAAGGGAAGCGCTTTGCTGATGAATTCCCTAATGCGCATACGACTGCTTCCGGGTTGCGCGTGCCCAAAGCGATTGGCGACTTTCTGATCATCGATGCTCTGCGAGCATCGGGTGGTACCGCGATTGCCGTTACCGACGAAGAATTGATCGCCGCGACAAAGGAGATCGGCGCGGCGGAAGGGATCTTTTGTGCGCCCGAGGGCGCTGCGTGTTTGCCGGCGCTGAAGAAATTGCTGGCGGACGGATCTGTGAAAGCGAATGAGCGGGTTGTCTTATTCAATACGGGGAGTGGAGTGAAATACATCGAGAGTTTTTCCAGCTAGAGTTTTAGGGAGCGGCTTTGCCGCCTGATGTGCGGAAAGGCTCTGCCTTTCCGGCAGTGCAGTTTGAAGAAGAACGAGGGGGCTACGCCTCCAAAGATATCCGCGCTCAACCGGGCGACGGAGCAGGGAGGCGTAGCCTCCCAAATCAAAATTGGATTTCCGACGGTAAGGCGGAGCCTTACCGCACATCAGACGGCGGAGCCGAAGAAAGAGAGCCCGACGTTACGCGCAAGGTTCTCGGAGATTGGGAAATAAATCATGAAGAAATACATCTTAGTGACGATCTTTATCCTTTTCGTTTTCTCATCCGGAATTGCTCAGCAAACGACAGCTCCGTGGCTCACCCCAACTGAGCGCGCCAGGTTTGAAACGCTGCGCATCACCGGCTCTGAAGCTCTGTTCAATCTCGATTACGATCTGGCGCGCAAGAGCTTCAAAGAAATGGCCGTGGCGTTTCCGAATTATCCCGCGGGTCCGCAGTTCCTGGCTGACAGCCTTTGGATCGAAACTCTGTATCAAACGCGGCGTTTGCAGTCTTCACTCTACGGTGGCGACGATACGTTTTATTCGACCAGCGATGACAAGGTCGATCCGGCGCTCGTCGATCAATTTCGGACATTGACCCGCCAAGCGCGTTTGCTTGCCGAAGCGCGTTTGAAGCAGTCACCGCGGGACGTGGAAGCATTGTATTTTCTTGGGGCGATTGAAGGACTGAAGGCTTCATTCGAGGAAGCAGTCGAGCGCCGCCACTTTGCCGCGTTGAAGGACGGCTCTGACGCGGTCGACCGGCATCGTGAAGTGATCAAACTTGATCCGACGTATCACGACGCCGAGATTACGATTGGTCTCTATGACTTCACCGTCGGCTCGCTGCCTTTGCCGATCAAGTTGATTGCCGGCGTCGCCGGCTTTCGCGGTTCGAAGAAACGCGGACTGGCAACGCTGGAGCGCGTGACCAGGGAAGGCAACTGGATTCGCGACGAGGCCCGGACGCTCTTGATCGTTTTGTATACGCGCGAAAAACGCTATGCCGAAGCTGCCGCTTACGCTAAGGAGCTGGCGGCGAAATATCCGCGTAACTATCTCTACCGGCTGGAAGCCGCGGACGCCTTAGTGTCGCAAGCGGCGCTGGAACGGGCCGCGAACCAGAGCAATACGAGTGCATCTGAGAACGAAGCTCTGGCAACCTTCGACGCGCTCTTGAAGGACAAGGCCGTGCGCGATACGGCGGCGCGCGAGTTCGATCTGATTCATTTCAAATACGGCGAAGCCCTGATGACCGCCGGCCAGTACGATCGCGCCGCGAAAGAATTCCTGGCGGCCGCCGAAGTGCCCGGCGCGCAGCAGGGACTGGCGACGATGGCGCATCTGTACGCGGCGCGGGCGCTTGATTTGGCGGGCAAGCGGAACGACGCGATGACGCAATATCGTTCGGTGCTGGCGCGGCCAAACGTTTACGATGCCCACGACCAGGCCCAGTCGGGATTGAAGGAAGCGTTTAAGAAGAAACTGACGTAAGGAGCGCCGACATCCTGTCGGCGGTTCGCGGGCATCTCTGCCCGCATTGAGCGCGAAGCGCGAAAGGCGTTTGATTCAGGATGAAGCGCCGTTTAGGCGCGCAATGTTTATAGCCCGCCCGCTAATAAACAATCCCAGCTCCTTTGGAGCGCAATAAATGTTTCGCTCCTAAAGGAGCTTGGTTGTATTTCTCGGCGCGGTTCTATAAACATTTGGCTCCTAACGGAGCCAGGACGGCAGGTCGCTCTTAGGCATTCCTCACGCGCTCAGTATCCTTCTCAAACACAAACGCCAGAGTTTTATAGATCAGCTTCGCGCAAAGGAACGCGGACGCACTCTGTCCTTCCACATAAGAATACTCGGTCAAGTCCATCCCGATGACCTTGCGTTTTCTGGCCAGTGTTCTGATCAAGCCAATCGTTTCGTACCAACCGAGCCCGCCCGGTTCAGGTGTTCCAGTCGCCGAAACCAGCGATGGATCTAACCCGTCGATGTCGATCGTCAGGTAGACATTCCCAGTCAAACCATCGACTGCTTCGTCCCACCAATCGTCACGTCCGACGATGTCTTTCGCCCAGAATATTCTCGTCGGCAGAGACTTCAGATTCCGCGCCTCTTCGGCTGAGATGGAGCGAATGCCGCACTGAACTGCCGGAATCCGCAGGTCCTTAACCACTCTGGCCATAATCGACGCATGGGAATGCGGCGTGCCGTCATAGGTGTCGCGCAGGTCGGCATGCGCATCGATTTGTAAGACGGAAAGATTGGGATACTTCTCAGCGTGGACGCGAATGATTGGAGCGCTGACTGAGTGTTCGCCGCCAATCATCGCGACGAACTTGCCGCTCCCGACCAGTTCCTTTGCGCGGTCATAAAGCGAACCCATCATCCGCTCCGGCGGATCAATCGACGTCGATTCCTCGAGCGTGTGAATGCCGAGTTTGTAAACTTCCGCATCGGTCTCTTCGTCATAGAGTTCCATGTTGCGCGAAGCGTCGATGATCGCCTGCGCGCCTTGCCCGGTCCCGCCGCCGTAGGAAACCGTGCCTTCGTAGGCGATGGGCCAGACCAGGATGCGGGATGATTCGAAACTGCAGAATTCTGATTCGGCGATGCCCCCGAAGTTCATCGGCAGAGACTGTGACTCGGTCATGCGTTGGAGTTTAGCGAAGGTGAGGAGGAGAAGCCAACAGACTGAGGCCACAGATTAACACTGATTACACGGATCAAAGTGGATAGGAGTGGTAGGCTTGTTGACCTTAAGTATCAGTGAAAATCTGTGTTCATCTGTGGCCGCCGCTTCTAAGGCACTTCGATGATCAGGTCCTTACCGCCAAAGGTAAAGTTCGGGCGACGACGGCCTTTCATATATTTCGCGGCGGTTTGCGAAAGGGCAGTGATGATGATCGGCAGCGCAATGGTGGCGTCACAGTTTACGTACGACGTCAGCGCGCCGCGGCCGAGTTTTCCGTAGACCAGCGATTCATCGAAGGCGACGGCGCTGCTGCGTCCACCCGGGTGCGGCGCGTCGGCGGCGATCTGAATCGCGTATTTGTGGCCGTGAATCTGTTGCTTGAAGATGTGTGCGGACATCTCGGTCTGGCGGAGGAAGCTCTTGGTGATGCCGCCGCCGATATTGATCACGCCAGAGACGCGGGCGCGAATCGCGATCTGCGCCATGTCCAACACATCTTGAACGATGTCGAACTGAAAATTATTTTTCTTTTCAAACCGGGAACCCGCGATCCCAACGGCAATACCGCTGTCGGTGATGCCCGGACAAAAAACCGGAACGCGGGATTTGTAGGCCGCAGTCAGTACGCCGTCTTCAGCGGCGATCTCAGCCAGTTCACGGCCGAGCAAATGAAGGAACTCACGGCTCGAGTAAGGCCGCGTCTGATCGAGTTGACTGGCGAATCCTCCCACCCACTCTTCAGCTTCGTGATACTCCTCTTCACTCGCCAGCAGGTCCCACATGCGATTGATCTGCGCCGACTCAAGCTCGGCATCGGTCATGTTCGGGTGGGCCTGAAAATGATGCCGCCCGAGCGTCTCGTGCAAATCGTGGAAGATCACCGAGCCGGATAGCACCAACACGTCGACAAAGCGGTTCTTAACGACGTAAGCCAGCAACCGCCGCATGCCGGCGGGAATCAACGCTCCGGACGCCGCCATCATGATCGTCGTGTTGTCACCCAGCATGTCCAGCCAGATGCGATGCGCTTCGGCCAATTGACGACCGCCGAAGCCCGTGCCTTCCATTTTTTCCAGCAGGCCGGCCACTGAACGGTCCCGATCGACCTGCACGGGACGGGTGGGAATAGTCAGGTATTTGCTGGGTTTTGGTTTTCGCTGTGTCACCATAAGCTCGTGTTAACCTTCTTTCAAAATGTCCGACGGACGTTAGTTTGTCGGAGTGGCATAGACTTCAGTCTGTGTTCGCGCGGTTGAATCACAGGCTACCGGCCTATGCCACTGCGACAAACTGAAGTTTGTCGGACAATCCTTAATAATCATGACGCCGCCGACCCTTTGCGCGGTTACCATTAAGTGCAATATATGTATAAGCATCGAAACGCGATTCGTAGAAATTCACTAACTCTGCGCCTTCGGCCTCGCTCAATTCATCGTCCTTGATTCTTTGCGTTACCTGGCGGCGAAATCCGTCGTGCAGCAGACCGCGCTCGTAGCGCGCGCGCCCCACGGCTTCACCGACAGTAGTGCCGCGAATCACTTTCTTGATGAGATAACCGTCCTCGTCAATATGAATCTGGGCCTCGTTCGGCGTGCCGAAAAGGTTATGATTGTTGCCCATTACTTCCTGATAAGCCCCTACCAGCATAAACGCCACATAGTAAGACTCGTCCGGCTCTAGCTTGTGCAGCTCGAGCACCTGCTTTACGTCGTGCAGATCGACGAACTTGTCGACGACGCCATCGGAATCGCAGGTAATATCGCAAAGCGTCGCGAATTCCGTGGGCGGCTTATTCAGTTTCTGAATCGGCACAATCGGAAACAACTGATCGAGGGCCCAGTGATCCGGCAGCGACTTGAACACGGAAAAGTTGGCCAGGTACTTCGCGCACAGCAAACGTCTGAGTTCGCCGAACTCTTCCGGGATATATTTGGCTTGCTGCGCGTAACGATCGGCGCGCTCGCACACGTCCCAGAAAAGCACTTCGCCCTTCCCCCGATCCTCCAGCGAGATCAGTCCCAGGTTAAAAAGCGTGAACAGTTCTTCGCGATGTTGGAGGGCGTCGTGATAGTACTCGCGATAGTTTTTGATGGTGATGGTCTCGCGCAAGTCGCCGAGCTCAATCACGACTTGCGGATCGTCCTCGTCGATTTCGATGGGCGTGATATCTTCGACGACCGTCTCGATCTCCTCGAGGATGTTGGTCACCAGAATCGCGTGATAGGCCGACAAAAAGCGGCCCGATTCCTGGATGATCGTCGGATGCGGAACGTTTTCGTCGTCGCACACCTGTTTGATAGTGTAGATGACATCGTTGGCAAATTCCTGCGAATTGTAATTCGCCGAAGAATCAAACGCCGTCTTGGAGCCGTCATAGTCGACCGCCATGCCGCCGCCTACGTCCAGCAACTCAATCGGGACCTTCATCTGATAGACCTTCGCATAGACGCGTGCGGCTTCTTTCATCGCGTTCTTGATGCGCTTGATGTCGGTCAGTTGCGAGCCGATGTGAAAATGCAGCAGGCGCAACATGTCGATGTGGTCTGCTTCCTTCAAACGATTAATGACTTCCAGCAGCTCGGTTGTCGTCAGACCAAACTTGGCGGCTTCACCGCCTGACTTTTCCCAGCGTCCCGAACCTTTTGAATAGAGCTTGACGCGCATGCCGATGATCGGCATGGCGCCTTCGGTCTGATCCGCGATGCGCAGGATATGATCCAACTCACTCAGCTTTTCCACGACGATGACTACGCGCTTGCCCGCCTTCGCTCCGGCGAAAGCCATTTCGATGAACTCTTCATCTTTGAAACCGTTCAACACCAGCAGGCTATCGGGCGTTTGCTCAAGGGCCAGGGCGGCGTACAGCTCCGCTTTAGATCCAGCCTCAAGCCCAAAGTCGTAACGCGACCCTTCGCGCAAATATTCTTCCACCACCGAGCGTTGTTGATTAACTTTCATCGGATAGACGCACATATGCGCGCCCTGGTAGTCGTATTCGCGGATCGATTTGCTGAAAGCGCGCTGAAGTTTTCGGACCTGGGCCGACACGAGTTGCGGAAATCGAAGCAACACGGGCGCGGTAATGCCGCGGCCGGCTAAATCTTCGATAATTTCTTTCAGGTCGGCTGAGCGGGCATCGCCCTCGGCCGGGCGCACGATTAGGTTACCCTTCCGATTTACGTCGAAATAGCCAGCGCCCCAGTTCTCGATCCCGTAGGTTTCGACAGTCTGTTCGATCGCGGTGGTCAACTAGCGGTCTCCCTGGATGCCCTTTCAGCAAGCGTTCCGCCACGGCAACCCTAGGCGTGGCTGCTATTTCCGGCCGGATAGCGGATTTTAGGGGTGGAACCTTAACGGCAGAATGTAACAGAAAAGCCGGGGTCGGTCTATCACTTTTTTGTTCCGAATGTATGGTTCCAAGCCGTTGGGTTCCCGTAGCTTAGCTGGTGAAGCAGAGAAGCGGCTAGTCACGTCATAAGTTTGCGGCCCCTGGGTTTCCAGGCACGGCCTCGGGAAGAGTGGGTAGGGAACTCTGGCGATTCGTTCGATGGATTGGTGGGAAATAAGGTATGCGCTGACTCTGTTCCGCTTAACGAAATTAGACGTGATGAAGGAAGATCGAGTCGTCTCTCCAGTTTTTCCCGATCAAAGATCTTGACATCGCGAGTTTCCCATCTATAATGCGAGTTTTTATTGCGCGCCGTACATGCCGTTTTCGCGCTCCGCAGACCGTTTCGTTCCACAAAAAGGCTTCGCACCAAACACCGCTCGGGGCGAAGGTCAACCACATCACTCACTTTTTTTTCGACAGGGAGACTAAATGAACGCTAAAACTGTGTTGAAGTATGCCTCTGATCAGGGCGCCAAGTTTGTTTCTGTACGCTTCACGGACTTGCCGGGTTCGTGGCAGCACTTAACATTTCCGATCGGCGAATTAGGGGAAGACCAGTTCGAAGATGGGTTTGGCTTTGACGCTTCGTCCATTCGTGGCTGGGCCGCAATTCACGAATCAGACATGCTGCTGGTACCCGATCCGTACCGGTTTTGGATGGATCCTTTTTCCAGCGAGCCGACGCTTTGCCTGGTGGCCAACGCCGTCGACCCGATCTCGCGCCAGGGTTATGCCTTTGACCCGCGTATTGTGGCCGTCCGCGCCGAGAGCTATCTGAAGAGCGCGGGCATCGCCGACGTAGCTAACTTTGGACCGGAAGCCGAGTTCTTTATTTTTGACAGCGCCCAGTTCTACAACGAGCAGTACAGCGCCGGCTATTCGATTGATTCGGACGAAGGACACTGGAACAGTGGCCGGGACGCGAGTGAATCACAGGGCCCAAATCTGGGCCATCGCATTCGGCCGAAAGAAGGATACGTTCCTACCGCGCCGACGGATACACTGGTCGACATACGCTCGGAAATCTCGCTCACTCTGGGCGAGTGCGGTATCAACGTTGAGTGTCATCATCACGAGGTGGCGACGGCGGGCCAGTGCGAGATTGATTTTCGCTATTCGACGCTGCTGGGCACCGCCGACAATTTGCAGATATTCAAATACGTCGTGAAGAACACGGCCCGCAGCCATGGCAAGACTGCGACGTTCATGCCAAAGCCTCTGTTCGGTGACAATGGGTCCGGCATGCATTGTCACCAGTCTCTATGGAAAAGCGGCAAGCCGCTGTTCGCCGGTGATGGTTATGCCGGATTGTCAGAGATTGCGTTGCATTACATCGGTGGTCTACTGAAGCACGCGCCGGCGATTGTTGCTTTTGCCGCCCCGACTACGAATAGCTATAAACGCCTGGTTCCGGGCTTTGAGGCCCCGGTCAATCTTGCTTATTCAGCGCGCAATCGTTCCGCGGCAATTCGAATTCCGATGTTTTCCACGAACCCCAAACTAAAACGGCTCGAGTTCCGTCCGCCTGATCCGTCCTGTAATCCGTACCTGGCGTTTTCCGCGATGCTGATGGCCGGCATCGACGGGATTCAGAACCGGATCGATCCCGGGTCACCGCTTGACAAGGACATCTACGACCTGTCGCCGGAGGAGCTTAAAGACGTACCGAGCCTGCCGGGTTCGCTGGATGAATCGCTCAAGGCTCTCGAAGACGACCACGAGTTCCTGCTGAAGGGCGACGTGTTCACGTCGCAATTAATTGAACGTTGGATTGAATACAAGCGCGAGCGCGAGATTCAGCCGCTGCGTCTAAGGCCGCATCCGCTTGAGTTCTCGATGTACTACGACGTTTAGTTCGGCGGGCAGTAGCCCGACCGTAAGGGAGGGCGTTTGGCTGGGCGTCAGCACACGCCTTCCCTTACGGTCGGGCTACTGCCTCGCTCCGGCGGCGCGCGTTACCTTCGTCAAGTATATTGTCCCTCGCCTCCTCTTCTCTCGCCGCGTAATATATTCGCCGTGCCGGCTACCAATGAAATGATCGAGCAGTTGCTGCGCCAACTACCAGAATCTCACGGGGCGCAACTTCTCTTCAGTCGTCTAGTGGACGGCCACGCTTCCATGCTCAGGTTGTTTCAACGCGAGCCGGGGTTGCTCTCAGATGCGCTGGCCATTGCGGCCTGGAGCCCGCTGTTGGCCACCACGCTGGAACAAAATCCAGACTACCTCACCTGGCTGCAGCGTGAGCGCGCCAGCACGCGCGTGCGCACGCGCGAAGAGATGGGCGAATCGCTGGCCCGCTTTGCGCTGACCAATTCACAACTGGACCCGCACGTCCTGCTGGCGCGCTTTCGGCGACGCGAGCTGTTGCGCACTTATCTGCACGACATCCGCCGTGCCCGCACGGTTGTCGAAACGACGGAGGAGTTGTCGAATCTGGCGGACGCGATTCTCGACTATGCGTTGAACCTGTCGAGGCAACAGTTAGACAATCGTTACGGTTCGCCGCAAATTACCGACGCGCGCGGCCGCATATCCAGTGCGGAGTTCTGCATCGTCGCGTTGGGTAAGCTCGGTTCTCGGGAATTGAATTACGCGTCTGACCTCGATCTGGTATTTCTTTTCTCTGATGAAGGCCTCACTTCTGCCGGCGGATCGCGCGGACAGATCACCAACCGAGAATACTTCGTTAAGCTGGCCGAAGCCCTCTTGCGCGTAGTCAGTGAGCCAACCGGCGAAGGCGCCGCTTATCGCATCGATGTGCGCTTGCGTCCGCACGGGCGAGATGGCGCCCTCGCTTGTGCTCTTGATGAGGCCGCGCGCTACTACGAACAGAACGCCCAGGAGTGGGAACTGCAAGCGCTGATTCGCGCGCGGGCCGCGGCCGGGTCACAGCCGCTTTACGCGCGATTCGCCCAACGCGTGATCGGCCGCGTCTTTCGACCAGATATCAGCGTCGGCGCTGCGCTAACCAACGTGCGCTTGGCAAAAGAGAAGATTGACGTCCAGCGCGAGCGGGAAGAGAAGGGTTTCAACGTTAAGCTTGGTCGCGGGGGCATTCGCGAAATCGAGTTCATCGCGCAAGCTTTGCAAGTAGCACTGGGAGGCCGTGACCCTTGGCTGCGCGCGCCGCACACCTTGATTAGCCTGGGCCGGCTGACCGAACGCGCTTTGATTACCGAATCCGAGCATTCCCAACTTTCCGAGGCTTACCATTTTTGGCGGGCGCTGGAACACCGGCTGCAAATGGAGCACGGGCTGCAGACGCACTCGGTGCCGATCGATCGCGTGCGCCGCGAGCTGGTCGCCCGGCGCATGAATTTTTCCGGCGACGATGCGCTAAACGACTTTGACGTCGCGCTCACCATCCACGCGACGAATGTCCGGGCGGCGTTCGATCGCGTCTTTGCCCTGGCAGATGTTGCCTCACCGGCGGTTCGCGCCGCGGGCCGCCAACCATCCGGTGATGCGGTCGCGGACCCTGATGCGGGCCTGGCGGCGTCCATATTTCTGAAATATCTCGAAAGAACAGGCGGCGAGGATCTCGACCTTGACGCGCTTACCAGCATACTGCGAACCGCAGCCAATCGGTCGGTGAATTCTTACCGGGCTCTTTCATTTGCGACGCGAGTGGCCAGTTCGCTCGACAAAGCAACTGAGCCCGAGACTGTTACTAAGGAGGAGATTAATTCTCTGGTGCGACTGTGTGGCACGTCCGAATTCTTCGGCGAAATCATCGCCGGCAGGACGAGTCTGATCCATGCCGTGACTGCAAATCCGGGGATGGCCCACCCGCGCGATTACCTCGATGAACTTCGTACAGGGGTCATGCATGAGCAAAGCTTCCGCGCGGAACTGAACACTCTGCGACGCAAGTGGTCGGCCTTGCTGGTTGAGATTGGCGCGGCCGATGCGGCCGGTGAGCTGGCGCTTCCAAACTTGAATAGTTTGCTGACTGATCTGGCAGTAGCGGGAATTGATGTGGCGCTGGAGATTGCGCGGCGTGAATTCGCGCGGCGCTTTGAAGAGTTGGCGAGCGAGCCGCGTCTGACAGTCCTCGGGCTGGGCCGTCTGGGAAGCGGCGGCATGGATTATGGATCTGATCTGGATGTGGTGATGGTTTACGACTCAGCCGCGCCCTCACCCGTTGCCGCGCTGACTCATGATGAGGCGTACGCGCGCCTGGCCGAGTTATTAATCACGGCGCTGTCCAGCATCACGCGCGAAGGTTATCTCTATCGCGTTGACCTGCGTCTGCGTCCCGATGGACAGAAGGGCCCACTGGTCACCGGATCGGAAGCATTCATCACTTATGTGCAAAAGCGAGCCAGTCTTTGGGAATGGCTGGCGTATGTGAAATTGCGGGCAGTTGCCGGAGAGCTGGAATTCGGCCGTGCGGTAGAAGTAGCCGCACGCAAGATGATTCACGAGTTAGCGCATAACGCCGATCACGATGAACTACGCGTTGAGACACGACGCGTTCGCGATCGTCTGGAGAAGGAAAAAGCCCGGCAGCGCAATGCGGGACTCAACATCAAGCACGGCGCCGGTGGCATGCTCGACGTTTACTTTGCCGCGCGCTACTTGCAGTTGCGTGACTGCGTACAGGATGATGAAGAAGATAGGACTACGGGAGCGACGTTGCGGCGGCTGCGTGACGCCGGTTCCCTGGGTGAGCAGGACTTTGTTGCAGTTGATGAAGGTTACGTGCTGCTGCGTTCGGTCGACCATCAACTGCGTTTGATCCTGGGCCGGTCGGCGCGGCTTCCTTTGCCCGAGCATCCGGCGTTTCGAGACATTGCGGTCCGTTTGGGCTATCAAGAGGC
>DATHHW010000115.1:0-5351 GCA_035317005.1 Pyrinomonadaceae bacterium | reverse complement strand
TGAAGTTTCGCCGGTACAGCCGAATCGACCAGAACTGCCGGTGACTCTTGCGTCGCCAGCAACTGCAATAAACGACTGTCGAAGACGGCATCGCCTCGGATGACGAGAAGAAGCTGAGCGGCGTCTGGCCAAATGTCGACGATCTGTTCGATCCTCAGCGCGCCATTCGGTCGAGTGCGAAGCGTCAATCCCAACTGCGCCCGCGGCCATGATGGGCGAGCTAGTTCGTCGGCGATTCGCTCAGACGTGCTCGAAAGAATTGTCGCGCGTTCAATTCCGCAACGTTGCAGGGTCCGCAAGAGGCGCTCGAGCGTCGAGATTCCGCACAGCTCGATCAACGCACCGGGGCAATCGGCCAGGATAACGCACTCATGAGCCATCGTGATTTGCTTGATACCAAGCCGCAGAGAGGGTCCGCTCCGGCCCTCGTCACTAGTAAACACCGCGCTCTTACTCCGCAAGTCCTGCTGTTTTCGACCCAGTCCGCTTGCTCCCACGGCGACTCAGTGGTATGCCAAAGGTCCTGTGGTTGCCCAAAGTCTATCTCCGGCGGCATCTCTGACCACCCCGAGCATGTTTTTTCGCCTCCGCTACAGCCCGTTTCTCGCGCAGATGGTCGTGATTCGGCGCTGCAATCTATCCTGCGGATATTGCTCCGAGTATGACAAAGTCAGCGAGCCCGTGCCGGTGGAAATACTGGAGGAACGCCTCCGGAAACTCAAGGCACTTGGAACGTTTGGGATTTCTCTTACGGGCGGCGAACCCACAATGCATCCGGACCTTCCCCGCATCATTCGTAGCTGCCGCGAGCTTCGCTTCTACCGCACGAGCATGATCTCGAACGGATTCTTTTTGCAGCCGGAACTGATCCAGACGCTCAATAAGGCCGGACTGCAAAGGATGCAGCTTTCCATCGACGGGGTTAAGGCGAACGAAACAACGCAAAAGGTTTTGAACAACCTGAAGAAGCGCCTGCAATGGTTGCGGGAGCATGCCCGGTTTGAAGTGGTTATCAGCGCGGTCATCGGCGCCTGTCCTCCAGAGGAAGCTGATGAAGTTGTCTCCTTTGTGCGTCAGCTCGGCTTTGGCGCTCGCGTGCTTCTCGTGCACGACAGCCAGGGGCAACTCAAGTTGAGCAGCGAAGACTTGAAGGCATTCGAGAACATCGTAGACAAGCTGCCAAGGAGATGGCCGGAATTCTCGGGATACCGCAGAGAGCTGGTACGTGGCCGTCCCGCGCCGTTCAAATGTCGTTCCGGCAGCCGCTATCTTTATGTAGATGAATATGGGAACGTGAATTGGTGCTCACAGACGCGAAACGTCTGGTCCAAGCCGCTGTTGGATTACACGTTAAACGATTTGCGGGAGCAGTTTTACAACTACAAAACCTGTAACGCCACCTGTACGCTGAACTGCTCGCGCTCGGCTAGTTTGTTCGACAACTGGCGTCGCCAGCCGGCTGTGACTGCTAGCTAGCTGTTCTTTAGGATCCGCTCAGTCCGTGGGACGCGTGCCCGTAAATGCTTTTCCGCTTGGGCCAACATTTCCGGCGTGTCGATGTCCTGCCACCAAGCGTTTCCAATATCGATAGCGAGAGCTTTGCCCTCCGACGCCATCGATCGCACTCCATCGGCAAGACTGCAATCTCCGTCGCTTTTTACGCGTTCAAGATGGTTGAAGATGTTCAGCGGGCAGACAAAAAAACCTGTATCGATCGCATCGTAGTTCACTAAATCCTTGCCGATCTCTAAAATTCGGTCACCCCGCGTCTGAACTTTCATCGCATCGTCGCTATCGAAGATTGAATCCACCTTGCGGTCGATCGCGAGATTGAGTTCGTCGAGGGCAGAATTATGAAGCAGTAGATCGAGGATTGATTGGTCAAACAAATGGTCGCTCATCGTCAAAAGAAACGGCGACGTGATGTGATTGCCCGCGGCGAGGACTGAGATACCGTTTTGCTTCTGCCACTCACAATTTGTGATGAAAACCGCCTCGAGCCCGGGCGGAATCAACTGTTTGATTCCCATAGTCATCCGATCGCTTTGGTAACCAACGATAAAGCTAACCTTTCCAATTCCCGCGCGGATCAGGGCCTCGATCGTGTAACAAATTAAAGGGCGACCAAGCACCTGGACGAACGGCTTCAAGGGCGTTTTGTCAGAACCGCGCAGACGCGAGCCTTGGCCGGCCATTAGGATCACTGCTTCGGAGATGGCAGTCATATGCCGTAATATCTCTTGAGACCCCAAAGCCTGACGCGCTGCGGAAGAAACCTGAAAATCAGCGGCGCGAATTTGGTTTGAAACGCGTCGCCAACGGTTATGCGCGGCGGCGGACTCGTCTGATCGATAAGTTTGCAAACGCAACGCGCAACCAGATCGGGTTTAGGCGCATTCTTCATGTTGCATTCCGCTTTCTCCCAAGTTTTAGCGACTTTTGCTTCATATCGCTGGTCCGGCAGCTCGCTCTTGATCATTGCATCGTTGAAGTCGGTGCAGATATCGCCGGGTTGGAGATCGACAATGCGAATTCGCGAATCTGGCAACTCCAACTGGATCGACATGGTGAATGATGCCATAGCTGCCTTCGCAGCGTTGTAAGCCGCCATGAACGGCACGGGAAGACGGCCAGCCAGCGACGTGACGTTGATGATGAACCCTTCTCCTCGCGCTTGCATCATGCGCAATGCGAGCTGCATTAACTGCATTTGCCCGAAAACAAGAATTTGAAACTGGGTTGCGATTTCTTTTTCGGAAAGGTTTTCAGCCGGCCCAAAATGTCCGCTCCCGGCATTATTGATCAACACGTCGAAATGGGCAGCATCCGCGAGTGCGGCGTTGAATGCCTTCTCAACAGAATGCGGATCGCTCAGGTCGAGGCGCACCGGATGGAATTGCGGCACCTTGGGAAGTCGTTCCAGATTGCGTGAGGTGCCCCACACTTCGTGCCCTTGGGCGACGAGCAACTTCGCAATGGCCAGACCAATGCCGGAGCTCGCACCCGTGAGAAAGACATGTTTCATCAGGCCAGGTTGCTCGATCGTCGATGATGCAACCATCCAACGCCGAAGATCGCGAGAAACACCAGACCGGCGGTCAACTGGCCTGCCATCCCGGGCAAAAACAGACGGCAGGGCAGTGCCGGGATAAAGGCGACAATAGCCGCAAGGACAGGTGGATGGATGCTTCGCCATGGGTTCTGCCATCCGAAGACGAGGCGAAGGACGAAGAAGCGCAGAACACCTTGCACGACATAGGGGATCAGAATGCCGAAGGCCGCGCCCATTACTCCAAAACGCGGAATCAGCCACAGGTTTGCGCCCACCGCGACAACGCAAGTAATCGAAGAATTCAGAAGGTTCAGACGCGGGCGCTGCACCATGATGACCGTCTCCCCTAATGAGACGAAGGCGGTCGTCGCACATGCGATACCGACGATGCCGAGCCAGGCGGCGCCCTGGTGGAAGGCGGGACCGTAAATCATGAGTATTATTCCCCCGGAGAGCGCCAGCGCGCCAACCAGCGGCAGTAAGATCCAGAGCATCCATTGAGCAAGTCGCGCGTAAGTGTGTGCGGCGCGTTCGTGATCGCCCGTCGCCGTCATTCCGGCGACGACTGGCGCGAAAATCGGATTGAAAGCCTGATTGACCTTGCGCAGGCCGCTAGCGATATCGACCACTACGCTATAAACACCCACCGTCGCGAGCGTCACCCCTGGAGCGCGACCAATAAACCATCCCAGCATGAAGACATCCAAACGCAAAATGAAAGTGTTAAGCAACTGGCAGGCACTGATTGGAGCCGCGTAACCGAGCAAGCCTTTTGCTTCCCGGTAAAACGAGACCGCGCTGTGTCTCTTGGGCATGTGCTTAAACAGTCTTGAAGCGAGCATGAGTGCGACAGTGCCGGATACCGCAGTTCCGACGATCGCCGCTACTTCCGGCGCGAACTCTTTGAACCCGATGGCAAGAGCAACCAGCAGTGCGAGTGTCGTTGCCGTTGGCTCCGTCATGCCGCGCGAGTAGATGTCGTGTTTCATCACCTTCATCCCTCGCGAGATGGAAGTGCTCACACGATACAAGGCGATACCGGGCAACGCGCAGAGAACGACCGCAAGCGCGGAAACCATTTCGCGCGGCAAGCCAAGGTGGTCGCCAAACACATGGATCGCGGCGATCAGAATCGCGGCCGTCAGTGTGGATTGGACCAGCGCTAGGAGGACGGCGAGGCGAAACAGCACGCGGCTCCGGGCGTGATCTCCGACCGCCTGCGACCGTGCGATAAATGTGGTGATGGCGTCATCGAGACCAAACACTCCGATCTTGCTGATAAGGTCAGTCATCGCCCAGGCAACCGCGAACGTGCCGAGGACCGCAGGTCCCAGCAGCCGCGCCACCAGAAATGTGAAGACGCCGCGGAAGTTCGATGCGAGGAGCGCAATCGTGTTGAAAAAGGCGCCGCGTTCTAGCTCTGAACCCGTCTTGTCAACGGGTAGCGCTACATCGGGCGACGGCGCGGCGCGTAGCGTGCTCTCAAGCGTGCTCACTGACTTGGGCTGCTGACACTCTCCAGCGAATTGCTTTGACGCGAATGCGTTGACCCAATCCGTTTGTCCGGTATCTCGCGAATCCGGTCACGCGCGTGGGCGATGTCTGTCTTATATATATCACACATCATGGAGAAATAGGGCCTTGATTCATTCCTTTCGCCGAAATGCGCTCGATGTAACAGCAGCGTAACTAACATTCGCGCTTATATTGTCTCGAACGCTACAATCGAGTGCTCGGACCGCCAAAATTTTTTCGTAAAGTGTTCTGGTGACGTGTCCCCCAAGTGTTCGAGCGACGTGCGTTCCGGCTTGATGCAAACTGCCAAAGACACGTTTAGCAGCTAATATGACGAAACCTTCTCGCCCGCCATTATTGATCGTCGCAGATTCGCCAGAGGCACTGACGGGGCTGTGCGGCATCTCTTTACTGGAACGGACGCGTCGCGTCGCACTGCATCTAGGTTTTCGCGAGGCGATGGTTTTGTCGAACTCCGTCGAAGCTATGGCGGAGCATCTCGCTCAACAGTCGTGGCATCGTTCAGATCTCTCGCTCATGTTTCGGGAGCGCAGGGCCGCGAAGATTACGGTGGGCGACATTCTAGATTGCCTGGCTGCAATGAAGGTCCCGTCCGACGGGCGAATCCTCATCGTATTCGCCGGTTTTTATTGCGATGGACGCCTGTTCCGCTCGCTCGCCCAGACACAGACCAGCTCCGCGCTTATCGATTCAGATCCGCCCTCGACTATTGCGCCTCTTTTGGAAAATTCAGACGCCGATTCTGTCGGCCGACTTCTTTGCG
>DATHHW010000114.1:0-90640 GCA_035317005.1 Pyrinomonadaceae bacterium | reverse complement strand
TGATCAGTCGTCATCCGAGCCTTCAAAAAAAGAAGACCGCGATCCGATCGAGAAAGCCGACGAATATAAATCCAAACTAACGTTCAGCACTTACTTTACGCGCGGGAACCAGGCTTTCGATCTCAACCTACGCCATCAGTTAGGACCGTTTACTGTCTGGATCGCCGGATTCTATGATCCGCAGACGAACAGACTTCTGCGCACCGGTATCCAGTACGACTACCGGAAAGCCTGGTTTCATTTCGTTCCCACCATCGAGGTCGCGACGACCAAAGCCGTATCAGGCTCGCTCTCCTTCGAGCTGGGTTCGGGAAAGACTATCGCCCTCGCCGGATATTCCCGCACAAACCTGAAGCCTTTCTTCGATCTGTTCTGGGATCCCGGTGACTCAGTTCAGTTGGGAGTCGGTCATAGGCTGAGCGGCTACGATCGCATTCAGGCTTATACGATCTTTGACGTGCGGCTGCACACTGGGCAACAGAACACTCATGTGGTTTGGCGGCGCAAGCTGAACCGGAACAACGGGATTACCTTCGACGGCGTCTTCAAGTCGGGACATGAGGACTCCGGTAAGTATATTCGCTCCGTAAGCGTGGGTGTTTACTATGACCGTCCGCATTGGTTTTGGAAGCTCTATTATGATCCAAATGTAAACTTCACCGATCATACAATGGTGCGGACGGGTATTGGTTTGAAGTTCTGACGTAGCGACTGCATTAGCACTTTGAGAATCCAGCCAGACAGAAAACTCGGAACCAGGCGCAGGCTGAGCTCGGCCTTGCATGCGCTCAAGTATCGAAACTTCAAACTCTTTCTTGGCGGTCAACTGGTCTCCCTGATTGGCAATTACGTCCAGACCATAGCTCAGGCCTGGCTCGTCTACCGGTTGACCGGTTCGGCCGCGTTGCTGGGTTTGGTGGCTTTCTCAGGGCAGATCTCTATCTTCGTGCTCGCGCCGGTCAGCGGCGTCGTCGCTGATTCAAAATCTCGAAAGCATATTCTCTTCGCCACGCAGGTCGCGCCCATGCTGCTCAGTTTCTTGCTTGCGGCGCTCACCCTTACCGGACGTGTTCAGGTATGGCACGTCTTTACAGTCGCTGCTTTGATGGGAGTAGTCAACGCATTCGATTTTCCGGTTCGCCAGGCGTTCGTGGCCGAGTTGGTGCCAAGAGAAGACTTGATCAGCGCGGTTACGCTGAACTCTTCAATGATCAATAGCGCCCGCACGATTGGTCCGGGAATTGGCGGACTGTTAGTGGCCGGAGTCGGCGAAGGTTGGTGCTTTCTGGGAAACGCGCTCAGCTATGTCGCTGTCCTTATCGGACTGCTGATGATGAAATCAACTGCTGTCCAGAAAAAAACACCGCAGCACTTTCGTGCCGGCGTTGCTGAGGCATTCAATTTTGTTCGGCACACGGGACCGGTGGGCGCCCTGCTTGTGCTCCTCGGATTAATCAGTTTCACGGGACTGCGCTATGAAATCCTGATGCCCGTCTACGTGAAAGAAATGCTGCACGGCGGGCCGACCGAATTCGGTCTGCTCATGGGCGCATCGGGAATCGGAGCGATTCTTGGTTCTTTGATCCTGGCCATGTTTAGCAATGTGCGCACGCTTGGTGATTGGGCGGCCCTGGCTGCAGCCGGCTTCGGTGGTAGTTTGGTGCTTTTGTCGTTCTCGCACACATTTGCCTTATCAGTTCTGGTAATGCTGCTCATCGGATTCACCATGGTGACCGGCCTGGACGCCTCGAACACCTTGGTCCAGAGAATAGTGCCCGACGAACTGCGCGGCAGGGTGATGGCGATCTGGACCATGATGCTGTCGGGTCTGGCGCCGTTCGGTTCGCTTCTGGTTGGCGTGTTGGCGCAACAGTTTACCGCGCGCAGAACGTTTGCCGCCGGCGGTATGGCGTGCATCATGGGCGCGATGGGCTTTGGCTTTTCTTTACCAATTCTGCAAAGGGAAGCACGGAAACTCATTCTCAAGCGCGAAAGCGTCGACGCGGACACCGTATCGGTAGACAAGAAGTGAGCCCACGGTCGGCGCAAGTTCATTGGTGAAGTAGATCTAAAAGACTAAAAGCCAAGCCTCAACAAACGATCTTTATTAAGGAATGATTTCTGTAGGCCGGAACCGTGGGAGAAATTCCAAAGGTACACGCTTAGGCTCGGGTGCGCCAGTGGCCTTCCGTTGGCATTTACTACACAGCGCCAAAAACTGACCCGTAGGCTTCTCAGTCGATAGTCTGCGATCGTCTCGTCGCCTTCTCTCCTCCGGCTTGCCGTGCAACCACAGACCGCAAAGGCTTAGGCTCTCATTCAGCGCAAGATGATAGATCGGATTGTCAGGGCTAAAAATGTATTGCTTCGCGGGAGTTTCTTCCATAGGATATGCCTACCTGACCGCTATGCTTATCAAGCCACGAGGTAGAACGGGTTAAATGAGTCCGGCCCGGACGACGCGGGCGTACCGGGCATCCTCTAAATCGGCGCACAGTCTACTACCAATTGGTAGCAACGGCAACGGCCAGCTTCCATTAGGAGGTAACTCCTGATGGCAAAGCGCCCAGCTCCAAAGAAACTGGCGAAAAAACTTGCGCAGATCAGGCAGCGTTTAGGATTGAGTCAAACGGAATTGGTCACTGCGCTCAAGTACAAAGCATCGCCGTTGCGCGCATCTCAGATTTCCAACTTTGAGAACGGAAACCGCGAGCCGCCATTGATGCTGCTTTTGGCTTATGCTCGCCTAGCGGGGATTTCCACGGATGTGCTGATTGACGACAAGCTAGACTTGCCCGGCTGAACAACCTTTGTCCCAAACAACTACCCTCGTTCGGCCTGTAGTAGTAAGCTAGCCGAACTATGGGCGGAGTTTTTGGCGGCTTGCTTGGGTTGATCTATTCGATTGGCACTGTTATTAGCGCGACGGTGCTTTACATATTGATCGGGGAGAAAGGTAAGACATTAACCACTAGACTAGCAGGCTGATGAAAAACTGAGCTAGCCACAGAGACACGGAGGAAACATGAGAACAATGAGGGTAGGAATTTGTTGGCATTTCTGATTGATTCTGATCCTTCCTCTTCTCTGGGGCTCTGTGTCTCTGTGGCGATTCTGCTTTTTTCAGCACCCTGCTAGGTCGCTTGATTGTTGGCGGGGCCGCAGTCGGCTTGCTGGTTGGCATAATACCCTTTGAAATGCTCCCGAGATTTGATCCACCCTTCGATGGAAGTTGGTCAAGAATAGCTGGCGCGTTTGGAGGCAGCGCCGTGGCTGGTGTCTTAATAACGCTCTGCTTGGAGGCCCTCAGTAAAGACGTTGACGGGCGCGAGTGAACGGTATCGTTACCCTAACGAGAGCCAAACTGAACCAGCACCATTCTTCGCCCGTGACTGAATCTCAAGGACGTTTTAATCTTCCATTAAGGTAACCCCCCGTATACTCCAGCTTCTCGACGAGAAACTATGGGGAACAAATTGAAGGCAGGCGTTCGCTTGCTCTCAGCACTAGCGGCGCTCTCAGGCCTTGCAGGATTATTGTGCGCGCAGACGCCGCCGCCAACTTCGAGCCGGCCAACGAGTCCCATCACGCAATCGCCTTCTCCCGCGAAAACGCCGACTGTCGCTCCGACTCCCAACCCGACGGCGGAGCCGCAATCGACGCCCTTTGCTGTCCCCAGTGCACCTGGCCCATTGTCGATTCCTGCGGCCACACCGGCTTCCGGATCGACTCCGCCACCCATTTCGCTGGGCAATCAGAATCCGCAAAACGCCAATCCGCTTACGCTCGACGAGGCGTTACGTCTGGCAAACGCGCAGGCGTCGACTTTCCAACAAGCGGCCCTCCACGAGCAAATTGCTGCTGAAGATGTGAAGCAGGCACAGGCGGCTTTTTTGCCCAAGGTGACCGCGCCCTTGAGCTACATTTATACTTCGCCGGCCCTAGGGCAGCCTGCGGGCACTCCGCGAGTGCCGAGTTTTATCGCCAACAACGCGATCAGTGAGTACCAGGCGTTTGTGAATCTGTCGGGAGACTTTGATATTGCCGGCAGACTCCGCGCGACGCTGGCGAAGAATCGAGCGCTGCTCGCCGCGGCGCACGCCGGCACCGAAGTCGCGCGTCGTGCATTGGCGCAGGCCGTGCTCGAGACTTATTACGGACTGGCACTGGCGATCGCGCAGCGGAGCGCGGCCGAAGGGAACCTCGCGGCGGCCGAAGAGTTTGAGCATATTACCTCTTTGCTTCTAAGCGGCGGTGAAATCGCTCCGGTTGATTTGACGAGAGCGCAACTACAAACAATTGTGCGTCGTGATGAACTGGAAAGGGCGCGCGCGAATGAAGAAGTCGCGGCCGGATCCCTGCGCGTACTTGTCGGGTATGATTTCGCGCGGCCGATTAGCACGACGGATCTGGTCCTGATCCTGCCCAACGATGCCGAGCTTCAGCAGTTCACCCCCGCAGACATTTCTCGCCGGCCTGAGTTCACCCAACTTGAAGCCCAGCTTCGCGCCGCCAGGCAGGACATTACAATCGCGCGCTCTGATCGTTTGCCCGCACTCTTGTATTCGATAAATGGTGGCTTCGATACGGATTCGCTCAAAGGGCCGCTCCTCAAGGAACACTCAGGTGTATCGGCGGCGGTGAGTCTGACAATTCCGATCTTCGATTGGGGCGCAACCAAAAGCAGGGAACGCCAGGCGCGCCTGCGTGTCCAGGTCGCCGAAAACGAGCGCACCGCGGCCCTGCGCGGATTTACTCAACAGTACTTTGCGGCGCGAGCACAAGCGGCCAGCGCAGCCGCGCGAGTTAGATTGGCGCGCCAGGGAGTTCTGCAAGCGCAGGATAATCTGGCCGCTTCGATCGCGCGTTACCGCGCTGGCGAAGCACAGATCGTCGAAGTTACGGACGCGCAGACTATGTTGGTGACACAACGCACAGCTCTTTACCAGGCCCTATTCGATTATCAAACGGCGCTCGGGCGTCTTAGACAAACGACAGGACAATGAAGCCAGAAGACGACTTAGATAGGCACTCGACCGCAGCCGGTGAGCCGGCTCACGTGTTCACGTCTTATGAGAAAACGCAGGTGCGTCGTGGATCGATGACGCCCCGGCAGCGAAATCTATTGATCGTTTTTTCGTCACTCGCCTTGCTCGTGATTCTCCTGATTGTCGTAGTGGTCTGGCGCCGGAGAAGTGCGGCCGCGGCTGATGAGACGGAAACGCCGGTGGTCAGCGTCAAGGTCGCCAAAGCCGAGAAGGACGCCATCGCTGCCCAGATAGTGGCGGTCGGTACGATATGGCCCCGAGAGAAGTCTGATGTGGGCGCCAAGATTAGCGCGCAAATCAAACAGATGGCGCTGCTGAAAAACAAGCTCGTCAGAGCCGGCGAGGTTATCGCCGTGCTTGAGTCGCGCGACCTTCAGGCGCAGCGGGCTGAAGCTGTCGCTGCTCTAAACCAGGAACGCGCCAACGAGCGCAGCGTGACGACCGGCACGATTCCGCAGACCAACGCGCAAGACCAGAAGGGCTTGCGCGACGCGCGCGCCAAAGCCGCGACGGCGCGGGCTACTTACGAACGTCGTCAGGTGCTTTATGAAAAAGGCGGCATCTCGAAAAAGGATCTCGAAGCATCACAACTTGATCTGGCGACGGCCGAAAACGAACTCCGGCTGGCCGAGCAAACGATAACTCTGCGCGCGACGTCGCTTAATCCGAACGATCGCGCGCTGGCCGCCGCCAGAGTTGCTCAGGCGCAGCAGCACCTGGCGACCCTCGATGCCCAACTCAGCTATGCCACGATTCGGGCGCCCATCACCGGCATCGTCACCGACCAATTTCAGTACGAGGGTGAGTTTGCCGCAGCCGGAGGGAAACTTCTGACTATCGCCGATATCAGCGAGGTGATCGTCAAGGCTCCCTTTGCCGACACGGTAGTATCAGAACTTAAAGTTGGAGATCCCGCAGCAGTCTTGCCCACGGATACTTCGAGTGAAGAAATGAAAGGCCGGATCACTTTGCTCAGCCGCTCGTCTGATCCGACCAACCGCACCGTCGAAGTTTGGGTGGCGCTGGCAAACGGCGCCGGCAAGTTGCGAGCGAATGGCGCGGCGCAGGTCACTATCTCCGCAAACTCGAAAAGCGACGCGGTTGTGGTTCCCGCCGCGGCCGTGACGCTTGATGCCAGCAATGCCAATGAAGGCACTGTGATGGTCGTGGACGCAGCGTCGGTCGCTCACGAAACAAAAGTCACCGTCGGGATTCGCACTAAAGACAAGATCGAGATTGCCTCCGGCTTGCAGGGTGGTGAGACGGTTGTGATCGAAGGCAATTTCTCTTTGGCCGATGGGACGAAGGTTGAAGTTGCCAAGGACGAACCGGCACCGGATGAGAAAAAGCCGGCAGAGAAGTGAGGCACTTTGAACGGCAGATCTTCCATTTCCATTTGTCACACGACAATTTTTCATTTGCCATCGGTGGATTCTTTCGTGTTGGTTCGTGTGATTTCGTGGGCTCGTTCTTCATTTCTCAGCCAAGAAAGCGATCCACGAAATCACACGAACCAACACGAAATAAAACCTGCGGATGGCAAATGAGAAATTAAAAATCACAAATGGAAAATCCGCATGTTTGATGACTCGAATCTATTTCCGGAGCAATGCCCGCCTAAACAAGAGGAAGAACTGTGAATCTCGCCCGGCTTGTCTCAAACCAATCGCGCGCAGTACTGGTCATGGTGGCCCTGATCTGCGCGGGCGGGTTGTATGCGGCCTGGCAATTGCCAATCGCAATTTTCCCTTCCACTGATTTCCCCCGCATCGTAATCATTGTTGACAACGGCGTAGCCCCGGCGCCGCAGACCCTCGTTTCCGTCACCCGTCCCATCGAAGAAGCGATGAACGGCATTCCCGGCATCCAGCGCATCAAGTCGAAAACTTCACGTGGCTCTTCGGAAGTAAGTTTGTTCTTTGACTGGAGCGTGGACATTATCCAATCGCTCCAGTTGGTCCAGGCGCGTCTTTCGCAGCTGGCCTCGACGTTGCCGCCAACCGCGAAAATTGAGCACGTTGAGCGGCTGACTTTCGCCGTGTTTCCCGTGACCGGCTACAGTCTCACCTCAGACACGCGCGATCTGGCCAGCCTTCGCGATATCGCCAACTACACCATTCGTCCCCAACTCGCCCGCTTGCCCGGGGTGGCAACGGTGGGCGTCGCCGGCGGCAAGACTCGCGAATTCCACGTCACGATTGATCCGGATCGTCTGGTCGCACATAACGTTTCAGTCCAGCAGGTAGTTGATGCGGTCCACAACTCGAACATTATCGTTTCGCCCGGTTTGATTGAGGAGAACCATCAGCTCGAACTTGCGCTGGTGAGCGGTCAGGCAACCGTGCCGGAAGAACTGAACGGCATTGTGATAGCGACCGTCAACAACGCGCCCGTTACTCTTGCCGACGTCGCGACTGTCGGGGCCGGAGTTGAACCGCAATATACGCTCGTCAGTGCTTACCCCGGCAAGCCCGCGGTGCTGCTGAATATCAATCGTCAGCCGAATGCGAACACCGTCGCCGTAGTCGACGAGGTGAAAGCTGAGTTGGCAGCGATGCGTTGGCAGATTCCCAAGGACATAACCATCGCTCCTTATTACGATCAGTCGCTGCTGGTGCGCGATTCAATGAACTCAGTACGCGACTCGATCGTGATTGGGTTGCTCCTCTCAGTAGTGATCCTCTTCGCCTTTCTGCGGAACTGGGGGACAACCTTCGTTGCGGTTCTGGTGATCCCGGTAACGGTGCTGGCGACGTTTCTGGCCATGTATCTCGCGGGGTTGAGCTTTGATCTGATGACTCTGGGCGGCGTCGCGGCGGCCATTGGGCTGGTGATTGATGACGCGATCGTAGTCGTTGAAAACATTTACACGCATATGGCGCGCGGCCAATCACGCCGTGAAGCCGTGCAGAAAGCAATCTCAGAGATCACAGTGCCGATTATCGGGTCGACGATTACCCCGGTCGTAGTATTTCTGCCGCTGACCTTGCTCACCGGCGTCACCGGCAGCTTCTTTCGCTCGCTCGCGCTCACCATGGCGGTGGCGCTGCTCACCTCACTGGTGTTAGCACTGTCGTTTACCCCGGTGCTTGCCGAAAGATTCGTGAGAGCTAAACGCCGCGAGCGTTGGAAAGAAGACCCCGACCGGCGGCGCGATCACGAAGCGCTGGCCAACGAGCGTGAAGAGGCAGAAGAAGCGCACGGCCGGTTTCTGGGCGCTATTGTCCGGCGCTATGACTGGGTGCTGGGCCACGCGCTGGATAATCGCTGGGCCGTTCTCATTATTGTTGCCCTGGTTCTCGCCGGCTCGTTCTTGCTTTACCGTTCGTTGGGCTCTGAGTTCCTGCCGGAATTCGACGAGAGCGCTTTCATTCTCGACTATTGGGCGCCACCGGGCGCGTCCCTGACGGAAACCGATCGCATGCTTCATCATGTGGAAGATCTGCTCCGCGAGACACCCGAGGTGGAAGGCTATTCGCGACGTACGGGGCTGGAGTTGGGGCTATTCATAACCGAGCCCAACCGAGGGGACTTTGCCGTCAAGCTGAAACCAGGACACAAGCGGGCTACCGACGAAGTGATGGCGGAGTTGCGGCAGAAACTTGCGGAGTCAGAGCCCGCTTTGGAAGTCGAATTCGTCGGCATTCTCTCTGACGTGATTGGCGACTTGACCAGCTCACCCGAGCCAATTGAGATCAAACTTTTCAGTGAAGATGAGAGTGCTTTGCACCAGAAGGCGGACGAGGTCGAGACGGCGATCAAAAAGGTCCAGGGCGTAGTCGATACCAAGAACGGCGTAATCGTGAGTGGACCCGCCGTCACCTTCAACATCGATCCCCAGCGCGCCTCGCGTTTCGGTGTCACTGCCACCGACATCGCTAACACGATAACGACGGCAATGTCTGGCGACGCTGCTTCATCGATTCTTCAGCAGGGCAGGCTAATCGCAGTTCGGGTCATATTTCCGCCAGACGTGCGGACCTCGCTCGAAAAAGTACGGGCCTTGCAGGTCCGTTCCACGTCCGGCGCGCTGTTCCGGCTCGATCAGGTTGCGGATGATGCTTATGACAAGGGGCAGACCGAAATCGCGCGTGACGGGTTGCGCACCACAGTTGCCGTCAGCGGCAGATTGGAAGGCAAGGACCTGGGAACCGCGATTGCCGAGATCAAGACGTTGCTGAGTAAAGAAGTGAAACTTCCACCCGGAATGACCATTGAATACGGTGGCCTCTATCAGGAACAGCAATCAAGCTTTCGCGAGCTGATGATTTCACTCATTCTTGCCATCGTGCTGGTTTTTCTCACTCTCCTGATCGAGTTTCGTTCCTTCGCGCATCCAATCGCGATCGTCACCGGGGCGGTGCTTGCTCTTGGTGGAGTGCTCTTGGGTTTGTTTATTACGAAGACAACGCTGAACGTCGTTTCGCTGATGGGGATGATTATGATTGTCGGCATTGTGGCGAAGAATGGCATCCTGATGCTCGACGCCGTTGAGGATCACCTCGCCGCGGGAGACACTGTGCGCGAAGCTTTGCTGCGATCGGGTCGCCGTCGGTTTCGCCCGGTACTGATGACATCGCTCGCGGCCATGCTCGGGATGCTCCCTTTGGCATTAGCACTCGGCGCGGGCTCAGAACTTTTGCAGCCTTTGGCTATTGCCGTTATCAGTGGGTTGGCCGTAGCGCTCGTGCTCTCTCTTATCGTGACCCCTACTGTCTATACTTTGATCAGACGCAACCCGTCTTAATTGCAATTCAAACGTGGAGTACAAACATGAGAAGTAACAGAACATCGCATTGCCTCTTCGCCATGGTCTTTTCGGCCACTCTTTTTTCAATCGCGTTGAGTGCCCAGGCCCAAACACCCCTCGCGAGTCCGTCGCCGACGCCGCAACCCGCCGCCACACCGTCGCTCGAGAAGCAGTTCTTCAAGAACGTCTTGCATGATCAGAAAGCGATCTGGACCTCGCCGTTTCATTTGCGCGGGCGCGACGCGCGCTGGCTGGCGCCGCTCGGTCTGGGAACCGCGGCATTCATCGCTACTGATCAAAGCACTGGAGACGAGATCGCCGAGTCTCACAAACAGTTGAATGCCAGCCGCATCGTGAGTTACGCCGGTTCGGGCTATGGAGTCGGCGGCGTCGCCTTAACTTTCTATCTGCTCGGACGTGCCAAGCATGACGATCGTGCCCGCGAGACTGGCCTGCTCGGCGCTGAAGCCCTGATTAATAGTGCGATCGTTGTAACTGCGCTGAAAGAAATCACCCAGCGCAGCCGTCCACTTTCCGGCAAAAGTCGCAGCGATTTCTGGGACGGCGGATCTTCCTTTCCATCCGGACACAGCATCGCAGCCTGGTCGCTGGCAACGGTGATCGCCAACGAATACCACGGACGCCCTCTGGTGCAGATTGCCGCCTACGGAATCGCCGGCGCCGTCAGCGTGGCTCGCTTTACCGGTGAGAAACATTATCTTTCTGATGTTCTGGTTGGCAGCGCGATGGGGTATGGCATTGGGCGCTACGTCTATCACGCGCATCACCGCAAGAAATCAGACTCAGGCGATGCAGAGGAATCGCAGGGACCGTCGCGCGCGTGGCCGCTGATCGCTCCTCAATATGATCGACATGCGCGCGACTATGGCGCCGCACTCGCCTGGAGTTTCTAAAGAGGATTTCTGGTTTGAGGTTGCCGATTTCTTTCGTGCGGTTTCGTGTGATTTCGTGGATCGAGTTTTTGCCAGGGGAGCACGATCGACGATGGGATCACTGCTCACTAACTAATGTTCGATTCAGTTCGCACACAATTGACTTTTTGGTACGCCGGCGTGCTGGCGCTGTCGCTGATCGCCTTCGCAGTACTGGTTTATTATGCCGCCGCGAACATTTTCTATGCGCGTCAGGACGAGTTGTTGCGCTCTACCGCCCAAACGGTCGCGAGCGCGTATGTTCAGGAGTTGGAGGAAGAACAGTCCGTGGCGAAAGCCAACGAAGTCGTGTTGGCCCAGATGATCTTTCCCAATCGCTACGTCGAAGTTGTTGATGCTGACGGCCACGTCGTCGCCTGGTCCAGCAATCTCGCCGGTCACCAGTTGATCATTCCCGCGCCGGCCCTCGCCGAAGCAAGTGAGCGCGGCGGCACTTTTGTAGTACTGAACGATTTGCGCGTTGCCGTGGTGCCTTTGTCTCTGGATCGCAGCAGGCAGCTCGGGTTCGCGATTGTGGCTGAGCCCCTGAGCGTCATCGAAGAGGGCCTGCGACGCTTGCGGCGTGATTTTGTCTTTGGCGTTCCTTTGATTCTGCTGCTGGCGTCACTGGGCGGATATTTTCTCGCGCGCAAAAGTCTTTCGCCAATCGCTCAGATGAATCAACAGACCCAGCGGATCACCGCGAAAAATCTTTCAGCGCAGCTTGACGTGGCCAACCCGCGGGATGAAGTAGGAGGGCTGGCCATCACCATCAACGCGCTCCTGGCGCGGCTGGATGCGGCTTTCCAGGAACAGAAACGTTTCATTGCCGATGCTTCGCATGAGCTGAGGACGCCGCTGGCGGTGCTGCGTGGTGAAACTGAAGTCGCGCTGGAGCAGGAGCGCGTCACCGCCGAATACAAAGAATCCCTGGCGCTGATCAAGGAGGAGGCTGAGCGCCTGTCGCGGATCGTCGAGAATCTTTTCATGCTTGCGCGCCAACCTGTCGATGCGCCGTCGATGATCAGAGAGACGGTCCGGCTGGATGAAGTCGTCGCTGATTGTGCGAGGGCGGCAGGGGTTTTGGCCACGCAAAAAGGACTGCGCCTGAAGATCGAGGGCAGTCTGCCGGCGATAAGTGTCGATGGTGATGACGAGATGCTGGAGCGAATGCTCCTCAACCTTCTCGATAACGCGGTGAAGTACACGCCCGCGGGGGGCGAGATCAGCATTGCGCTCGGATCGCAAAACGGCGCCGCACACATGGTCGTGACTGACACCGGCATTGGCATTCCGGCCGAAGATCAGTCGCGTATCTTCGATCGTTTTTATCGGGTCGACAAGGCGCGTTCACGCGCTCTGGGCGGCGCCGGCCTGGGTCTCTCGATCGCCCGCTGGATCGTTGAAGGTCACGGCGGATCGCTTTCGGTTGAAAGCGCGGTAGGGCGCGGAAGTGCTTTTACCGTAGAGTTGCCTTTGAAAGATTCCTGATGAGGTCGTTCAGTTGCGATTTCGGGTTTGAGAGTGTGGGAGGAACAGTTACGTCAATGGGCCGTTTTTGTTTTCTGACAACGATAATCCTGCTTACTTCGGTGCTAGTGTTTTCGCAGCCTTCATCCGGGCGTTCTTCACTCACGGGCGTAGTCCAGGACCAGACCGGCGCGGCCATCGTCGGAGCGCGGGTTGAACTGCGGACAGCGAACGCCAGTCAACAGGGCGCTGTTACCGATCAGTCCGGCAATTTTCAATTCAAGGCAATCCGGCTCGGCAAGTATCAGCTTCTGATTAGTTCTCCGGGTTTCGAGTCAGCCACCACTGACGTGGTCGTCGGCGCACAACCGCGCGCACTCGCGCCAGTGGTATTGGCAATCGCGAGTCTGCGCCAGGAAACCACGGTCACCAGTACACCCGCGCAGATCACCACGGAACCCAACGACAACAAGGACACCATCGCTTTGAGTGAGCAGTCGTTGAGCAATCTGCCAGTCTTCGATCAGGATTACATCGGCGCGATGTCTCGGTTCCTCGATCCCGGGAGTATCGGGACTGGCGGAGTGACTCTGATTGTCAACGGCATGGAGGTTAATAATCTTGGCGTCTCTCCCTCGGCGATCAAGGAAATTAAGATCAATCAGGATCCTTATTCAGCGGAATTCGCGCGCCCGGGGCGTGGCCGGATTGAAGTGACGACGAAGCCTGGGTCGCCGGAATATCACGGCACCTTTAACTTCATCTTTCGTGACGCTCATCTCAACGCCCGCGATCCCTTTGCTGTCATACGTCCGCCTGAACAGCGACGCATTTATGAAGGTGTCTTCACTGGGCCGATCAAGCACAGTAAGAAGACTTCGTTCTTGATTTCGGTAAGCCGTAAGGAGGAAGACCTGCAATCAGTCGTCTTTGCGCAGGGGCCAACGGGGAGTGTCCGGCAGAACGTAGCTGCGCCATCTCGTACTTTGCAGGTTGCGGCTCAGATCAACCATTCACTCAGTGACACCAACAGCTTTTCCGTGCGCTATTCCTTTCTGGGTGAGAGGGTGAATAACCAGGGCGTGGGCGGTACTGTTTTGCCCGAGGCTGGCGTCAACTCTCACAACATGGAACAGGAAATTAATTACAGCCAGCAGACCGTGTTCTCCCCTAAATTGGTTAATAACTTCCGACTGCTGCTCGGCTACGAAAGGCAAACCAACGTCAGCCTTACTCATGTACCCAGGATTGTCGTGCCGGACTCGTTCACCGGCGGTGGCGGCCAAGCCGACTATTTGCGGACTGAATATCATGCTCAGCTAATGGAGATGCTCTCTTATTCGAGCGGCAAACACTTGATCAAGGGCGGCCTCAACATTCCGGATTTGAGCCGGCGTGGATTTGATAACAACCTTAACTCACTCGGGACGTTCTACTTCTCTGGTGTCGCGGACTACCTTCTACATCGGCCTTACTCGTTCACTCAGCAGCAAGGGAATGGGCACATCGTTTTTCTTGAGAAGCAGATTGGTGTGTTCGTTCAGGATCAATACCACCCGCGCAAGACGCTGATGTTCTCAATTGGCGTGCGCTATGACTGGCAGAATTACTTTCATGATCGCAATAATTTCGCGCCCCGTTTTTCATTTGCTTATGGCCCGGGAAAGACGCAGAAGACTGTGTTCCGTGGGGGTGCCGGCGTCTTCTATGATCGATCCGGCGCCCGGCCAATTCAGGATATTCTTCTCTTCAATGGATCGAGGCTCCGGCAATATGTGTTGCTGAACCCGGGATACCCTGACCCGCTCAGCTCAGGGGCGTCATTGACAGCTCAGCCGGTCGGCATCACGAGACTGCAGCCCAACATCAACATCCCATACACGGTCCAGTACAGCTTTGGCGTAGAGCGACAACTTAAGAAAACCACCAGTTTGGCCGTTACCTATTTGGGCTCTCGCGGATTCGATCAATTTCGCTCGCGCGATATCAATGCGCCGTTGCCGCCGACTTATGCAAGTCGTCCCGATTCTTCGATCGGTCTATTCCGCCAGATCGAATCGGCAGGGCGAAGGGCCGGCGACTCGCTGGAAGTAACCCTGCGCGGCAACGTAACTCGTTTCTTCAACGGGATGGCTCAGTACCGTTTGGCTACGTCTCATGACGATACGAGTGGCATTACCTACTTTCCGCCCAATGCCTACGATCTTTCGGGAGAGTGGGCTCGTTCTGATTTTGACCGTCGCCATCGCTTCGAGTTGCTGGGCACGATAAATCCCGGCAAGCTCTTCAACCTTGGCGTCTCCGTGTCTCTCTACTCCGGACTTCCGTATACGCTGACGACTGGCATTGACGCATTTCATACGGGCACGGCGAATGCTCGCCCTGCAGGAGTTCCAAGGAATAGCCTTAACGGTCCGGGCTATGCCGACCTGGATTTTCGCTGGTCGCGGGATTTTATTTTGATTAAGAGTAAGAAGAAGGAGGGCGGCGTGAAATCTACTTTAGCGGTCGATGCGTTCAATGTTCTCAACAGTGTGAACTATGCCGGTTTCGTGGGAAATCTTAGTTCGCCTTTTTTCGGTCGCGCGATTGCCGCGCAACCTCCGCGGAGACTACAACTCTCATTTCGGTTGAAATTCTAGTTGATCGAGCCTTCAGTGAGATCCCTGCATCGCTCGAAGCTGCTCAATAAACTTCTCATTGCTGAATTTCGCCGCGCCCGCCTTGGTAAGTTGTTTCAGTTCCTTGAACAACTTCTCATCCACTTCTTTGAAGTTGAAGCACGACTTGCCCTGCATGCGCTTCTTCAATTCGGGCGACATGCTCTTCAACAAATCGGGGCTGGCGTAAACCGACATCAGATAGAAGCTGACATACGCTTTGCCCAGGCGCACCCCGCCGAAGCAAAGCGGCTGTTTGTTCCTCATGATGTATCGAGTGTTCAGCAGATAATAAGTTTGATTGTCCGCGGCGACGTCCATCTTCTTTGCATAAGGTTGGAAAATCGCTTTCAGTTTGGCAAAGACCTTATCGAAATTGCTTTCATTCGGCATGGTGAGTCTCCTCGTCGCGCGATATTAGCAAACCCCTGCGGCGTGGCGTCAACTGTTATTGACTGTGGCTGGTGTCCGATTTTGAGAGATTGCCTTCCCCGCGTAAAACGATCCACGAACATACACGAAAGAAACGAGTTTTGTTCGTGCGTTTCGTGTGATTTCGTGGATCGTTCTTGTCCGAGCGTGAAAACACACGAAACCAAACTAAGACACTAACCGGCAATGCATAGCAAATCTTTGGCAACGCGTTGCAAACTTCTGGAAAGCTTCGTTATGCTGAGCGCGCTCTTAAGAAAGAAGCTCAATCAAGCCGACGAGTTGATACGGAAGCGACCATGGCAACTCCTCTCAATCTTCAGGAATGGTTTGGCGGCATAGACATTTATTTGTTCGATCAGCTTTTGAAGGGTCGAATTGTTCCCGGGATGCGCGTGCTCGATGCCGGTTGTGGAACGGGTCGGAATCTCATCTATCTATTGAGGAGCGGCTGCGAAGTTTTTGGGATAGACGAATCGGGTGGGGCCCTGGCCCAAACTCGGCGGCTGGCAACCGAGCTGGCGCCTCACTTACCTTCAGATAACTTTCGCGTAGAGCCGGTCGAGTTGATGTCGTTCGCCGCCGTCGCCTTTGATGTAGTGTTGAGCAGCGCGGTCCTCCACTTTGCCCGTGATGAAGAACATTGGCGAGCGATGGTCAGGGAGATGTGGCGAGTGCTGAAGCCCGGCGGGATTTTCTTCGCTCGTCTCGCCTCAAGCATCGGAATGGAAGACAAGATCGAGTTGATTAACGGGCGGCGTTACCATCTTCCCGATGGCAGCGAACGTTTTCTGGTGGACGAGGCGATGTTGCTCAGTGTCACCGCGACGCTGGGTGGAGAGTTTATTGAGCCGATCAAAACTACGGTCGTGCAGGACATGCGGGCGATGACTACCTGGTGCTTGAGGAAACAGTGACGGGAAGGCTGGATAATGTTCTAGTTTCGCTAGCGGCGTACAGAGTACCGACTTCAGTCGGGTTTTTTCCGCGCAAGAGACGGCCCAATTGATGTTGGTACTCTAACACCGCAAGCTAAGAGACTAAGGCTGGAGGCGGTAAATGAATAGAACTATCCGCATGGTTTTCGGAGTTGCCCTGGCGCTGCTGAGTGTGTTCTTTGTTTTCTACACTGCGCGGCTCCTCTATGTGACGCACGGACTTACGGCGATCCGCACAGGCGGCCAGGGCGCATACGTGGGCGCAGTCGTTTTTCCGTTGCTCGCGATCTTGTTTGGCTGGGGCGCGTGGCGACTCTTGCGATCGAGGAAGTAATTGGTAGCATAGACTTCAGTCTGTGATTCAAGTTAGACGTAAACTCAATCACAGACTGAAGTCTATGCTACAAACGACTCACGCTCGGTTTATTCTCTCCAACCCATCCATGTAGGGACGCAGCGCTTCGGGGATGATCACCGAACCGTCCGCTTGCTGAAAGTTTTCCAGGACTGCAATCCAGGTGCGGCCGACGGCCAGGCCTGAGCCATTCAACGTGTGCACAAATTCCGGTTTGGCGCCGCCAGCTCGGCGAAAACGAATGTTCGCCCGGCGTGCCTGGAACGCTTCATAGTTCGAGCAGGACGAAATCTCGCGGAAAGCATTCTGCGAAGGCAGCCAGACTTCGATGTCGTAAGTCTTGGCGTTGCCGAAGCCAATATCGCCGGTTGACAGCGTGACCACGCGATAGTGAATCCCGAGCCGCTGCAAAATCGTTTCCGCGTTGCGCGTCAGCGCTTCGAGTTCATCGTAAGAAGTTTCCGGCAGCGCGTACTTGACCAACTCAACTTTTTCGAATTGGTGCTGGCGGATCACACCCCGAGTGTCCTTGCCGTAACTGCCGGCTTCGGAACGAAAGCAAGGGGTATAGGCGGCCCACTTCATCGGCAACTGCGACGCATCGAGAATCTCGTCACGATAGTAATTGGTCACCGGAACTTCGGCGGTGGGGATCAGATACAGCCCGCGCTCGTCTTCCAGTTTGAAAAGGTCCTCTTCAAATTTCGGAAGCTGGCCGGTGCCGAATAGCGAATCACGATTGACGATGAATGGCGGCAGCGTTTCCTGGTAACCATGTTCGCGCGTGTGCAGGTCGAGCATGAAATCAATCAACGCGCGGCTGAGGCGAGCGCCCGCGCCATTGAGAATTGCGAAGCGGGCGCCGGCAATCTTGGTCGCGCGCTCGAGATCGAGGATGCCGAGTGCGTTTCCCAGATCGACGTGGTCCTTCGGCTCGAAATCAAACTCAGGTTTGGTCCCCCAGCGTCGGACCTCGACGTTCGCGGATTCGTCCTGTCCCACCGGAACGCTTTCGTGCGGAATGTTCGGCAGGGTCGAGAGTAGTTCGCGCATGCGCGTTTCCGACTGGTCACGCTTTTGATCGAGTTCCGCGATGCGTTCTTTCAATTCATTAACTGCTTTGCGGCGGGCGTCGGCTTCTTCGCGTTTTCCGTCCTTCATCAGCGCGCCAATCTCGCGGCTGGCCGTGTTGCGTTCGGCATTGAGCTGATCGGATTCGGCAATCACGCGCCGCCGCTCAGCGTCGGCCTGGGCGAAATCATCAAGGGCCATGGCAGGCATGCCGCGCTTTGTAAGCGCGGCCCGCACGCTTTCAAGATTCTCCCGCACATAGTTGAGATCAAGCATTTGCTGCTACCTTCGCGATTATGGTATGAGAAACACTTCGATTATGCCACAACGAGTACGCAAAGCAGTTTTTCCCGCCGCCGGCCTCGGCACGCGTTTTCTGCCGGCGACCAAGGCGTCGCCGAAAGAAATGCTGCCGCTGGTCGACAAGCCTCTGATTCAATACGTCGTCGAGGAAGCGGTCGCCTCAGGCATCGAGTCGGTCATCATCGTCACCGGCCGCGGCAAGAGCGCTATCGAAGATCACTTCGATGTTTCCTTCGAGCTGGAAGCCCTGCTTCGCGAACGGGGCCGCGAAGACGATCTGCGTCTGGTGCGTGAGATTAGCGACATGGCGCGCGTCAGTTATGTGCGCCAGCGCGAAGCCCTCGGCCTGGGCCATGCGATTCTGCAAGCCCGCGACCTGGTCGGCGACGAGCCGTTTGCGGTGATGTTGAGCGACGACATCATCGATTCCAAGACTCCTGCGCTCCGGCAATTGCTTGATGTCTACGAGAAGTACGACGCGCCGGTCTTGGCTACGATGGAAGTCGAAGGCGAAGCGATTTCGCGGTTTGGAGCGCTCGACGTGGAAGAAGTAACCGACGGCGTTTTTCGAATCAAAGACATGGTTGAGAAGCCGCCGCTGGCACAGGCGCCTTCAAATCTGGCCATTATTGGACGGTATGTTTTGACGCCGGACATTTTTGATGAAATCGTGAGCACAACACCCGGCGCGATTGGAGAGATTCAGATCACCGACGCTATGCGCGCGCTCTTGCAGAAGCGAGACTTCTACGCTGTCCGATTCGAAGGGACGCGCTACGATGCCGGCGACAAGCTTGGCTTCCTGATCGCGACGGTCGAGCTGGCGCTGAAGCATGAGGATTTGGCGCCGGCGTTTCGACAATATCTGAAAGCAGTTAAGGCCTGATTGAGTCGGGTTACAGAATGGATCAAAAACAATTCACCGGCCGGGTGGCAATCGTCACGGGCGCCACGCGCGGCATCGGGCGCGCGATTGCATTGGAGCTGGCGCGACGAGGCGCGGACGTCGCGTTCAATTATGCGAAGAGCGCCGAAGCTGCCGAAACCCTGAAATCAGAAATTGAAGCGCTGGGCGTACGAGCGATGGCATCGCAGGGCGACGTAGCCAACACCGAAGCCGCCGCGGAATTAGTAAAGCAGGTCAAGGATACTTTCGGCCGTATCGATTTCCTGGTGAACAATGCCGGCATTGTGCGCGACACTTTGATTCTGCGAATGAAGGAAGATGACTGGGACGCGGTCATCGATACGAATTTGAAAGGCGCTTGGAACTTCGCCAAAGCTGCGTTGCGAGTGATGTTGAGACAGGACGAGGGTGGCTCGATTCTCAACATTACTTCGATCAGCGGCGTCATCGGCATGGCCGGCCAATCGAACTACTCCGCATCGAAAGCCGGCATGATTGGTTTAACCAAGGCACTCGCGCGCGAAGTCGCAAGCCGCAACGTCACCGTGAATGCGCTGGCGCTGGGCATGGTCGCGACCGATATGGCGACCGCGCTTAACGAGGCTTATCGGGCGAAGGTTCTAGAGCAGATTCCGCTGGGCCGGTTTGCCGAGAGTGAAGAAGTGGCCCGCATTACTTGTTTCCTGCTTTCCGACGACGCGCGGTATATCACCGGCCAAGTCATCCAGGTTGATGGCGGGTTGGCGATGTAAGCCATTGCCGATTGCCGATTGCCAATTGCCGACTCTCATATTCCGACTCCACACTTTCGTGCTGCAGGACTCAGTATGGCAATCGGAAATCGGCAATACAGAGAAGCGCCCCGCCAATTCTTACGAACGGCGGGGCGAAACATCAGGGTAGGTTCGGGTAAAACAAGGGTGGCTAGGCACAGACTTGAGAATCGTCGCATATGGCCGATCCCGTACTTCAAAGGTTGGTGCTTTCTGTTGACGGCGGTATAAAGTCTGCGGCCAAAAATATGAAAAGCTGCCGCATGTGCTGCTAAAGACTCCGCGCCACTTCGAAGGCCCTCTGCCTCGCGAAACCCCTCAATATCAAACATCTGCGTGTTCTTGCAAAAGCGAATCTATACCCGTCCGGCAACTGCCGTCAAGCTAAATTTGACGCATTTGTAACAGCTCTGTGACAAAACGCCCGCTCTCGGTGAGACCTTGGTGCTCATCTCTAGGGTGTTCTCATCTCAGAAAGTCGATAAGCCTGACGCCTCACCGCCTCTGAAACGTTGCGATTTTGAGAAATCGATTTCAGATCCTTGGTTCTAATTCGGGGCAGGATATGGACGGCGGTGGCCATCGGTGTGCGCGGGTTTCGCGCCAGATTATGAATAATCGGATACGAGCGGGCCCATTGACGATTCATGCCGATCAGTCTTAAGACTTCTTCAGCGACCTGGCGCATGGCTGAAATGGCTTCAACTTCATGATCGGTAATCCGCGGGTTGTGCATTACTCCGGTGGCCACAATCTTGTTCGCGTCGCGGACCAGGATTCCCCGCGCCTCGCGGTCTCCTTTGACTGCCAGCTTCACGCGGTCCTTGACCGACATAAACATGATGCGCTTGATCAGCGAAATGCGTTCGGGAGAAGCGTCGCCTTCCAGACGCTCAGCATTGATTACCGCCTGAGCATTGGCGGCAATCTGCTCGGGCGTCTCAAGCATCATCTCTTCGATAAACTCGCGCGCCAGCCACGATTCGTCAATGTCGGCGTCCGAGACTTCGATGTGCTGGGCGATGATCCAGGCGTCGTCCACCGACAGTTCGCCGGTAATCCCGGCCAGCTCTGCGGATTCAAAGAATTCCGCTGCCGCACTGTTTCCGCGAGCGCGCAACTCCTGGGCGATCTGACGCGCGCCCCTTTCCTTTTCGAAAAACTCTCGTCGCGTTTCTTTCGCCCGGCGTTCGGCTTCCGCGGTCCGCGCCGGGTTCAGCAGGATGGCGTCGATGATTTCGGGCGCGCGAATCAGACGCTGTTGGTTTAAGGTGATGAACTCAAGTAACGAAGCATCCGCGGTGATGCGAGCGAGCAAAGCGATCGCTTCGTCCGGCGTGTTGTTATTACCCGCGACCGCTTCGTGCAAGTCGCGTCCGGCATTCGCAAGGGAGGCAAAGTAGCCCAGTACGGAGGGCGCGGCGTCATCTGCTTTCGCTACACTCAAAAGATCCTGCGGTTGCTGCGACCCCAGCGTGGATTGCGCGGCGCGGGCCACTTCCGGATCGTTGTCGGCGCCGAGATGAACCAGGGCCTCAAGCAGATCGGCCTGCGGTAAGGGCAGCAAACCGCGCGCAGCGGCCAGACGGGCTGCGGCCGGTGCGGTGCCCGCAACGATCGCTTTGACGACGGAATTCGTTGATGTGATGTCAGTCCCCACCGAAGACAGTGTAGCTCAAATCTAAACTGCGGGAGAATTCAGGCAGGCTAGTACAGGTTGAAGTTGTATTGGAGTTGCATCCACATCGACACCGGTTTCCCATCCTTGTTTGCGGGCGTGAACTTAATCCCTCGAGCAGCCTCGACGGCCTTTGCAGTGAGCCCATAGCTCAAAGCTCTCACTATCACAAAACTTCTCACTGTGCCGTCGCTGGCGAACACGCAGCGCATAACGACTGTTCCGGTCACGCCGGCCTTACGCGCGATGTCGGAGTACGTCGGCTCTGGTTTGCTCAAGACACGTGCGCGCACGGTGACATCTTTACCGTTGAACGGACCGTCCGGGTTAGTCGGTATTGACCCGGTTGAAGACGTCGCCGCAGCGGCGGACTTACGCAGCCTTTCCATTTGTTCGCGCCAGACATCGGAGTCCGGATCGTTTGGGCTGATCGCGAGAAATTTTTCCAGACTCGCGGCGGCCTCGGCCGGCTGCTTAAGTGACGAGTACGCCAGGCTCTTCGTAATCAAGGCAGGCGCAAAATCCGATTTACTATGCAGCGCAAGATCTGCCTCTTCAATCGCCTTCGCCGGGTCGTCCAGATTAAGACTCGCTTCGGCAATTGCGTAATGTGCCTCGGCGCTCTGGTCGCCAAGTTCGATCGCGTGCCGCGCGACCGCTGTCGCTCGTTCACTACGGCCAGCCAAAATAAGTGCGTAGGCCAGCTTGGCGTTAGCATCAGCTGAATCGGGACGCAAAGTGAGCAGGTGCTCGAACGCGTCGCGAGCCGCGCCAAACCAGCCCTCGTTGTAGTAAGCCAGTCCAAAAAAATACCAGGCATCGGCATCCGTGGGATGCGTCCTGGTAAAGTCTTTCAGAATCTTTATTGCTCCCGCGCGGTCGCCTTGTTTGTACAGGTCGATCGCGCGGTCGCGTTCTTCAACAGTGGTTGGTTGCTGCGTTTGAGTGCTGGCCCTGCCAGTGCTTAAGCAAAGTGAACTCATCACCACCGTAAGCAGGGCGATCAAAGTGGCGAGCGGTCGTAATGCGATCATTGCCTTCTTCTCCTGGCCTCAGAAATAAAACACATGTTCCGGAGTATACGGTGGCAGTCCTCGTCCATTCTTGAATTCATAAGAAAGAATCGCATACTGCGAAACGGGCTGCCCGTTGCGAATCGCCGGCGTGAATTTGATTTGTCGCGCGGCGTCGAACGCTGCCTCTGTCAGGCCGTGCTCCAGCGATTTCATCGGAAAGATATTTTTCACCTTGCCATCGGCAGCCAGCACCATCTCAAGCCGCACCTCGCCACCTGCCTTTGCCGCCCGCGCCGCATCCGGGTAAGCCGCCGCTGGCGCATCAAGCAAGCGCGCTCGCTTTTGCACTTCGCTGGCGCCGAACACCGTGCGGTTTTCCGGCTTTGTTACCGGCTGCGCGTAAAACCATAATGTCTCGCGCAGCTCGATCCAGTTCCCCTCATCGGGTGGATGTAGTTTAAGAATCTCGTCGGCCGTCGCTCCCGCCACGGCGAAGCTATCGGCTAGTTCACCCTGCCAAACACGCAAACGTTCTCTGGGGTTGGGAGGGAAAACTTTCTTAGCCGGTCCATGCGCAAACAGATACTCAATGGCCTGAAACTCTTTTTGAAATCTTGTTTGGAGTGTTTCCAGGTTAGCTTGCTCGGGCGCGGCGGTTTGTCCGTTGAGGAGCCGGGATCCGAACAGGCCTATCGCGAGCAGTGCTAGGGATAACGAAACAGTCTTCGCGTTTCGCATGGTAAACCTCTAACGGCTCTAAGCCGTGCCGTGACACTTCTTATATTTCTTTCCCGAGCCGCAGGGGCAGGGATCGTTGCGGCCGACCTTGGGCTCGCTGCGAACTACCGTCTTTACTTTGCCGGCCTCTTCCCCTGCGGGGGCTGCGCCCTGATTCGGGCCGGTGAAATTCATCGAAGCCCGGCGGGCGGCGCGGCGGCGTTGCAGTTCGTCAGGAGCCTGTTCGGCCACCACCTGCAAATTGAACAGCGACCGAATCGTGGTCGTGTCGATGCGATCCAGCATGGCCTGGAACATATCAAAGCTTTCTTTCTTGTATTCAACCAGCGGATCTTTCTGCCCGTAACCGACCAGGCCAATACCCTGCTTCAAATGATCGAGCGCCAAAAGGTGATCTTTCCACTGCGCGTCGATGATGTTGAGCATGATGATGCGCTCGTAAGTCCGCATCGCTTCCTCGCCGATCTGTTTTTCTTTGGCGGCGTACTTTACCTTCAGCTTCTCCCAAACTTGTTCGTCGATCTCTCCCGAGCTCGCGTGCTGGAAATCAATTCCTTCGGCGTCGGCGTCCAGAGCATAGATCGAGTGAATTTTGACTTTGTAGTTCTCGATGTCCCAATCGTCCTCAGACGCTGCGGGATTCAGATACTGCTTGGTGGTGTCGGCAAGCAAATCTCGAGCGACGCCGGTATCGCCCACCAGGTACTCGCGCTGGTCCGGTTCTTCCATCAACTGGCGGCGCAGACCATAGATGGTCTCGCGCTGCTTGTTCATGACGTCGTCGTATTCCAGCAGGTGCTTGCGCGTTTCAAAGTTGCGGCCTTCGACCGACTTTTGCGCGGCGGCGATGCGCTTGGAAACCATCTTGGATTCAATCGCGACGCCTTTCTCCATACCCAGCCGCTGCATCAAGGCCTTGACCTTGTCACCGGCAAAGATGCGCATGAGATCATCTTCTAAAGAAAGAAAAAACCGTGAAGATCCAGGGTCGCCCTGGCGGCCAGAGCGCCCACGCAGTTGATTGTCGATGCGGCGAGATTCGTGGCGTTCGGTGCCGAGGATGTGCAGGCCGCCCCGCGCTACTACTTCCTTATGCTCTGATTCTACGATGCGCTTGGCCTTGGCGAACGCTTCCTTCCACTGTTCGTCGGTCGCTTCGTCCGGATCGATCTCTTCTTCCTTTAGAAACTCGCGCGCCATGAAATCAGGATTGCCGCCGAGCAGAATGTCCGTGCCGCGGCCGGCCATGTTAGTGGCGATCGTGATGGCGCCTTTCCGCCCGGCTTGCGCGACGATTTCAGCTTCGCGTTCGTGATACTTCGCGTTCAGCACGTTGTGCGGGACGCCCACTTTTACCAATCGCCGTGCGATCAGTTCCGAGTTCTCCACTGAAACCGTGCCGACCAAAACCGGCTGGCCGTTCTCGTATCGCTCTTGGATCTCTTCAACGACCGCGTCCCACTTTTCGGGCAGCGTGCGATAGATCATGTCCGGATTGTCCTTGCGCACCATCGGCATGTGCGTCGGGATCACGATCACTTCGAGTTTGTAAGTCGAGTGAAACTCGCCGGCTTCGGTTTCCGCTGTACCCGTCATGCCGGAAAGTTTTTCGTAAAGGCGGAAATAATTCTGCAGGGTGATCGTCGCCAGCGTCTGGTTCTCGCGTTCGATCTTTACTTCTTCCTTCGCTTCGACGGCCTGGTGCAGACCATCGGACCAGCGGCGGCCCTTCATCAAGCGGCCGGTGAAGTCGTCGACGATGATCACTTCATCATTCTGCACGACGTACTGATGATCGAGCCGGTAGAGCGTGTGCGCCTTCAGGGCCTGTTCGACGCAGTGAAGCAATTCCATGTTGCCCGGATCGTACAAATTCCCCACACCTAATAGCCGCTCGGCTTTATCCACACCTTCTTCCGTCAGCACCGCCGAATGGTTCTTTTCATCAACGATGTAGTCCCCGGTCTTCTTGCCTTCTTCGAGTTCTTCACCGCGCTGGAGCTGCGGAATGATCGCGTTTGCCTGGTAGTACTTGTCGGTGGATTCTTCCGACGGTCCGGAGATGATCAAAGGTGTGCGCGCTTCATCGATCAGGATCGAATCCACTTCGTCGACGATCGCGTGATAGTGACCGTGCTGCACGCAGGTGCCGAGGTCGAACTTCATGTTGTCGCGCAGATAGTCAAAGCCGAACTCGTTATTCGTGCCGTAAGTGATGTCGGCGTTGTAAGCAGTCTGCCGCTCAAAGTCATCCATGTCGTTCTGGATACAGCCGACCGTCAAACCGAGGAAGCGATAGATCTGGCCCATCCATTCCGCATCGCGAGCCGCCAGATAGTCGTTCACGGTGATGACGTGAACCCCGCGGCCGGTCAGGGCGTTGAGATAAGCCGGCAAAGTCGCGACCAGGGTCTTGCCCTCTCCGGTGCGCATTTCGGAGATCTTGCCCTGGTGCAAAACGATGCCGCCAATCATCTGCACGTCAAAGTGGCGCATGCCGGTGGTGCGTTTGCTGGCTTCGCGAACCAGGGCAAACGCTTCCGGCAGAATCTCGTTAAGGGCTTCCTGCTCAAGACGCTGTCGCTCTAATTTGTTGGACGCATCCTTAACCGCGTCGGCCATCTGTATCTTGAAGGCCTCGGTGCGCTCGCGCATCTGATCGTCAGAAAGCGCTTGGACTGCAGGCTCAAACGCGGCAATTTGGGCAATAGTCGGCTGAATGGACTTCAGAAAGCGCTCGTTGCTGCTGCCAAAAACTTTGGTTAGTACTTTATCGAAACTCATAATGGTTTTGTTTATTGCTTAGAAATAATCGAATTCATCATAACTGCCAGAGTGATTGAGAGATTGTACGAGAGCGTAGAGTCGTCAATCAAGCGGGCTTGGCGGCTCTGTCGCAGCACAGTGCGTTAAGCCTCCGGCTTACCGTGTCAATTAATAATCCGTCAAGAGGCTATGCCTCCGAAATCCTCAGAGGCATAGCCTCAAAAAAGAGAATGAGTAGTTCTACCCGGAAAGCCATAGGCTTTCCGCACTGTGCTGCGGCAGAGCCGCCCTTGACAAAGACCTTACCGCCAGCTAGTTTTCAGTCTCTCGTAAATGTTCTTTGCAATTCTAAAGTAGAGGCGCGGCCTGCAAGAGTAGACGAGTCCGAAGAACGTGAAGGGTTCGATGAGGACTCGGTCGAAAGGGAAGGTCGCCGAAGCTCGCGCGTGCGTCTTCAGGCACCCACGAGTTGGTTGCTGTGGCTAAATCCACAGGACTGTCACTGAAGTAGTGTTTCAGAAGCCCGACCGTGAGGGAGGGCTGAGGGGCCCTTGCTTACGCGCGGGCTTCTGACACCAATCGGTGGAGAGCTACGACAAAGGCGCCGGATGTTTTACGGCGCAAAAGTTTCTCGAGATTGAGGGGCCAGTCGTATGCTTTGCGATTGGCCCTTTTTGTTTGTGGAGTGCGCTGACTTGTCAGCGCTTTGGTCGGTCGCGACTTGTCGTGACCACATCCTGGTTAACTCTCTTTTCAAGAATGCGGCGTCAAGCCGCCGCAAACTAAAGCGGCGACAAGTCGCCGCACTCCAAATTGTCTTATGAATCCGACCATCATGAAATTCGGCGGCACTTCGGTCGAAGACTCGAGTGCTTTTCGCAACGTAGCGGCTATTGTTAAAGAGGCCGTTCCTTTGCGGCCGGTCGTCGTCGTGTCTGCAATTGGCGGATTCACTAACGCATTGCTGGCGAGTGTTCAGAAGGCGATCGGCGGCGACGCACGCGTGGCTACGAGATCGCTCGATCACGATCTGAAACGTCATGTCGCCATCGCGCGTGAATTGCTCAATGCGGAATCACGCGCGGCCTTTGAATTAACAATCGCCGTTACCCGGCGCGAGATTCGCCAACTCCACAAGATCATCGCCCTGCATCCGGTAACGCAGCCGCCGCTCCAGGATGAAATGGTCGCTTATGGCGAACAGCTTTCTGCGCAACTACTCGCGGCCGTGTTGCGCGAAAGCAAGCTCGCGGCGCGTTACGTTGACGCGCGCCGTTGCCTCAGGACTGACGACAACTATGGGAGCGCTGCGCCTCTGCCTGAGACGGCGGCGGCGACGCGGGCCGAACTGATGCCCCTGCTCGAGGCATCCAGAATTCCGGTCCTTGGTGGTTTCATCGGGAGCACCGACAAAGGCGTAACTACTACGTTAGGTCGCGGCGGTTCGGATTATTCAGCGGCGATTATTGGCGCAGCCCTCGCCGGTCGCGAGATCCAAATCTGGACTGACGTGAGCGGCGTGCTGACGGCAGATCCGCGCCTCGTCAGGAAGGCCAGGACGATTCCCGTTCTGTCATATCAGGAAGCCGCGGAGCTCGCTTACTTCGGCGCCAAGGTTTTACACCCCAAGACAATTCAGCCGGCCATTGATTGCCGGATCCCGGTGCGCGTCTGTAATTCGCGCGCGGCCCACGAGACCGGCACGCTGATCATCGCCGAGCCCCAGGCCGCGCCCCAAGCGGTCAAAGCCATCGCGCATAAGAATGGGATTACCACGGTGCAGATAACTTCGGCGCGCATGCTCGGGGCTTACGGTTTCCTGCGCGCGCTGTTCGAAGTGTTCGATCGCCATCGCACCGCGGTCGACGTGGTCACCACCTCAGAAGTGAGTGTTTCGCTCTCTATTGACGATGCGAGGGTGCTGCCGGAACTAATTCCCGACCTGGAACAACTGGGCGCGGTTGAAGTCGAAGAGCATCGGACGATTATTTCGGTTATCGGCGAAGGCCTGCGAAGTACGCCGGGCATTGCCGCGCGCATCTTTGACGAAATTAGTGATATCAACGTCGCGATGATTTCGGTGGGCGCGTCAAGTGTGAATCTTACGTTCATGGTTGAAGAGTCACGCGCGACCGAGGCGATTAAACGTTTGCACTACGTTTGTTTTGAAGCCCCCGAAAGTCGTAGCCGTGCTGAACTGGCGGCCGAGGAGGTCCTCACTTGAGTGAGCCAGTCGATGTGGTCAAGCTCACGCGCGAGCTGATCGATATTCCATCGGTCACGGGAGAGGAATTCCAGCTCGGAACATCTCTCGCTGAATTGCTTAACCGGCGCGGTTACCAGGTCGACCTGCAGGAGATCGAGAATGATCGGGCAAACTTGATCGCGACCACGGGCAAGCAACCGAAGATCGTCCTTTCGACCCACATGGACACGGTGCCGCCTTACTTTGCGGCGAGTGAGGACGACGAGTTTATCTACGGTCGCGGCGCTTGCGATGCGAAAGGAATAATCGCCGCGCAGATTGCCGCCGCCGAGAAACTGCGCGCGGATGGCGTCACAGAAATCGGTTTGCTGTTTACCGTCGATGAAGAAGTAACCAGCGCCGGCGCCAAAGCATTGAACGAACTTCCGCTGGCATCTTCGTGTCGCTACTTGATCAATGGTGAGCCGACTGACAATCGACTGGCCATCGGAACGAAAGGCTCTTTGCAAGTAACGATCAAGACAGACGGACGCGCGGCACACTCGGCTTATCCCGAGGAGGGTGATTCGGCGATCGAGAAGTTGCTCGACGTGCTGAGTGATGTGCGGAAAATCAAGTGGCCCTCAGATGAAACATTTGGCGAGACGACGTGCAACATCGGTGTGATTTCCGGTGGAACGCGCGCGAATGTGGTTCCTGACGAAGCGCAGACGGTTTTGCAAATTCGTTTGGCGACAGGCGGCGCGGCGGCGAAAGACTTACTTGAGCAAGCGGTAGGCGATCGGGCTACGCTGGAATACAAATCCGTTCACGATCCGGTTAGGTTGCACGCGCTCCCGGGCTTTGAACAAACGATTGTGCGCTTCACGACGGACATTCCGTACTTGACCAACTGGGGCACGCCCTTGCTGATCGGGCCGGGATCGATTCTGGATGCGCATACTGAGCATGAGCGAGTCGCGAAGAGTGAGTTGACGAAGGCCGTGGAAATCTATTGTGATTTGGTTCAGCGGTTGTTGGCTGTTAGGTAGAAAAGGTCTCAATGAAATTAGCCTTGATTGGATACGGCGCCATGGGCCAACTCGTCGCCAGGCTGGCGAACGAACAAGGGCACGAGGTCGCAGTCACATTTACGGCGCGCGATACGGACCGAAACGCTGCAGACCTCGCGGATACTCTCCGCGGCTGCGACGTGGCGATCGACTTTTCCATCGCGGCCGCAGTCCGGCGAAACGTGAATGCCTGTGCGCTTGCGGGTGTGCCGCTGGTTGAAGGAACAACCGGTTGGGGCGACGAATTGGATGAAGTAAAGCGCATCGGCGCGAACGGCGCGTTGATCTACGGCGCGAACTTTTCGGTGGGCGTGCAGGTTTACTATCGGATTGCCGCGCGGGCGACAGAATTGTTTCGCCACCTTGATTCGTACGACGCCTTCATTGAAGAGGCGCACCATAAACGAAAGCGTGATGCTCCGTCGGGCACTGCCGTGCATCTGCGGAACATTGTTTCCGCGGGCTTGGGTCGCGAAGTTCCGGTGACGTCAACGCGCGCAGGATATATTCCCGGTACGCATCGCCTTGGTTTTGATTCGGCGGCAGATCAAATCACCCTGACGCACACGGCCCGCTCACGCGAAGGATTTGCGGCCGGCGCGCTGGTAGCGGCGCGGTGGATCGTGGGACGAAAAGGCGTTTATGAATTCTCCGAAGTATTTGATGAGATTCTTGGCGCTTGAGCTCCGTAGGAGCAGCATGTTTATAGCGCGCTCGGCCAACGCTTTTTCCATCTCCTTTAGGAGCGACATGTATTGCGCTCCTAAAGGAGCTTAAGTAAGCAACGCTACGGTGGCTATAAATATTTCGCCCCTAACGGGGCGAGAACCACCCGCAGTTAAGAAAGGAACTCAGAACTATGACGATGAATATTGACTGGATGCGCGGTTGTGCGACGGCGCTGGTGACTCCGTTCAAGGACGATGGGTCGATTGACGAAGGTCGGCTGCGCGCTCTCGTGGACCGGCAGATCACCGGCGGGGTTCGGCTGCTGGTGCCATGCGGCACGACCGGCGAGAGCGCCACGATGTCTGAAGCCGAAGACCAACGCGTCATCGCGATCACAGTCGAAGTGGCGCGCGGTCGCGCTCGGGTGATTGCGGGCACCGGCAGCAACTCGACCGCGGCGGCGATTGAATACTCCCAACACGCGCGCGATCTGGGCGCCGACGCCATGTTGCAAGTCGCTCCCTGGTACAACAAGCCTACGCAGGAAGGTCTGTACGCGCACTTTCGCGCTATCGCCGAAGCGATACCAGAGACGCCGATCATGCTCTACAACGTTCCGGGACGCACTTCGTCGAACATTGCAGCGCAAACAGTGCTTCGTCTTGCTCGTGATTGCCAGAACATCGTGGCTATCAAAGAAGCGTCAGGAAACCTGGCGCAGATCATGGAGATTTTGCGCGCGCGTCCGGCGAACTTTAGCGTGCTGTCGGGAGACGATGCAGTAACGCTGCCGCTGATCGCTCTGGGCGCCAAAGGAATCGTTTCCGTGGCGTCCAACGAAATTCCTGATCTGATGTCGCGTATGACCGAACTGGCCCTGGCCGGCAACTGGGAAGAGGCGCGGGCGCTGCACTACCGTCTGCTGCCGCTGATGGAAATCAACTTCATCGAATCAAGCCCCGGCCCCGTGAAGGCAGCCATGTCGATGATGGGATTGCTGGAAGAAAACTTCCGGCTGCCGCTGGTGCCTATCAAGGAAGAGAGCCGCGCGCGGATTCGCGAAGTGATCACCGAACTTGGTTTGCTGGAGAGTGTGCATGCCACTGCGTGAAGAGATCGAGCAGTTAGCAGCGCGCGAAGCCGGCGAATACTCCGACAAAGACTTCGCGCTATTCGATGAATTCAAGGCGTCACTCAATCGCGGAGAGATTCGCGCCGCTGAGCCAAACGCAGACGGCAAGTGGCAAACGAATGCCTGGGTCAAGCGCGGCATTCTGCTCGGCTTCCGCATGGGCGCGATTGTCGATATGTCACTGGCGGATGGCAGTCTGCAGTTTCTCGACAAGAGCACTTATCCACTCAGAAAGTTTTCCATAGAGGATCGCGTGCGCATCGTGCCGGGCGGATCAAGCATCCGCGACGGCGCTTACATCGCGCCCGGGGTGGTTTGCATGCCACCGATGTTCGTCAACGTTGGCGCCTACGTCGATGAAGGCACGATGATCGACAGTCACGCGCTGGTGGGGTCGTGCGCCCAGATTGGCAAGCGTGTGCATCTCTCAGCCGCAGCGCAGATTGGCGGCGTGCTGGAACCTGCGGGCGCGATGCCCGTGATCATCGAAGACGACGTGATTGTGGGTGGCAACTGCGGCGTCTATGAAGGCGCGATTGTGCGCGAGCGTGCGGTGTTGGCCTCGGGCGTGATCATTACCGGCTCGACCCCGGTCTTTGACCTGGTGCGCGAACAAATGTACCGCCGCCGCGGCGACGCGCCGATCGAGATTCCCGTGGGAGCAGTCGTAGTGCCCGGAGCGCGCGCAGTGCAAAGCGAGAAAGGACGCGAGTGGGGCCTGTCGCTCTACGCGCCAGTGATCGTGAAGTATCGCGATGAGAAGACGGATGCGGCAACGCAGTTGGAGGATTTGCTGCGTTGAGATGCAAATCTTGATACTTGACCGACGTTACGGTAGCTCCTAACATCACCCGTAGGCGGCTGAAAGAGGATTCAGGTAACGAGATTGCTGATGAGAGCAGAAAAACGATCCACGAATTCACACGAAATAACACGAAGCAGGAGATGTGTTCGTGCCGTTTCGTGTGATTTCGTGGATCGCTTGGATCGGTTGAAGTGAAGCCATGCGAGTGAATCGATCATGATAGTCAAACTGAAGAAAAGAAATACGCGCGATCGAGACCTGACGTTTGGCCAGCCATATGTTGTCATCGGCATCGAAGGCGATGAACTCCGGATTCTCAACGACGCTGGTGGCCCTTTCTTGTATCCGCCTAATCTGTTTTCCATTATCGATCCGCGAGAACCAGTTGATTGGATTACAGAGTTCGGCGACGATGGAGAGCGATATTCATATCCACCATCACTCAACAAGTCCGGCTTCTTTGAAGACTTCTTCGACCAAAAGGCCAAGGCCGTCTCAACATTCTGGCGCGTGGTTAACCAGCGGCTTGCGGCCAGTCAACGGAGAGTCGTGTAGCCCGCCGAGGCCTGATCCATTTGAAACAATTCCAACCACCCGCCTTCCTGCGCGGAATCGAAAAGAGCATGATCCGGAAAATTTCGGATCGCGCGAAGCCGGGCAGCATCAGTCTCGGCTTGGGCGAACCCGATCTGCCTACGCCGGAGGTGATTCGACGCGAAGCCGTGCGCGTCATTCAGGAAGAACAAAGCGGATACACTTTGCAGGCGGGCATACTCCCTCTGCGCGAACGGATCGCCGGCGACTACCCCGAAATGAACCTGTCGCCGGAGCAAGTCGTCGTCACAGCGGGATCGCAGGAAGCTCTCTATCTAATTCTGATGACCTTGATCGAGCCCGGCGATGAAGTGCTGATGCCCAACCCTGGGTTCATTGCTTATCCCATGATTACGCGGATGGCCGGTGGCCGCGCGGTGCTGTACGGATTGCCGGCCAAGAATGATTTCGGTTTTGACCTGGAGGATTTCAAGCGCCAACTATCTTCGCGCACCAAAGTCGTGATTTGCATTAGCCCGTCGAATCCAACGGGGCGCGCATTGACGAAGGACGATCTGCGCGGAATGGCGGAAGCAGTATCGGCGAGCGGGTCGGATGCTTTCATTATCAGCGATGAAATTTATCGCGAGCTTTACTACACGCCCGAACGTCCGGCTTCGATCTCTGAGTTCTACCCGCGGACGATTGTTGTAAGCGGACTGTCAAAATCAATGCGCATGACCGGTTGGCGAATTGGTTGGCTGGCCGGAGAGGAAGCCGTGATGCGCGCGGCGCTGGTGCTGCACGGATACGTAGTGACCTGTGCTTCAAGCATCTCGCAGAAAGCGGCGCTGGCGGCATGGACCGATGAAGCGGCGTTGGCGCGGGCAGAGATGCGCGCGATATTCCATCGACGCCGCGATCACCTGCTGGGCCTTTTGCGCAACGAACTTGGCTTGCGTTGCGTGACGCCTGAAGGGGCCTTCTACACGATGGTCGATGTTAGTCGTTATGGTGATTCGCTGCGCGTGGCCGAAGCCGGACTCGAGCAAGGCGTCGTGACGATTCCGGCGTCGGCGTTCGGCAGCGAGGGGGACGGGTTTCTGCGCATTTCTTATTGCGCCGATGAAGCGAAGCTGTCGGAAGGCGTAAGGCGTTTGGGTGAGGCGTTAAAGTCGCTGGGTTAAGAAGATTAAACGCAAAGGACGCGAAGGTTTTCGCAAAGTAACGCAGAGAAGAAACCTTTGCGTCCCTTCTGCGAGATTCTCTGCGCCCTCTGCGTTAAACTTGACCTGAGCAAGACGCAACTTAAATATGACCGAATCAATCAGCAAGAAACTTCGCGTGGGCATTCTGGGTGCGACCGGTGTTGTCGGTCAGCGCTTCATTCAGCTTTTGGAACACCACCCGCAGTTCGAAGTCACCGCACTTGCGGCTTCCGATCGTTCGCAGGGAAAGACTTATGCCGAAGCTTGCACGTGGCGGCTGCCGGGTGAAATGCCCGATCACGTTAAGAAGATCGTCGTGCAACCCCCGGCGCCCCCGCTCGATTGCGATTTCGTGTTCTCCAGTCTGCCCGGAGAAATTGCGGGTGTTACTGAAGTGGATTTTGCCCGCGCCGGTTTTCCGGTGATTACCAATTCATCGCCGCATCGCATGGATGCGGACGTCCCCCTGTTGATTCCGGAAGTGAATCCGGAGCATCTCGAACTAATAACCGCGCAACGCACCGCTCGCGGTTACGGACGCGGTTACCTTGTCACTAATCCGAATTGCTCGACGATTGTGATTGCGATGGCCCTGGCGCCGTTGCATCGGTCCTTTGGTGTTGAGGCATGCATCGCGACTACGATGCAGGCGATTTCGGGCGCGGGGTATCCCGGCGTGGCTTCGCTGGATATCACGGACAACGTCTTGCCGTTCATCGGTGGTGAAGAGGAAAAGATCGAAAGCGAGACCATGAAAATACTTGGCCGCGTCGACGGCGCGACGATCAAAGGAGCGGCGATGAAGGTCAGCGCGCAATGCAACCGGGTGAATGTGATCGACGGCCACCTGGCGGCGATGCGTGTGAAGCTTTCTGAGGCAGCTTCGCTGGATCAAGTTCGCGCAGCGCTCGCTTCATTCACCTCGCTGCCGCAGGAGTTGAATCTGCATTCAGCTCCGGCGCAGCCGATCATCGTGCGTGACGAGCTTGATCGCCCACAGCCGCGTCTGGATCGCGACGCTGGGAATGGCATGAGCGTAAGTGTCGGACGAATTGCTCCGGACAATGTGCTCGACTATCGTTTGGTGGCGCTCGGCCACAACACGATTCGCGGCGCGGCGGGTGCGGCAATTCTTAACGCTGAACTGCTGGTAGCCCTGGGAAAACTAAAATAAAAAAGCTGGCGGTGACTTGGTTTAGAGTTCTGGACCTCTGATAAAGTCTCCTCGGGCTCTGCTGCTCGCCTCGGAGAGGCGAAATGTCTATCGACCGACCTCTCGTGATATCTCTGTTCCGTAGGAGCGGAACGTTTCTTGTTTGCGCGCTCCTACAGAGCGCGGAAAAATTTACCCGCGCGGGAGCTATAAGTATTTGGCTCCTACCGAGCCTCGGTTTTCATTATGGCTTCAGTCGCTCTTATCTGCACGGCCAACAGGTGTCGGAGCGTGATGGCTCACGCGATTTTTTTGGCCGAGGCCAGGAAACGATCGCTGGCAGTTGAAATCTATTCCGCAGGAGTCTTTGATTTCTCAGATGAGCCTCCGTTGGTTGAGACTTCGATGACCTGCTTGCAGCACGACACACCGCCGCCCAAAGAGACTCCGACCTGGGTGGGCCAGCTTCCACTCGACTCGATCAATCGTTTCCTGGTGATGGAGCAGGATCACGCCGACGTGCTGACAAGCGAATATGGCATCTCACCCAAACGCATCAGCCTGCTGGGCACTTTTGATCCGCAGCGCCGCGGAGCCGAGATTGACGATCCATTTGGCAATAGCAGCCTGGTCTATGAACGCTCTTACAAGCTGATTCGTGACTGCATCATTGGTTATCTTGATACGACTGATGAATTGAAGTGATGCTGCAACGGGGCAGTAGCCCGACCGTTAGGGAGGGCTCATCCTGATCCTTTATCGACGGAGCCCTGCCTCACGGTCGGGCTACTGCCCCGTCTCAGCCAAAACCCACTCCGTAATCGCCGCTTTCAACTCGTCCAGTTGATCATCTAAGAAATGCCCCGCGCCTTTGATGACTTTCAACTCCACCGGCGCTTTGATCTTCGCCGCAAGCTCGCGAAGTGGCTCAACACTTCCGAACTCATCGCGATCTCCCTGGACGAACAGAATTGGTTTGCGGCATTGCTCTAGAAAACTGAAATCGTATTTGTCTACCGGGGTGCCGATGCTAATCAGTCGCGCCACGCGTTCGTCGTCGGCTCCAACCTCCAGCCCAACGCGCGCGCCGAACGAAAACCCGCACAGCGTGATCTGCTGATTGGGATAGTTCCCGGCCAGATAGTCGAGTCCCGCCCGCACATCATCGCGCTCGCCCCGGCCTTCGTCATGTTCGCCGGTGCTTTGGCCGACGCCGCGAAAGTTTAGGCGCAAGGCCACCAATCCGGCATCGTTAAGCGCGGCGGCGGCGCGAAAGACGACTTTGTTGTGCATCGTGCCGCCAAAGAGCGGATGCGGATGGAGCACCAGTGCCGCTCCGCGAATCGGCCCGCGCGGCGGTTTCAGAATGGCTTCCAGTTGTCCGTGTGTCGACGGAATGAAAAGATTTCCCGCTGGGTACATAGAAAATATGCCGATTGTCGATTTCCGGCCGGTAGTTGTCAAAGATGATTGGTGTCAGAAGCCCGATCGTGAGGAAGGGGCTCTCTCAAACAGTTGAGCGTTGCGACTCGAATTGCCCTCCCTGACGGTCGGGCTTCAGACACGTTTGACTCGCGATTGAGAATTAGATTAGCTTTCGATCATCACGATGAACGAACCAGCGGCGGACAACCTCGAAGCTCCACTTAGCGACCTGTACCAGATTAATCGCATTATCGCCGATACGGCCTCAGACGCGATCATCACTATCGACGAAGAGAGCACGATGCTCTTCGTCAATCGCGCGGCTGAGAAAATCTTCGGCTATTCCCGCGCTGAGCTCCTGGGACAATCTCTGACGATGCTAATGCCCGATTATCTGAGGCACGTGCATCGCGCCGGCCTGCAGCGTTACCTCGCGACCGGCCAGCGGCACATTTCGTGGGAAGCCGTGCAACTGCCCGGCCGGCACCAGAGCGGTCGAGAGATTCCGCTCGAACTATCCTTTGGCGAGTTTACTGAAAACGGCCGGCGTTTCTTTACCGGAATTGCGCGCGACATTACTGAGCGTCGCCGGCTTGAACGGCGGCTGGACGCGCAACTTCAGGTCTCGCGCATCCTGGCGGCTTCTGACTCAATGGCTGACGCCGCGCCCGCGTTGTTACAGGCGATTGGCGAAAGTGTGGGATGGGAGATGGGCCAAATGTGGGGCGTAGATCGGGCGGCGGATGTCTTACGCTACCTGGCTGTTTGGCGTGTCGCCTCTGTCCCGGCGGCCGACCTGGAAGAGGCAAGCCGGACCCGGACCTTTAGCCGCGGCATTGGCCTGCCGGGTCGCATCTGGGCGGCGGGCACGTCGGAATGGATTACCGACATCGCGTCCGACACAAACTTTCCACGCGGGCCATTTGCGACTAAGGCCGGTTTACGTTCGGCCTTTGGGTTGCCCATCATGGTCGACCAGGAAGTCTCCGGGGTAATGGAATTCTTCAGTCGCGATCAACAGACTCCCGATCAGTCGCTGCTGGCGATCATGAATATTATCGGCCAGCAGATCGGCGACTTTGTCGAGCGCAAACGCGCGGAAGAGGAGCGCGCCCGGACTTACGATCGCGAACAACGGGCCCGGCTGGAAATCGAGACGGCAATCGATCGGATGAAGCAGGTGCAAACCGTTACCGATGTCGCGCTCGCGCATCTGTCGATGGATGAATTGCTGGCCGAGCTTCTGACTCGGGTGCGAGAAGCAATGAATGTGGACACTGTCGCAATTCTGTTGCTGGAGCCGGAAGGCGATGAGTTGGTGGCCTGGGCGGCGAAAGGCCTTGAAGAAGAAGTCGAGCTCGGGGTGCGCATCCCGGTGGGAGTCGGGTTCGCCGGCAAAGTCGCCGCCACCAAGACTCCGGTGCGAATCGATGATCTGGAAACGTCCGATATCCTGAACCCTCTTTTGCGCCAGAAGGGAATTCGATCTCTCCTGGGCGTGCCCCTGCTAGTCGAGGGGCGAGTCATCGGCGTAATCCATACCGGCAAGTTCACGCGCTACGAATTTACTGATGACGACACGCGCCTGTTGCAACTGGTCGCCGACCGCATCGCGCTGGCCATAGACAACGCGCGTCTGTTTGAAGAAGAACGTACCGCGCGCCGCGAAGCTGAGGCAGCCAGCCGCGCCAAGGACGAGTTCCTGACCACCATCTCTCATGAACTACGCACGCCGCTGACTCCGATCATTGGTTGGATTCACATGATTCGCAATGGAATTCTGCCGGAGAAAGAAACGATTCATGGTCTTTCGGTAATCGAGAAAAACTCATACGCGCTGAAGCGCCTGATCAACGACCTGCTCGATATGTCGGCAATCCTGAGCGGAAAGATGCGGATGGAAGAGTTGCCCGTTTCTCTGGAACAGGTGCTGCGCGAAGCGGTCGAGACGGTGCGACCAATGGCGGCCGCTAGGAATATTGAGATCGCCTTAAACTTTCATGATGGGCAGAATGAAATCGTGAGTGGCGATCGCACGCGCCTGGTGCAGGTCTTCTGGAATCTTCTGCATAACGCGGTAAAGTTTTCATCGCCCGAGGGACAAGTTGAAGTCGACATCGAAGCTAACGAATTTGAAACGACAGTGCGCATTCAGGACGCCGGGCAGGGAATTGCGGCCGAGTTTTTGCCATTTGTCTTCGAACGTTTTCGTCAGGCCGATGGCTCAAAAACTCGTATACACGGCGGGCTGGGTTTGGGATTGGCGCTGGTGAAGAGTTTTGTGGAAGCCCATCGGGGAACGGTGAAAGCTGAAAGCCAGGGCGTCGATCAAGGCAGCCGCCTTACCGTGAGCTTGCCTCGTCGACAAACCCAGGTTGCACCGGTGGGTGTTGACTCCGAAAAAGTTCGCCCGCAATCACCGCCAAAGAGTGTCCACCTCATGATTGTGGAAGATGATCCGGACACGCTCGAGATGTTGCGTGCCACCCTCGAAGCGCGTGGCTTCCACGTGACCAGTTTCGAGTCCGCTGCCGAGACGCTGGCAGCAGCGCCGGGGACGCATGTGGATCTAATCATTTCGGATATCGGAATGCCCGAGATGGATGGATTTCATATGATCGAAAAGCTGCGGCAGGTCGAGGGGTACCAGGACATTCCCGCGATTGCCTTGTCAGGCTACGCCTCGCAGAAGGACGCGAAGGCAGCGTTGGCCGCGGGCTTTGATGCGCACGTTTCCAAACCCGTGGACCCTGCCGAGCTGGTAATTATGGTGAACGGGTTGTTAGAAAAGACTTCCGCGACAAAGAGCTAAGGGGTCTTCTGTTCGTGCCATTTCGTGTGATTTCGTGGATCGTCTTTTCCAAGCCAACGAAATAAACCCGCCCGGCGGCTCGTAGAGTCTTAATCGGATTTCGCGTTTCTGCCTCTCGAACAAAAACGATCCACGAAATCACACGAACCAACACGAACAAACCAATTCCGCGGTCACCGGTTAATCGTCAACAACCTTGATGATTGCCCGATACGTTCGCGATCCTTTCGTAGCGAACCACGATACGCCCTCCTGAAGCATGTCGATTTCCAGCAGGTAGTCACCGGGCTCGGCGGGAGCAGCGACGGAGAAGGAAACTGTGATCTGCTGACCGGAAGCCAGATCCGCTGGTAGCGGACTCCGGCCCTCCTCTTTCGACGCGACTTGTCCGTTGGCGTTCAGCCAGTGGCTGCCCAGATTGATCTGAAACTTTCCGGCGCTCCGCTCGCAGCCTGGCCAAATGGTGTCGCCGGCGTTCTTGATCAGCACGAGCAACTGTAGCGTCTGTCCCTTTGGCACAGTCGCGGGAATTTCGGGAGCATTGATTTCAGCGTGGAATGCTCCGTTAGGTAATGGCGCGCGCAGCCGCGGATGAGCGTCCGCGATGTATAACCGGTAAGGATCGGTCTGAGCCAGAACCTGCGGGTGAAAGCAGCTCTCTTCAGTCGAGATGACGAGGGCGTTTGCCGGTGGTGACTGGTCCGGTTCCAGACGGACGAACTCAGACAGGGGAATGCCTTTCAGAGTTGCGTACCAGTAAGCCTGAATGTAAGGCGTGGTCATCGCATCGGCAAGATAGATTGGCCGGGCGCCGTTTCGGACAGCGTTATCAAAAATCTTCTGCGGATAATCCGCGTCAAAAAGATGCCTGCGCCAGGGCGAGTTCGCTCTGGCGTGGTACTGCCACTGAAAGAACGCTCCCTGTCCCAGGGTCAGAAACACCAGGAGCGCGAGCAACACCCGAACTTCCCGCCGTCGGTCGCTTAATTCGCATAGCCACGTAAACGCGGGCACGGCCAGGACCAGAAGAAAGACCGGCAACGCCGACAGACGCAGCATGTGAAAATAGTCGGCGGTGAGCGAAGCCGGGACAATCGAAACAACCAAGCCGTAGAGAATGAAACGCCACCACGCGTTGTCCAGAGTATGGCGCAGCACAAGCCAGGCACCTGCGATCGCCAGCAGCATGGTTGCCGCCAGCATGGCCGGTGTGCCGGGAACATGCGCGACCTGGTAGGTGTTCGGATCGCCGCTGACCAGGAGTTTCACCGGATTAAGGTTGGCGACATAGTGTTTGATAAACTCCCATCCGATTTCGGTAACGGAAGTTTCAGGCTTGATATAACCAATCAGCTTAAAGCGACCCGTGAGCGCGTCAGGGTGGCGACTCTGAAATACGATCATCGGCACAAGCGTCAGAACGTAAATCGCCCACGTTCGCAGAATGCCGGACCAGCGTTGACGAGTTGCGAAGATCATGAGACCCAGTGCTAACAGCGGCGCCAGCAAACGGCCGATCGAATAGGTATAGGTCAACAGCAACAGGGTCGAGGTAAGACAACCTACGTCGAACCATGTCCACTTTGCTTTCGTGGCGGCGCGCTGCACGGATAAGAGAAACAGCGTCACTGCCAGCGGATACAGGGCGACTTCGAAGGCGACGCGGCTCAACTCGAATAGCCAGGGCGTCAAGAACGCCGATGCGGCGACAAGCAAGCCCACGTCACGCCGGCGCGAGACGCGTGCGGCGAGCAATCCGAGCAACAACGCTGTGACCACGCCCGCGAATGCGCCCAGCATCCGGGCAGTAAGAATACTGGGGCCGGTCAGCTTGAACAGCGCCGCCAACAGGTAGATGTGGACCGGGTTCTTGTAATCTCCAAAGGCGCGAAAAAACAGCGGCCATGAATTACCGAACTCATCCTGACCATTCTGTGAAATGGTGTAAGCGTTATAAGCAACGGATGATTCGTCAATGAAGAAGCCGGCCGGGTTTTGCGTCAACTGGTAGGTGTATAGTGTCAGGCCACAGGCAATCACGATGACGAGCAAGAGTGGAAAGCGATAGCGTTGCCATGAGTCGCTTCCTTTCCCTTGTGCAGTCATCTCAAGCGTTCGAGGCAGTGCCTCCGACCTTTCATCCGTCCAACTTCGACGAGGGGTAGCTTTCGAATCGAAGCCCGATACTAACAGCGGCGCGGTTAGTAGCATAGACTTTAGTCTGTGGTTTTCACGAGTTCACAAGCTAAAGCCTATGCTACTCAATTGGGCGAACATGGTAATGCGACCAGACAACCGAAAAGCCCGAACCCTCTGGCAACGCCTGCGCCGCCCCTCCGTCGCTCGCGTTGAAGTCGTGCTCTTTCTTTTCATATGGCTTGCGTATGGAGCGGCGATCAACTCAGACAATCTGGTTAAGTTCAACTTGCAGCAGATCGGCGTCGAAGCCATCGTCGAGCGTCACCAATTCTATCTGGAAGGTTCAGACGTTCCGGAATTGCAGCCACTCGGCGACGTGTTCTTATATCAAGGTCACAAATACGCGGCCAAGCAACCGGGCCAGTTCATGGCGGGCGCCGGCGTCTACTGGGTTTTGCGTGGCTTAGGATTGAGCTACAGGAACAATTACCTCCTGACCTCGGCACTCGTCACCTTTTTCACTACTTCGCTCGTCCTTGCCGTGTCCGCGGTCGCTGTCTTCAGGAGCGCTCGCAAGTTGACGCGAGATCCGCAGTCGCTCTTCTGGCCAATGTTAACGGCGCTCGTTTATGCCCTCGGCACAACTGTCTTTGCCTACTCCGGGATCGCACATCACGATGCGCTTGCTACGGGTTACCTGGTCATGGCGTTCTATCTGGTTTTCGATCTCCCTCGCGGAGGTTGGGATGGGCGCGGCGCGATGATCCAGTCCGCATGTGCCGGATTGCTAATCGGTCTGGCCGTGACGACCTCAATGCTCGTCTTCTTCATGACGATAGTCTGCGCGCTCTACTTTCTGTGGCTGCGACGTTGGAAGCTAATCCCATTTTTTCTGGTAGCTGTCGTAATTGGCTTGCTGCCGCTGCTTATCTACGACGCGCGCAGCTTTGGCAATCCGTTCCTGCTGCCGAATGTCGCAAGCGCGCAGTTGTTCGCTGACACTTTCTTCCACTTCAGCGCGAAGAATTTTGGGGATAAGTTGGTCTGGTATTCGACCAGGCTGTTCTTTTATGCGCCAGTCTTTCTGGCCGGATTATTTGGGCTTTCCTACTTTCCGCGGGCTTTCAAGCGGACGCCAGTCTTCGTGACTCTGTTGGCGATGTTAGTTGGCCTCATCGTCTATATCCTGAACATCCAGACCGGAGGAGACTGTCAATTTGGGCCGCGCTACTTGCTGCCCGCAATGCCTTTTGCGTGTTTGGGGATCGCCGGCTACAGCTACCTTTCGACGAACGCCGAGCGGCGTCTGGCGAGTGTGATTGTCTTGCTGTTAGGCGTGGTCTCGTTTGTCATCAACCTGGTAGGCGCGGTGCAGGGCGCGATGTGTTGTCCCGACGGCCGGAATGCCTTGCGTGATCAAATGGCGCGGCTGGCCCACGGGAACGTGAATTACTTTCCACTGGCGCCCTGGCTGCTCATCCCGTTACTTACGTGTGCCGTGCTGCTTGTCTTGAGCGTTTGGCAGAGTCGCAACGCGCGCTCTCATTTCATCCGATAGACATAGATCGAATTGCCGAGAACAGCTTCCGGTTGACGCGTGCGGTAGGCGGCGAGGTAGTTGATGCGTTCTTCATCAGTGATGGATTTTCCATTTTCATCCGCGCTCACATAGATGGTTGAGCCGTTGAGGAAACTCGCGCCGATGGCAACGTAACGAGTCTCAGGCACAGGGACCCCTGGCTTCCGAAAAATCTCGTGATACGTAATCCCGTATTGGGCCAGAGTACCCCACCCACCGGACACCGCGCCGGTCACTTCGGTTTCTCCGCGCGCGCGAAGGTATTCCGCCAGCGCGCGCCCGTCCTCGCCCCACTCGACGTTGGAATCAGATAGATACCACCAGTGCGGATGCGCCGATGCGAGTTGATTCATGTAGGGAAGATAATCCGGATAAGCCCGCAAGACTTCAACCGACATCCAACCGAACGCCAACACTACTAAGGCAATCGCCAGATGACGTGGGTACCGCAAACTGAGCAGGCGATCGAGCAGCGCGCCGCCGGCGATGAAGAGAAACGGGTAGACGGGAAGAAAATGCCTGATGCCGATATTGATGTGACTGCTAATCGAAAGCGCAGCATAGATAGCCATCGGGATCAGCAGCCAGAGAATGCGGCTGTCCCTTTTTCGCGCCAGTTGCCACAGCGTCCACCCGAGTGCTGCCAGAGCAATGATCAGAAATGGCAGCGACGTTTTCAGCGCAAAGGCAACCGGGAAGTAATACCACCAACCCTGCGTGCCGTACTGCTCCAACAACGAAGCGGCATGTCCATCACGGTTGTGGAGCATCACATTGTATTGGCCGAAGAGGTAGTAAGTAGGCACGATGCGCGATCCGAGTTGGAAGAAGGTCATCCACTCGTCGAAAGCGCCGGGCGATCTCGCTGCCACCCACTGCACGTCGCCCGGTACGATCGGCGGACCCTGAAATCGATAGGCTGCGTTGACCATCACCCACACGAGACACACAACAATTGCCGCGTGCAGCAGGATCCGCTTACGAGTTTCCTTGAAACGAGGCGCGAAGCCGAACCCCAGGAGCGCCAGGCATGCGAGCACCGGCAGCAGCACGATCAAGGAAAACTTTATCAGCAGCGCCAGACCGCTCGCCAGCCCGAGCAGCAGAGCATTCCGCGCTGTTCTGGCTTGCAAATAAATTCGCAGTACAAAAAAGAAGAATAGGAAGGCGAGAGCGGCAGGCAGGTCCGTATGGACGATGCGACCGTGAGCGAGCACGGTCGGCTCAAGCGTAAATAGGGCCACCGCGATCGCGCCGGCGCGAGATCCGAAAAGTGATCGCGCATAGAAGAAGATGAGGACACCGAGGGCAAGCGTCAGGACGATCATCATGGCCCGGGTCCAGAACAGTATTCTCTCGAACTGTGTCTGGTTGTTTTGCCAGAAGCGGTGTTCGTAACTCCACGTCAATCCATTGAAGGTTCCCTGTCTTTCTTCCGCGGTCGGTGGCGACTCGTTCGGTTGAATCAGCAGCAGCGGCAACGCCGCCCACATCTTGATGAGCGGAGGATGCTCGTTGTTGAGTTGAAAATCACCCGCGACCAGATGATAGTAGCCCGCCGGGATGTGCACGATCTCGTCGTTGGTGATGCCCTTGCGAGAGATGACCGCGAACATGTTCACAGCCATGACAAGCAGCAGGCCGGCGCACAGCACCTCGGCCTGGTGTGCACGGACGAATTTCTTGAGCCGGGCGATTTGGCGCCATGGTGCGGCGAAGTCCATGGTTTCCGGATCGGAGTTTGATAAAGACTCGTCCATTGATTTCGTTTAGCGTGTTCCAGACTTCAAGAGAGTTCTGATCAAGTTAGCTCAAACGTCTGTGATTTATTCCCCTCCCTTTTGGAGGGGTTAGGGGAGGGTGCAAAGCTTAGCGCGACGAATTTTTTGAGCATTCTTCTGTTACCCACGACAACACTATGTTCAAGTAGGTTCTCGCTCAGGCCCTCACCCCGGCCCTCTCCCAAAGGGAGAGGGAGAAAAGACTTAAAGTCTCTGCAACTTCATCAACGCCGCAGGCGCAGGCGAATGACGCCCAGGATGGCTTCGGCGATAATGCCCCAGTCCATCTTTGAACGCCCGAGACGGCGCTCGACAAAGATGATCGGGATTTCCGCAATCCTGAATTTCTTCTGGTAAGTCCGGTAGGACATCTCAACCTGGAACAGATAGCCACTCGAGAAAATCTTTTCCAGATCGATTGCCTCGAGCACTTCACGCCGCCAACATTTGAAACCGCTGGTCGCGTCCGTCAACGGCATCCGCGTAATGAAACGCACATAGCCCGTTGCGGCCCGGCTCAGTATCAAGCGCTTCAGGTCCCAGTTGACGACGCTGATGCCGTTGATGTAACGCGAGCCGAGCACGAGGTCGTGATCGCCACTCATCTCGAGAAATTGCGGCAGGTAGCTCGGATCATGAGAAAAGTCGGCGTCCATCTGCAAGACCACTTCATAATCGCGCTCCAGCGCAAACTTGAAGCCGGCAACATACGCACGGCCCAGTCCGTCCTTGCGCGGCCGGTGGATGACGAAAACTTTGCTCGGATGTTCCTGGCTCAACTCGTCAGCGATCGCTCCGGTGCCGTCCTCTGATTCGTCGTCGACAATTACAACATCAACCGTTGGAGCGTGCTGTTGAATGCTCTCGATAATCGCCCGGAGGTTTTCACGCTCGTTGTAGGTGGGCAAGACGATCAGACAGCGCATCTTAGATCCGGCTTTCCTTCGCGGCGTACCAATTCATCAAGAGTCTCTGCGAGTGCATAGTGGTCAGTTTGATTGTGGCACGCGCATCCTGCACGTGATTCACGGGCGGGACGCCCGTGCCACTGGTCATGCCTGCGTTTCGGCATCTTCTTTTGGAAAATCTGGTCGTGAGTATCACGGCGCATCATCGCATACGAAAGACGTAAATGGAATTGCCGATAACTGCTTCGGGCGTTCGGCGCCGGTACTCGTCAAAGTAATTGACGCGCTGCTCTTCCGTCTCGCGGCCGCTGCCCGGCGGACCGGTGGGCACGGTGGACCCATTGAGGAAGCTGGCGCCTATCGCAGTGTACTTCGGCTCGGGCTGTTGCCCGCCGGGCGGCTCCAACGCATCAACAAAATCGATGCCGTAGCGGCCCAGCGGCCACGCGCCGAGCATCGCCGCGCGGACTCTCGTCTCACCACGCGCGTGCAGGTACGACGCGAGTTCGGGCATGCTGTCTCCCCATTCGACGTTCGAGTCGGACAAGTACCACCAGTGCGGATGCGAGTACGCCAGTTCGTTCATGTAAGGAATGTAGTTGGGGTAGGTCCTGATGACTTCAACGGCACACCAACCAATCACGATGGCGACGACGACGACGCCCAACAACCTGCGTGTGCGTATGAGCCCTTCCAAAAGCGCTCCCGACATGATGAAAAGAAAAGGATAAGCGGGAAGATAGAGACGCACGCCAATGTTGATAGTGCTGGTCATCGCCAGCGCTGTGAACAGGAAGAGTGGAACGAGCACAAAGATCGGAGTCCAATCACGCTGTTTCACGATCCGCCAAAACCCCCAAAAGATCGCCGCGATCGAAGTAAGCAGGAACGGAATGGTTGTCTTTAGCGCAAAGGCGGCAGGGAAGTAGTACCACCAACCGAACCTCCCTTGCCGGCCGAAGATCGAACCAGCATGTCCGACGGTGCTGTGCCATATCTGCCAGTAGGTGCCCAACAAAAAATCCGTCGGCACGATGTAACGTAACCAATGCGCGCTCCACAAAAACAGACTGGCCCGCGCGGGAAACGACGCCGCAACCCACTTGTTGTCGGCTTCAGTGAACGACCGATGGTCAAAGAAGTACCCCGCATTAATTACTAATAATGAGATGACTACGATCGTCGCGGCCTGCGCCAACGCTGCCCGGCGAGTTAGTTTAAGGCGCGAAGGGAAGACCAGCGACACTGCTATACCCAGAACTGCGAGCGGCGCTATCGCCACCATCGAGAATTTCATCAGCGGCGCCAGCCCAAGCGCTGAGCCCAGATATAGCGCCCTTTGAAGCGAAGGGGCCGAGACATAAACGTAAACCGCGTAAGCTAACAGCAGCAGCCCGAAGGCTGAGGTCATGTCCGTGTGGACCAGCGGTCCGTGCGCAAGCACCGTCGGCTCAAGCGTAAACAAAGCGACCGCAATCACCGCCGCGCGTTCACCAAACAGCCGCCGCGCGAACAGGAAAATCACAGAGCCGAACAGCACTGTGAAAGCAATCATCGGAATGCGCGTCCAGCACGCGACCCTGTGATAGAAAGAGTCGTTGGGGGTCCAAAACCGCTGGCTGACGACGAACACAAAGGCGTCGTCACGCGGAACCTGCTGCCGCTCGGCCTCAGACATCTCGCCGGGCTGCATGAAGAGCAACGGCAACGCTCCGATCATCATCGACACGGGAGGGTGTTGATTAAGGAATTGGAAGTCGCCGATAACGAGGTGGTAATATCCGGCAGGGATGTGTACGACTTCGTCGGTGCTGATGCTTTTGTGCGAGACGGCCGCCAACATCTGGGCACTCATGATGCCGAGCAGCGCGGCACAGATGAGCTTGGCGCGGCGCGCGCGCGCCCAATTCAGCACTTGCGCCAAAGGTTTTCGTGACGCAACAAACCTGGCCTCAGCGGTAGTCTCCTGACTCAATGACTCTTCCATTCAACCCTCGCGGGAGGATAAAGACTGATCATCTCGCGGCCGTCGCGGTGACCCTCGCACCGATCTTATATTTCCTGCCGGCGCTGAGAAATCATCTGGTACTTGGTCCCGACGACGGCATGCTTTTCAATGTTCCGCTGCGCGTCGCGGCGGCCAACATCGTGCGGTCGGGACATCTGCCACTCTGGAACCCTTACATTTTTAGCGGCATGCCGCTCCTGGCCGCAGCCCAGGGCGGGTTGCTGTTTCCACTGAACTGGTTCTATCTCGTGTTCTCTCCCGCGGTCGCCACCGACCTGATGGTCATCTCCGCGTATATGTTGACGGCGGCCGGTGCTTACCTCTTCGCGCGCCGCACCGGAGCATCGATAGCCGGCGCCGTGACGACGAGCCTGATCTGGCAATCGGGTGGTTTTCTCATCGGGCAGATTAGCCACATCAACATCGTTCACACGGCCGCGATGTTGCCCTGGGTACTTTGGGCTCTGGAACGATATGTCAGCAACGGCAGTCGCGCGCGCGGTGCTGTGTTGGCGGCTTTAGTAGCTCTCCAGGCTTTTGCCGGTCATCAGCAAACGCTCGCCTATTCGCTCATGCTGGTCGCGGCATATGCGATCGTAACGGCGCTCGCCGATCTCGAAAACCGCAAACGCTATTTTTCCTCGCTGGCGTTCATGGCGGCCGGAGTGTTGCTTGCCGCGGTGCAGATCGTACCGACGTTCGAGTTGCTGCGCAACAGCCCGCGCGCCACGGCCACCTACGATTTCTTCTCGTCGTTCTCGATGCCGCGGAGTTTTGTGGCGACTTTCGTCGCGCCATACGTCATGGGCGGCGGCGATGGGCGTCTGTTCCGCGCCCCTTACATTGGTCAGGCGTATTACACCGAATACGTTGCCTATGCCGGCGTGCTGGCGATCATGTTGGCGCTGGTTGCGCTGTTGCTCAAACCCGACACGCGCACAAAATTTTGGGCGATTGCGGCGGTCGCTGGATTGGTGCTGGCATTCGGCAGGGGCGCGCCGCTTTACCTTTACCGGATCATTTATTACGTGCCGATTCTCAATCTATTTCGCGTTCCCGCGCGCCATTTGATGGAGGTTAACTTTGCCATAGCGGTACTCGCCGGTCGCGGTCTGACTTCGCTGGCTGCGATGCGGGGAAGCAAGAAGGCTTTGCGACGAGTCGCGATCGTCGCCGGCTCTGTCTTCCTGCTGACCTTGCTGGTCGTGACCTGGTGGCGACCGGCGGATTTTCGTCTCGGACGCACGGCGCCAGTCAGCGTTCTGCGGGCGCCTGAATTGTTCATTCCCGTCCTGTTTGCGGCGCTGAGTGCGTGGGCCCTGTGGGCATTCGCGCGCCGGCGACGCGGAAGTACGGTGTTGCTCCTGGCTGTTCTGGCTATCGATCTGTTGGTATGGGGACAGTCCAGCGGATGGTATATGTCGAGCCGCAGAATCCCGGAAGAGTTCTGGGGCGTGCCTGAGACCGTTCAGGTTCTCCGCGAAAAGGCCCCGGCTGATCCCGCAAGCTATAGAATTCTTACTTCGCGAGAAACATTTGATCCAACTCAGTCTGCTTCAGCGAATGCCAAAGATTGGGTGCTGTGGATCGAGCCCGATGTATACATGATGTATGGCATTCAAAACGCCGCGGGCTACGATGGCTTTGGACTCGATCGTTACAGTCAGCTTGCCGGGCGAATGAAATTATGGGGCGAGCTAACTGATCCGAGTGCAACGCTGCGCAGTAAGAGCCGGGAAGTAGATCTGCTCAACGCGCGCTACCTGCTGTCGATCCGAAAACGCTCGGATGAGGTGAAAACAGATTCGTCTGGTGGTGAACTTGCTCCGCCGGCCGAGACGACTTTTCCATCCGCGACGCAGAACTATGGTGGCTTCATGTTTGCCCAGAGTGATCTGGCGCTGCCGAACCTGAGCCCGAACAAGCGGCTTCGCTTTGCGGTCCCGCCGGTAGAGATCGACCGTATTGCGCTCGTAACAAGCCTGTCCTTCGCTGAGGACGTGCCCCAGAACACGACGGTGGGCAGGCTGCGTTTGAAGGCAAGAGATGGACGCGTCTTCGAATTCCCGTTGGCCGCTGGCCTGGACACCGCCGACTGGGCATACGATCGTCCGGACATCCGCGCTCGCATTCGGCATCAACTCCCCACCGTGGCGACCAGCTATGATGTCAGCGAGACTCAACACAAATATAAGGGCCACGCTTACGTGGCTGCTTTCGGGCTTCCGGAGAAGACGGCGATCGAGAGTGGTGAGATCGAACTTGTGCCGCAACCTCGCTCGCCGGATTTGCTTTTAAGCGTCTTTCGGGTTTCGCTCATTGATGCGAGCCAGGGAAAGTCATATCCGCTCGCGCGTGATCTGATTCAAGTCGAGAACACATCGCCAGAAACAGGACCGCCACGCGAAGAGAAGGCTGATCGATGGAAACTCCTGGCCCAGACGCGTGATGTGGACATTTACCAGAATGCTCGGGCGTTGCCGCGCGCCTGGCTGGCGTCGGACGCCCGCCTGCTCGATGACAGCGCGATGCTTCAGGTAATTCGCACCGGTGTCCTGACCGACGGATCAAAATGGGATCCTTTGCGCACCGCCCTGATCGAAGCAGAACTGCCCAGTCCCATGGCGCCAACCGTGCAGGATGGGCGCGCGGCCATCACCGCGTACGAACCAAACCGGGTGAATCTGCAGACTCACTCCAGCGGTAAATCGATTTTGGTGTTGAGCGAGAATGATTATCCCGGTTGGCGCGTCTACGTCGATGGCCAGTCCGCTGATCTGCTGCGCGTCAACTATGCGCTGCGCGGAGTTCAGCTCCCTGCCGGCGACCATCAGGTTAGTTTTGTTTACCGCCCGTGGTCGGTGATGGGCGGACTGTTGCTGTCGCTGCTCACGGCGGCGGGGTTGATAGTTTTGAGTCGGCAGAAGGCCGTAGCATAGACTTCAGTCTGTGATCCGGGTTAAAGCTAATCGTGATTCGGCTTTCGTGTCTTCTTCCGATGGACAAAACGTGATCCACGAAATCACACGAAATGGCACGAACAAACTACTTCGGTTTCGTGTGAATTCGTGGATCGCTCTAAAGTTGGAAAGGGCCAGCTTTCAAATAAGGACACTACCTGGAAAAACATTGAGCTTGATGAGAGCTTCCTTCAGTTCGTGATCCGAATTGACCCGAAACGCAATCACAGACTAAAAGTCCATACTACCTAAGTAGCTGGTCATTAACTTATGCGACACAGTGGAGGAGCGCCGCTAGCGATCTTGACCGAGCCGCGCTACGTCGTGAGCCCAGCCGACTGTTTTTTCTATCACACGATGGATCTGCCCGGCCTTGGTGAGGTGCGTGGACAATGGGATTTGCGCGGCAGATTCAATGAATACGTCGGCGGCGTAGAGCTGGTGGATAAGTCGGTGATCGACATCGGGGCCGCGACCGGCTTCCTCAGTTTCGAAGCCGAGAAGAGCGGCGCGGCGCGCGTGCTCTCGTTTGACATAGCCGACCCGCGGCAACAGGCTTTTCTCCCCTTCAAAGACAAACTCTACTCCCGCGACCCGGCGCGCTGGGCGAAAGAGTATGGCGCGGAAATCGAGCAATGGAAAAATGCTTACTGGCTTTGTCACCGGCTGCTCAATTCAAAGGCCGAGGTTTACTACGGCAACATCTTTGAACTGCCGCGAGAGCTGGGTCAGTTTGATGTCGCGATTGTGGGTTCAGTGCTGGAACACTTGAGCGATCAAATCACGGCGCTGGCTTCAATCGCCCGGCTAACCAAAGAGACAATGGTGATCGTCTCGCCCATGCTGGCTACCGAAGAGCGCATCGCTAGTTTCGGCGCCCTGGCAGATCATCCTGAGAACGATTTCACCTGGTGGATTTATTCAGCGGGTGTTTACCGCGAGGTTTTCAAAATGCTTGGCTTCAGCATCGCCGGCATTACGCACGCGCAGTACTACTATCATCATGGCGAGCGTTTCGAGACGCGACATACGATTGTGGCGGTGCGGGATTGATAAGGTTTAGTGGCACAGACTTTAGGAACGTCTTATCAAGTTGAAGCGTGCGTGGTTTCTTCCCCTCCCTTTGGGATGGGTTAGGGGAGGGTGCGAAGCTTGACCGCGACAAAGCCCTCTCCCCGGCCCGCTCCCAAAGGGAGAGGGAGAATGGACTTTTCATTTTGTGATTGAGTCTTAAGTACGAATCACAGATTGAAGTCTGTGCTTTACTCGATCACTTCAAACCCAATCGTGAACGGTTCAGAACCCACGTCTTCGAACCAACAGACATGTTGGTCAACCAGATCGAACTTGAGCGTGTAGCGGCCAGGATGCCGCGGCGCCACGTGTTCAATTCTCAACGATACGGTTTCACCAGGCGCGACAGCGCGCGGCAGCGGAGGCTCGCCATGAAATTCGTTCACCAGCGTGCCTGCGCCGTCGATGAGTCTTACTCCCGGCATCACCACGCCGGTCCGAGTTTCGCGACCTGCCAGCCAGAGCGTGTCGCCCGTGTTCTCAATTTCCAGTTCAATATCTAATGGTGCTCCGGGCGCCAGGCAATCGGGCCCGCGCTCAATCAACGCGATCCGAGCGCGAAGTAGTCCGGGCCGGCGGCTATCAGGAACTGTTGAGGCAGGCGCGCCAGAGGCGACCTTCTTGCAGGCAAGATAATGATAATTGAGTGGCACGGTCGCGAGTGGCAGCCGATCGTCTTCGATCGTCTCCCGCTCAAACAGTCCATTGACGCTGGCGTAGTCTCCAATGACGGCGAGTCCGTGCTCGTCCAGGAGCTGCCGCAGGTGTCCATAGTCGAATGGCGATTCGAGCGTGCCGTATTCCGACATTACCCCGAACAGTTCTGCTTCGGTCGCCGAGCCCGCCGGCGGGCGCTCGCCTTCGAGAATAAAAAGCACGCCGCCGATTGGGAGCATCGCGGCGATGTTACGCATCACCGCGTCTTCGTCTTCGAAGTGATGGAGCGAGTCATAGCAAAGGACGGCGTCAAACTTCTCCGGGAGCGGCGCTCCTTCGATGTCATGCACGTCGAACGAACAGCGCAGCGCGGTTTCATGATCGACATCGTAAGGGACGCGAGCCACGCGATCGCGCGACATCTCGATCAGGTCCGGGCTAATGTCAATTCCTTTCACCTGGTAGCCGAGTCGAGCGAAATACTCGCTCATCCAACCCGAGCCGCAGCCCACGTCCAAAACACGACTGCCCGCCGGCAGACCGAGCGTAACCGCGATGTTGGCAAAGTCACAAAAATGACGGTGCGTTTCGGCGTCCATGCCGTCGCCCTGGTGCTTGTCCGGTTTGTTCGCCAGATTGTAGAACGGCTTGGTCCTGAGATAATGATTGCGCTCGGCATCAAGCCTGCCCGGGTATTCAACCGCCGCGCGCTTGTAATCGACGCCTTCAGGTTTCGCCATTCGCCCGATATTAAGTTGAGGCGCCCGGGCGTTTGGAGATTCCTTACCATTGGGCGACGTGCTTTCGGGATCACCGTTCGCGCCGACGATCGAAACAGTTTCGAACCGAGGGAGTGCGGCGGGGATTAGGTTCGCAACCTCTTCCGCCACACCGCGCATAACTAACTCATCGGAAGATTTGATCTGCAACAGAGAGAGTTCGTTTGAGACGTCGTCGAGAAGTTTACGTCGCGGCCGTTGGCCGATCACTTCGCTGATGAAACTCAGATAGTCGGCCGCGCGACGCGCAACATCATATTCGTCACGCGCATAACGCCGGGCGTTCTCGCCAATGGCCGAACGTAGCGGTTCATCTTCGATCAGCCGCTCGAGATAAGCGAGCAGCAACTTATCAGCTTGCGAGTTGAGCGGGACCTTTACCACCGAGTCATTTGGAAGTTCGGCATACCAGCCGGCTTCAGCGACCACGCTGCATACTCCCGCGGCCATCAGCCGGCACAGGCTCGCGCTGGTTTCGCCGACAGTTCGTTCGCGGATATTCAGAGCGATGTCAGTTTCATCCATCCGCCGCTTGAACTCTTCCAGAGTTACATGGCCGGTGATCTCGACACAGTCCTCCATTCCGTAGCGGCGAACCATCTCGCGCACATCGAAGTAATGATTTGCTTCACCAACCAGCGAATAACGGAAGCGGTGCGTCTGTTTGAGCGCCGCCAGGGCGCGCACACTTTGCTCGGTTCCCTTGCCCGGGGTGATCAGCCCGAAGCTCGCTATGTTCACCACTTCGGAGGACTTGGCCTGACGAGGCGAGGTGTCGGAAAATTTCACCGGCATCGAGATGCGGGCGATCGGGACCGTGGGAGCAATCCCGGCGAAACGTGCGCGACTCCATTCTGAGTGGACGATGATGCCTTCGGCTAAGTTAGCGATGCGGCGGTTCAAGGGGAAATCAACGGGCTGGGCCAGCATCGAGGGCTGCGCGCCTCTGGCTAAAGTCTGAGCGGCTGCTTCACGCGCAGCTTTGCCGTGACAGAACTCAACTTCGTCGAGGTAAAGTCGCAGGTCATTGCGTTCGCGCGCGAGCCCCAGAAAAAATTCCTGCAGCGCAAAGTCATGGAAGACGACCACACCGCTATGTTTCTGCATCGCATCAAGGATGCCGGCGTGATAGCGATGGTCGTTCCCCATGTGGTAAACGACGGCGTCGAACTGGTCGAGCCCACGCAGGCTCGAGCGTTGTCTGCGATAATCGCGGATCTCGAAGCGGGAGGTAAGCTCACGATTCACCGGGTGAAAGCCGTCAACGAAAAGAGTGATCTCCGCTCCGGCGGCCAGATGCGGCAGCAACTCTTCGCTGTAGTCGCTGATCCCTGAACGCTGCGGACCGAGCGGGCTGAAGTAAGCGAGTTTCATAGTGCAGAGGTCAGAGATCAGAAGTCAGAGGTCAGAAATCGGTATCCGAAAAACCCGTGCTGGTCGGTGGGCGGAGAATCTTACTGATCCTCCGACTTCTGACCTCTGATCTCTGACCTCCGACCTCTTACTTTACTACCGTCACCCTGGCCTTCGTCGTCGTCGAGCCCTTTTCCCCGAACCAGGAAACGCCTTCCTGGACCATGTCCAAACTAAGTATGTATTCGCCCGGTTCCTTCGGAGCGGTGATCTGAAGCGTCATCTCGGCCTCTTCGCCGGGCCTGAGATCTTTGGAAATACCGCTGTGCCCTTCGGTCTCTGACGTGAGTTTTCCATCCTTGTCCAGCCAGCGATTTCCAACGGCGATGTAGAACTTGTTGTCAGGCCGGTCATTTATCTCACCACCGCGCTGCCACCAAACAACGTCGCTCGCGTTCTTGACCTTGACCGTGATCACTTCCTTCTGTCCGGTGCGCAGCTTCGAAGGCGGGTCGGAAAGGGTGACTTGAGCTTTGAAGCCACTGTCGGGCAGCGGGGCGGCTGTCCTGGAAATCGGGGTGGCACTCGAACCGGGTGACCCGGTGGTCGTCGTCGGCTTTGGTTTGCAGCCTATCGCCAGTGTCACACATGCCGCAGCAAGCAAAATAAATCCCAACTTCATAAGCAATTATTCCTCTCTGTTAGTGGCATAGCCTTTACGGAACTCTGAACAAGTATTTTCGACGCGTAGCGTCGATCTGAATTTAGCCCGGCCTTTCAAGGCCGGGAAATGCCAGGGAAGTTCTCACGTCGCGTAGCGACGACTGAAACCAGTGCGAATCCAATTGTCGCTACGCGACAAGATCGGCTAAACAACTTTATACCCGGCGTTGAAACGCCGGGCTAAACTCATACCGACGCTACGCGTCGAAGATGGTTACTAATCACAGACTAACATCTGTGTCACAGTTATTACTGAACGCGCACGTGCAGTTGCAGAGGTCGCGCGCCTCTCTCTTTGAACCACGTCACCCCTTCGTGCACCATGTCGATTTCGAGGGTGTAATCGCCCGGCGTTCGGGGCGCGTTGATGGTCAACGTCATCTCCACTTCGCCGCCCGGCGGCAGGTCGGCCTTCATCGCGGCGCGATTATCTTCGGCTGTAGTGCCGGCGCTGATCCAGCGGTTGCCCATATTGATTTGGTACCTGAAGTCTTTGGTGCCGACCGCCGGCCAGGTCGCCGAACCCAAATTCTTAACCTTGAAACGAATGTCCGTTTTCTCGCCAGGATGCATCGCCGACGGTGGATCAATTGCCACGATCTGTTCACGATAGTCGGATGCCGCAAAGGCGCCTTTCATCCAGGCTGACTCAAACTGGCTGCGCGCTTCGGGTCCCGGCGGGATCCGAACTTCAATGAGCATCATACCGATCCGATCGCGAGGTGAAAAGAAAGGAAGGTCCACGGGCGTTACCTTCCCGACTTCAAGACCTCGTTGCGCAACCGCCTGCTTTGCGTTCGGCAAATCATCGTTAAGACAAAGCGAATACATCTTTTGCCCCGGCGACTCTTCAACCCTGCGAATAAACTTCCGCCACGCGTCGCGCGTGAAAAAATATTCGGGTTGGCGCACGGCGATGATCGGCGCGCGCGGATTTAGGAGTACCTCGAAGGCGGTCGACTTGGGGCCAGTTTCGAACCAAACCTGAACGCCGTCAAAGAGCGCGCGCTCTTCGTCGGTGAGGAAATTTCTGAGTGATCGGTCGCGTAGCATTAGCTTCGCCTCTTGTGCGTAGCGGTCGGGGGCATCGAATAGCGTTGGGCGCGCGCCCCACTCCTTTTGCAACGCGTATGAGCAAGCCAGGAATGATTGGGCCACGAGTACAGCAACGAAGATCAAGGCCACAGCCATACGCCATGAAAATTTCGACCAGGGGACTTTCCCTGCCAGAGCAGTGGCCACGGCGAACACCGTTACGCCCGCCAGCACATCCTCAAAGAGGCCATAGCGGCTGTAACCCATAGCGGTCGCGCTCCAAAGTAGCGAACTGGAGATCAGGACAATGCAGAGCATTCGCGCGCGCTGATTGCGCCACACCAGCAACAAACCGACTAATGCGACGATGAAGCCAAACGCCAGCCGGCCCGAATAAAGAGCCAACTCCGAATGGCGTCCCGGCTTGAACCAAATCAGCACGGGCCAGGCGATCGTCTCCCAGAAGCTATGCGGCCCCCAACGATCGTCCCACCCGCCGTGCGTCGGCCAGTAGGCTGATTTGAAAAAGACGTTCGCGATCGGAAAGATCGGATTGCCGGTCAGACGAAAGATGTAGAGAGTAAACGGCAGCACCGGCGCCAGAAAGCCGGCCAGCATCAACCCCGCAGTCGTCATCATCTGTTTCAGCGGGAACCGCCGCGGACCCACCGCCATCTGGTAGGCGCAGACCGCGAACAGCGGCAGCGCAACCGCGAGATTCGTCAGTTTGAACGCCACGCTCGCTCCGAGCAGCAAGGCCACATGAACAAAATTTGCGCGGTGGTTTTCTGCCTCGTCTCCGCGCAAAGTGAGCAGCGTCGCTTGGAGCAGGAGCGGCAGCGTCAGCAGATCAACCATGTACGTGCTCAGCTCGAACAGTAAATTCTCAGACAGGACCACCAGCAGCACGCAAGCCGAGCGCAACCACGCGCGATCGATAAACGGCCGCAGCAGTTTGTCTGCGATTTGCGCCGCCCAAACCAGCGCCAGTAAGTTGATAACCGTTCCGAGCCTGAATCCCAAAAACAATCTGCTGATGCCGGTCAGCGTGTCGGGAGCGGGATTGAAAGGCAAAGCAGTAGGAAAATAGTCGCCTGGCGCATAGAGTGGACCGCGCAAAGAACGCTCGGCGTTCAGCAGATGATACGAAAACACGTCGTACGAATGATCAGGGAAAGCCGCGCGCAGCAGGTAAAACCCAAGTAGCGGCAGTCCCACCAGCAACCAAAAACTTCGCCCAAATTCTTCCGCCGGGAATTGTTTGGTGGCCAGATAGAAGTACCAACTGATTGCTGCCAGCGCGACGGTCAACGTCCACGCGAGCAAGTTGTTTTCGATGACCCAGAAATATTGCCGGAAGAGCACGACCGCGTAGAGAAAGATCAGCGCGTCCCCAAATTCGATGCGTCGACGCGCGCCTGCATAGGCTTTTCCGAGAAATGAAGCTGGCTGTTCGGTTTCAGTTGTCATTCTGTCGTATCCAGAGCGCCGCATCTTCGTCGGTTCAGTTTGGACTTCTTTCAGCGGCTTCGCCTGATGTGCGGAAAGGCTTCGCCTTTCCGAAAGTTCGCACTCAGAACGCCGAGGCTCCGCCTCGTGCGGCTCTGGTGAGGCAGAGCCTCAAAATAAAACAGGAAATGTTTCGGAAAGGCGCAGCCTTTCCGCACATCAGGCGGCGAAGCCGCGGAAGACGCTGAACCCTCAACGCCAACTACCGATGATCTTCTGCTTTCGCGGCTCAAAACAGGTTCTTGATGAAGCTGTAGATGTAACGAAACCAAACCTTGTGGAGCTTGATCGAGGATTTGCCGTACTTTCTCGAATACTCGTGGGTCGGAACTTCGGTGACCCGATAGCCGCGCTTCAAGCACTTCATCATCATCTCTTGCTCAATGGTGGTGATGTTTTCCTTGAGGTTGAGCGAGCGAATGACTTCAGTGCGAATGGCGCGAAAGCCATTCTGGCTCTCGGTGAGATTCTGTTTCCATCTCATGTTAATGCCAATCAGAATGATGTCGCAGCCAACCATGCGAAACAGTTTGTCTATGTCGCCATGCAGTTCATCACTGCCGCCAGTGGCTCGAGATCCGATGACCAGATCCGCGCGGCCATCCAGGATTGGCTCGGTAAGATGAGGAATATCCGCCGGGTCATGCGATCCATCCGCGTCCATAAAAACCACGATCTCGTGTGCCGCCGCCATGGCCCCGACGCGAATCGCTTCACCTTTGCCACGCTTGTTGTCCTTGACTACCCGAACACCATAGCTCTCCGCGACCTGGACCGTCCGATCAGTTGAGTGTCCATCAACCACTACGATCTCATCACAAAAAGGCAGAGACTTTTCAATCACCTCGGCGATGCATTGCTCCTCGTTGCGGGCTGGTATAACCAGGCTCACCCACCCCCTAGGATCTAACGGTTTCGCGGCTTTGGTCTTCAACATTCGCTTTCCGGGCGAGGTTAGCCCAGCGGCCAACTCCTCACCGCTCAGTGCTTCCTGCTCTTCAACTTCAGGGTGGATGTTGCCCATGCCTCACAAAACTGCCCTTCTTATTATGGCTTAGAGATTATTTTAGCGACCGACTCCCGGCCGCCTCGTGTGTCGTGTCTGGTTCGAGTTCTTCTCCGTGCTGTCTGTGCCTCCGTGGTCAATTCCTGCCCACAAAAGATTCACCACGGAGACACGGAGGGCACGGAGAATGGAAACTCTTCAAATTAGGGGCCTACCGACTGATCAGAGTTCTTGACATCAGGTTATCCAGACCAACACAATGCCCGACTCAAAGTAGTGGAAGTACCGGCGCGGAATGTCGAGCTGCTGTCGGTTTTCTTTCGGGATTCGCACCGCTGGATCCGAATCGAAACTCAGTACCGCAAAAGAGCCTAAAGCTAACACTGTGCACACCAAATTGACAACTTCGCTCGACCCTGGCCGCGAAACTCAAAGCGAGAAGGAAAGGACCGCGAGGTCAGGATTCATTCGACGACTCTTGGGACTGAGTTTAGTGCGCGATCTGCTGGTTATTCTGGCCTTTTGCTCTTTTACGATATTACTAACGTGGCCCTATGTGACGCGCTTGCGGGATGTGGTCGTCGATACTGGTGACCCGTACCTCATGACGTGGATCCTTTGGTGGGACTATCACCAGACTTTTACGGACCCGCTCCACCTCTTCAACGCGAACGTCTTTTACCCGCTCAAGTACACGCTCGCCTTCAGCGAGCATAGCTATGGGCTCGCGCTGCTGCTCTTTCCGCTTTACGCGATCGGACTGAAGCCACTCACGGTTCAGGCGATCGCGCTGTTCCTCGCCTTTCCGCTGACCGGGTATGCTGCTTTTCGCCTGGGCCGAACACTCACCGGCTCGACGCCGGTCGGATGGATCACGGGGATTGTCTTTGCCTTTGTTCCCTATCGCTTTAACCAGATGTCACAAGTGATCTATGTCTTCTCGCCATGGATCCCGCTGCTCCTTGAGGCGCTGGTGTTGTTTGTCCGCCAGCGGAGCAAGGCGCGCGCCTTATGGCTCGGCTGCGCGTTCTTTATGAGTGGGATGACGACTATCTCCTGGTTCAATTTTTCACTGATTCCATTTGTGTTTGCCGCGGCTATCTTGTTAACGCGTTACGGTCTGTGGCGCGAACGCGAGTTCTGGCGGCGAGGCTCGGCCGCTCTCGGCGCAGCCAGTCTCCTGCTGATTCCTTTTTTCCTGCCATATTTCCTGGCGTCTCGTCTGTATGGTTTCACGCGTACTATCGAAGAGATCAAAGCCAACTCGGGCTGGCCGATCCATTGGTTGTCAGTTGAGCCCCGCAACAAGCTTTGGAGTCGCATGGGAGAACCAATTCCCGACGGTTGGCGATTCAAATTTTTTCCGGGTCTGCTGCCAATCCTCTTTTCGTTGGCGGCGCTCCTGATGGCGCGCGACGTCACGAAGAATCTGTCAACACGGGCCGTTGATCGAGTGTCCCGCCAGCGCCGGCTTCATGTGCTGGACGCCATCATTATCTTTGCGTTTGCGCTTTCAGTTCCGGCCATCGGGTTGGATCGGACGGATGTCCTGCATGGACTGTTTGGTTACATCACGTCGGAACTGGTGCTCGGTCTGCTGACCGTGGCCGTCGTCGTACGGCTGTGTCTCGGGTATCCGCGATTCCTCTCTACGGCCCACGCGAATCTGGTTGAGACCCTTCGTTCGCCAAGGCGCGGCGATGCCTTTTGGATCGGAATACTTTTGACTGTCATTGGGTTTTGTTACTCACTCGGCTGGAACTTTTTCTTCTATCGCCTTTGCTATGACCTGCTGCCGATGTTTAGAAGTATGCGCGTCGCTTCACGAGGGGCGATGATCGCCTACCTCGGTCTGGCGCTGTTAGCAGGCCTCGGGGTGAAGCATCTGGCGGAATTTCTGGCCACGCGAGTTCCGTGGGTGCGGGCAGGCGCGGTCTATGCAATCGCCTGCGTACTGTTGCTGGCCGAGTTCAACGCCGCGCCCCTGCGTATCGTGCGTGGCGAGTCGTTGCCTGACGCGGTGACGCTGAGACTAAAACAGACCCGGATGAGCGGCGGAATCGTCGAACTCCCTGCAGGCGGGGATTTCAATTATCGCTACATGCTTCGCGCAGCCGATCATCAGAAGCCGCTGATCGTCGGTACATCGGGTTTCAACTCGCCTATTGAAGATAAGATCGAGGCGTTGACCCGGACGGGAGCGATCCCGGCCGAACTCATGAACATGCTCGAAGCAATTCCCACTTCTTATCTGGTGATTGCCAACCAGTCGATCATGCCCGAGCGAACGACCGACTACGAAGTTTTTCTGGCGCGCGCAGTTGCCGCGGGCCGCCTGCGTTTCATCAGACGCTTCGACGGTCATGACGATCTCTACGCTGTGGTGAAAAACGAACCGACTGCAAAGAGTGAAGCTGGACTACCGTTCGGTCTGGCGAATCGAGACTGGGCCGGGACGATTCATGACGACCCAGTCAGTCTGCTGAGCCAACCATTAAGCTGGAGTCAGCGACTTTACCGAGTTTACTTGGCAAGCTCAGGCGCCATGCCCCGTTATAAGGAGTTCATCAGCGATCTGGAAATCATTGGGCGAGGCATCATCGCGGGATCCGCAGGCCAGGAGGAACAATTCGCAAATAATTTCCGTGAGTTCCTGGAATCGTGGACGAAACGTGAATCTATCGCCAGGGCCTTCGGACATCTCGACAATGCGCAATATGTGAATCGTTTGGTCGAGAACGGCGGCATCAGTCTTGATCCGGCCGGCCGCGAAGCGTTGGTAAGCGGATTGTCCACCGGCCGCGAGACTCGCGCCAGTATTCTGATGAAGATAGTTGATGATCCGCGGTTGGTTGAAAAAGAGCAGTATCGCTCACTGCTGCTGTTGCATTACTTCGGCTACTTGCGCCGTAACCCGGACGACGCGCCCGACGGAGATATGCGCGGATTTAATTTCTGGCTTCAGGATCTTGAGCGTCATCACGACGTGAGCCGGCTCTCGCTGGCCTTCAAAGTCACGGGTGAATATCACCAATTCGAAAAAAAGCCGTGACGATTGCATGGGTCGCGAGGTCTTACAGGAGTTAGCTTCGTGTATGTTCGTGTGAATTCGTGGATCGATTCTTTCCCCACAACAGGCGATCCACTAAATCACACGAACAGTCACGGAAAAAAACCGTGAGGGGGAGGTTCTTCCTTTTAGATCAACTCATCATCCAGCGGCGTTGATTAGCTTTTCTACTACGTGCTCCCAGGAAAGGTTCATCGATGTGAGCTTCTCCAATCCGCGCTCTCCCATTATGCGGGCCTGAGCCCGGTCGCTATAGAGCGCATCCAAACAGTCGGCGATTGCCTGTGGGTCAGGTGCGACGATCATGCCGGTGCGTCCGTGCTCAACCAACTCGGCGGCGCCGCCGCCATCGCTGGGGACCACTACCGGCTTGCCCGACAGCATCGCTTCCAGGGTGACGTAGCCATAGTCTTCATCGAACGGCAGATAGCAGACCGCCAGCGAATTCGCATACAACTCAACCAGTTCATCGTCATTTACAAAACCGCACATCGTCACCCGGTCGCTGACGCCGTGCGTCTTGATCAAATCCTCGTAACGCTTCACCTCAGAGCTGCTGCCCGCGAGGATCAGCTTGACCGGCGTGCGCACCAGGCGCATCGCTTCGATCAAGAGATCCTGACGTTTTTGCGGTTCCAGACGGCTGGGATAAAAAATGTATTCACCCTGGTCACCCGTTCTAAGTTTCCCGGCCAGCGGTGGCGGATGATAGAGCGGTTCGCTTTCGATGTTGTTGTAACGCTTGAGTCTTTCTGCGACGGCTATTGAATTGGCAAACACTTTCCTGGCTTCCGGTATGAAACGTTCGTCGCAATGCTTGATCCATTCGCGAACGCGCACGCCGTCGGGATAGGTTGCCAGATCGTCGAACTGCGTGCCCCAAAGATTATAAGCCGCGCGATGTTGATGCAGGATCCACAGGACTTTTCTTTCATGCGCGACCAGGTAAGCAGGAAACTTCATCCCGATTACCAGGTCGACCGGCTGTCCGTTGGCTGCGCTAAGATCGAGCATGCGCCAGGCCATGGCGCCGCGCATGATTTCCGTTGGCGGATACCATTTGAAAGGCAGGGCCACGATCTCGGCGTTGTACCCGGCGGCTATCAATGCGCGACGCAAACCTTCGCCATGCGACTCAGCACCGCCCGTGGTGAAAGGAACCTGCGTGGTACAGATGAGAATGCTGCGGATCATTGGAGACAGAGATCAGTCAGAAGTCAGAGATCAGAAGTCAGGGGTCAGAGGGCAACTCCGTTTTCTGATCGCTGACCTCTGACTTCTGACCTCTGAGCACTTCAATATTGCACACGGCGATCGACAGTTCGCGATCATCACGCGTGGCGTCGTTTGTTGGACGTGGTTGCCAGGTGCGATCTGAGCGAATCTCGAGCTCGAACTCCCCCTCGACAGCCAACGATTCGGGAACGAACATCCGCAGGTTCAGCCATGAATGGCTGAAGAGCGAAAAGTGCGACAGCCGGATACCATTAAGCAGAACCTCGAGCGTGAGCGGATTTGTGCGGAGGTCCGGCATGTGCGTGGTCAGGTCGAAAGCGATTTCGGAAACCGTGGGCGCGCGAAACCTCACTCGTCCGCGCTCGCCCATCCAACGGGCAACAGGGGGCAGCAGGTTTGGCTCGTACCAGCCATCGTCAAAGATAACGCCGTCATTTCGATCCAAACACGGCAGCGAATCCGAAGTCTCGTTCGGAAACAGACCGCTGCGATCGCGATGCTCGTTATAGAAAGGTCCGAGCAAGGCGTCTGACGCTTTCAGCAAAACGTATAGCCCGGTCTTTGGCAGCGCGATATTCAGATCTGACACTTTGCCGAAAACATAGCCCATCGCCATATCAAAAGCGCGGCGCTCCTTAAATGACAGCCCGCGAAGATAGTCGAGAAAGTCTGTTTCAAAATTCAGCCCGTAGTCATCAGCCTGCTTAAGAAATTCTTCGCTGCTCAAACAGAGTGTGTAGCGCGGCTCCCACACCACGTGCTGAAAAAAGCGCAGGAAACGAGCTCCATGTTCCTGTTCTTCCTCCAGTCCGACATGCCCATCTACCTCAATGAATCGCCGCAGTTCGGCGGCGCTCATCTCGTCGTAGTCTTTTTGCGAACTCCGGTCGGTGCACTCGATGCCGTGCATGGTCACGCCGCCATGACGAAGAACACGTTTTACTTCGCCGAGCACGGCGTCTTTCTCTTCAAAACCTACATGGCCCAGAACGTCGAGACTCACGACATAATCAAAGCTCTGGTCGGCAAAAGGCAGGTGCGAGAGGGTCGCGGTCAGCGCGAGGTCGTAACCGTTGCGCCGTGAGGCCAACACGCACTCCGGCGATACATCAACGCCAGTGAGCACGACGCCCTTGCGCTTTAACAACGCCAGCATCCCGGCGCCGCAACCCAGATCGAGCACCGTCGACCCGGCGCGCACGTTGTCATAGACCCACATGGTGCGGGCAAAGCGCATATCGAACCGATCGAGTGGTTTGAAATAGCGCGCGTCCAGCACCTCGTCGGAAACGAACTTGGTGCGATAGAACTCAGCCAGGTCGCCGATGCCGGCGCGCGTGTAAAGATCTGTTTTCCGCGAGTTTGACATAGGCTCGTGTCAGAAGCCCGCGCGTGAGCAAGGGCTACGTTCGCGTGGGTCGCTACCGGCATCCGGTTCGCTTCATCACGAGTGCCTGCGAGTCTGGCCCTCCCTCACGGTCGGGCTTCTGACACCGTTTGGCTTCGTGATTTTTCGGTAAAGTGAATCGAGAGACGCTACACATGATTGATACTTAACGGACAAAGAGCGCATTTCACTGTTCACCGTTCGCTAACGCTTTTTCCAGCTTGTCCAGCCGCGACTCAATCACTCGACGGCCACGATCTTCCATTACCGCCGCTTCGCTCTCTTCCAGTGAAAGCTGCTTGAAACAGACCCGTTGCTCTTCACGCAGTTGCTGATCGCTTTCGCGTAACTCGCCGGCAAGTTCGGTGAGCCGCGAGGTCAATTCCGCGCGCGTCTCATTCATCACCGATGCCGTTCGCATTTCCAGCGCCGCATCGCGCTTTCTGATCTCAGCAGTCAGGGCCTCGATGCTGGCTCGCAGTGCCGTCAACTCGCGATCGCTATGTTCGAATTTCTCGCGCCAGCTTTCACCTTCTTTACTTAGCTCACCCCGAAGTCCGGCCAGTTCCTGCTGGTAGGCAGACAGCGCTTGCAACGTCTCAGACAGTGCATGATGGACGGCTGAGTTGAAATTAACTTGTTCCCAGGTGAACCAACGACTCATGGACTTGAGTCGAGCCTTGATCCAGAGTTCGAACCGCGCCGCGCCGCCCTGTCGATTGCTGTACATGGGCGGTAGCCGGTCCCAGGCCCGTGCTGTCGTAGTCAAATGAGCAGACAGGCGGCTCAGCGATTCGCTGTTGCCGGGTTCACTCTCTTCCGGAAACTCGAGCGAGAGGGCTTGCTGCGCGGCGTATCCGCGCGCACTTTTCGCATGCGGTTGCGCCAGAGACTCTTTGGCAGCGTTTTGCTCGTAATCGGTGCGAACGCGCTCGCGGATTTCATTGAGGATGCTTTCTACTTCATTGACCATAGCTCACGCTTTGACTGCTTCATGTACCTCATCCTGAGAGCTCAACGCCGCCGCGCTTTCCACGTGGCGGACGCTAACGCTCGCGTTGAGATTGGCGATGCCTTCCGTCACAGCTTCGCTGGTCACCCGAAAAAAGCGCGCGCCATCGATCCAGTCGAACGCCTCTCCATTGCGGTTGTGGATTGCGCAGGTGATCGAATAATCATCAATGCCCAACCAGCAGTTGAAAGAAAAAACGACCTCGACCAGATCGCCGCGGCGCACCAGGCCCAAATCGATCTGCTGCTCTTTGGTATTGGTGCCGTAGGCGCTGATGCCGTGACGATTGCGAATCAGAAAACCGATTATCGGATCGTCGAGATCACTTTTGATGCGGGCGCGAACGCGGATCGTCAATGGCTCGCCGGTCTCGACGGTTTCTACCCGGCGTTGCGCAGCGTCCAGTAAATCGGCCGCCAGGATCTCGGCGCTGCCATCGCCATGGCGGTAAGTGTAACTCAGCGGAGCCGAACTTTCGTCGTCAACGATAGTGGCTTCTCCCGTAGCCGCGGCTGAGTCCGCCTCAAAGGCGCGTTCGCGCGCCATGATGATCTTCTGGTAGTCGTTGAGCACGTCGGCCGGCCGGCCATCCGATACGATCCTTCCGGCATTCAGGAGAATCGCCCGCGAGCACAGGGCCCGCACCGCCGCCAGGTCATGCGACACAAACAGTACCGTAGTACCGTTCTCCTGCAAATCCTTGAGGCGGCGCAGGCAGCGATGCTGGAACACCGCGTCGCCAACGGCCAGCGCCTCGTCGACCACCAGAATGTCAGGTTCTACGCTCGCGGCGATGGCGAACGCCAGTCGCACGTACATGCCGCTGGAATAAGTTTTTACGGGCTGATAAAGAAACTGCCCAATCTCTGCGAACCGTTCGATCTGCGGAAACAGCACGTCCGTAGCGCGTCGCGAAAGTCCCAGCAGAGAAGCATTCATATAAATGTTTTCGACGCCGGTGAACTCCGGGTCAAAGCCGGCGCCCAATTCCAAGAGCGCGGCTATGCGGCCTTCGTGCCACACGTCGCCATGGGTTGGTTCCAATGTGCCTGAGATAATCTGCAACAGCGTGGACTTGCCACAGCCGTTGGGACCGACGATACCGACAGTCACGCCTTGCTCGAGTTCAAAGCTCACGTCTCGCAGGGCCCAGAATTCTTTATGCCGGCGCAAGCGTCCGCGCGTAAGCGACTCTTTCAGACGATCGGCCGGGCGCGTGTAGGTCCGATATTGCTTCGAGACATTCGCTACCTGCAGGGCCGTCGTCATGCGTGGAAATGTAGCAGATGTCGGGAGAGGGAAGCCAGACGATGCCGACCGGCAAGTGTGCCCTAACTTAACGGCGTTTAGAGTACCAACTTTAGTTGGGTTCTTTCTTGCTTAACAAAAGCCCGACTAAAGTCGGTACTTTGAACACCGCTTATCAACGAACCCTACTATGACAGGACGGTCCGCGTCCGAGTCTAACAAAAAGGGATGAGAAGCATTGCCGCCTCTCATCCCGGTAGTAATGAAACGGACTGAACTGGCTTCAGGGCCCGAACCTCTGCCGGTACTCGGATGAGGTGATGAAGGCTTTCACCATGTCGGCGTTAAGGAAATTGCCCTGGAAAGTGTTCAGTTTGTCGAACCAGAAAGCAAAGCCCGCCTGGTCAGAATCGCGGCGCAGGTAACCGAAGTATTCCATCAACACAAAGGCCCGGTTGAACTCAGTGTCGGAAAACTGCTGCGACTCGGCAATCTTACGGAGCACCGTCGTCCGGGTTTCAGTGGCCGCGGTCAGACCGCTAACCAGCGAGTCGCGGAAGGCTTGCGTGTTAGCCGGGAAATTACCCCGGACCTCGCCGCCGCCGAATTGAGTCGTGTGGAAATTGATGTAAGCACGGCCCGCCAGAATGTTACTTAACTGCGCTGCCAAGGTTGTGGCGTTGCCCTCGGGTGCGTCCCACTTGCCGCTGATGGTGCCGCCGACGCCGGCAGCAAAAGGAGTGTTAACGACGTCATTGGGAGTCGTGTCGTTGAAAGGCGCGCCAAAGAATCCCCAGACCACCGGGCCATTGACGCCCGGCGCAACGGTCGGACCCGCATGGACGTGCGCCGCGGCGAGGTTGTCGTTGGTGTTGGCCGATTGTGCGCCGGTGAAGTCAATATTATTGACCGTCGCGGTAAACGTCATCGCGTCCTGGGCGGCATTCAGAGAGAAAGTCGCTACTCCGTACGAGCCTGGCCGGCCGGTTGGAACTGTCGGCGGAACCTCCTGCGTGTTCGTAAGGTTAACGACGAAGCGGCCGGGGGATATTCCGGCGTTAGCCAGCAGCGCGTCGACGTACTGCGCATTAGTCAGACTGCTCGGGTATTGAGCGATGAAGTCGGGACGCGCGACGAAGTCGTTAAAGTAAGCTACCTTGTTTGCTTCCAGTTGCGCGTCGAAACCTGGTGTGCCGAAAGTCAGATCCTTCTGCAGCGCCTGGGTATCTTTCTCGAACACGCCATACAGCGGCACGGCGTTGAAGGCTGCTTTGTTCGTCAAGTACGAAAGCATGCCGGTCTTCTGAAACTCAATAGACAAAAAGAATGCGGCACTGACGTTAGTACGCCTTAGCGAGATGCAACTCGCGTCTGCGCCACACGACGTAATCTGGTTTACCCAAAAGGCGAGGCCGGCCGCGTCGGGTTCCCGGTTGAGAAAATCAAGGTACTGCTGGCGGACGAAGAACGTCGCGTCGTCAATCGGATTGGTTGTTGGCGCTACCGCATCATTATCGGTGATCTTCAGCGTCGCTGCATTCGGGCTGCCGAGCCCGACACCCGCGCCGGTTGGATTCGAGAGCGCCAGGTTGATGGTTTCATCGCCCTCGACAAAGTTGTCGTTGACGATCAGGACCCGCACGGTCTTGCTGGTTTCGCCGGGATTGAAGGTGACCTTGGCCAGGGCAATCTCATAATCACTTTTCTGTGAAGCGCGCCCGGCCTGCGACGCGTCGTACGTCGAAACATTTACCGAGGCCGTGCCGGAAGAATCGCCGGCCCGGATGACCGTGACGTCGATGTGGCCGCTGCCCTCGCCAATCGTGAAATCGTCGGTGGCGAACTGCACCAGCGAAGTGGCCGAGACGGTAGTAGGTCTCAACGAGCCGAAGAGGCCGTGCTCCTCATCGGCGATCCCGGCGGTAAAGTAGAGGACGTTCGGATCACCGCCGGCGCCGCCGTTGCCAAACTGAAGCGCCCAAAGTCCCTGAATCGAAATAGGAACTCCGGCTTCGTTCTGAAGCGTGGCCCCGACCAGGAAGGCGCCGGTCGTAGGATTGAAGGCATTGATCTTCGAATTTGTCTCGGTTGAGAAATTGCCGACGAGTAGTGCGCCGCCGGCGATGCCGAAGCTCGAGGGCGCTATCACGAGGCCCCAGGGTGCGTCCAGTGGGCCATTGTTGATGACGAAAGTTAAATCACGGACGCCGTCGGTATTGAACCTGCGGACATAGCCCAGGCCCGGACCGTTTAGGTTGTCTCCCGTTACCGGATCAAATTTAGCATAGGTGACGTAGAGCGAGCCGCCGAGATTCTGGATGTTGAAAACGTGATGGTCCGCGGGAACTGTTGGATCAACGAACGTGGGTGGGCCGCCGATCAGGTTGAACGCGCTATCGAAGACGTCGATCTTGTTATTGGCGAAATCGGCAGCGTAGAGACGAAAGGCTCCGGCGCTACTGCCGATCGCCAGGCCCTTATAGACATGCCCCGGCATGCTCTTGGCGATCTGCGCGACGGTCGAGCCGGCCGCGGGTACATTCGGATTCCAACCCAAAATGTTGCCGGTTTCTGAGGCGAACAGAAATGCTGCTTTTCCGCTTGCTGCTCCTGACGTGACGACAAAATCAGTTGCGCCACCGGTATTGGCTACAGTGCCTGTGGGCAGTGAGCCCGGAATAGTTATTCCCGCCAATCCGCCTCCGACCGAGGAGTTCTTAACCAGCGGACTGCCGCCGACATCACCCCGATAGAGAGTTGAACTACTGGTGCCATTGTCGGCGATCCAGAAAGGACTCGAGGCAGTCGCGCTAATCCCCCACGGATTGACCAGCAACGGATCCTGAATACCGGCGAAGCCCGGTAAATCCGAAACAAAGTTCGTTTGCCGATAAGCCGAGCCCGCCGGAACCACCGGAATGTCAGGCGTGATCACATTGTCCTGCTGAGCGGTGACCGGAAGGGTAAACTGCGCAGTTAGAAAAAGCACGATTAACAATGCGGCCAAGACCAAGCCGGCAAAGATGCGCACACCAGGTGCGACGAGGCGATCTTTCAACATTTCCAATCCTCCGGAATCCTTCAATCGAAAACTTTGAGTAGTCTGGTTATCGCGAGAACGACGGACTGTCCTCAACCTAATAAGAGAAAAGCGACTTAGGGGAACAGCGGCAACTCTATTCCGCCGAATTGATCGCTGTCAAGCGAATTCGTGAAGACGGTAGTGTCCTGGTTTGAGTTTCTCTTCGTGCTCGCCGTGTCTCCGTGTTGAGATCCTGGCAACAAGAGATTCCACCACGGAGACACGGAGAGCACCGAGAACAGAAACTCTTCAGATTAGGCACGACCCTTGAGGCGATGGTGTCGTATTTTGAGAGATTGCCGCAGGAGGTAAAACGATCCACGAAATTATGCGAAGCGGGATGGTTCTGTTCGTTCGGTTTCCTGTGACTTCGCGGATCGTTCTGGTCCGACGGGACAGAGGCGAAAGCAAACTAAGGCCCTTCCCCACGAAACTCGGGAAACCAGTGAGAAATGTATTGACCGCGAGGCTCTTGGGGTCCTGACGCCACGTGGTCGTCAAGCGGGACGACTTCACGTTAGGTCGAGGCGTCAGTACAATACTGAGCCTGACACGCCTTGCCATTGCTTCTTATCTGGTGTGCCCCTGTAGCTCAACGGTTAGAGCAGCAGACTCATAATCTGTTGGTTCGGGGTTCGAATCCCTGCGGGGGCACCAATCAACTGGCGAGTGTTCTTACATTTACATCGCGTGAGTTCTTGTTAGGTGCGTCCTGAAACTCACGATGGCGCGAAGATGGCGCGATTTGTTGATTGATTCGGTTTTTTAATAGACAAAAAGGTGATACTATGAATTCGCGGTAACGGTTTAATCCTTCTTGGAGGGTCTAGAAATGAACAAGCCGACCATTGAACGACAGATTTTGACGACAGTTCGCAAATCAGAAAACCCTCCGGGTCCCCGGGAAGTAGCTGAAAAAGTTGGTAAGGATCCAAGTCAGGCAAAAGTGGCCCGCGAGGTCATCAGGTCATTAGTTGACCGAGGAGTTCTTAAAGTGACGCTTGATTGGAAATTGCGAGCCTAGTAGTCCTCGATGTTTGTAAAAATAAGAAGACTCCGCTTGGATACTCCTTACATCCTACATGGCAGAACAGCGCAGCGAGCGCCGGCATCGTACCGGCAAGAAAGACGATCAACGTACAGAGTTCGAGCGAGATCGCGATCGAGTTTTGTACAGTTCAGCTTTCCGTCGCCTTGCCGGAATAACGCAAGTTGTTCATGCAGCTGAAGGTCACATCTTTCACAACAGGCTGACCCATACCCTAAAAGTAGCCCAAACCGCACGACGAATTGCAGAACATCTAATTCGGAGAGGGCCTTCCGATCTCGTAGAAGCTGTAGGGGGTATTGACCCCAACGTCGTTGAGACGGCCGCACTCGCTCACGATCTTGGACATCCACCCTTTGGTCACATAGCCGAAGACGAGTTGAATATTCAATTGAACAAAAGAGGCATTACCGATGGCTTTGAAGGTAATGCGCAATCGTTTCGAATCGTCACTTGGGTTGCAATAAAAAGTGCTCGGTACAGCGGCCTCAACCTAACGAGGGCATCGCTGAACGCAATTCTCAAGTATCCTTGGGCTCGGTCCGTGGCTGGTAAGCATTCTAAGAAGTGGGGGTACTACTCCAGTCAGAAAGATGATTTCGACTTCGCGCGAGCGCTCGGATCGCCCGCCGATGATCGCCAGAGTGCGGAGGCTGCAATCATGGACTGGGCGGACGATGTTAGCTACTCTGTCCATGATGTTGATGACTTTTATCGCGCCGGTCTGATTCCTCTTGATCGGCTCTTAGCCGATACGGATGAACGAACCGCCTTCATCAAGTTCGCGTTCGACACATGGAAAGAAGAAGGTGAAACAACTCTCAAGAGTTTCACGCAGAAAGCAGCCAGTAATTTCTTTGACCAGCTCGGTTTCTACGCGGGTGAAGGCGGGAAGAATGATCTCCAAATCCCTTTTTCCGGAATCCGAGGTCAACGTCAACGGTTGAGTGCTTTATCTGGATTATTGATCCGCCGATACGTAGTTGGTCCTGTTCCCGAGATACCGGCTGTAACACTCTCTAAGTCGCTGAGAACACCGTTTGTTCAAATCAATTCACAGATTCGAGCGGAGGTGAATCTGCTTAAGCTATTGATGCGATATTATGTTTTTCAGAACCCGGCACTCGTGGCGCAGCAGATCGGCCATCGCCGAGTAATTCGAGAGTTATTTGAGGTCCTTTTTGAGGCAGTGCAGTTCCGTTCAAAGCGGAATGGATTAATACCACCTCCATTTTCAGATACTCTGAAGGAAATCAAAGGTTCAGCTGAACTTGAGCGAGCTCGACTCGTAGCGGATCTGATCGCAAGTATGACCGAGCAGCAAGCACTGACTTTAGATCTGCGGATTCTTGGTCACGTTCCAGGGTCCGTGCGCGATCTCATCATTAGATGAACGGTGGAGCTGCACAATATCTTCAATTCTCCCAAAGATGTTCGGTAAATACCAGCGGCCATCGCGGGAGTGCATAACCTTGTTTCCTACTGCAGGCCTCGTGCAATTCCCAGATAGAGATCCTTTATTTTTTTCTCATAGTCCTCGGCTTGTTTGGAAAGGCTGCCAGACCCGAGAACTGCTTCCTGGAGATCCCACCATCCAACCTCGTTTAGGTGATCCGCGGGAAAGGGAAAGTCGTTCTGCCCCACGGGTTTTGGAGTGCCGTCACTGGCAACCAGCTCTTTCTTCCATTTTTGGGAACTGACGGGGACCAGTCCGTCATTCCGATCATTCGGATCTATATGGTGTTGTATGAAAAGCCAGGAGGGCACGAGCAGTGCAAAGACCAGATTAAGAGCCTCGAAGCTGGCGTAGGTTTGATAGACGACCTTGTTTCTCGCCTCCTGATCTTCCGCGCGCGCATTGAATTGTTCACAGGCGGTGATTGTAAGGTCGGTAAATCCGTCGATATTAAGCACTGGCTTCACCAGGTGCATCAGGAGCTTTCCTCCCGGGCCGAGCAAATGATCTGCCAGAATCGTGCCCAAATGAGGGGTGCCGATGGTTGTCAAACTGGCAACCTTTTCGCTCATCCCTTTGTCGACGATCATGTGCCGGGCGTCCAGGCCACCCATGCTGTGACCGATGATATGGACCTTATCAGCGCCAGTCATTGATAGTGCCTCGTTCACCCTGGCCTTCAGTTGTTCAGCCCTTGAGTCGACTGGTCCGGCGAAATCCTGGTTAGGATGAAAGACTGTAAAGCCGTCATCTTCGAGGACGGCTTTGATTCCCTTGAAATACTGAAACTCATCGCCCGCGTCGGGTACGTCAAGTTTCTCTCTCAGCATTTCCAGCAGGATGTCGAATCTGGCTATCCCATGCGCGAGCACAATTGGGAGTTTCTGATTGTTGGACATGTGGGTCTCCTTCTTCAAGTCTTAGCAGGGTGCTGAAAAAAGCAAAATCGCCACAGAGACACAGAGTCACAGAGATGGGAAGGATTCAGAACCTATCAGAAATGCCAACAAATGCTTACCCTCTTTGATCTCATCTTTCTCTGTGTCTCCGTGTCTCTGTGGCTACGCTTAGTTTTTCATCAGCCTTTACCGCATGCCGGATTCCGAATGTAAGGCTTTGGGCGCTCTGGGTGGAACTTTTCCACCCTTTTTGAAAGTTGCTCAAAATGTTTCTGCTCGATGCAGATGGGCGGATCAACCGGGATCGGCGTCATCCCTGCCAGCCTCCAGGGATTGACGACATTATCGTTGATGACGTCTCGAATAACGATTTCCGTAACCTGTCCCCGTCGGTCATTCTTTTTGATCTCGTTGTAGACTTCCGGGTCAACCTCTCCGGAATCTCCCACGAGAATGAATTTTCTATCCGGGAACCTATCCATCAGCGTAGTGATCGTTTTGAGCTTGTGATCATACGTCACGTCCAAAGAACTGAACACGGAGCGCAATATGGAAAGGTCCTTGGGGAAATACTTTAGATGAAACGTCCCTTCCGGAAAGCCACCCGGGTTGATGATAAGAAAATCATAAAGTGGTCCGAACAACTGCTCCGGTCCGCCTGAAACATAATGAACGGGAATGTCGCCGCCTAAGTTGTACTTCGCCAGGATGCCGGGTTCAGTCACGGCCCTGAAATCAAGGCAGAAGGTGTTTCTTAGGACGGTAGCCTGGCCGGCGGGAACTTCGGTTATTTTGATCGTATCGTCAATGTCAGAGATGACGGAGACTCCATTTGGTTCGATTAACCTGACTCGTCCCAAGCCGGGATAGTCATTTGATACCGCGCGATAGGTTAACCATCCATTTGACGAGTGCTCTAGTTTCTGTAACTGCGTGGCCTTCTCATCGGTTAACGCCAAATCCAGTGTGAAGATCCCCTCAAATTTGGTCTTGCTGAACTCATACTCCTTGCCATCAGGGTCAGAGACGAACTTCACCTTAACCGTTTCGACCTCTTTGTCATCATCCGTAATATCGGCTGAGCGCGCTTCGACAGTCTTCATCTGCGCGGCATTGCAGTTGGCCATGCGTTTGAGAAGCCTCGCCGCGCCCTTGGCCTCGAGTTCCCGGTCCTCATGAACCCAACCACGCAGTTGAGCATTCCAGCTAGTCCCGACTCTGTAGCCGTAGGTTGGATAAAAGGTGACCTCTTTCCCATTTGGCACTCGCGGCCTTGGAGGAGCGTTCGATGACGGCGTAGGCGTTGATGGCGGTTTCGGCGGCGCGGGGCCGTTACACCAACCGGAAATCAGCGCGGCCATGAGAACGACGACAAGCGCCAGGTGAGTATTCAGTTTCATCGATGACCTTCTTTCGGCAAGCTTTTACAAGTGAATCTTTCAAGTAGACTATTCGCGCAACAGGGAGCTCAAGGTGAACTCAGAAAGAATAACCTTCGAAGTCTTTGCCGCGCGGTTTAGATTTTGGTGCGTGGCTCCGCGAAGCGTGGGTATTTCCTGTCGAAGCCTATCTGATGTGCGCATTATTCCTGCCGAACCCATGCGGGTCAAGAGTTTGCGGCGAAGATGGCGCTCTGGTTAATCGATCTCACATTAATAGATGACCTCGAGTGGCGAGATATTTCACACAAGCTTGCGAGGGCGCAAAACTCTAAGGCAATGCTTGCGCAAGGACGCCCGACATGCCAGAATCCGTTCTTCAACTTTTCCAATGGATCGAACTCAATCAAAGCGGTCCGGGATAATTAGCATGGCGAGAGTCGTGCTCGCATCCGTGCTGCTTACGGCGTTTTTCTCCGGCATCGTTCCGATCGCGTCGGTGTCGGCCGGGTCAATGTGCCACCTCGAATGTTGTGCGGGCAGAGCGCCGCACGCGAGCGGCTCGTGCATGAACGGGTCTTGTCAGGCAACGTTGATAAGATCTCAAGCGGTAGCAAAAAGTCATCACGCAAGAGCGGATCAGAGTGAGAAGCTTTGCGGCCTCGCACGAAAGATCGAGGCGAAGAGTTTTGCGCGGCTGCGAGTTGCGGCATCGCCGCATACCTCACCTACTGAGTCGTTGGCCGCGGCTTTCGAAAACCCATGTCAGCCGGACTGCGGTGGTTTTACTTCCGCTTTCACTAATTCGAAACGTCCGCGCAACGCGGCCGCCCTCGCGGGCGCAAATCGACCGCGTCCGCCGACAGATACTCACCTTGCCGATTTCAGACATCGTCGCATCCACCTTCTCAAGACCCAGTGCCGGCCAGGCGCACCGCGCGGTCCACCACTCTCCTTTTCCTGATCTAGTTTAAATGAAAAGTTTCGGGTTGTGTTCAGAGTCCGACCTTTCGGTTGCTGACCTCATACGCAGGCGCAAACTGAAGCTTCAACTCTAAACTGACCGCCGGTAACGCGACGCTGCCGTCACGGGCGCGGTTGTTGCATTTTCATAGAAGGAAATTGAAGTGAGTATTCAGATCTCGCAAAGGCGCCGTCTGGGCGCGATCGTATTTTTGTTCGCGTCAATTTTGATCAGCGCGCCACAGGTTCGTGCGCAGCAAACCGTGACTTCCGCGACGCTCAGCGGTCTGGTGCAGGATCGCAGCGGCGCTTTCGTCACTGATGCGGTGCTGACTGCAACCAATCTCGAAACGAATCAAAAGCAGGTCGCGACTACCGACTACGATGGCCGCTACAGATTTCCTTATCTGCCAGTTGGTGCTTACAAACTTTCGGTCAACGCGCCGGGCTTCACTCTGTTCACGAAAGAGCTGACGCTGACCGTGGGTCAGGCGCTGTCCATGCCGGTGAAACTCGAAGTCGCAGGATTCTCTGAGAAAGTCACCGTGACTGCCGATGCGCCGCTGATCGAAACGGTGCGCACGCAGGTGACCGAAACAGTGCGCCCGACGGAAATCGATCGGCTGCCCCTCAATGGCCGGAACTATCTGGATTTGGCCTTGCTGGTTCCCGGAGTGTCGTCCACCAACACCGGAACGAACCAGCGCTTTGCGGAAACCTCAGCCGTGCCTGGTCAGGGACTTTCCGTCGCGGGGCAGCGAAATCTTTATAACAGCTTCATTGTCGACGGCCTCTCTGCGAATGACGACGCGGCAGATTTGACCGGGACTTATTTCAGTGAAGAAGTGATTCGAGAATTTCAGGTGGTTACTTCCGGTGGCATCGCCGAATTCGGTCGCGCTTCGGGCGGCATCGTCAATATCATTACCAAGTCAGGCACGAACCAATGGCGCGGGGACCTCTATGGTTTCGCGCGTAACCAGAGGTTCGATGCGCGTAATCCGCTGGCGCCGCAGAAAGACTCTTTGACGCAAGCCCAATATGGCGGAACCGTCGGCGGCCCGATCAGACGCGACCGAACTTTCTTCTTTACCAACTTTGAGCAGACACGCAGGAACTATTCAGCCGTCATCACGATCGCGCCGGCAGCCGTCAGCGCGATCAATAATCGTCTCAACGCGGTTAACTATCGCGGGCTCCGGGTGGAAACGGGAGTCGTGCCCGCCAGTTTCGATACCACCAACTTTTTCGCTCGCGCAGATCACCGGCTCAATGCTCGAAACCAACTAAGCGCGCGCTACAGCATCTATCACATCACCGCGGTTAACTCGCGGACCGTCGGTGGACTGAATGCGATCAGCCGTGGATCTGGATTGAGCAATACGGACCAGACTGCTGAAGTCAGTAACGTGACGACCATTAACAGCCACACGGTCAACGAAGCGCGCGTCCAATTTACGCATAGTCAACTCGACGCGCCGATCAATGATAGTGTCGGACCGGCCGTGGGAATTTCCGGCGTCGCTAATTTTGGCACGGCGACGGTTTCACCTCTCGCACGAAATATTGATCTCTTCGAAGCGGTCGACAACATCTCGACCCAGCGGGGCGCGCACTCACTGAAAGGCGGCGTGGATGTTCTCCACAATCGCGTCAACATCGTTTTTCCGGGCGCGTTCCAGGGCGTCTACAATTTCACTTCGTTGAGTAATTTTCTGAGCGGGTCGTACCTAAACTTTCAACAGGCGTTCGGCGGGCCGAGCCAGTTTCAGTCGAACCCAAACATCGGCTTCTTTGTCCAGGATGAATGGCGTCCGCGTCCGGATTTCACCGTCAACGCGGGTCTGCGCTATGACGCACAATTTCTTCCCAGTCCAATTAGGACTGATAGCAACAATTTTGCACCGCGCCTGGGCGTCGCTTACGCACCGGGCGATCGCCGGACGGTTCTGCGCGCCAGCTTCGGCATTTTCTTTGACCGCATTCCTTTGCGAGCGACTTCCAACGCATTGCAGCGCGACGGTTCGAAGTACATCGTGGTGCAACTCTCGCCGGGGCAGACGGCCGCGCCGAATTTCCCCAACGTGCTGGCCGCGCAACCAAACACGCTGTCGACCAAACCCAACATCACGCGCGTCGATCCGAACATCAAGGCCAGCTATAGCGAACAGGCCAGCGTCCAGATCGAGCGCGAGTTGACGAGCAGTGCTTCGCTCTCGGTTGGTTACCTGCGTCTGCGCGGTCTGCACCTGATTGTGTCGCGCAACATCAACGTGCCGCGCTTTCCCGCGTCGGCGGGCGTGCCAAATCTCGGGCGGCCCGACAGCAACTGGGGCAACATTTCGCGCTACGAGAGTTCGGGAGACTCTTACTACAACGGTTTCGTAGTTTCGTTCAATAAACGCGCCACGCGTTGGGCCGGGCTGCGCGTGTCTTACACTTTGTCAAAAGCAATAGACGATACGGGCAACTTCTTTTTCTCGACGCCGCAGGACAACTTTAACCTGCGCGACGATCGCGGTTTGTCGGACAACGATCAGCGTCACCGTCTGGTGGTAAGCGGCACGCTTGAAGCACCAGAGGACGAAAAAGGTCACCATCTGTTGCATGGTTTTCAGTTGAGTTACATCATGACGTACGCGTCACGTCTGCCCTTTAACGTTCTACTTGGCAGCGATCGTAACTTTGATACAAACAATAACGATCGGCCGGTGGGCGTGGGTCGAAACACCGGACGCGGTTTTGACTTCGCGTCGTTCGATATGCGCTTGAGCCGTCGCTTCCGAATCAACGAACGCGTGGCGTTGGATCTGCTGGCCGAAGGCTTCAATCTATTCAATCGCGCAAACTTTGGCGTGCCGAACAATACCTTCGGCAGCGGTGCGGCTCCTTTGACAACCTTTGGTCAACCAACCGCCGCGTTTGATCCGAGACAGTTGCAGTTCGGACTGAAGCTGAGTTTTTGAGGGAGAGGGTGGACATCCTCGTTCGCCAGCGCGCGGCGGGAGTTGAGTCGCGACGAATGTCGAGTGCGCTGACTAGTCAGCGCTTTCGAAAGCGGCGACTAGTCGCCGCACTCCAAAATTTGAGTCGCTCTCAATTCGATGTTACTGCGGTGTCGCACTTTCACCAAAGTGTTTCGCGAGCGAGGTCAGGTAACTATCCAACGTCGCCGTTTGGCCGAAGACGTAGTGCGACATAAATCTAAACAGCACGTTCGAAACTTCGCCGTCTTCGGTGATGGTCACCCTGGTGCCACTGTTCTCAGGGGTGAAGACGTAGGTCCACTTTCCAGAGTAACCGAGATCGGTGTCCAGGATTCTGGTAACCATACGCCGCGACGGAACATCTTCCGCCAGTTCAAAGTTAACCGTTCCGTTTTTCCCCTCTTCACGAAAATGAAGATGCTGGCCGGGTTGCGTCTGAACCTCGATCCGTTTCACATCTAATCGCCAGGTGGGCGCTGAGGCAAAGTCACGGACTATCGCGTAAGCCTGCTCCGGGGATTGATGCAAAAGGACCGAGCGAGAAGCCGTATGTGTCGTTGGCAGACGCGAACCAATCAAGGCAATTACTCCCGCGAGCAGGGCAATGCCGGCGATTACTCCGATAACGATATAGAGCAGTAGTTTCATTGGAGGTCTCCTCACTTCATTGACGTCGGATTTCAGGAATCTCTGATCAAGTGCCTTCGACGCGTAGCGTCGGTATGAGTTTAGCCCGGCGTTTCAACGCCGGGATCAGGTGGTTAGCCAGTCTCGTCGCGTAGCGACGATTGATTTTCGCGCAACTTTCAGGCGTCGCTACGCGACGCGAATACTTTCGTCGGCCTTTCCCGGCCTTGAAAGGCCGGGCTAATTTCACATCGACGCTACGCGTCGAAACTGTCTCTTCAGAGCTTCCTTCAGTTCGAAAGCGCTACATTTTGCGCGCTGCCTGGGCGAGCAATGCCAACCCGCGGAGCGCCGCCTTCTTCTCGTCCGGCTTGAGCTTACTGAGCAAGGTCCGCACACGCTCAGCATCCAGCACCGAGGTGGCTGAGATTGCTGCAGCGCCGCGAGACGTAAGCCGCAGCTCACGCTGGCGTCGGTCCTTTTCGTTCGGTTTACTACTCAGATATCCCAGCTTTGCCAGGCGCGCCAGCGCCGCCGAAAGCGTCGAGGGCGCCACACCCAGATGACCGGCCAGCGCCCGTGGACTCAAGCCAAATTCGCGGTCCAGATAGACCAGAATGGACGCGTCCTGCGACGAAACTCGCCACCTGGTCGACACCGCCCGTACATGATCCACGTGACAAGCGACAAATATCTGGGGGTACAGTCGCTGAACTTCGTAAACCTCATCATCCGTCATGGGTGACGATTATAGAAAGTCAAAATAGTTCGTCAAATCGAACCATTCCCGTGGAGCGCGGACATCCTGTCCGCATTGAGCGCGACGCGCGAAAAACTGGACCTCGACCGTCGTTCGTATCTAAAGTTATGAGCGCGCTGCGCGCGCTGGCGGACAGGATGTCCGCGCTCCACATCTCGTCGTGCTAACATTGGCGCAAACCGGAAAGGACCAGAGGATGACCAGTGACAAGATGGTTCGCATAGGCATCATCGGCGCGGGATTTGCGCGCTCGACGCAGATTCCCGCCTTCAAAGCCTGCGCCGGCGCGCAGATTGTGGCGATTGCCAGCGCGCGTCGCGAGCACGCCGAAGAAGTGGCGCGTGAATTCGGCATCGAGCATGTCGAAAGCGACTGGCGCGCGTTGGTCGAGCGTGACGATGTCGATCTGGTCAGCATCGTCACTCCGGTGGTGACGCATTGCGAGATGACACTGGCAGCGCTGCACCGCGGCAAAGCCGTGCTCTGTGAAAAACCGATGGCCATGAATGCCGACGAAGCCAGGCGCATGACAGAGCGCGCTCAGCAGGCCGGGGTGCTGGCTTTGATCGATCACGAATTGCGCTTTCTGCCGGGCCGCGTAAAGATGCGCGAACTCTTGCGTCGCGGCGACATCGGCAAAGTGCGGCACGCGAAGCTGACTTTTCGTGCCGACTCGCGAGCTGATCCCAATCGTCCGTGGAATTGGTGGTCGGACATAAAGCAGGGTGGTGGCGCTCTGGGCGCGATCGGCTCGCATGTGATCGACGGCTGGCGCTGGCTGCTGGGCGCGGAAGTGCGGGAAGTAATCGGGAACCTCGCTACGCACATTCGCGAACGCAAAGATGAAAGCGGGACGGGGCGTGAAGTGACTACCGACGACGAAGCCAACCTGCTCGTGCGATTCGAGGACACTGAATTCACCGAAGGCGCGACGGGCAATGCGTCGATGTCTTTGGTTGAGCCGGGAAAGCCTGAGCATCGCCTGGAGTTGTTCGGAGAACTGGGAGCGTTGATGATCGAAGAGAACGGCGAGCTGTGGCAGTCAAAAGTTGGTGAGGGAGATTGGCGCCGCGTGGAAACCGATCGGGGTGAATTGGCTCCCGGTATGCGCGACGGTGGTTGGGCGCGCGGCTTTACGGTCTTCTCAAAACAAATTGTCGCAGCCCTGCGCGAAGGCCGCACGACCGTCGCAGATGCGGCCACTTTCGCAGATGGCTATCGCACCCAACTCGTTCTGGATGCCGCGCGGCAGGCGAATGAAAGCGGATGTTGGGTTAAGACCAGATGAGCCGCGGATTGACGCAGATAAGACAAAAACTAATAGTCATCCACAAAAAGGCACAAAAAGCACAAACAGAAGGGTTCGGTGTGAAGCCGAGCGGCATCGCTCCACCCTCAACTCAAGACGTGCGCTCGAACACGTGGCGCGTGCCGACTAATACGCAGCGCGTGCGACCTAACACGTGGCGTGTGCCGACTAACACGCGGCGCGTGAAGTCTGACGTGTGACGCATGCGGTCCAACACACAACGTGTGCGGGGTAACACGTGGCGTGTGCGGGGTAACACGTGGCGTGTGGGGACTAATATGCGGCGCGTGCGGACTAACACGCGGCGTGTGTCGATTGACACGCAACGCATGTAAGGAGGTCTGATTTCAGAGAACCCATTTATTTGCTCAATTTGCGGCAAGAAAGCTAAGGTGGTCATTGCATTTCCATTTGCGCTTTTTGTGCCTTTTCGTGGCTGACTCGCGGTTCTTCTTGTCCGCATGATCCGCATTCATCCGCGGCTGGTTGTCACTGCTTCGTAGCTTTTTCAGTCCCGGTTTTGTCGCTGCCGTAGCCGCCCCAGATTCCTTCCAACCCGTCGGGCTTGATCTCGTAAGCAACAAATCCGCAGCGGGCGCCGCCAATTCCTACGGCTACGTTATTGCCCTGTTTGATGCCGACGCCGTCAGTGTTATTGCTCCAAACGAATCGGTAGAGGTTGCCGGCCGGTTCGACGGTAAGTCTTGCCTTGTATTCTTTGCCGTCGGGATTCTTGCCGGTCGCGTCGTAAGTTCCTTCCAAGCTGGAACCGCCGGTGCGGGTTGCTTTTTCAGTGCCGGCTTCGTTCACTCCCCAGTAACCCCATTTGCCGTCCAGCGCGCCATCGCCCGCGATTTCGTAGTCGATCACGCCACAGCCTTTGCCATTCGGTCCATTGGCGAACGCCACCGCGACGACGTTGCCATTGGCCACGCCGACACCGTCGTATTGCGTCCCGGCGTTCCAACGAAATTGGAGGACATCACCGTGGGGAATAATTTCCAGCGTGCCTTTGTAGACGCCTCCGCCCGGGTTGCCGCCCACCACGTTGTATTTGCCCGCGATGTCCGGGGGTGCGGTGGGGACGCTGGTAGAACTAGTTGAGCTGTTCGTGTTTTTTGCGGGCTCCGTTTTGTTTGTCGTGGATGAGGTAGAGCTTCCGGTGGACTTGCAGGCGATCACGGAGGCAATCAGTAAGGCAATGACTATTACGGCGTGATGTCGTGATTGTAGTTTCATCATCGTCTCCTTTTGGTTTTCGAGAATATGTTCAAGCCCGGTCTTCGTCGCGCCTTCAGAATTTTCTTGGCGCGTATTGTTCTTTGATCGAGAGTTCATTGATAACCAGATCGCCAGTGCGGTTGCGATCAGGAAGGTCAAGTGTGTGAATAACCGAAAGTCCTGCTTGGCGCGGTGTTCAGCGAGGCGCCGTGGAAGCTGCGCATCAACGAGAAATTTCGTGCCGCTACGGGCTCGATAAGCTTGGCCTGACTCAGTCGGCGAGCGAAGTCAAGCACCGCGAGAATGTCTTCTCGTTCCAGGTCTTCATAGTCAGCCAGTATCTCATCGCTGGTCATACCAGAACTAAGCAACTCCAAAATCGTCTCTACTGGATATCGCAGCCCACGAATGGTCGGTTTGCCGTAGCAAATCTTCGGGTCAATCGTTATTCGGTCCGCAAGACTCATGTACTTTGGTTCGAATCCTATCACATGACCAACTCTATTCGAGTGCGATTGAGAGTTCTACGTCCGGCTAAACCAGATATAGATCGCGCCCGGCGTCGTCGACCACCAGCGTGTCCGGATCGGCTTGATAATCCTTGAGATGAAAACTGTGGTGATCGAGGAAGCCAAGGTTCACTCGGCGACAGGCCTCTTCGCTTACTGCTGAGGCAAGGGTAATGCGATAGCGTGGTGTGAGCTGGCCGGCGCCATTGCGAGCGCTGCCGTAACTGACGTGTGCCAGGTGCGCCGCTACACACAGGTTCGCGCGCAACTCATCCGAGCCCTCAACCATTTCCCGCACCTGCTCGAGCGGTGCGTAACCATACTTTTCGATCAAGCGGCCGTGTGTTGCCGAGAGCTGGGTCAGGTGCGGTGCATAGATGATCAGTTCCCCTCCCTCTTCAATGATGCTGCCAAGTTTGTAGCTGGCCTTGCCGCCGACCCAGAGTTCGTCATAGTGCCGATCAAGCAACGCGACCACGCGTTTATACTTGCGCCCAATATATTTGATGTGGACTTCGCGGCTGACTTCGGCGGCGCGGCGAAACGATTCGTAGATGTCGCCGGCAAACAGTGCGTGCGTGTGCAGGCCATGCGCATCACGAGTCGACACGGAAGTGAACGAGATAACCTGCGCGGGCACGAACGCAGCGGCGGCCTCGATCACGCGGCGAGTCGGCGTTTCGACACGGCCAATCACATTTTCGATCGTTGCCAGTGCGCCTAGCCAATGCGTCAGGTGCGTTAACTCGGGACCCGCGACACCCGGGAAAAAATATTTTGCCCCGCCCGCAAAACCCGCGACTTCGTGCGGCATGGTAGCTCCAAACACCAAAACTGTGTCGTACTTCCCTGGCGCCAACAAAGCATTTAAGCGCACCGGTACTGATTCGTGCATCAGCCCATCAGTCAACTCGGCAATCCGTTCGGCGCTTAACTCACCCAGCGTTACCAACTCCTCTGCGCGGTTCCACTGATGATCGAAAATGTGGCCCACTTGGCCGTTCGCGATCTTGCTCCAACCAATCTTCTCCCGTTTTTCGGACTCCGTCATCGGCGCATGCGTACCTTGCGCGATCAACGCGTCGAACTGGGCGACTTTCTTTAGCGCGAGTATTTCTGACGCGAAGGGAAACAACAGCTCGGTGTTGTCGTCGCGGGTCTTGTCCGGGACGATCGCCAGCACCCGCTCACCCACGTCGATGCCGTCGAGCGCTTCGGCGACGATGACGCGCAATTCTTCCGCCGCCAGCGAAAGCGTTGGCGCGCCCCGTCCGACTACTTCTGAAATGATTGCTGTGGTCATGTTGTTTGATAGCCCAGACTTCATTCTGTGATATTGCGTATTCGTGGTTTTTTCCCCTCCCATGGGGAGGGGTTAGGGGAGGGTGCAAAGCCTAGCGCGACGTATTTTTTAAGAACCCGTCGTGTTTACCAACGACAACCCCATATCAAAGGAGGTTCTCGCTCAGGCCCTCACCCCGACCCTCTCCCAAAGGGAGAGGGAGAACAGACTGAAGTCCATGCTACTGATTCACGCCGCTCGCCAGGAACCCGCCGTCGACAACCAAAACTTCACCCGTGATAAAACTGGCCGCATCCGAGCTGAGGAACACGGCCGCGCCAGCCAACTCTTCGACGTTGCCGAAGCGTTTCATCGGCGTGCGCAATAAAAACTCCTTGCCCCGCTCAGTCTCGTCCAAAAGTTTTTGATTCAGTGCCGTGCGGAACACTCCCGGCGCAATTGCGTTCACATTCACGCCGAGCGGCGCCCATTCGATAGCCAATGATTTGGTCAGCATAGCGACCGCGGCTTTGCTTGCCGAATACGCCGCGACTTCATAAAGCGCGACGAACGTCGAGAGCGACGCGATGTTAACGATGCGACCGTACTTGCGCTCGAGCATATGGCGGCCGAAGACCTGGCAGGCGCGAAGCGTTCCAGTCACGTTGGTATCGAGGATGTCGTTCCACTCGTCCTCGCTGACATCGATCGTTGGGGTGCGCTTCGTCTTACCGGCCGAGTTGACGAGGATGTCGATCTTACCAAACTCCTCAATGCATTTGGTCAGTAACCTTGAGAGAGATGTGCGGTCGCTCACGTCCGAAACAACCTCGAGCGAACGGCGTCCGCGTTCGCGAATCTCGCTGGCGGTTTCCTGCACCTGTTCAATCCGCCGCGAAGTCGGCACTACGTCGGCGCCGGCTTCGGCCAGGCCGCGAGCTATCGCGCGCCCGATGCCCGAAGTGCCGCCGATGACAACTGCTGTTTTGCCGGTTAAATCAAAAGCCTGATATGCCATCTCTAGTTATGACCTCGCATTGATCTCGCCTTGGTTTTCAGCTCCGGAGGGAGCGCGATGTTTATAGTTCACGAATCTGAAATTGTCCAAGCTCCAGAGGAGCGACATGTAAAATCCTATTTCGCTCCTCTGGAGCTTCGGTTAGTCTCTGAGTCACGTTCTATAAATATTTCGTGCCTAACGGCACTTCGAATCATCTCGTGCGATAGCTGCGACTGATCTGCTTCGCCGGAATCGTCACGGTGTACGACTTTCCGGTCGGGTCGACAGCGAGCTTGATGAAATTCCCCTGGCACGCTTCCTCATCGTTTGCTATGAAACCCGAAGGCGCATTGTCTCGATCAGCCGTGCGGACGTTGCGGTGAATCTCATAGATCGCCTCGATTGCATTGACGCTTTTCAGCCTGGCGTAGACGCCGGCTTCCCCACCCTTGCGCGGGCCGTCATTGATTACCGCAACGCGCGGGCTGAGGGCCCGAATCAGGGTCGGATTGTTGCTGACGTCCAGACCATGATGATCGGATTGAAATACATCGACGACGCCGACCAGATTCCTGGGACACACCAATCTGTTCTCGATATTCCAGGTGAGATCGCCGCCGTCAAAAAACTGGAAGTTGCCAAAGCTGAGCAGAATGCCGACGCTGTTCACGTTATCGGTTTTGTCTTCCGGCTTCGGCTCGAAATCCGCGCCGCACGGTCGGACCTGTGGATCAGCGGACTTCTCGCCCAGCACCACTCCCCCCGCCGCCAGCACGCGCACCTCCAGCCGCGCCGAGTATTTGGGCGAAAGAAGTTTGATCCGGTCGTCGGGTTTCAAAGTTACTGACTGTCCCTGAGTCGTCTGCTTGTAAGCTTCGATCAACTCAGGCTGTATGTCTGAAGAAAGCGTCGACGGCAAGCCGTGATCGTAAAAGTGCTTGATCGGAATCAACTGCGCCAACCGCGCGCTGCCGCCGACATGATCGCGATGCCAGTGCGTCGTAATGTAATGGTCGATCTGCGTCAGCCCGGCCACTTTCAGCGCCACATCGGCAATGCGACCGGCGTCACGATCGCCCGGAAATCCTGAATCAACCAGCAGCGACTGACCCGCGGGTGTAACGATGAGGGTCGCCGCGCCGCCCTCGACGTCGATGAAATAAATATCAAGAGTCTTCGCTCCGGTCTTACCAACCGCCGGATGAGAAAACAAACCTGTGGTAAGCAAAACGAGTGGTAACAGTCTTATCCATTTCATTAGTTTCTCTCCGTTGCGATTGCGCCCTCTGCCATGCATCTATACGCTCAACGCTGACTCATTAGCCGACCCACCTTGATCTGCGCTTACTAAAGTTTGTCGGACACCGCGTAAATCTTTTCTTCGATCAACGCCACTGCTCGGCCCGCTTCGCCGCTGACCGCCGGCTGGCGATCAGTCAAAACTGCTTTGACAAAATCTTCGATTAGTGGCGCGTGCAGATTTGTGTGGGGAGGATGCGATTCGTAACGTTCGCCCAACGTGCCGGTGACCCGAATCTTTCCTTCGTTCAAAATCGAAACGCGAATCGAACCGAGCGAGCCGAAGATGCGCAACGAATCTTTAGCTTCGGCCGCGGCATGGGACACAGAAAGGAGTGCGCATGGGCCACTTTCAAAACGAAACAGGGCCGCGGCCGTGTCTTCCACTTCTCGGTCGAACACTGTGTTTGCGGCCATCGCTTTGACTGTTGAGATGGGACCGAAGAGGTTGGCCAGGACTTCAACGCGATGACAACCGAAGTCGAACATTGGCCCACCACCCGCGAGGTCTTTCTTCAGTAACCACGAGCGAGGATCGTCGGCCGCCGGATTGAATTGCTCGAACGCGTTGATCTGCGTCATCACGGGAGTTCCAATTTCGCCGGATTTGATGATGGCCTTGATGCGTTCGACTACGGGATAAAAGTGCCGGTAGTAAGCAACCCCGAGTTTCACTTTATTGCGGCGACAAGCGTCGATCATCTGATCGCATTCGCGCACGTTCATAGCCATCGGCTTTTCGCAGAGCACGTGCTTCCCCGCCTCTGCGGCCGCGATCGCTTGCTCAGCATGCAAGTGAACCGGCGTGGCGACGTAGACCGCATCGATCTCTTCGTCGCGCAGAAGCTTTTTCCAGTCCAGATACCATCTGCGGGCGCCGAATTGTTTGGCAAAGGCCGCGGCCAGCTCAGACTGCGCGCGGTTTACGGCGATTAGTTCGCTCGAAGGCGAATCACGTATGGCGGGCGCGACGCGCTTTTGCGCAATGTCACCACAACCGATCAGTCCCCATCCAAGTTGCTTCATTCTGCTTCCAATGTCTGACAGACTTTAATTCAATCTGCCTCCTGGAAAAACTCGACAAGGCTGAAGCTTGTCAGACATTGCTCGATTAGTCGAGATTAAATACAGATTTCCATCTGGAAGCTTTCGGCGAAATGAATGATTCTCACGGCCTCGCAGGATGATAGTTGAATTGATAAAGGTCGTTACTTGACTGAACATGTAAAGTAGAGGACAAAGGTCGTCTTTGAGAGAAATGGAAGGCCTCTCGCGACGCTGGCGTTATGCTCCGTCCATTTCCAATTGGGATTTAATATATTCGTCAATTCACGGTAGACGATCAAGACTTGCTTGTTGCGTGTTCTAATTGCGAAGATTGAAGGTCATCATTATGATTCCAAAGATGCAAATCACCGCTGAGCCACGCCTGGGTCCGTGGGCGCTTAATGTTATTCACAACAGCGACGCGTTATCCGGTCTCAAATGTATACCTTCCGACAGTTTTGACGTCGTAGTCACGTCGCCGCCTTACTGGGGTCAGCGCGGGTCTGCTGGGCTTGGATCCGAGCCGGACCCACGCGAATACGTTAAGAACCTTGTCGCGATTTTGGCGGAGACCATGCGTTGCGTAAAACCAACGGGCACTCTATGGCTTAACATCGGAGATTCTTACAACACCCCTATTAACTGGCGTGAGAATGATCATGGTTATAGTTCGCTCGGCAAGAACGGAAACGGACTCGACCCGACAAACTCGGCCTACGCGAAGAACAGAGGTCGCCGCCGGGCATTCGTGAAAGAAGACGTGGGTTGGTTAAAGTACGGCAATCTTCTTGGAGTGCCTTACAGAGTCGTACTCGCTCTAACCGATTTAGGCTTTCTATTTAGGGGGGAAGTGATTTGGGAGAAGTCCCGTCCGTTGCCGGAAGGTATCTGTCGCCGACCGCACAGACGGCATGAAGGAATCTACATAATTGCAAAAGATGAGCGCCATCTCTTTCAGACTAAGCCACCGATCGGGTCAGTTTGGAAGCTTGTACAAACTCCCAACCTGACCTCTCACTGCTCAACATTTCCGTTGGACCTTCCCAAACAGTGCATTCGAGCGTCCGGCCTGCGAGATCAAGGCATAATCTTTGATCCCTTCATGGGCAGCGGCACAACCGGGAGGGCAGCTAGAATGATGGCTCACCAATACCTAGGCTTCGAGATTGATCCTCAAAACTGTAAGCTCGCAAATGACTATATCGGTGAATCAGAGCCCACACTACCATTATCCTAGTAACAGTGGTTGCCTTACCGTGTCTGCCCATGCGATTACATCTTGCGCGAATTGATCAGGCTGAATGCTCAAGTTTATCGCGTAGATTCGCCTACCTGAGGGCGTCGCTGCGATGCTGGGAATAGATCGGCTATTTGCAGTATAGCAAGCGTGAAACTCGCCGTGTTCCTCGACATATCTTCGTTTCTCAGAGGGTGTCATAAGGCTACCGAATTCGCCGCGATTGATCAGATCGCCGCGTGGCGGCGGAAAGGACTTCACATCCAAGGTCCAGAGCGGAGAAAAGTAACCTGCTGCCATCATGGCCCGACTCGCTGGGATATCATCGGAAACCCTTTCAGCCAAACTTGCCTTTACGTGCACTCCACCAAATATTACCCGCTGATTTTGTCCTGCGTCTAAATGCAGCGTCATGTCCAGCTTTGCCGCGCCAACTGTGGCCTGGATTCCCATATCAGCAAGGGCCTTCTTCTTCTCAGCTGCTCCTATGAGCATCTTTATCTTAATACCGTGAGGATTCAGGATCGGCGAATACCATTGCTCCAAAGTCATCTCAAGAGCGTCGCCGCCCGCTCGAACCCAGCTTTGCTTTGGGTCTTGTGGGCGGTAGCGCGGCAGAATCGCGCAATATAGTCGATAGACGACGTGATGCCACAGGTCACTTGCATTTGCCTGAGGACACTGCTTGAGAGCATTAAGAAAGCTCACGGCGATTGCCTCACGGTTCTTAATGCTGGGGTTGCTTAGCTTGTCATCCAGCAGGGCTTCGATTGCTCGGTAAGCTTTTAGGGATACACCTGGCAAGTCAATCTGGACTTTGATTCCGTTGACGGTTGTTTTGAGTAGCATCCCGGAACGGATACTAAGCTAGATGAACTTCATTTACCAGCAGCCCAATTACTCCTACTGGCTACTCGGACAGTTTTCGTTACTCGGGCACATTTTACTCTCTCTAGCAGAAACTCGTTGATGCCTGTAAGATTCATCCGCTAACGCTGGAACCGAAATTATCATGCCGGTAACCCTTGCTGATATTGCGCGCGAGTTAGGCGTCTCGAAAATGACCGTCTCGCGCGCGATTAACGACAATCCTCTGATCAGTTCTGAAACTCGAGCGCGGGTCCTGGAAGTAGCGCGGCGGATGAACTATCAGCCGAACCAGCACGCCCGGGCCCTCGCAACCAATCGCTCTTATCTCATTGGAGTGATCGTCCCTGATCTGATGAACCTGTACTTTGCCGAAGTAATGCGCGCCATTGAATCGATTACCCGGCCCGCCGGCTTTCAACTTTTAATTTGTAGTTCGGAGGAAGACATTACCCGCGAGCTCGATGAAGTCGAGGCGCTTTTGCAGCGAACCGACGGCCTGATCATCAGCTCGGTCTTTCCGCCTACCGAAACTAAACCCTATCGCAAAATGATCAAGGATGGGGCAAAGATGGTTTTGGTCGATCGCACGATGAAGCAGTTGAGTTGTCCCGCGGTCGCCACCGACAACGTGCAGGTGGGCCGGCTGGCGACTGAACATTTGATCAGACTCGGCCACCGGCGCATCGGCCACCTGCGTGGCGATGGCTCATCAGTCAGCGCCGATCGCTTCGAAGGTTATAAGCAGGCGCTGGCCAAACGCAAACTTCGGTTCGAGAAGACCCTGGTCCGCGAATGTGGCCTGCTCGAAGCCGAAGGATACGAAGCGATGCGTTCGTGGCTGGCAGAGTCCGAGGTTCCCGAGGCGATTTTTGCAGTCAACGATCCGGCGGCGATTGGCGCCATGCAGGCGTTGGAAGAGGTGGGCTTGCGCGCCGGCAAGGACGTCGCACTCGTAGGAGCCGGCAACATCCATTACGGAGCAATGTTGCGGGTGCCCCTCACTACGATCTCGTGGTCGCGTCGTGATATGGGCCAGATCGCTGCCAATCTCTTAATTCAGCTAATCGAAGGAAAGTCAGATAGTGGCAAACCCCAGCACATCACTCTGCCCCTTGAACTGGTGATCCGGGATTCGTGTGGAGCACGAGCAAAAGCAGGCACCAGAACCGCTCCGGCTAACTAGTAGTCTCTCAACTTCACCGAAGTTCTTTTCGTGCGGCTCACGAAACAGAAAAACTGTTTTCTTTCATTCGTGGAACCCGCGAACATCCAGGTTAATCGCGCGAAGGATGTTGATGACGGATCAGACTTGTCAGGTTTGAGAAAGGGTCAACTCAATCTCATTAACATTGCCGTTCACACTCTTTT